>JAFRXI010000047.1 GCA_017437755.1 Bacteroidales bacterium
GCGATGCCATTCTGCGTGAAGAGTTTGCCAAAAACGGCCTGGAGGGCAAAGTATGGCAGTATTTTACTGTGGTTCCCGATTATAAGTCCACGGGTGTGAAGGACAACAAGCGCAGCTGGGACTGGCCGGTAATCATCCGTGCCGTTAACACCCGCGATGCGATGACAGCCACCATAGAGGAGATCCCTTATCCTCTGCTGCATCACATAACCAGGCGCATAGTGACCGAGGTCCCCGGCGTGAACCGCGTCCTGTATGACCTCACGCCCAAGCCCACCGGCACAATCGAGTGGGAATAGCCAATTCTATTCCACCGTTACTTCAATGCTCCTTTCCAGGGTAGTTTCGTAATAGTTGTAGGATATCTTCCAGGTTGTTGTTCCGGCAGCCTTGGGAGTGAATACCAGGGCCTTTTCGTCATCGGAGAGTTTCAGCTCCGCCACCGAGGCCTTGCCGTCCGACAATTTCAGTGCTGAAGGGTTGATGCTTTGGCTCTTTCCACGTTCCGGATTTCTGATGTACAGGGATTTGGCTCCGGAGGAGAGTTTTATTTTCAGCTTGTCCGCCGTAAAATATGATCCGGCATCAGGGGACTCGGCGAGTTCCAGCTGGAGTTGGCTGTAGAAATGGACCGTCTGGTGGAATTCACCGAATTCACCGCTGTAACGGATACCCATACCGGTATGTCCCCGCGTTGTGACCTTGATATGGAATACCTCCATATCCGGATACGATGCTACCGGCGATTCCATACTGCCTTCAAAAATGGCATTGGAATACGGGTCGTCGTTGTCGGGATCGAAAGAGAAAGTTCCGTCCCTCAGATCCTTCGCCAAGGATTTGTCGTATACTTTCAACCACAGTGTCCAAGGCCCTGAGCCGTATGGAGACAGATCGATGGGCTCCTCATATGGGATAGATGCTACAACGTGGCGGTCGCCCACGCCCCAGCGCACGGCCAGTTCATGAGGACTGTTTTCGAGCGTCACCTTCACTGTCTTCTCCAGTACCTTCCCCGCACCGTCGTCATATTTCAGGGTGACGGTTGCCGTGCCGGGTTTGAGGAACCTGAAGACGTACTGGCCGCATACTTTTCCTCCCAATGGTTCCACGTAGAGGTCTTGCTCCTCCATATCCAAAACTCCTGAATCGGCTTCTTTGCTTACAACCGTGTAATGGGATTCCACATCGTCCTGGAGCGGGATTCCGTCATCTGCCTCCGTGACATAGAACACGACCCGAATTGTCTTGCCGTATCCGAAAAGGGCCGGAAAAGCCACTTCCTTCCCTACGTTCACGGCTTCTGGGAGGCCTCCATTGGGGGTGAAGCATCTGAATCTCAGGCCCTTTGTGGGTGCGGCGTCAGGATCGTCCGTCCCGGCCGGTTTGCAGGAAAACACCATGAAAACACACAGGAGCAGCGGAAGTGCCGCAAGGTGGAAGAAAAGCTTTTTCATGAAGTCAGTATTTGCTTTTCACAAATATAAGCATTCTTGTAGCGATTCCTGCAAATATTTCTGATCTTTTGCAATTCTGTGTTTGGAGAGCATCAGAAATACTATTTCCACCACCAATTATTATTCTGGGGGTTTTCCCTTTTGACGATGGCTGCTTTCTCTTCGCCGATGGCGTTGCCAAGATTGACAAAGAGTCTGAATCCGAGTACACCCTCAAGATCCTTTACGGACATGCTCATACTCTTGTTGACTTTAAGAGAGCACTTGCCGCTCTGGCTATACTCTTCGTGGTCGAAGAGAAAGCCTGCTGCGCAGAAGCCGTCCGTCCCGACACTTGACTGCCGGCTGTAGCGGAGAACAGCCTTGAAGAAAGCCGTAGGAACGGTCACGTTGTTGCCGGACCGGTCGATGACATAGTATTGTGCCCCCTTGGTGATGCAGCCGGAGATGACGTAGCAGGTATCAGACTCGCTCGCCCAGGAACGGACCTTTTTTTCAAGATTGGCCCAGAGGCCGCCGTTGAAGTCCGGGTTCCGGGGTACTATGTTTGTCCCGTAAAAGGTGGAACTGTTCAGCTCATAACCGGCACGGTCAGAAGAGGGAATCTGCTGCCCCCGCTCATACCATCCATTGTTGCCGTCCTTGTAACCGCCGGACACATTCTGCTGCGGGGAGGCCGGAAGAAGTGGATCGTAGCCCCATTCGTCGGTGCGGGATGCGCCTGAGAAGATGGATTCATAAAGCGGATATGCCACCCAGCTGGATACGCGGTTGTCAAAATCCCAATAGAACGACCAGTTGCGGATTTTCCTTCCGTCCAAGGTGCCATCGTGGCTGAAGAACTTAAATCCGTCAATCTTGTAAATCTCCGGAAGTTCCAGCCAGCCAGGACCGGAAATAACGGTCGGATTGTCAGGGGGAAAATCTGTTGTTGGATGATCCTTGTCACAAGCCGCCAGGATGAAAACCAAGACGGAAACGAGGGATAGCAGCTTTTTCATATCGGGTAGATCCAGTTATAAACGCTGCAAGTTAGCAATTTTCGGTGGACTTCACAAGCAATAAGAAAAGCACCTGCGTTTCCGTAAGTGCTTTATCAGTGTCTGGATGACTGGACTTGAACCAGCGACCTCCTGGTCCCTAACCAGGTGCGCTACCAACTGCGCCACATCCAGATTCCGCATTGGGACTGCAAATTTACGCAATGATTTTTGAAAAACAAATTTTGGGGGCAGTTTCTTCGCTTTATTTTTATATATTTGTCATTTGTATGAAGACTGATAAACTGGGATTCGGCACGTCGATCGTCAACGGCCTCTTTTATCTGGCAGGCCGTTTACCGCTTGGATGGCACTATTTCTGGGGCAGGGTTTTCGCCTGGGTCCTCGGGAAAGTCGTCCACTACAGGGAGGATGTAGTGACCGCAAACATCGCAAGGAGTTTCCCCGAAAAGAAGTACGATGAAATCAAGAAGATAAAGGATGGTTTCTATACCCATTTCGGGGAACTGATAGCAGAGATGATTTGGTTTGCAGGTAACCGGAAGGGACGGGGCCGGAAGCGCATACATGATTCACGGATAGTTACTTACGTTAATCCTGAAGTCATCAACGAGCTCTACCGTACACGTCCCGGAGTGATGGCCCTTACCGGCCATGCCGGCAACTGGGAACTTAACGGCGGCATTTTTTGCGAGAATTACGCCGGGCCGTGGGCGTTTGACGAGTCAAAGCTGTGCGTGGTTTACAAGGCTCTGTCAAACAAGCTCTGGGACAAGGTGGTAGGCCGTGGAAGATGCGCTGCCATGCTGGACCTTGATTTTGACGGTTATGTTGAAAGCCGGAACGTGCTGAGGTATGCCGTGTCGCACCGTAAGGAAAAATACCTTTATATATTCAATACGGACCAGTATCCCTACCGCTACGCCACCGGCTATGACGTGGGAACCTTCCTCAACCAGCCCACCATGGCCATGACCGGAGGGGCTTCGCTTGCATGCAAGATGGGGATGGGCGTGGTGTTCATGGACTGGCGCCGGAACGGCAGGGGACACTATGAAATAACCCTCGTCCCGATTTGCGAAGACGCATCGGCTTCCACTCCGGAAGAGATAATGAGAAAATACTACGGCCTCATGGAGGAGACGGTGAAGGCCGACCCTTCCAATTACCTCTGGTCGCACAAAAGATGGAAATAATGAAAAAGACACTCTTTACCCTTGCATTGGCACTCGCCCTGCCTCTGTCGCTCAGCGCACAGGGAGACCCTTCAGGGATAACGACTTATGCCCTTCCTTCCACCACCGTTACCCTGGAAGTGGAAGCCGTGAGGGAGGTTTTCTTTGCCGGCCCATATGCCGCATACGCCAAGAAGTACCTGGGAATGGACGTCCGTCAGAAAGACGGGACCTCGGCCTATATCACCTCCGTGGCACTTATCCCGTACGTCGAGGCCGACCAGAGCAAGCGCTATTCCGTCCCGTTCGGTGCATCGGCTTCTGTGCTGGCCCTTTCGGCCCAGGGACTCGTCTCACTTGGACCGGATGTCACGTCAAGTGAAGTACGCTGGCGTTTCCCGGCTCCCCAGAAGGCTGATTTCAACACCAAGGGTGTGACGTCGGCCCTCACCACCGAGACCAGGACGCTCTACAAGACCGTACAGACCGACACCTCCTTCTCGAGGGTGGCCGTCCAGCAGGACGTGATTGTTGAAAAGACCATGGAAAAGAGGGCCCAGGAGGCCGCCGAGATCATTCTCAAGGCAAGGAAGGAGAAGTTCAACATAACGGTCGGCGACACCGATGCCACCTTCAGCGGGGAGGCCCTCGGCAGTGCGATTGCGGAACTTACCAGGGTGGAGGAGGAATACCTCACCATGTTCACCGGCTATACCGTAAAGGAGACCCAGCACCGGTGGTTTGACATAACCCCCTCTGCATCGGACCGCAGCCGGGTGTACACGGCATTCCGGATTTCCGATTCCATGGGCCTGGTCCCTGCCGACAGCTATGAAGGCCGGCCCTATTTCCTGGAGTTCGAGGCGTCGGAGGTGCCCGAGTCGTCGGATGCCGATGCAAAGGCAACCGGAAAGGCCTCCCTCCTGAACTACCGCATTCCGTCAGTGTGCAGCGTCCGTCTCACCGAGGGCGGGACTCCGCTTCTGACCGCAAGGATACCCGTTTACCAGTTCGGACGCGAGTCCACGGTACCCGCAAGGATCGCAAGATAAATCGTAATCAATATCAACACTATGACTATCAAAGATTTAGAACCCAAAGTAGTTTGGAGTAACTTTTATTCGCTGACCCAGGTTCCCCGTCCGTCCAAGCATGAGGAAAAGGCCCAGCAGTTCCTTCTTGACTGGGGCAAGGCCCATGGCGTGGAGACATTCAGGGACGAGACCGGCAATATCATCTTCCGCGCTCCGGCCACGCCTGGATTTGAGAACCGCAGGGGAGTGATCCTCCAGGGGCACATGGACATGGTCCCCCAGAAGACGGCTGCCACCAGCCACGATTTCCTCACCGATCCCATCCGTACCATGATTGACGGAGAGTGGGTCACCGCCGACGGGACAACCCTCGGTGCCGACAACGGTATCGGCCTGGCGCTCGCAATGTCTGTCCTGGAGGATCCTTCGGTGCAGCACGGCCCCATCGAGGTTCTGGCTACATATGACGAGGAAACGGGGATGACCGGAGCCAACCTGCTCCGTCCCGGCGTCCTCAAGGGCGACATCCTCATCAACCTCGATTCCGAGGAGGAGGGCGAGCTTTGCGTGGGCTGCGCGGGCGGCCTGGACGTAACCGCGGACTTCAAGTACCGCCAGTACAGGACCGAATACGGTTATTCCGGTTATACCCTGAAGATCAGCGGCCTGCAGGGCGGACATTCCGGCATGGACATCTCGCTGGGCAGGGCCAACGCCAACAAGGTGGCCGCCAGGATACTGCTTCCGCTCATCGAGAAGTTCGGCGTGAAGGTCGCCGATTTCACGGGCGGTTCCCTCAGGAACGCCATTCCTTTCGAGGCCACGGTCTCGCTCCTGGTCCCCGAGAGCCTGGAGAAGAAGGTGAAGGATACCGTCAAGGCCGTCTTCGCCACCGTCAAGGCCGAGTATGCCGAGAGCGACCCTTCCGCCGCCATGTCGCTGGTGAAGGATAAGGAACCCGCCGCCAGGTATATCCAGGAGAACGTGATGCTGAAGGCCGTCAAGGCGATGCTGGCATGCCCTTCCGGCGTGGAGAGGATGAGCCGTACCATGGAGGGCCTCACCGAGACATCCATCAACATGGCCATCGTGCGTACCGTAAAGGGCCATCTCACGGTACATTCCCTCATGAGGAGTGCGGTGGACAGCGCAAAGGCCGCCCTGGCCGACAAGGTCCGCTGCCTGTTCGACCTCGCAGGTGCCGAGGTTTCCTTTGCCGGCGGTTATTCCGGCTGGACTCCCAAGCTGGACACGCCCATGAACAAGGTGATGATGGAACAGTTCCAGAAGGTCTACGGTTACCCCATGAAGATAATGGCCACCCACGGCGGACTCGAATGCGCCATAATGGGAGCCAAGTATCCCGCCTGGGAGATGGTTTCCATAGGACCCACCATCAAGTATCCCCACTCTCCTGACGAGAAGTTGAAGATCGACACCGTTGCCCGGACATGGGAGTATCTCAAGGCGGTACTTGTGAATGTTCCCGGGAAATAGTTTTGGAATTATCCAAATAATTGCTATATTTGCAGTCCTTTTTGGCCCCCATGGTTCCAAGGAGGACTGTAAATTATTTATAAACAATTATTTATCAAAAAATGATCAACCAGTACGAAACCGTTTTCATTGCAACTCCCGTTTTGTCTGAGGCCCAGATGAAGGAAGCGGTAGAGAAGTACACCAATCTCATCAAGGACAATGGTGGCGAAGTCGTGTACGAAGAGGATTGGGGTCTGCGCCAGCTCGCTTATCCTATCCAGCACAAGACCTCGGGATTCTATTATCTCATAGAATTCAAGGCCGATCCTCAGTTTGTCAACACCCTCGAGATCCAGTATCGCCGTGACGAGAGGGTCCTGCGTTACCTCACCGTAGCCCTTGACAAGGATGCCGTGGCATACGCCGAGAAGAGAAGGGCAGGCAAGGCCTCCAAGGCCGCTGCCGCCGAAGAAGCACCCGCCGCACCCGCGGAGACCAACGAGTAATCAAGAGGAGGAATAATCATGGCACAGGAAAATTCAGAAATCCGCTATCTCAATCCCCCTACCGTAGAGGTCAGGAGGAAGAAATACTGCCGTTTCAAGAAGGCAGGCATCAAGTACGTCGACTACAAGGATCCCGAGTTCCTCAAGAAGTTCCTTAACGAGCAGGGCAAGATTCTACCCCGCCGTATCACCGGTACTTCCCTCAAATTCCAGAGGAAGGTCTCCCAGGCCATCAAGAGGGCCCGCTCCCTTGCACTCCTTCCTTATGTCACCGACCTTCTTAAATAATGCGCCTTATGGAAATCTTGCTTAAGAAAAGTGTTACGAATCTCGGCGAGGCCGGTGATATCGTAAATGTAAAGGCAGGTTACGCCCTCAATTATCTGGTTCCCCAGGGCTTTGCAACGGTTGCCACCGCTTCCGTGAAGAAGCAGTACGAGGAGACCGTCCGCCAGAGGGCCCACAAGGAGGCCAAGCTGGTCGCCGACGCCGAGGCCCTTGCAGCCAAGATAGCCGCTGCATCAGTTGATGTGGCCGTCAAGGTGAACGAGTCCGGCAGGATATTCGGCTCAGTTACCGCAGCCCAGCTTTCCGAGGCTCTCGCAGCCAAGGGAATCGAGATCGACAAGAAGGACATCACCCTTCCTGAAGATGTCAAGGAGCTCGGCAGCTACCAGGCGGCAGTGAAGGTTTACAAGGCTGTCAGCGCTGAATTCACATTCAACGTCGTAGCCGAGTAATTCCCTTCTGGAGATACTGGTGAGGGCGGCCCAAGCGGGCCGCCCTCCTTTTTTGTGATTATTCCTGATCCTTGTCCTCTTTCCTGGGTTCTTCGCTCCTGAAGTTCCTGTAGAGGAAGCGGCGGATCTTTCCGGTAGCGGTCTTTTCAAACGGCTCCTTCATGGCGTCCACCTCGTTGATCTTGGAATTCTTTCCAACCTTCTTGTTTATGAATTCCATCACCGCCTGTTTGCGGGCGTTGAGGTTCTCGAAGAACTTGTCTTCATAGGCCTGGTCCCAGTTGAGCACGTTGTCGTCGAACTTGACAAGGGCCACGAGTTTGCCGTCGCGCTCCATAACAAGCGACTCGGCAATGCCTTCCATGTCGCTCAGGACCATTTCTATCTCTTCCGGATAGATATTCTCGCCGGAAGGTCCCACTATGGTATTGTTCAGCCGGCCCTTGATGAAGTAGTAGCCGTCCTTGTCCACGGAAGCCACGTCGCCGGTCCGGAACCAGCCCTCGTCGTCTATTACCTGGAGGGTCCTTTCCGGGTCTTTGTAGTACCCCAGCATGACGTTCTCACCACGGCAGACTATCTCGCCTTCGCCTGTGGCGGGATCCACGTTGTCCAGTTTGACCTCCACCTGGAATGAGGCTATGCCTATCGAGCCCACCTTTGTCCGCCCTACCATGGCGTTGGACACCAGAGGGGCGCATTCCGTGAGGCCGTAGCCGATGGCATAGGGGAAGCGGCACTTTTTCAGGAATTCCTCCACAACCGGGTCCAGCTTTCCGCCGCCTATCCCAAAGAAATGGAGTTTCCCGCCAAAGGACTTGTAGAGCCTCTTGCCCACCAGCCAGTGGAAAATGTGAGGTGTCTTGTCCCGCATCCATGAAAGCACCCGGCTCTTTGCTACAGTCGGCATTATGCTGTTCTTGTAGACCTTCTCTATTATCAGGGGGACGGCGCACATCACTGTGGGGCGTATCTTTGCCATGGTCTCCATCAGGATGCTGGGTGTGGGCGGTCTCTTGATGTAATAGACGCAGGCGCCCACGAAGATGGGATACAGGCAAGCCAGGCTCATCTCATAGGCATGGGCCATGGGCAGGATGGAAAGGAACCGGTCCTTCTGGGTGCAGTATTCGGCCTTGAGGGCCTCTATGATATTGTGGGCGAGGTTCCGGTGGCTGAGCATGACTCCCTTGGCATGGCCGGTGGTTCCGGAGGTATAGATAATCGTTGCCAGGTCGTCGGGTTCGGGTGTCTTGGCATAGCCGTCGCACTGGAAGGCGTTCCGGTCCTTCTTGATGAAGGTAAACGTCTCTATGTCAACGACAAGCACCAGTGAATCCATGCACTCCCTGCTGAGTTTCGGAAGGCACCTCTTGGAGATGAATATAACCTTGCTCTCCGAGTGGGTTAGGATGTTGGTCACCTCGTTCTCGGAACTGTCGGGGAGGATGGGGATCGCAACCCTTCCGTAAGCAGTGGCCGTAAAGAAGGCGACGGTCCAGTTGGGCATGTTCTGGGACAGTATGGCCACCTTGTCTCCTGCGCTTATGCCAAACCGGAGCAGCCTCTGTGACAGGGCCTCGCAGGTCTGCCTGAAACTCGCGTAGGTGTAGGCCTGGCTGCCGTCGGTGAACTGCGACATTTTCCGCTTGGCATATTTCTTAGTGGAATATTGGTAAAGCCAACCCAGGTTGGTGCAGTTGATTTCCCTGGATTTCTGTCTGGTCTTGTAAGGACTGCGCATGACTGTCAATGAGTTATGTATTTTTCAGGATGCTTCCCCACAAGGCCAAGCTGCTCATAGTGCTGCTGAATGGCCTGCATGTCGGCCTTGGGGTCGTCGGTAATGGTGAATTTTTCGCCGCAGCCGACCTTCTTGGTCCCCCAGTCGAAGAATCCCATGTATACGGCGGCGCCGGTCTCCTTTGCAATGAGGTGGAAACCGGTTTTCCAGCGCTTTACGGGCGAGCGGGTCCCTTCCGGGGCTATGGCCAGGTGGAAGGTCTCCTCTTCGTTCATTATGGAGATGACGCTTCGGACCATGGTCGAGGCGGAGGAGCGGTCAACCGGGATGCAGCCGCAGGCGCGGAGGATCGGCCCGAGGGGCCAGAAGAACAGCTCCTTCTTTATCATCACGTGGGCCACCTTTCCCAGGGAGGTGTAGAACAGGTAGGATATCACAAAGTCCCAGAAGCTGGTGTGGGGAACTCCCAGCACAATGGCGCGGGGCTCGGTCATCGGGCCGCCTACCCTTTCCCAGCCCATCCTATGGAGGAGCCAAAGGCAGAAGTTCGCCCATCCTTTACTGTATGAAGTTTTGTACTTTCCCATAAATCAGATGTTTACATCTTCCAATTCCTCCTCGCTGCGGAGGTTTTGCCTGATGAAGTTCTGCCTTTGGATGGTGTTGTCGCCCATGTAGAACTCCATAATGTCGGTGATGGACTCTTCGTCGGAGAGTTTCACCAGGTCCAGTTTCATGTTCTCGCCGATGAAATCCACGAATTCGTTCGAGGAAATTTCGCCGAGGCCCTTGAAACGGGTTATCTCAACCCCGGTCTTGAGCTTTTTCACCGCTTCCTCCTTCTCTTCCACCGAGTAGCAGTACCTGGTTTCCTTCTTGTTCCTGACCCGGAACAGGGGAGTCTGGAGTATGTGGACATGCCCGCGGCGGATCAGGTCGGGGTAGTATTTCATGAAGAAGGTCAGCACCAGCATCCGGATGTGCATCCCGTCGTCATCGGCATCGGTGGCCACTATGATGTTGTTGTAACGGAGATTGTCGAGGTCGTCCTCCACGCCCAGGGCGCTGATCAGAAGGTTGAGTTCCTCGTTCTCGGCCACCTTTTTCCGGCTTTCCTTGTAGCAGTTGATGGGTTTTCCGCGGAGAGAGAAGACGGCCTGGTTGTTGGCGTTGCGTACCTTAGTGATGGTTCCGCTCGCGGAGTCACCCTCGGTGATGAAAATGCTGGAGCGTTCGGCTTCTTCCTCCTTGTTCTTGGGCAGGCGGTCGCTGAAATGGTAGCGGCAGTCGCGCAGCTTCCGGTTGTAGACGTTTGCCTTGCGGTTGCGCTCCCGGGTCTTTTTCTGGATTCCGGAAATCTCCTCCCTTTCCTGCTGCGACGCCTTGATCTTTTCCTCGATCACCGGGACGATGTCGGTGTGCATGTGGAGGTAGTCGTTCAGGGCCTTCCCGATGAAATCGTTCACGAAGCTCCGGATGCTCGGACCGCGGTCTATTACGGCCGATCCGTCCTCGCCCCGCTTGATTCCGCCGTCGGAATTCTTGACCTGCTTCTCCCACATGTAGGTGGAGCCGAGCTTGGTCTTGGTCTGACCCTCGAAGTTTGGCTCCTGGATTTGGATGGCAATGGCTCCCACAACACCCTGGCGGATATCCTCAGGGGCGTAGTTCTTCTTATAGAACTCCTTGAAAGTCTTTGCGATAGCTTCCCTGTAAGCGGCCAGGTGGGTGCCCCCGTCGCGGGTGTTCTGGCCGTTGACGAAGGATGTTATGTTCTCGCCGTAGCTGTTGCCGTGGGTGAGGACGACTTCTATGTCTTCCCCTTCCAGGTGTATCAGCGGATAGAGCGGAGTCTCGGACATGTTCTCGTTGACGAGGTCCAGCAGGCCGTTTTCCGACTTGTACGGGGTGCCGTTCAGAACCAGGGTCAGCCCTTTCTTGAGGTACGACCAGTTCTTTACCATGGTCTCCACGAAGTCCATGTTGAAGGCGAACTTCCCGAACATCTCCACATCGGGGGTGAACCTTACCAGCGTGCCGTTCCGTTCGGAAGTTGGGTTCTTGCCGGAATCCTGCAGCTCACCCCTCGAGAACAGCGCGAAAGAACTCTCCCCGTCGCGGAAGGATTCAACGTAAAACGATGATGACAAGGCGTTTACGGCCTTGGTACCCACACCGTTGAGGCCCACGCTCTTCTTGAAGACGGTGTCGTCGAACTTGCCGCCGGTATTGAGCTTTGAGGTGGCGTCGACCACGGAATTCAGGGGGATCCCGCGTCCGAAGTCCCTCACTGTGACTTCCTGTCCCTCGATGGTGATGCGGATCTGTTTTCCATGGCCGGCCGAGAATTCGTCGATGGAGTTGTCCACTATTTCCTTGAGGAGGACGTAGATGCCGTCTCCCTGGTTGTCACCGTTGCCCAGGCGCCCGATGTACATGCCGGGGCGCCGACGGATATGCTCGGTGTCTTCCAGATGCTTGATGCTGTCGTCGTCGTATATCGCGTCTATTTTCTTGATCTCTGCCATTTACAGATTAATGTTTTTACCAATTTACAAATATAGCAATTTTTTAGAAGAAGTGGAAATTTGCAGCATGGCACCCGGGCAACCGGCGATTCAGGGGCGTAGATTTGGGTTTCGAAAAAAAATATTAATTTTGCAACTTGGTTATTCCAGAAAGAATGATTTATACTATTAATAAAATTAAGATGAGAACATCGAAACTGCCTGGAATGGTGGCTGCACTGCTCTCTCTTCCCATCCTCTGGGCCTGCTCCCGCGAGCCCGGAGAGACGGCCGCTCCCGTTGGGGAACTCGGCGAGGTGGTAATTAGCCTCTCGCAGGACCCCAGGACGGTTACGGTGGGAACGAGGGCCGACGGTGACGCCGAAACCCTTCCTCCTGTGGACAGCTTCTGGGTGGAGATCTACAACTCTTCGGCCCTGAGGCTCTACAGAAAAAAGTACGACGAGGCCAAGGATGAGGTCATCAAGCTCAATGCCGGGGAATTCCGCATGGTTGCGAGCCATGGTGACACCCTGGGCGCCGGATTCGGCAAGGCCTATTATCTTGCCGAGACTCCTTTCACGGTTCACGGCTTTGTTGACAACGGCCGCCAGCCCGACAGGGTGGAAGCCGTGGCCAAACTTGCGAACGTGAAGCTCGCGGTAAACTTCGGGGAGAATCTCCAGAAGTATTACTCCAATTACTACGCAGTGGTTCGTCACTCTGCCCTTACCAAGAAATCGGTCCGGTTCAGCCGCAGCGAGACGCGCAGCGGTTATATCCCGGGCGGCAGCCTATACCTTGAGGTGTTCGCCCAGCTGGCCGGAACCGGAATGCAGGACGGCGGAGTGAACAAGGAGGTCTACTTCAAGACCGAACCTGTGGAGTACAGCCCCAACGACTTCGTCACATATAATGTCGACTGCACCGAGCGTCAGGGCTTCCTTGACGTCAACATCTTGGTGGACAATGAGATAGAGCTTGTAGAGCAGAATGTCGACGTACCCACTTCGGCCCTGCCGCAGGACGCTCCCTTCTTTACGTTCAGGGGAGTGAAGGGGAATACCTTCAATTACGGTTTCCCCGTGGGCGTGGGTGCCAAGACGGCCGACGCCACCGTAACCTTCGGAACTTATTCCGGTATAGCCGAGGCTACCCTCACCATCGACAATGCCTATCTGACCGGTACCCTTGGCCTGCCTTCATCGGTCAACCTGCTGGAGGCCGCTCCCACCGTGACCGACAGGCTTGCGGCGGCCGGTATTACCTGGTATGCCAGGCTGGAAGGACTCTCGGGCTTTGTCAACGTTTCCGGCGTGATCCCTGCACTCAGCATCAATTCCGGCTATGTGGCGTCCAATCCCAAGTGCGCCGCTTTCACCATAAATCTCAAGGATATCCACGGCAAGGAGAGCACCGCTGTGCTGAATCTCAACGGCGAGCCCATATCGGCCACCGTACATGCCGCCGATTACGATATCTGGGGATGGAAGGTGGTATCGCCGTATGCGGTGTTCCCCGATGTGAATAACGTGGACCCTTCGGCCGATGTCAAACTCCAGTACAGCCTTGACGGCACCTCCTGGAGCACGGTCGACCACAAGTCCATCAGCGGCAAGACCGTCTATTTCAACGACGCCACCGGCCTTACCGCCGGAAAGGAGTACCTTTTCAGGGTGATGGCCGGCAGCAATCCCGACAATGTCAGCGCCGCCTCCACCATCAAGACGGAGGATCCGGAGCAGGTCCCCAACAGCGGGTTCAGCGAATATACCGAACAGGCCACCAGCGTTCCCACAGCTGAGGTGCTCGGATACGTAATATCCTCGTTCACCATTACCTGGTGGCAGCTCTACAGTGACAGCGGCGCCAAGGTCTGGGCGGTGAACAGCCCCGTGAGCATCCGTGAAGGTGCCACCGTGGCGTACCAGGATTACAAGTCATACCCCACCGTGGCGGTTTCGCAGGACGGGGCCTATGACGGGACTTATGTCCAGATAGCCACCGTCGCCGAGGATAACCTCGCATCGGAAATCCTGTACGGCAGCTACCATGTGGGAGAGCTTTTCCTTGGAAAGGCCAACAATCAGGTGTACGGCAACTGGGCTAAGACTTCGGAGGGAATGTCCTTCTCCAACCGTCCGGCGTCGCTCCGTTTCATGTATAAATTCAACTGCAATAACTCCAAGCCGTTCTACGTGCATGCGGAGATACTCGATTCCGAGGGCAACAGGATAGGTGAGGCCACTTCCAACAACCAGACCTCGTCGGTCGGTTCCTGGACCGCGCTTACCCTGCCCATAAGCTATTCCGTCACAAACCGCAAGGCCGGCGGAATAAGGCTTTCATTCATGTCCTGCCGCAGCGCCGTGGACAACAATCACCGGAGCGTGACCGTGAAGACCCTCAGCGGCGAGCATAAGATCCATGCAGGCAATATCCTATATCTTGACAACGTAGAAATGTTATACCAGTAGAATCATGAAAAGAACCATCATATATTCCGTAATGCTCGCCGCCGCAGTCGTTTGCGGCTGCCGGAAGCCTGCCTCGGAACCTGTCGGGAAAGGTGTCCTCGAGCTCAATATTTCTTCCAACGGATCGTACCAGATAAAGACCAGGGCCACCAATTCCGACGTCAACGAATTCGTTATCGACATCACCCGTCCTTCCGACGGCTGGAGCTGCAACTATCCCAGGTTCGGGAGCATGCCCCTTCAGCTTGATCTGGGCAGCGGGGATTATACCATAACCGCCACTTCCCCTTACACCCTTCCGGCCGCTTTCGACCAGCCGGTGTACAGCGGAAGCGCCAATTTCACCATAAAGGCCGGAGAGACGACGGCAGTGGGGCTCGTATGCACGCTCGCCAACATGAAGGTCTCCCTGGTCCCTTCCGAGAATTTCAAGAAGGAACTGTCGGATTATACCGTAACAGTCACCAACTCATCCTCCTGGACCGCATCCGACGTCGCTGACTTTTCCCTGGTATGGGACAAGGAGGCCGTGGACTCCGGCAAGGAGGGCTACTTCTCGGTTGCGCCCCTGATGGTCAAGGTCGACGGCTACAGGGCCGTGGACAACAGCGAATGCCACGCCGAACTTGCTGTGAGCCAGGTTGCTGCCAGGGACCATCACGTAATCACCCTCGATGCCAGGGTCACCGGCCAGGGTACCATTTCCATCAGTATCGACGATTCCGTCAACGAGCGTGACCAGAGCGTTTACGTGGACGGCTGGGCCGAGGTCCCCGTCGACGGCGGAGAGCCGGGCGGCGACGAACCGGGCGGAGACGATCCCATCGATCCTCCGGGACCTTCAACCGCTCCTACGATGAGCTGGGAAGCCAATCCGGAGTTCGCCCCCACGCCCATCGCTTCCGAGATGGATGTGAATATACTCATCAACGCGCCCGAGAAGATCAAGGGATTCATCGTCTCGGTGGATTCACCGGTCCTTTCTTCCGTGATCGCCCAGATGGTCGGAAACATGTCTTACAAGTACCCCGATGACGGCCCTTATGACATGGACCTCATCAACGACACCACCATCATGGGGGTTCTCGGCAACGTGGGAGTCCCTGTGGGTGAGCAGCTTGTGGGCAAGGAGTCAGTACTGTTCTCCATCTCCACCCTCGTCCCGCTCATCTCGATGTACCCGAGTGAATCCGGCACACAGCACGTGTTCACCCTGAAGGTCACCGACGAGAAGGACCAGGTCCTTGAGAAACCCATCGTATTCTATACACTCTAATCAAAAACCGCAAAGATGAGAATTCCAATTAAAAAAGGCCTCCTTCCGGTCCTCGGAGCCGCGCTGATGATGCTTTCCTGCGCAAGGGAAGCTCGCGACGGTGCCGTGGGCTACCTGGCGGTCAATGTCGGGACCGACGACCCCGAGATCATCGTCAAAAGCGGTGAGGCTCCGTCGGCCGACATGACATTCTCGCTCTCGATAGTGGGCGAGGACGGAGTGCACAGCTATACGGTGGATGATTACCGTACCCTTGCTGACAACCCTCTTCCGGTAGCTGCCGGAAGGTATACCATAACGGCCGTCTCGGGACAGGAATCCACGGCTTCGTGGGGCAGTCCCCGCTACAGCGGTTCCACCTCGGTCATGGTCAAGCCCGAGCAGGTGAACACTGCCACCATAACATGCTCGCTCACCAACACCATGGTGACAGTGGAGTTCGAGGATCCCATTCCCGAGTTCTTCAACGATTACCGCGTTACCATCGACAACGGCAACGGTGAGGCGCTGGTGTTCGCCAGCACTTCTTCGACCATAGGGAATACGGCCTATTTCGCCGTCACCGGCACCCTGAACTATGAACTCAACATGGTCAATGCCGACGGGGTTACCTACCACAACGGTCCCCATGCGGTCACCGGTGTAAAGGCCAACCAGCACTACCATTTCAAGTTCTCCCTCACCGACGACGCTCCCACTTCCGGTGGATTCACCCTCACCATAATAGTGGACGAGACCACCGTGTACAGCGAGTACAAGCTGAAGATGGACTTCGGAAGCGACGGTAAGCCCATCACCACCGCCGATTTCCCGCTCACGAACGAGCTCACCATCCTCGAGGGCAATACCGACAGCAGGAAGATTTCCTTCGAGGCTTCCAGGGGAATCGCGTCGCTCGTGATCCAGCATGCCAGCGCTGGTCTGACCGCCGCGGGACTTCCCCAGTGGACCGACCTTGTGACGGCCCAGGACCTCACCGACATCCAGTCCGCGGGAGTTGTCTGCTCAAAGGTCACCTTCGGTTCCACGGATGTGGTGACCGTCGACCTTACGGCTTTCATATCTTCGCTGCCCGTGGGCAAGTATACTTTCAGCACCACGCTGATAGATACCCGCAACGCCTACAACCAGGTGAACTACAACCTCAGCATAATACCTCCTGTAGAGGCCCGCAGCGTGAGCGCCGAGGCATGGGCCAAGTTCGCCATCCTCAGCGGGGAATGGTATACCGACGGCCGTCCCGAAGGACTTAGGATCCAGTACAGGAAGGCCTCGGAGACATCTTGGACCGATGCCGACGGCCTGATCAGCTACAACGACGCAACCCGCAAGATCACGGCCGAGGTTCATTCCCTGGATGCCTCCACCGCCTACGTCTTCCGCACCGTTTCGGCCGCGGACCTTGCCGGCGGCAAGGATCTTCCGGAGATATCCTTCACCACCGAAGGTACCCCCACCGTGCCCAACCTCTCGTTCGATTCCTGGTACCAGAGCGGGAAAGCCTGGTATCCCAATGCTTCCTCTTCAGAGAAGGTATGGGACACCGCCAACCCCGGTACTGCATCGTTCAGCGTTGTTCCCACCACGCCCGAGACAAGCGACGTGGTCAGCGGAAAGGCCGCGAGGCTGGAGAGCTCCTACGCTGTCATCAAGTTCGCCGCCGGTAACATCTATCTGGGCGAATTCGTCGGCCTCTCCGGTATGGGTGCCGCCCTCAAGTGGGGATATCGCTTCACTGGCAGGCCCATCGCTCTCAGGGGCTGGTACAAGTATATGCCTGTTACAATCGACTATGCCGAGGCGCCTTACACCTCGCTCAAGGGCCAGATGGACTACTGCTCCATCAGGGTGTTCCTCACCGACTGGTCGTCGCAGTTCGACATCAACACCAGCACCGCAACCTTCCTGCAGGATGACGATCCTTCCATCATTGCAACCGCATCGCTCTATTCCAACGTGACCAACGGAAACTATGTCCGGTTCACCATGCCCATAGAGTACCACGACACCGACCGGAATCCTACCTTCATCGAGATAATCGGTGCGGCCAGCCGCTACGGTGACTACTTCACCGGCGGCAAGGGATCCGTCCTTCTTCTGGACGAGTTTGAACTGGTTTATGATCCGGCTGAACTCACAGAGGAAGAAAGGGAACTTGTGGGATATCGTAAATAATTGGAAATGAATAAATTCTTTATAGTCAGCGCGGCTTTGGCCCTTTCCTGCGGAATACTTGCCGCAGGAAAGGAGGCCAAGCCTGTGGAGCCGTTCGACAGGGGAATTGCAAAGCCCTCCACAGTGTTCATCCCGTCCGGTACATCCGGCGGCGGGTTCACTTTCTCGTTCACCAATTACAAGCTTGGCGACCAGTTCGAGGGTGACATCGGCTTTTCCATCCCCACCGGACTTGTGAACGGGCTCAAGGGAAGTTACAACACCTTCAAGATAGCTCCATCCTATGAGTATTTCCTCTGGGACAACAATGCCATCACTGCCAGGATTTCCTACGGAAGGACGCTCCTTGACGTGGGAAATGCAAACCTGAGCATCTCCGACGACCTTTCATTCTCGGTGGGCGACTACAGCTATTCGTCCAATTCCATCTCGGCTTCGCTCGGCCTCAAGAACTACATGCCGATTGGCACCAGCAAGAGGTTCGCAATGATTATCGAGGGACGTCTCACCGGTGGATATTCGCAGAACAAGAGCTACAAGCTGGAGGAAGGCCTCAAGCACGGGACGTATTCCGACGTGTATTCCGCTTCCTTCGACTTTGTCCCGGGACTCTGCGTGTTTGTAATGAACAACGTGGCTGTAACGGCTCAGATGGGCGTTTTCGGGATATCCCTGAGGAAATCCGTCCAAACGGAGAATCAGGTGGGGAAGAGCAGCCTGCACGGAGGAAACACCTCCTTCGGCCTGAATGTCCTTTCGGTTGAGGTTGGAACCAGCTTCTATATCCTTGACCACAAGCACCGTCCGTCCAAATGAGACTGCGTACCGTCATACTGCTCTCCGTCCTGGTCCTCTCCTCGTGTATCAGGAACGACCTTGACTACCCCCTGGTGTTCGGAGGCTTCACTTCATTCACGGTTGCCGACCAGAAGGGCGTAAAGATCGACAACGATGCCCGGAAGGTTACCGTGGACCTGGAAGAATGGGCCGACAGGGCTCATCTCAAGTATCTTTCCTCCTCCCTGACGGAAGGCGCATCTCTCTCCGAGCCGATTCCTTCCGAACTTGACTTGACCCAGCCGTACGACGTCACCATCAAGACGTGGCAGACTTACGGCTGGAAGATTGAATCTGTACAGACCATAGAAAGGTATGTGCGCTGCCGCGCCAACCAGGTGGGGAATGCCAGTTTCAACGAGGAAACCCGGACCGTGATACTGAACGTTACCGAGGACCAGCCCCTGACCGCCATAGAAATAGTGGACATGAAGCTTGGCCCCGAGGGGTCCAGGATCGTTTCCACCACCGGTTATGAGCGCAACGGAGTTTCCACCGACAAGGTAACCAGGGAATGCAGTTTCCCCATGACCCTCGAGTGCGTCCTGGACAGGACGTTCACTGTCGAGTTCAGGGGGAAGACGGAAGATTGGATATTCAAGGCTGTACAGGTCACCGTGGACATGGAGATCCAAAGCGTGGTGCCATGGTGCCACAAGGCGGACGTGAGGGCTGTATTCGGCGGCAAGGGGTCACCAGTGCTTGAGTACCGCAAGGCTTCCGAGCAGCAGTGGACCGCTTTCTCCGGGGCCGAAATCTCCGGCGTGGGCATCTCCGGTACCATTACCGGCCTGCAGGAGGATACGGAGTACATGCTGAGGGTGACAAACGGTGGAGAGAGTTCCACCGAGGTACGCTTCAAGACCGACTCTCCCGTCCAGCTCCCCAACATGGATTTCGACACCTGGTCCATGAAGGGAAAAGTCTGGAATCCTTATCCTGCCGGAGCCACTCCTGAGAACGGGCTCATCTGGGACACCGCAAATGCGGCTACTGCCGCTTTCCTTGGAAACGTAACCACGCCGGAAGAGAATTTCGTGGCAGTGGAGGGGCCTGGAAAGAAGGCTGTAAAGATGGAGAGCACCTATGCCGTGGTCAACTTTGCGGCCGGAAACATTTTCATGGGGCAGTTCATGCATCTGAAGGGACTTGGAGCCGAACTGGAATGGGGCTATCCTTTCTCCAGCAAGCCACAGGCGCTTCATGGCTATTATTCGTACCGTCCCGCCGTGTGCAAGGACGCCGACGCCGACCACCAGTTCATGCTTGGCAAGGACGACATAGGTCAGATCCAGTTCCTGCTCACCGACTGGCCGGAGCGCTTCCTTGTTCTCTCGGCAGAACGCAAATATGTTGATTTCGACAACGATCCCGGCATCATCGCCTATACCGAGAAGGCCATAGACGAGTCTACCGACGGCTATGTTGAATTCACCCTGCCGCTGGTTTACAGGAGTTTCCGAACCCCGAGGTATGTGATTGTGATTGCGTGCGCAAGCTACTACGGCAATTATTTCACCGGAGGCCGCGGAAGCGTCCTTTATGTGGACGAGTTCAGTTTCGTCTACGACTGATTCTCAATCGCCCCTACCAGGAAAAGATTCACTATGGGTCTGGAGGGAGAGTTGGTGACAAGGTTTATGAAAACTATCACCTCTCCCTCCAGTCCCGTTGTATCCAGTTCGACCTGGAAGGATCCCTTTCCTCCGGCCGGGATTTCGGGGATTTCGCCCACCCTGGCCTTTGGGGTGTCGCAGTCGGCGCTGTAACATTTGAAGGTGGATTTTCCGGTGTTGGTGAAGCTGTAGGTGGCCATGACGGGAGTCCCGGCCTTGACGGTCCCGAACGAGAATGAACTCTCTGTGAATACCGGAACAGGGCCCCTCATGCGTTCCTCTTCGGTCATTCCGGCAAAATTCTCCTTTGTCACAGCCCATACCTTGAGTACGGTTCCGGTGCAGGGGGTTCCGTTGACCACCGGGGTTGCAAGGTACTCGTGACGTCCCCAGATGCTTCGGCTGGAGGTGACGGTCCATGACATGACGGCGGTTGATCCGGCCGGTATGGGATTTGGCTCCACCTCCATCTTCAGGTTGTCGGAAACATCTGTGAAAGAGACCGTTATGGGCTTTCTGCCAAGATTGGCCACCATGATCTGGTCACTCCGGCTTTCTCCCTGTTCCATGTTCCCGCCCTTGAGGGAGGTTTCCTTCAGTCCCAGGCCCTGGCATAAGTGGTTGCCGTATATCTCCTTAAGCGACATCTTTTTGCCGTGTACGCTTCCCCTGAGCCTGAGGAGGAAGGGCTTCTTCATGGCTGAAACATAAACCGTGAGGGTTTTGTCAAAGGGAATGGGGCCGTCCTCGTTCTTGTAGGTCGCCGATACGGTTCCGGTCTTTCCGGGCTGTAGCGGCTCCCTGGTCCACGTGGCCTCGGTGCAACCGCACGATGATACCACTTCGTAAATAGCTATGGGAGAATCACTTATGTTCTTGATGGTGAAAGTACAGGCCTGCGGTCCCTGGTCTTCAGTGATGTCCCCGAAGTCGTGGACAGTCTTGTCAACTTCCAGCACGTCCCCGATTACCGTAGGTTTGAGGCTGGAGGGAGATGGATTCTCCGCCACTTTGGGATCCCTGACCGTACGGCTTATCGTTTCCATGGGATCTTCCGGCCGGGCTGTGGAATCGGCAGGGGAGTGCGATTCAACGGTTTCCACCGGTGCGGGATCGGCCGGTGATGCAACAACTCCCACATCCGGATTGCCCCTGTGGCGGAAGCACCCGGTTGCGGCGACTATGGCAAGGAATATGTATAATGTTCTTTTCATCGGTACAAAAATACGAAACGTTTTGAAAAACCGATTGAATAACTTATTTTTGTGCTCCAAAACACTTAAACGTCAAGAATTATGGCTTACAAGATTGCAGAAGACATCTGCGTTGCATGCGGCACCTGCCTCGGCGAATGCCCTCAGGGTGCAATCAGCGAGGGTGATGTTTATTCCATCAACCCCGATATGTGCATCGATTGCGGCACCTGTGCCGACGTCTGCCCCATGGGCGCCATTGCACCGGCTGAGTAGTCCGGGGATGTCTTGGTACAAACCGGGGTCGGCTTCTTGCCGGCCTTTTTTTATGAAAAGAGCCCGGCATCATGCCGGGCTCTTCATAGTGGCTGCCGTTGGGTTATTCGGCCTCGGCGGCATTGGCCGGAACCATTACCATTTCAACGAGATTGCCGGAGGCGAGGATCTCGGCCACAAGGTCCTTCACCTTCTGTGCGGTGAGGCTGTTGACCGCCTGCTCGTACTCGCTGTCGTAGAGGATGCCGTCCTCCACCCATGTGCGGAGCATGGTGCGCCAGTAGTTGTTGCTGATCCTGCTCTCGGGAATCTTCTTCTGGAGATTGAGGATGGCGCTGGAAATCTCCTCGTCGGTGGGACCATCCTTTGCAAGGGCGCGTATTCCCTCGTCGGTGAGGGTACGGAGCTTGTCGGTAAGGGCGGGCTTGCTGTCAAAGTAGACCTGGATCATCGCCCTGTCCTTGGGCTTGTCGGTGGCATCGGTCATGACCGAGGCTCCGTAAGTTCCGCCCTCGTCCTCGCGGAGCGAGTTGACGTAGCGGATGTCGAGGATGTACTTGGCGGCATCCAGGGCGGCCTCTTTCTCCACCGAGTACTTGACAGGGGCGGAGTAAACGTTGAGGACGGTGCTCTTGGGAGTCTGCATGTCAACAGAGATCACGTTCTCCACCTTTCCGGTGACGATGTCTTCGTTCCTGTCTATCCACTTGGGGGCCTTCTTGCCCTTCTTCAGGGAACCGATGTACTTTTCCACGAGCGGTTTGAGGGTAGCCTTGTCGATGTCGCCCACGAAGATGGCGGTAAGCCCTGCGGCGTCGTTGAACAGTTTCCTGTACACGTTCTCCAGGGTCTGGAGATCAGCCTTTCCAAGTATCTCGTCATTGATCTGGAGACGCCTGGGGTTGTTCCCGTAGAGGGTCTTGTACATGCTGTCGGAGAACTTGTAGTTGGGCTGGTTCATCAGGTTGGGAAGGACTGCGGCGATCTGGTTGATCCCGTTCTGGAACTCGTCGTTGTCGAACCTGGGGGCGACATAATCCAGATAGGTGAGCTGCAGGGCCGTCTCAAGGTCCTTGACGCTGCATGAGCCGCTTACACCGTTGGAGAGGGAATTGATGAACGGATTGACATTCAATGTCTTTCCGGTGAGCATCTTGGAAGTCTCGGTGCCCGAGAAGCCGGCGATACCGGTGTTGTTCAGGTAGAGGGCCCAGACGTTCTCGTCGAATGAAGGGAGGTCGGCGGTCTCGATGAGGCTGCGTCCGCCTTCCTGGAAGAGGGTGAAGATGATCTGGTCCTTGGTGTAGTCGGTGGGAAGTACCAGAACCTTGGCGCCGTTCTTGAGGATCCACTCCTCGGCTCCGTATACGGTGCCGTTCTGCTTCTTGACCTTGCTTCCCTTGAGCGATGCGGGATCGAGGAAACTCTCGGCAACAGCCACTGATTCGTTGGCCTTGATGTCCGAGGACTTTACAAAGTCGATGGCATCCTTGAGCTGCTGGACAGTGGGGGTTGCCAGGCCTTCCTTCTCGGGGCCCTTGTAGAGCACCACCAGGTTCTCGTCGGTGATGATCTGTGCGGCAAACTGGCTGAGCACCATGGAGTTGATCTGGCTCAGCAGCTGCTGGGCGAGTTCGTATTCGGCCTGGGGCTCCATGTAGGGCTGGTTGTCAAAGAAGTTCTGGAGGATGGGACGTACGAATTCGGGATTCTTGCGGGTCTCGGCCTTCTTTACGGCGTTCTCGTACATGTTGAGCAGGTTGGTCTTGGCGCGGCCTACCTCGTCGTCGGCGAAACCGAACCTCTTCATCTTCTCTATTTCAGTGTAGAAGGCCTTGAAGCCGTCAAGGAGATTGTCCTCTTTGAGGACTACGTTGCCCATGACAACCTCGCAGGTTTCACAGAGGTGGCCTATTCCGAGGTCTGCGTTCAGGAACGGGCTGTCGGGTTTGGACGTAATGTCCTCGAACCTTTCCCTCATCACCATGCCGAGGAGTCCCTTTATGTTATCCTGCATGAAGCCTATGATGGTGTTGTTGTAGAGTTCGGGCATTGCGTCGCTCTGCCACAGCATCTCCACGGAGGGAGTGGTGGCTTCGGGGTCGGTGATGACGCCGATGACGGGATCCTTGTGGCCGGGAATATTGATGACATCCTTGGCCTTGGGATTCTCCTGCTTGGGGATGACGGAGAAAATCTCCTTGATTTTCTGCTCGGTACGGTCCACGTCAACGTCGCCGACCACTACCACTGCCTGGTTCCCGGGGTGATACCATGTCTGGTAGAAGTTGACCAGGCTCTCGGGTTTGAAGTTCTCCAGGCTCTCCTGAAGTCCGATGAGGGTGCAGGTCCCGTACTTGGTGTCGCCATAATAATAAGGAAGGGATTTCTCGTGCATCCTCCATGAGGCGTTCCTCCTCTGGCGGCGCTCCTCGATGATAACGCCCCTCTCCTTGTCGATCTCCTCGGGCTTGTTCTCCACGAAATGTGCGTATTCGCAGAGGATCATGAGGCAGGAGTCCACTACGCTCTCCCTGGCCACGGGGATGTTGTTGAGCATGTACTGGGTTTCCTCAACGCCCGTGGACGCATTGATGTTGCGGCCGAACTCAGCGCCGATGCTGCGGAGATAGTCGAGGATACCCTTGTCGGGGAAGCGCTTTGTGCCGTTGAAGCACATGTGCTCGAGGAAGTGTGCGAGGCCGTCCTGGTCCGGCTCCTCCTGGATGGCACCCACGTTGGTGGCCAGGTAGAATTCTGCCCTCTGGGCGGGTTTGTCGTTGTGGCGGATGTAATAGGTGAGTCCGTTTTCAAGGTTTCCAACCTTTACTGCGGGATCATTGGGGAGCGGACGCATCATGGCCTGCATGGCCTCTTCCTGGGTCTGTGCTCCCACGGGCATTGCCAGAGCGAACATCGCTGCGATGGCAACTGCAAATGACAGAACTTTTTTCATGGTTGTATTGTTCATAAATGGTTGTAAAGATACAATTTTCTCCTATCTGATGCAAAATTAATTTAAAATCTCGTAAATCAAAAATTTTTTATCGAATTTCGATATTTTTTCATTCGTTGGAAAATGATAACTTTGCGTACTTATAAGAATTGCTTATGGATGATTCAAGGATCAAGGTGTTCCTGGCCGCTTCGGCGGAAGGAAGTTTCACCAGGGCTGCCGCTTCTCTGGGTATAAGCCAACCGGCTGTGAGCCAGAATATTGCCGAGTTGGAAAAAGTCCTTGGAGTGAGGTTGTTCGTGAGGGAGAGGGGGAGCGTCTCGCTTACTCCCGAAGGTGAACGGTTCATGCTTTACGCAAGAAGGCTCGAGAGTGACTATGGACTGGTCGATGCGGTTTTTTCTCCGTCTTTCACATCGTCGGGGCGGATTGTGAGGATAGCCACGACTGATTTCCTGTGGCATCATGTCCTTCCTGGCCTGCTGAAGGATTTCCCTTTGGAATATAAGGTATCTTATATCAGCAATTCTTATCCGATGAGGATTTCCGACATGCCTGACGATTATGACCTGTGCATCTATACCGTTCCGGAGGGTGAAGCGGGTGAAAATCCCGTGATAGGGAGGCTCTTGGTCTCGGCATCGGTGCCGTCCGGTTCCGCCTGCGATGCTTTCTCGCTGTCGGTGAGGGTAAAAGCATCGGAGGAGTTTGAAAGGACATCCCTTTGCAAACTCCTCCTGACGGTGCTTTCTTCGCGTTAGGTTACTTTACCGATTCCAGGAACCTGGCCAGCGAGGTGTAGAATTCCCCGCGGCAGTAGTCCAGGCGGTCCTTGCCGTCGGTGCGGAACTCATTGGAGGTGAACCCCCAGCCGTGTCCGCCCTCGGGATAGATGTACATCTCAACCGGTACCTTGTTCTGGATCAGTGCCCTGTACATGCGGATGCTGTTCTCCGGATTGACGGTTTTGTCGTCCGTACACAGGGCGATGTATGTCGGCGGAGTGTCAGCCGTGACGTTCAGGTCGCAGCTGTACTTGCGTGCAAGGCGCTTTAAGGTCATCTGTTCGGTACGGTATTCCTGCAGGCTCTTGCCTTCGCGGACGATATCCTCCTCGTCGCCGATCATGTTCCTGCGCGTGCCGCTGTGGGTTATGTTCCTGTCGAAGGTGATGACCGGATAGATCAGTACGGCAAAGTCGGGCCTAGTGACCGCATCCACGTACATCGTCTCCACGGTGGCGGCCAGGTGGCCTCCGGCCGAGAATCCCATCACGCCGATCCGGCTGACGCCCCAG
This sequence comes from Bacteroidales bacterium, assembly GCA_017437755.1. GTDB lineage: Bacteria > Bacteroidota > Bacteroidia > Bacteroidales > UBA932 > Cryptobacteroides. The sequence continues at coordinate 25,747 of JAFRXI010000047.1, forward strand.
CCCTGTGCGTGGGCGCGGCAGTAGCGGAAGGTGTTCTGGATATCCTCGAGCGGAACCGTATAATGGAGGTTTGGCATCCGGTATTTGACCACGGCCACGGTTATGCCCCTCTGGAGCATCCAGTGGGCAACGTACAGTCCCTCGTTGTAGGTGGAGGTGATCCTGTAGCCTCCTCCGGGGCAGACTATCATCATCTGTCCGTTGGGATTCTTTGGGAAGTAGAGGTCAAACCTGGCAAGGTCGGAAGTGTTGGCAAGGTTGCCGTTGGGCTGGATTTCCTCGGGTACGGTTATGCCGTTGGACTCGGCCATGGTAAACTTGGCGAACGTAACCTTCTTTGCCTGCACCGGGTCGGTGTTCCCCTTGTTTGAGGTGGCGTACAGGAGTACGGTCTCCTGGGGACGGAGGTCCGACATAGGCTGAGCCTCCAGGGCGGTTCCCCAGAGGCTCAGTACGGTAATTCCAAGAAGAGTGGTTATCCTTTTCATGGATGGGAGATTCTATTTGCCTGCAAGCCTCTTGTAGGTCTCCAGGCGGATCTTGGCAAACTGCTCGGTCTTGTCCAGAAGCTCCTGGGCCCTGTCGGGGTAGAGCTTGAGGAGGGATGAGAAGCGGACCTCACCCTTGAGGAAGTCCTGGAACCTGGTCCAGTCGGGCTCCTTGCTGTCCAGCGAGAACGGGTTCTTGCCGGTGCCCTCGAGGTCGGGATTGTACCTGAAGAGGTGCCAGTAGCCGCATTCCACCGCCAGTTTCTCTTCTTTCTGGCTCAGGCCCATGCCGGCGCGGAGTCCGTGGTTGATACAAGGCGAGTAGGCGATTATGAGGGAAGGACCGTCATAGGCCTCGGCTTCCTTGATGGCGTTGAAATACTGCACGGGGCTTGCTCCCATTGCCACCTGGGCCACGTAGACATAGCCGTAGCTGATGGCCATCATGCCAAGGTCTTTCTTGCGGATCTTCTTTCCGGAAGCGGCAAACTTGGCGATGGCGCCTGCGGGGGTCGACTTGGACGACTGGCCGCCGGTGTTGGAGTAGACCTCGGTGTCGAGGACCAGGACGTTGACGTTCTCACCGCTTGCAAGGACGTGGTCGAGTCCGCCGTAGCCGATGTCGTATGCCCAACCGTCACCACCGAATATCCACTGGCTGCGTGAAGGGATGAAGTGCTTGTATTCCACAAGTTTACGGCAGGATTCGCAGTCACTGCCCTCTATGAGAGGGATGAGCTGGTCGGCAACCTTGCGGGTAACCGCCGAATCGTTGCGGGCGGCGAGCCACTCTTCCATCAGGGGCTTTGCCTCGGCGGGAGCCTTGGGGCACTCGATGGCCTTGAGCATGGCGTCGGCCACGGTTTCGCGTGCGCGGTCGGAACCGAGCTTCATGCCGAGTCCGAACTCCGCGGCATCCTCGAAGAGGGAATTGGCCCATGCGGGACCGTGTCCGCCCTCATTGGTGCAGTAAGGCGATGCCGGGTACGAGGCACCGTAGATGGAGGAGCATCCGGTTGCGTTGGCAATCATCATATGGTCGCCGAACAGCTGGGTGATGGTCTTGATGTTGGGGGTTTCGCCGCAGCCAGCGCAAGCTCCGGAGAACTCGAACAGGGGCTGTGCGAACTGTGAATTCTTCATGGAGGCGAACTTGTTCACCACCTCGCTCTTGTAGCCCACCTTGGAATTGAGGTGGTCGAACGCGGCCTGGTCGTCGCGGTGGTCGAGGTAGGACTCCAGCTTGAGGGCCTTTTCCGGCTTGGCGAGGCAGACGTCCACGCAGTTTCCGCAGCCGGTGCAGTCGTCCACCGACACGGCCAGGGAGTACTTGTACTCCTTGAGGACGGCCTTGCCCTGTGCGAGACGGACTCCTTCCGGAGCGGCGGCTGCCTCTTCCTCGGTGAGGAGGAACGGACGGATGGCTGCATGAGGGCAGACAAATGCGCAGGTGTTGCACTGGATACACTTTTCGGCATCCCAGACGGGAACGTTGACGGCAACTCCGCGCTTTTCATA
>JAFRXI010000048.1 GCA_017437755.1 Bacteroidales bacterium
AGGGGTTGGAATTTCCTGACAAGACAAAAAGGACAGCGCCACTGCCGCCCAAAACAATAAGTTTTTCCGCATGATTTGTATCTATGTTGTCGATATCGGTCATGTTATCTATAATATAGACGACCTATCTGCGAAAATACTTATCATCAAAAAGCAGCAAGACGCTCACTATCGCTGCGACTATACCGCCACGGGAGCCTTGATGCCGGGCCAGGGGTCGTAGCCTTCGAGGGTGAAGTCTTCGTACTTGAAATCAAAGACCGACTTGACGTCCGGGTTGAGGCGCATCACAGGGAGGGGCCTGGGCTCGCGGGAGAGCTGGAGGGCCACCTGCTCGAAATGGTTCTGGTAGATGTGCGTGTCGCCCGTGGTGTGGATGAATTCGCCCGGCTCGAGGCCAGCTGCGCGAAGCCGGGCGATCACATCTGGATAGTAAGGGTTCCTCCAGCTGGATGCTACGTAGATCTTTGCCATAGGTATTGATTGCTTTAGTCCTACAAATTTAATCAATATCAGCAAAAAACGCGTGACGATAAAAGGAAAAAGCGTATATTTGTTATTGGTGTCGGGCCGAAAACCCACGCCAATTGAAATTATTGTTTAACCAGCGTAAGATATCCGGATTGTTTTACCATATTGTTTTACCACTACCGGAAATCAATCCACTTTTTGTCAGGTTGAAGGATGCACGCTGTCAGATGAATGGCCGTTTGATTCTTTGGTAAACATTATTCTACGGCCTTGAGACAGCGGTATAACAAAAAAATACGACCACTTTTCAGCAGTCGTACTTTGTGGAGCGGAAAACGAGACTTGAACTCGCGACCCCGACCTTGGCAAGGTCGTGCTCTACCAACTGAGCTATTTCCGCAATTGGGACTACAAAGATACGGCAATTTTCCGGGTTTGCAAATTTTTTTCGCTTTTTTCTTCGCATTTTTTGTTTTACTTTTGTAAAAATGTTCAGCATTAAACGCAACATCATGAAAAAAGCATTTGCCGCAGCCCTGGCTGCCACCCTGATCGCCCTCGGCAGCGGGATGAGCGCTTCCGCCCAGGATTACCGCGTGGACTTGAATGTGGGTGCCGCCTGGCCGGAAAACCTTTCCTACACCGATGCCGGCGAGGGAATCGGCAACGCCATAGGCCAGGTCTTCGCCGTGATTTTCACCTTCGGAATGTACACGCCACACAGTGACTACGAGAGGGTCGAGAGCCTCTATCTCCCCGCCCTGGCGCTCCAGGGAGGCTACCAGGTCCTACCATGGCTGCAGGTTACGGGCGACCTGTACTACCACTACGCCAACAGGGAATACTTCACCAAGGAAACCGACCTCCTCCCAGATAAAACCCGCATGGTCAGCAGGATAGCCCTGCTCCCCGGATGCAAGTTCACCTTCCTTAACAAGGGTGCGTTCAAGATGTACGCCTCCGTCGCGCTGGGCGCCGGACTGAATTTCCATGACACCTCCATAACCACCACCGACCAGGAAACCGGCACCAGGACAACCAGCAATGAGAAAGGTGTCAATCCCCGCTTCACCGTCCAGACCGTTCCAATCGGATTCTCGGTGGGCAGGGCCCTTTACGGATTCGCCGACGTCGGGATCGGCTCGGAATACACCGGCTTCCGTGGCGGCATAGGTTACAGGTTCTAGGCATCCTTACTGAGGAAAATACAGATTCAGATGAAAAAGATACTTCTCGCGGCTGTCGTCGCAATGACGGGACTTACGCTTATGGCGGAGCCCCAAACACCTCGCTGGCTTCGCCAGAACGCCATTTCGCCCGACGGGAAAACCGTGGCATTCGTCTATCAGGGCGACATCTTCACCGTTCCCGTACAGGGAGGGAATGCCCGGCAGATAACCACCAACATCGCCCACGACACGGAGCCCCTCTGGAGCCCCGACGGAAAATGGATAGTCTTTGCCTCGTACAGGGAAGAGCAGAAGGACATCTGGGCCATTCCATCGAAAGGCGGACAGCCGGTAAGGCTCACAGTCTTCGGCGGGGCCGAAAACCCGCTTGCCGTTTCGCCCCAGGGAGATATCCTGTATTCGGCCTACTACCAGGAGAATCCCTCCTCAAGCGCCTTCCCCGGCGGGGCCCAGCTATATTCCCTGAACCTTGAAGAGGCCCTCAAGGCCACTCCCGAGAACCGCCCCAAGCCCAGGAGGATCACCTCCGCGGAGGTGGGTGCCGTGAGCATAAACAGCCAAGGAACAATTATTTACGAAGATATCAAGGGTTATGAGGACCCCTTCCGCAAGCACCACACATCGGCAGTCACCAGGGACATCTGGAAACTCTCCGGCGGAGTCTACACCAAGCTTACGGAAAGCATCGCAGAAGACCGCAACCCCGTGTTCGCCCCTGACGGGAAAACCTTCTATTACATCAGCGAACAGGGCGACGCCCCGCTCAGGACCGACGACTGGGCTTCAGACGCAAATATCTGGAAATCAAGCATCGACGGCGGAAAACCCACCAGGATCACATCGTTCAAGGACAATCCGGTCCGGTATCTTTCCATCAGCGGCGAAGGCACCTTGTGCTACTCCTGGAACGGCGACCTCTACATCCAGAAGGACGGCTCCGCCCCCAGGAAACTGGAAATCCTGCTGGAAAAGGACAAGACCAGAAGGGAGCACAACTACAGGACGGCATCCATGGGCGGCACCCACATCGCCGCCTCCCCCACAGGAAAGGAAGTGGCCATCGTGGTAAGGGGAAACATCTACGTGACTCCTTATGAATTAGGCGATACCCGCCGCATCACGGAAACCCCGGAGCAGGAGAGGACCGTAGCCTTCTCCAAGGACGGAAGGACCCTGTACTACGACTCCGAGCGCCAGGGCGAGTGGGCAATCTGGAAGGCCACCCTGGAGAACAAGTCCGACAAGATGTTCACCTTCGGCGGCAAGTTCAAGGAGGAAAGGGTGACCCCTGAAGGGGAGATCTGCTTCCAGCCCAGCGTCTCGCCCGACGGCAAGTGGCTGGGTTACATCCGCAACCGCTCGGCAATCGTAATCCGCAGCACCTCAGGCGGAAAGGAAAAGGTCCTGCTTCCCGAGGGCGTGAACTTCTCCTATTCCGACGGCGACCTCTACTTCCAGTGGAGCCCCGACAGCCGCTACATCCTCACCGGATACCAGGGCGGCGGACGCATGTACAACGAGGACGTGGCCCTGATAGAGGTGGAGTCCGGCAACCTGACCGACCTCACCGAGAGCGGATACTCCGACGTGGCGGCCAAATGGGCCCTCGGCGGCAAGGCCATGACCTGGGAGAGCGACAAGGCCGGCTACCGCAGCCACGGCAGCTGGGGCGCGGAAGGCGACATCTACATGATGTTCTTCGACAACGAGGCCTACACGAAATTCGCCGAGAGCAAGGATATCGAAAGCATCCGGAAACTCCTCTCCGACAAGGATACCACCAAGAAAAAGGACACTACCAAGGTTGCAAAGAAGGAAAAGCTCAAACTTGAGCTGGAGGGAAGGGAAGACCGGATCGTGAGGCTGACCCCCACGTCGGGACGGATCGGCGACTACTACCTGTCGGAGGACGGCTCAAAGCTCTACTACGTGGTCCAGCTGGAAAAGGGCCGCGACCTGGTCTGCGCCAACTTCAAGGACGGGTCGGTGAAAGTGGTCAAGAAGGGATTCTCCGGCAACTTCATATCTTCTCCCGACGGGAAATACCTCTTTGTCACGGGCCTGTTCGGGTTCTCCAAGATAAACACCAAGGACTTCAGCACCAAGAGCATATCGCTCAAGGGAGAGTACGAACTGTATCCCGAAAAGGAGAAGGAATACATCTTTGACCACTGCTGGCGTCAGGTGAAGGAAAAATGGTACGACCCCGACATGCACGGCGTGGACTGGGCTGCCGTGGGCGAGAACTACCGCCAGTTCGTACCCTACATCACCGACAACTTTGCCTTCCGCGAACTCCTGTCCGAGATGCTGGGAGAGCTCAACGGTTCGCACACCGGAGGCCGGTACCGCCACGGAATGGGCGGGGCCATCGGCCGCCTGGGCGTCATTTACGACGATGAATACACCGGGAAGGGCCTGAAAATCAAGGAATTGATACCGGGCAGCATCCTCTCCAGGGACGTTCCGGGAATCAAGGAGGGAGACGTGATCCTCGCAATCGACGGGGTGGAGATCCCCCAGGGCAAACCCTGGTATGAGGCCTTTGCCCGCATTGTGGACAAGAGGGTGCGGCTGACCCTGACCGTGGACGGAAAGGAAAAGGACGTGTTCATCACCCCGGTCGCGTCCGACAGCGAAGGCCTCTACCGCCGCTGGGTCCGCGCCAACGAGAAGAAGGTGGAGCAGCTTTCCGGAGGCCGGGTGGGCTACGTCCATGTCAAGGGCATGAACTCCCCCTCCTTCCGCGAAGTCTACTCCAGGGCCCTGGGTAAATACCGCAACTGCGACGCCCTCATCGTGGACACCCGCCACAACGGCGGCGGCTGGCTCCACAACGACCTGGCCACCTTCCTCGACGGCAAGCTCTACACCGAGCGCAAGCCCCGCGGGGTCTACATGGGACCCGAACCGTACGACAAGTGGATAAAGCCCTCCTGCGTGCTGGTCTGCGAGGACGATTATTCCGACGCATGCGGCTTCCCCTACGTCTACAGGGCCCTCGGCACCGGAAAGATAATCGGCGCGCCCGTGGCAGGTACGGCCACGTCGGTATGGTGGGAAACCCAGATAGACCGGTCCCTCATCTTCGGGATCCCGCAGATCGGGTCGTTCAGCGTATCCAACGGAAGGTATCTCGAGAATCTCCAGCTGCAGCCCGACATAGTGGTGTACAACGACCCGGCCGACGTTGAACGCGGAGGCGACGCACAGCTGGAAAGGGCCGTGCAGGAGATGCTTAAAACAGTGAAATAGAAGTATTTACTTCCCCAGTTCGAGCTTTATCAGGTCCCGCTTCAAGGCGGGACCGAATGCATATTCCCCTACATCGATGGTGTCCAGCAGGTAGAGGTCGCTGCCGCGGAAAAGGGTGCTCTCGGCCCCGCGCCGGATTTCGGCCACCCTGTCCATGGACTCCTTGGGAATTATCCTGTGGCAGGGTATCAGGAGCGCCACGGGATTGAGCCCCACGGCATGGGCCACGGAACGGACCCCCTTGGGGTTGCCGCAGAGCGATGCGAATTCGGTATAGCTGTACAGCCTGTTTTCAAGGCCGAAGATGGTTTTCCAGACGCTCACCTGGAACTTGGTCCCGAAGAGGCGGAAATCCTCCCAAGTCAGGGTGCTGCCCAGCGCCATGAGCTCCCCGGTCGTCAGACGCTCTGTCCGTATCTCCCTTACCGACGATTCCGGCAGCGACGCGATGGCCGAGGCTATTCCGGGAAGCCGGCGCCAGTCGGGCGCGACGGACGCTATCCGGCCGTCCACCCTTACCATAATCCATTCTCCTGGTGTGTGTTGCATGGCTATTTCCTCAATATGGGTTCAAGTTCCTTCCACGGCACCGTGACGCTTATCACACCAAGGTAGAAAGGCCCTATTTCATATGGCTGATAATAATATGTAATACCCTTGGATGTAACCTCGAAGCTTCCGTTGGGCATGATCTGGGGGTCGAATACCGAATCCATGGCCTCATCGTCGCCCTCGAAAGCCTCCGGAAGGTGCTTTGAGAGCAATCCTCCAAGGGTTTCCTCAAAGCCCTCCTTGAACAGGTCGGACTCGGAGACGGTTGCGCCGGTCTTCCGGTCAAAGACCATCGGCGTGAGCGAATACATCCCGTGCGCACCCCCGTAGTACTCCTCATATCCCACGAAATAATTGACGTAGCGCCGCCATCCCTTTGAGAACGAGCCGCTCACATGGATATACCAATTATATATCCACTCCTTCCACTCGTCCTTGTCGGCAAGGTGCTGTTCCCAGGCGTCGGACAGGTCGTTTATGTAACCCGACGAAACCTCCTCAATGTATTTCCCGGCGGTCTCCTCCACCGTTCCGCTGACGGTATCCACATCAAACACGAACGACAGGATGGATTCCGTCATGGCCTCCAGCGCCTCCTTGGGCGCCCTCCCAACCGGATACTCCAGGTGGACCTGGAGGTCGAGGGTGTCGGGGCAGTCGGCATTGAGGGTGACGGCCCGCTCGTCGTCGAAGTTTCGGGTCCTGAGGCCGCAGCCCGCCGTAATCAGGGCCAGGGCGGCAACCGCTGATAATCTGATGATTCGGTTCATTGGGAATAGCATTTATGCAAATATAAGGATTCTTGTTGAAAACTTTGTTAATTAATGAATTATTCGTATATTTGCAGCCCCCAAAAAACGGGGAAGGAAACATAAATTATAGATTTACAATCATTTATGCCTACAATTCAACAATTAGTTCGCAAGGGGCGCGAGGTCATTGCTTTCAAGAGCAAGTCGCGCGCTCTGGATGCTTGCCCTCAGAAGCGTGGCGTATGCCTCAGGGTCTACACGACGACCCCGAAGAAACCTAACTCAGCAATGCGTAAGGTGGCCCGTGTACGTCTTTCCAACGCCAAGGAGGTCAATGCCTACATCCCGGGCGAAGGGCACAATCTCCAGGAGCACTCCATCGTGCTCGTACGCGGAGGCCGTGTCAAGGACCTGCCGGGTGTACGTTACCACATCCTTCGCGGCGCACTTGATACCGCAGGCGTAGACGGCAGGACCCAGTCCCGTTCCCTCTATGGCGCCAAGCGGCCCAAGAAAGCCAAGAAGAAGTAATCCCCCACTTTTTCACCTTTAATTCATTACACAATGAGAAAATCGAAGCCTAAGAAGAGGATTCTACTTCCTGATCCCAAGTTCCACGACGTGATGGTTACACGTTTCGTGAACAATCTCATGCTCCAGGGAAAGAAGAGTATCGCGTATTCTATTTTTTACGATGCCATTGACATGGTAGGCGAGAAGATGAAAGATTCTGACAAGGCTCCTCTGGATATTTGGAGGAAGGCCCTCGAGAACGTGACTCCCCAGATCGAGGTCAAGTCACGCCGTATCGGCGGTGCCAACTTCCAGGTGCCTACAGAGTTGCGTCCGGAAAGGAAGATCTCCGTCTCCATGAAGAACATGATCATGTTCGCCCGCAAGCGTTCCGGTCACTCTATGGCAGAAAAACTTTGCGCCGAGATCGTTGCCGCATACAACAACGAGGGCGGTGCATTCAAGCGTAAGGAAGATATGCACAGGATGGCAGAGGCCAACAAGGCATTTGCACACTTCCGCTTCTAATTCCTGAGACACGCGTTACATGGCAAACAGGGATCTTACATTCACCCGCAACATCGGCATCATGGCCCACATCGATGCCGGGAAGACCACCACATCGGAGCGTATCCTCTATTACACCGGCAAGACCCACAAGATCGGCGAGGTGCACGAAGGAGCCGCCACGATGGACTGGATGGTGCAGGAACAGGAGAGGGGTATCACCATCACCTCCGCCGCCACCACCGCTTTCTGGCACTATGACGGAAAGACCTATCAGATCAACCTCATAGACACTCCGGGTCATGTGGACTTCACCGTGGAGGTGGAGCGCTCGCTGCGTGTACTCGACGGCACCATCGCCACATTCTGCGCGGTGGGCCGCGTACAGCCGCAGAGCGAGACCGTTTGGCGCCAGGCCGACAAATACGGTGTTCCCAAGATCGCCTATGTCAACAAGATGGACCGCGTCGGTGCCGACTTCCACGCCTGCGTGGAGGAGATCCGCACCAAACTCGGCGCCAAGGCAATACCCGTCTGCATCCCCATGGGTGCCGAGGACATGTTCGAGGGAATCATCGACCTGATTACCCGCAAGGCCATTTTCTACAATTCCTCGGAGGAGCTCGTGAACTACGAAGTACGCGATATCCCCGCGAAATATGCCGATGAGGCCGCAAGGTACAGGGACGAACTCCTGGAGGCCGCCGCCGAGTGCGACGAAGACCTGATGGAGAAGTATTTCGACGATCCCGAGACCATCACCGAGGAGGAAATCTTCTCGGCCCTCCGCAAGGGAACCATTTCCATGAAGATAGTGCCCGCCTGCTGCGGGTCCTCGTTCAAGAACAAGGGCGTACAGTTCCTCCTGGACTGCGTAATGCGCTACCTCCCCTCCCCCCTGGACAAGGGAGCCGTCACCGGCACCAACCCTTCCACCGGAGAGGAAATCGAGCGCAAGCCCTCCGCCCAGGAGCCTTTCTGCGCCCTGGTGTTCAAGATTGCAACCGACCCCTTCGTCGGCCGCCTGGCCTTCATGAGGGCCTACTCCGGCAGGCTCGACGCCGGCTCGTACGTGCACAACTCCCGTACCGGCAAGAACGAAAGGGTGTCGCGCCTGTACCAGATGCACTCCAACCACCAGAATCCCATCGATTTCGTGGAGGCCGGAGACATCTGCGCAGCCGTCGGTTTCAAGGACCTGCGCACCGGCGACACCATCTGCCTGGAAAGCGCTCCCATCACCCTGGAATCCATGGAGTTCCCCGATCCGGTCATCGGAATCGCAGTGGAGCCCAAGACCCAGAAAGACCTTGACAAACTGGGAATCGCCCTCGCGAAACTCGCCGAGGAGGATCCCACGTTCACCGTCAAGTCCGACCCGGAGACCGGCCAGACCGTCATCAGCGGCATGGGCGAGCTCCATCTCGACATCATAGTGGACCGTCTCCGCAGGGAGTTCGGCGTGGACATCAACCAGGGTGCCCCGCAGGTCAACTACAAGGAGACCATCACCACCTCCACACAGCTCCGGGAAGTCTTCAAGAAGCAGACCGGCGGCCGTGGCAAGTTCGCCGACATCATCGTCGAAATCGGACCTGCCGACGAGGGGCACACCGGTCTCCAGTTCGAGAATGCGGTCAAGGGCGGGAACGTTCCCAAGGAATTCGTCCCCTCCGTGGAAAAGGGTTTTGTCGCGGCCATGTCCAACGGCGTCCTCGCCGGATACGAGGTCCCTTCGCTGAAGGTCACCCTGCTCGACGGCAGCTTCCATCCGGTCGATTCGGACCAGCTGTCGTTTGAGCTGGCGGCCCGCATGGCATTCCGCCACGCCTGCCCCAAGTGCCACCCGGTTATCCTGGAGCCCATCATGTCGCTGGAGGTCGTCACCCCCGAAGACTACATGGGAGACATCGTGGGAGACCTCAACAGGCGCAGGGGGCAGATCCTGGCGATGGATTCCGCAACCAACGGCGCGCGCATAGTCAAGGCGTTCGTCCCTCTTGCCGAGCAGTTCGGCTATGTAACGGTACTCCGTACCCTGTCTTCCGGCCGTGCCACAAGCACGATGACGTTCGACCACTACTCCGAGGTGCCCGCGGCCCTTGCCAAGGACATCGTGGAGAAGAGCGGTTACCGCCTGATGCAGGAAGACTAAACAAAGGAAAAAAGTAAAAAAAGTTATTGATATGAGCCAAAAAATCAGAATCAAACTTAAATCATTCGATCACATGCTCGTCGACAAGTCGGCGGCCAAGATCGTTGATACGGTGAAGTCTACAGGTGCAAAGGTCAATGGTCCCATTCCCCTTCCTACCAACAAGAAAATCTTCACCGTGAACCGCTCGACCTTCGTCAACAAGAAGTCCCGCGAGCAGTTCGAACTCGACTCCTACTGCCGGCTTCTGGACATCGACGATTCCAACGCAAAGACCGTCGACGCCCTCATGAAGCTCGAGCTCCCTTCGGGTGTCGAGGTTGAGATCAAGGTCTGACCTTTAATCTCAAGATTTCAATGGAAAGCAGCCACTTCCGCTTAAGTAGAAATGGCTGCTTTTTTTGGAGGGCTCATCTGTTATACAGACCTCACCTTATTACTACACCCGTAATTGATTGCCGCAATTTCTTTGGTTTAGACAACTTTAATGTGGCTGATGTCCTTTCTCATTGCAGGTCTTTTACCGTCAGCCTGTTTGTGGACATGATTCATCACTTCTGCATCAGCGATGAAGACTTTACTTTCCCCGCATAAGGCGTTTCCGAAAGCCGGATTGAGCGCAGTGTTGTTCTTTCTTGTCTTTGGAATCATGTCCCCGGCACAGGAAGTCGTGAAATACCGTGTATCCGGAACGATAAAGGAAGAGGGAAGCAACATTCCACTCGCCTTTTCCAAAATATATGTAACCACGCCTGAAAACGAGAAAGTAACAAGGACCATAACCCTCCAAGATGGAATTTTCAACCTTTCAGTGCCGACCGGTCAGTATAAGATCCAAATAGAGAATACCGGACACAAAACCCTTGAAAAAGATTTGATTGTAAAGGAAGAAGATTTGGCCTTCGGGGATGTTTTCCTTGCAGTCGGCGAAGATATCATGGCTTCCGAATCCATTGCAAATCGACTTCTTGTAAGAAAGGGAACAAGGGTCCAGTATGATGTATCTCGCGATCCCGATGCATGGAAAACCAGCATGATGGAAATGATGTCGCGTATTCCTGACCTAAAGATGTCCGCAAGGAACGGCAATTTGGAATACGACGGGAAACCCGTGTCAAGTATTCTCATTAATAATGAAAGGGATGGAATCATTAACGTAAAGCGGCAGTATCCTATGGAATTCATAAAAGCCGGATATATGCGCAGGATAGAGGTGGTGCTCCCCGGCGATTCCGAGTACCAAAACGATGCCCCAATCCTCTTGATAAGGCTTTCAAAACCACTCCCATATGGATTTGCCGCTCAGATTAGCGAAGAAAGCAGTACATCTAACATACATTCTCCATCAGTGGATATGGTAGCCAACACCCCCATCATCGGAATAGGAGCCGGATACTCATATTCATTCAGCCACGAGAAAGAACTTAAGAATCTCTCTCTCCGCCAGATGACTGATGAAGACTCTGAAATCTCTGAAGTTGAAAGCATAAAGAGAAGCCGCGAAAAATCTTCTTCACACAATATATCACTGAACCTGTTCCGCTCGTTCAATAAAGAACTCATAAGGTTTAATGCCACCATGCATTCATCCCTGATGGACGGTAATTCCTACTCTTCAAGTTCAACAACGGCAACGTATTTAAACGGAGCATCGGAAACAACAGATAAGACTGAATCAAAAAGTACGACCCACTCCCCTTTCAGGTTCAACGCCTCCATGAGCCTGTCGGGCCTGTTCGGCCCTGGAGATAATAGGATGAAGCCCTATCAATGGAGAATCCTGTATGGCTTCATAAATTCTTCATCCTGGGGCAGCACCTCATCCGACAAGTTCAGCCAAAGCACCTCAACAGGGAAACTTGAGCACAGGGTCAATGCGGATATCAAACTCAATAATCTGATTTCCAGAGCCATATCTCTTTCGATGGCCGCAAAGGGCGGGTACTACTACCGTAACTACAACAACCGTTCTTTGTATGACACATTTAATTCACAAATGAACTATCGACAGCAGGTGGGCTTCATGAAAGTGGACTTGCTTGGAAATGCATTTAAAAACAAATTGGGATTCATCACCTCACTTAACACCGAATATCTCAGAACTGCAGGGCAGTATCTGAAAGATGCCGACAGTGTACCGTTATCATACCACGAGTTGAATTTCCAGCCATACGTTTCCATCAGTTGGGCACTCCGGCGCGGAAGCATTTCGGCATCCTACAACAGAACGGTCAAGCGTCCATCCATCAATCAGTTGAATCCTTATACGGACAATACAAATCCATATAACGTCCGTTGCGGCAATCCGGAGTTGAAGGGTCAGAATAATGATGCATACACGCTTTCATACAATGTTATGACCGACAACAAGTGGTTTCAAAGATTCTCGGTGTCAACAGGATATTTATCCTCCTCCAATACAATAGCAGGTATTGTTACAACAGACAAAGATGGCGTGGCAACCTATACCTATGGCAACGTGGGGAGGATCAAAGGGGTTACAGCCTCGACAAGCATCTCGTTATCTCCCGTTAAAAGAGTAACCATAAACGTATTTGCCACCTGCACATACCGCATTATTTCTCTTCCATACGGATCGACCAACAGAATTATCAGTCCGAGTATGACATCAAACATATCATGGTCGCCCAAATGGTTTGAGGCCAATGCCTCCATAAGCATAGCCCCTTCCTTATCTTCAATCCAGCGGAACGGTCTTGTAATGGAACCTATGGGAGAATTCAGTATTTCCAGATACTTCAGCAAACCTCATCTTGGAATATCCATGGCGGTCAATGACATCTTCCACGGAGGGGGATATAGGACAAGCACTCTTGCTTACAACAACTTCTCACAGAAAAATTATACAGAAAGAATAGGAAGGGCTTTCATATTCCGCCTATGGTGGCGCTTGGGATCCTTCCGAAACACTCCTCCCGTAGAGATCAAAGCCTATGATTTGTAGGGAAAAGACCATCTGCTATACCCAAAAACCATCCGGCAATTGCTTTTTTCAAATAATATATCTACTTTTGTATTCTGAATTGGTCCCATAGCTCAGTTGGTTAGAGCATCTGACTCATAATCAGGGGGTCGCAGGATCATGCCCTGCTGGGACCACTCTCAGAATCAAGCACTTACAACAGTGCTTGATTTTTCTTTTATACCAAGGGGCGTGATTTCAACTTGTTTTGCCACCCTCTCGGTTGGCCATCCCCAGGCACGCAGTCCCCCACCAGACCGCACCGTTCCGGCCCTCCTGGTGCGGTCAGGGGGCAAAATGACGATAGACCGCACGAAAACGCATATTATGGTGCGGTCTGTCTATACCCAGTGCGGGAAGGGATGGAGACGGAAAAAAGTCAAAAGAGCATCGCTCACCGTGGAAAAATACTATATTTGTCTGTCGTGGGAAACGGCGCCATACATAATCATCGGGACCATGAAGACACTTTATCATTTAGTTTTCATCGTTTTGGGAGTATTTCTTCTCACCAGTTGCAAATTTGGCCATACTTTCGATTTCTCATTTCATGAGAATCGCGACCTTATCATTCCTGCAAACGAAGGAACGTATTATTTTGAAGTAGAGGCTACCATAGAGACAAAAACATCCTTTGATGAAGGATTGTTGAGTTTTGAATATCGAATAAGAATAGACGGAGCCATTTTTGACAAACAAATTGTTAACATCCGTACGCCCAACAGACATATTCATAAAGGCGATGTTTTTCAGGTTTCTTTCGTTGTCCCTGCCAACGAGTCCACTGAACATCGGACTGTCACCGTAGATTTATTAAAGGCTAAAGAGGGGCGTGGTTACAGAGACAATCTGGATCCCGGTAATAACTCATGGCAACTTGTATGGGAAGCTACACAATTAGGGCGATAGATTTTGATTAACACTGCATTAACATGAAAAGAATCATTATTATTTTAGCCGCAGTTATTGTATCCTTTGCATGTTTCGCCCAGGAATCAACTATACGAGTTGTGCTTAAGAATGGAACATCCTTTACAGGTGCTTTAAAAGAGCTCAGTCCTACATCTCACATCATCATTAGTATTTCAGGCGTTGAAAGTAGAATTAATATGTCTGATGTCTCCGAAATTGTGTCTTGCAATGTTCAACATTCTTTCTCGGATCATGTCAACGTTAATACTCATGGTGATGTATCTGAATTCAATCCGCATTACCATATCCCTGAATTGGTATTGAAAGCAGAACAAATTAGTATGCCAGAAGAATATGTGCTAAAGGTCGCAAATGTGGATATTCCGATGATTTTAATAAGGGGTGGGGAGTTCACAATGGGATATGATGGAAGAGGTAGTCGAATAATGAACTCCGAGCCTGTTCATCAAGTATTTGTCAGTAGTTTTTATATCAGTACCTCCAGTTTATCCAGAAAAGATGTTGCTGCTATTCTTCAACAGAAAAAGGCCCCATCAATGAAAGGACCGTATTACACCCTATTTTATAAAGATGCAATTACAATAGTAGATAAAATTTCCGAATACACATCTCTTGACGTCCGTCTTCCAACAGAATCCGAATGGGAGTATATTGCCCAGAATGAGACAAATAGAGCCATCTTCACATCCGGTGAAACTAATTTCTGCATCGATTATTTTGGAGAGTATCCGGAAGATATCAGATTATACATTAATCCGACTGGCCCATCCGAGGGGAATTGCCATATTTGTAGAACATTTGGCCCCTCAAAAAAAGAATACTGTAATCGACCAAAGATTGATGAGCATAGTACACTCGGAAAGAGCACCCATGCTTCAATAAGAATCGTGATTCCAGCCAAGATTATTATTCAATCAAATCGACAATAGCATTATCCTTTACCATCTCCTGAGAAGGAATCAATCTATAGTCTAATCTTAGAAAATGTCCCAAAAGCGCACCGCCGCAGGAAAATACCACCTCCGGCGGCTGGGCGTATCGGCGAGCTCGCCGCAAAGGCTCGCCTCACGCCCTGCCATTGGACAGCCATCTACCTGTCACTACGTAGAGCCATCGTTCTCGGGACACCTTCCTGAAAACCCCTGCATGACGCGCATTGACCATTCCCAGTGAGCCCCTCTTTACGCTCTACCCGTGCCGTCCCCTGCACGGAGACGGAAGAATGGGGCCGAATATGCGTCTCCGTGAAGGAATATCAGGAAAAACGGACGATTCACTGCACGGAGACGGAAAAACAGGCACGTCCATGGGTCTCCGTGCAGGAGCGCTGAGAAGAGATGGCCGATCAGGTCGGCCATGACGGGAAGGGCCTGGGGCATGGAGGGGCGTGACCATTCATTTGTTAATTTACGCGATAATCGCTAACTTGCAGCGCTATATTCAAGTTTCACGTGCGTATGAAAAAACTGATTCGCTACCTGATGATGCCGTTTTTTGTGGCCGGGACCGTCTCCTGCAATAAGGACACGGCGGCGCCTCAGGACGATGTCAAGGCCGTGACCGTGTCGGAATTCCTGGCGGCCCCCGAGTCGGAAACACAGGTTTATGAGCTGGTGGGGACTATCGGAAGTACAATCAACACCACTTTCGGCAATTTTGACCTGACAGATGCAACAGGCACCGTCTATGTATTCGGCTTGACGGCGGAAAATCTGGGGTACGGCACTAAGAATGACAAGAGTTTCTCTTCGCTGGGTCTTTCGGGAGGTGACAGGATCAGGATCCGCGGCTATCGCGGTTCATATGAAGACAAGATTGAAGTGCTTTATGCATGGTTCATCAAAAAGATAAGCAGCGACGGAAGCGGCGGTGATGAACCCCTGGGTAATAAGGTCTCTTTCAAAACGAACTCCGATACCCAGATCTGGTCGGCCGAGACTGACGGCACCTACGGCGTCGGCTATTCGACTACCGCCAAAGGACTGAAGGTTGGTTTTTACAAGCACACCAGCGGCACAACCCCGGCCGCTCCCAATGCCAACCACGTCCGCATCTATAAGAACAATGTCCTCGTCGTAGGTCCCCTTAGCGGGAAAAATATCAAAAAGATAGTCATCGGCTGTGCGCCCGATGCTGGGACCACATCCTACTGCCATGACATGACGGGCCTGGAGGGAGGCGCCAATGCCACCGCAGACAAGTCTGCCCTGACCGTGACCTGGACCGGGAAGGCCTCCAGGGTGGTCCTCCATACTCCATCCTATCAGGTCCGGATGGAGAAACTAACAGTGGAGTTCGAATAAGTGATAATCGCGTATGAAAAAGTTTGTATACATCCTTCTGTTTGCCCTCTTTGTGGCCTGGGCCGCATCGTGCAAGAAAGAAAACCCCTCTTCCGGCCAAAGCAAATACGGGGCAGACGGCGTGACGCCCATGCCGGAGGCCGTGGACATGGGGACCGTAGTCAATGGAAAGACTGTCAAGTGGGCGGCGTTCAACCTGGGAGCCTCGTCTCCTGAGGAATATGGCAGTTTTTATTGCTGGGGCGAGCTGGATACAAAGACCAACTACTCCAAGGATACTTATACTTATTATGATATTCCCGCGGAGCTCCCGTTGAGCGCGGACGTGGCCCACAAGAAACTGGGCGGCCATTGGCGGATGCCCACGCGGGCCGAATTCGAAGCGCTGCTCGCCAACTGCGACGTACAGGAATTAAACGGCCCAGTGAAAGGGATTCTATTTATCAGCAAGAAGAATTTCCGGACCATCTTCCTTCCTTTGGCCGGTTCCATGTCCGGCACGGAATGGCGATCTATTGGGGGAGTAACTGAGTATTATTCATCTACCGACTTTGAGGGACATGACCATCTTGTACGAGCCCTTCTGATTTATCCTAAAAGTGCCGGGTTCAGCTATCTCACCATCATGGGAAATGCCGCACAGTATGGAGGCCATGTCATCCGTCCCGTATATGTTGAATAAGCCATCATGAAAAGATTATCATTCACGCTCATCGCCGTTGCGGCCGCTTTGGCCTCGTGCCCACTCCTCGGCCAAGAAACTGATATCCAATCCACTACGGTCAAAGACCTGGTAGAGGTGCACGAGAAAGGTTGGTTCCGCGTACAGGGGGAATTCACCAAAACTTACGACAAGTCCAGGCTGCTTTTTTCCATCAAGGACCAGGATTACATCATTCCGGTCAGGCTCGCCAAGAAGGACCTCGGAGCCGAGGACCGCTTTGAATCCCTTAATCTCCAAAAGGGCGACACCCTTATCGTCAAAGGCAGGCTAACCTACCTTGAAGCCGCGCCGGGGGAATATTACCGGGGCCTTGCCGATGCGGTAATCATCGAAAAGAAAGAGGCCAGGCATGAGGAAGCGGCGGATAAGCTGCCGGTTATTATGGATCCGGAGACCAAGCCTTCCTTCAATGGCGGTGACGCAAACGAGTTCTCCAAGTGGGTCTATAACCATCTGGAATATCCCCAGAAAGCCAGGGAAAACGGCATTCGGGGCCGTGTCATCATTTCTTTCACCGTTGAAAAGGATGGCACTGTGACCAACGTCAACGTACTCAAGGGGGCTGATCCCGACCTTGACAACGAGGCCGTCCGCGTGGTATCCAGTTCCCCCAAGTGGAAACCCGGTGCCGTAAACGGCGAACCCGTTGCCGTCAAATATACCTTCCCCGTTGTATTTTAGAAGACTCCGGATGAAGTACCTTCTGATGTTCCTGTCCCTTTTCGGCTGCACCTCGTGCGGGAGTTTTGACGGCATCAACCGGAAGCCGGATGGCGCTTTCCGGTACTATGAGTTCAACCTGTCAAATATGCGTATGATGCACGAGCGGTATTACCGGCTGGACTGCCTCGAGGACGGAACGGTCACTCTCTCCTGGGCCCGAAACGGATCGGACACCACTTCCATGACGGTCTCCAAGGAGGTCCCCGAACAGGTCAACGCCTTGATGCTCAAGCACAAACTGTATAAACTGAAGAGGCAGTACCGCCCTCCTTTCAAGGTCCTCGACGGAAAAATGTGGTACGTTTTCATCGGATACGATTCCGGCAACATCAACTCGGGCGGAGCCAACGCCTGGCCGCCGGAGGCCCTCCGCTCCGGGATAGGCGCCATCAACGACTACCTGGACTCCCTCCTTCCCGCCCGGGAATAATCATTTAGGGTGCCTCGCACCGCCGTTCAACCGGGTATGGATTTTGTATTTACCGTCCGTGCCTTATGGTTGAAAAGCTGCTGTCCATATTATTTTTCCTCGCTGCCTGGGCCCTGCCCCTCAAGGCGCAGGATTATCCGGTATCCATGCCGGACGGCACCCCCTTGTCCGTGAAGTCCGATTCGATCTCCGTCAAGCCTGACTATTCGCCGCTGCCGGACTTTTTTCCGATGCCCGGAATCAGGATGCCGTCGTATCTGACACCGGTCCATTTCGAGACCAAGGAAGAAAGGGCGGCAAGGATCAATCTCCGGACAGAGGCCGGCGTGAAGCTCTCCGTAAAGCAGAACCTCTTCTGGTACCGGCCGCCGGTGTTCTCCCCGGCACAAAAGGCTATGTTTTTCGTTGCGGGACTCTTTCTGACGAGTCCGTCAAGACTCCCCGACGGCTGCATCCCCGCCATGAATGCCTCCAATCCGTTCTTCTTTTACAAGACGCCCGGGATGGCCCCGGTCGAGCATCCTTATGCCCCGGAGTTCTTCCCGCAATGCATCCGGACCGAATACGACTTTGCCTCAGGCACTTACAAGCAGGTGATGGTCCCCTGGAGCGAAATCAACATGAACCTCAACCGCAGCTTCGGCGGCCCGTATCTGAACGCCCCGGTCCCCCGGATGTACTTCAATTCGGCGGAAAGAGCTTTGTTACAGTAGATTTTGGCCCTGAAGAGACGGTCCGGCCGTATATTTGTCTTTGATACTGCAGATGAACACATTTCTCAAGATACTTACCCTATTCATCGCCGTCGGAGCCGTCGGCGGTGCCGTAATGATGTGGACGGATCCGACCGGCGTGAGCTGGGGCGGGGAACCGATGCTGGACCTGCTGCGTTCCAAGATGCCCTGGCCGGACATCCTGTTCAAAGACTTCATCCCTTCCGGATTCGTTCTCCTGGCCGTAAACGGCCTGACCCAGCTGCTGGCTGCCCTGATGCTTTTCAAGAAGCATCACCGGGTTTACTGGGTTTGTCTCGCATGCGGAATCATCCTCATGCTCTGGATAGTGTTGGAATGGTATGTGTGGGGATTCGTGGCGCTGAGCAACATCTTCTTCGTGCTCGGCCTGGCGGAGGCGGTTGCAGCCTTGATTATGATTCGCCTTTCATCACGCGTTCAATCTTGTTGAGCGTGTGGAAGAAGCGCTTGGTGGCGATGGGGCCTTGGAGCGCAACCGCTAGATAATCAAGTGTTTCCGCATTTTTGCATGACCGTGACGCGGCATGCAAAGATACGGAAATTACTCTCTGACAATCACCTACACTCCACGGGATAAGACACGGTGGCAGGATGCTAGGCGAGATCACCGGGGAACCCAGTCTTCTATAGGAAGAACTATCTAATACAAGTCAATAACCCGTCCAATTTTTAGGGGGCAGTTCATAATGGCGGCGTTGTCCATGCATAGCCGCATCCTAGGGCCATAGAATGGCGATTGGCTTGGACAACGAATTTCGGGTTGCGCGTATTTGCATTTATCCTTGTCATTGGCTATCTTGCAGTGTTATTTGCAAAATAGCCCGTATATGAGAAAATCCATTTATCTTCTGATCACTGCGATTCTGGTGATTGGCGCCGTATCTTGCAAGAAAGACAAAAACGGGAATGATTCCTCGTACGCAACAGGCGAAATCAATGCCGTAGACCTTGGCCTAAGCGTACTTTGGGCGGACAGGAATCTGGGAGCCGGCAATCCTATGGACATCGGCGACTGTTTTGCCTGGGGCGAGACCACCCCGCGGCCTTATAACTCTTTTGCCGATCCTTATGTTTTTGACGGAAGCATCACCCCCACGAAACTGAGCGGGAATTGCGATGCCGCCGAAACCCTGCTCAAAGATGGCTGGCGCATGCCCACAAAAAAAGAATGCGAGGAACTGAAAACGCTTGAGAAAGAGTTCATAACGAAAAACGGAAAGAACATAGGCCAAAAGGTATCCGGAAACGGCAACAGCATTTCCATCCCCTACCCCGATCCCAATTCAAACTCTAATTATATTAATATCTGGACTTCGGAAAGGTTGAACGATCCTTTATGGGCCTATATCTGTTATAGCGTCGATTATGTGGGACAGTCCCGCCGGGAATACTCCAATCCAATCCGTCCCGTTAAAGACAAGCCATGATTCAACCGTCCTGAATCTCCGCTTCCCCCACCCGAAAAACGGCAGGAACATCAATCCGCATTCTACGCTGCTGTAGTGCCTCTTGCCGTTCTCACCCTAGACAATTTGCCATAGGCTGGAACGTCTGGCATGCACGTACCGCCGTCAAGGGCCATCTTCCGTTCCAACCGAAATTCGGGTTGGAGAGAAAGCACGGTTGACGGATGATGCTGGCAGGCACCACCGCCGGACTATACCACCTCCGGCGGCAGGACGCATCGGCGAACTCGCCGCAAAGGCTCGCCTCGCGTCCTGCCATCGGACAGCCATCTACCTGCCACGACGCAGGGCCATTGTTTTCGGGACACCTTGCGGAAAATCACGGCATTACGCGCATTGGCCCTTCCCAGTGAGACACATTGCGCGCCACACGAGACGTACTTGCACGGAGACGGAAGAAACGGGCCATATATGCGTCTCCGTGCAGGAATTTCAAGGGAAATGGACGTTTTTCTGCACGGAGACGGAAAAACAGGCGTATTCATGGGCCTCCGTGCAGGAGCGCGGCAAAGAGATAGCCGATCAGGTCGGCCAGGACGGGAAAGGTCGGCCAGGACGGGAAAGGTCGACCAGGACGGCAATTTGCTGGCGGTTTTGCATTCTTCCGTGCCATTCGCTAACTTGCAGCGTAAACGAATAGAAGAATGCATATGAAACGAATCATTTCAAAACTGGCGGTGCTGCTGCTTGCCGGAGCCGCATTGATTGCAACTGGATGTTCAAAAGCCAAGAACGATGACGGAAAAGATGGTCAGGATGAGAGCGAATACATAACCAGGGCCGAATTCAACGAGTACAAAAAGGAAACCGCAGCAACCGTCAAGACCATGGTGGACGCAATAAATGAACTCTCGGCCCTTACCGCAGGCTTCCCGGAAGGCAAGACCATCAAACAGTATATCGACAGCAAGTAGCCCTGAAACACAGGCTTAAATCCCTGACAGCAAATCAGTTTATAAAATACAACACTTATCCGCCACCGGTCGGTGGCAGGCAAGTGGAGATATCAGCATCCAAAAGAATTACTTCTTCATCTGCTCCTTGGCGGCTTCGGCGGCGGCGTTGATGCCGGTCTTAGCCACGTCAACGGCAGCCTCGTTGGCAGCGTCCTTGATCTGGTCCTTTGCGCTCTTTTCCTTGGCGGCAGCCTCGGTCTTGGCTTTCTCAGTCTCCTTGGCGCCCTTGTTGTTACCGCAGGATGCGGCGCAGACCATAAGGGTCAGAACTGCGATGATGGCATAAACTTTCTTCATAAGGCAAACGCTTTATAGGGTTTGAACAAAAATAGCAAGTTCCTCTGAATAAAACAAGTCAATTCCTTCCCAGGCGGGCAATCAGCTCATCGCCGAGGGCCTCCTTGACTCGGATGTGGTCCACCACGGCGTTCACAAAGGCGTTGGAGTCGAAGGAACCCCTCACCTCCGAGAAATCCTGCTCCTTGTCCTCCTTGGTCCCGTCGGCCCCGAATCCGGTCATCGAGGCCAGGTTGAACTCCTTCCGAGCGTCGTCGTAAAGTTCCCGGTCAAGGCCGATGACGGCCTCCTTCCACTGCTTTACGACATCCACAACCTGCTCAGCCGTAATTGTTTCCAGCGGATAGCCGAAGAATCCGGCATACTTGTCATAAGCCCAGGTCCACTCGTATTCGTAATAATGTGCATGCATCCGGTGGAAGGCATCGGACAGTTCCCGGAGGCCGATCCCGCCTTCCTCAAGCCTTTCCAGGAGATTGTCCACCGCCTCCTTGGGGGCGATAAGGCCGGCAAGGTCCACCCACGGCCCCCTGCCGAGGGCTGCCGTGGGAAGGAGTTCCCGGCGGATATCGTCGTCGGAAGCCCCCGCAGGAAGGTTTTCCAGTTTCTTTATGATGGAGTTCCCCAGGAACTTGGTTATGGCGGTGCGATAGTATCCCAGGCCCTTCCGGAGGGAGGAATTGCGGATTTTGGTGCTGTGGTACGAGTAAATGTCCGAGAGCTCCCCGGAAGAATACTTGAGGTTTTCCAGCAGCTGTATGCCCTTCATCATTTTCTGTATTGTGAAGGGACTCAGGAGGTTATAGTTGATGCAGTCCAGGCGGTCGGGATCCTTCCGGGCGTCACGGCGGGGCCACTTCTGGGCATCGCGGATGGTCCCCACGCTGCGTAGGTTCACCCCCGGCACAAGGTAGGTGTTTTTCTGCTGCTCGATCAGGTATGAGAACGGCAGGTTGGACGTGTCGGAATGCGTCACATGGCGTCCCATCACAAGCGAGAATGGACCAACCCTCGAGGGCCATAGTATATATGAATCCGACGCGGTCTTGGACCCCCTTTCCATCACTCCCTGGTGGATGGGGCCCAGCTTGTACATATGGTTACTCTGGTTGGAACCGCTGCCGGCATTCATAAATGAGAACATTCCGGCAATCAGGAGGGTGCTTTTGTGGTGGGTAACCGTGAACGGGCCCGCGAAGATGGCGCAGGCCTCGCCGTTCTCGCCGTGGCAATTGGAGAAAAAGAGCGAGTCCGAGGCGCTGTAGCCATGCCCCAAATGGCAACTCTGCCCAACGAAACAGCGCGTTAGGGTGGAATTGTCCTCCACGCTGGACCCGCTGCAAATAATGAAATCGTCGGCAATCACCCCGTGTCCGATGCATACCGGTGCGGCGGCATTACTTATGACGGTGCCGTTGCGGAGCCGGTTCACCCCGCTCACCACGGCATCGTCGCCAATCCTCACTCCGTGGATGTAGCGGGTATTCCGGAGGCGGACATTGTTCCCGA
The DNA here is from genome assembly GCA_017437755.1 of Bacteroidales bacterium. Taxonomy (GTDB): domain Bacteria; phylum Bacteroidota; class Bacteroidia; order Bacteroidales; family UBA932; genus Cryptobacteroides. The sequence goes on from JAFRXI010000048.1 coordinate 22,475, forward strand.
TGCTTCCCCGGTCCGAGCTCTGCTCAGCGGCATACCGGTCGATGAGGGCATTGAGCCTTTCCGACAGGCCGTGCCGGTGCCGGTACATCGCCAGCACATAGGCGACCTGCGCACTCATGCGGTCGAAAATCTTCACCTCGCGGCCGCCCGTCTCGTTGAGCACCGACACCTCCACGCCGTTCCCGAAGCTGCACGAACCGTCGCACAGCACCAGATCCACGTTCTCGATATAGGTATTATGACCGATGTCGTAGTTGGCGATGTAATTCGAGACGTTCTCGATGAGGGAGTCGTCGCCCACCGTAACGTTGTGCAGGGTGGCATTCCTCAGGCCGGAATGCTTGCTCACGCCTCCCGGAAGGGTAAAACTCCCCTCAAAACGCCCCAGGCGTACATCCCCTGAAAAGCGGACGTCCCTGATGTACTCCAGGGAATCCGCCGATTCTATCTGAACCCTTTGCCAATCCTCGCTCGTGCAGCCCCTGCCTTGCAGAAGCGCAATCTCCAGTTCCGTAAGATTTCTCATGTCAATATAATTGGCCGCAAGATAGCGATTTCTCCCCAACTTTTCAAACCAAGGAACTTAGCATGGCGGCAGTACGGGACACAAAAAAACGGCCTGAATGACTCGAAATTCCCCGGGAATCGCTATCTTGCAGGGTTAATCTTGATATTTGCAAATGAAAAAGCTGACCTGCTTCACAATGGCGACGCTGATGATGCTCGCCGCGGCCTGCAAGAAGGATAAAGACGGACCGGACGGGAATCTTCCGGTGCCCAAGGCTGTGGACATAGGCCTGGTCCTTACCAACGAGAACGGCGAGTACAATCTCAAATGGGCCAGTTTCAACCTCGGAGCCTCCAACGAGCTGGAATACGGTGATTATTATGCCTGGGGCGAGATTTCCGCCAAGGAAGATTACACCTGGGACACATATAAATTCGCAAATGGCGAGAACAAGCTCACAAAGTATTGCCCGAATACTGAAACCGCGGCGTATTATTGGGACGTAAAGGGCAGGGAGCCAGACGGTCTGACCGTGCTTCAGGGCGATGATGACGTAGCCCGCAAGAGACTGGGCAGGAAATGGCGTATGCCAACCAAGGAGGAATTCAGCGCCCTGCTGGCCCTGAAGGACAAGCCTGGATATAAATTCAACAAATGGGAGGAGATGAAAGATGCCCAGGGGAATTCAGTCTACGGCCTTAAAATAACCCGGGAATCCACTGGAAGCTACCTGTTTTTCCCGGCAGCAGGATACGGCGTGCAAACGACTCTGGGCAAAAACGCCGGGTCCATAGGCCGGTACTGGAGTTCCTCCGTGAGCACAGGCCTTCCGGTGGGCGCATCGGCTTTGATCGTTATGGCCAATCAGTGCGATCTGATGGCGGCCGATCGGTACTACGGCTACTCGGTCCGACCGGTTTGCGAAGAATGAACCCCGACAATCGATTGATCCATGAAGAAATACATTTTAGCTTTCGCCACCCTTGCCCTGCTCCTCTCCTGCGGGAAGGAGCAGCCAAAACAGGAAGAAACGCCTCCTGAGGTAACCGTCTGCACTGATGCTCCCATACTAATGTCATCTTCCGCCAAACCCGTACTGGGGACGGCTGGAAGCATCTATGTTACAAGGGTTTCCGACGGCAAGGTGGTGGACCGGATTGACCTGGCGGACCTTTCTGGCGTAACCGTCCGGGACGACGGGCAGATGATTCCAAAGGAGCAGATAACCTCCGAGACCGTATTCAACACCTTCCACGACGCTCTCTACTCCGGAGGCCGCTACCGCGCGGTGCACTACACCCCGCTCCGGGCAACGGACAAAGGCCTGGAAATCAAGCTCCATAGCGGCGTCCTTGACTACGGGACCGAGTACAAGGTCACGGTGGACGCAGGCGTAATCCAGGGCCTGTCAAACGCCTGGGAAACCACTTTCAAGACCAGGGCGAGGCCGGAGACCACCTCCGAACTCAAGGTCAATCCAAACGGCGAGGGCGATTTCTGCACGATAAACGGTGCCCTGAAATTCGCCTCAAGCCTCGGAAAATCGGAAGCGGTCACCATCCTGGTGGCCCCCGGCACCTATCCCGAAATGCTCTATCTTCGTGACAAAGAGAACGTTACCATAAAAGGAACCGGAAAACGAAGCCAGAGCGTCATCGCCTATGCCAATAACGAGAGCTATGAAAACGGCAGCGGCGGAGCATTAACCGCCAAACCTGCTACCGGGAAAAAAATCGGCACCTCCGGCGGCAGGGCCCTCTTCCTCGTCGAGAACTGCAACAACCTCACCCTTGAAAACCTTACCATAAGGAACACCTTCGGTGAGCTCAAGGGCCAGGCCGAGACCATCTATTTCAACAGCGGCAGCAATGCCCACCGGCTCAACATAGAGAACTGCGAGCTCTGGTCCTTCCAGGACACCTTCCTCTGCAAGGGCCTCGTCTACGTGCATAAATCCCTCATTGCAGGCCACTGCGACTACGTCTGGGGCTATCCCAAGGCCTGCCTTTTCGAAGACTGCGAGATCCGATCGCTCGCCGATGGGTACATAGTCCAGGCCCGCATCCAGGGAGCCGGCGACAAGGGTTTCGTCTTCCTGAACTGCCGTCTTACAGCAGGCAGCGGCGTGCAGGACGGCAAAGTTTACCTTGCCCGTTCCGGCGGTGACAGCAATTACTATGACAACGTGACCTTCATCGGCTGCACCATGTACCCGATCATCTCAAGCCAGGGCTGGTACAACAGTCCAAGGCCCAATCCGTCAATGCCGAACGCCACCTCCGGCTGGAAGGAATATGGTTCAAAGGACTCCTCCGGCAACCCCATCTACGGCCACAATTCATATGGCATTTACCTTACCGACGACACTGCCAAAGCCTTCTCCTCCAAGGAAGCTGTTTTAGGAATATAAACGTTCAACATCATGAAAAATATCACCCTTACCCTTTTGCTGCTGATGGCTGCCTGGGCAGCCGCAATGGCCCAGAAACCGGAATATGTCTATACCGAGGCCACCGACCTTACCATCGTCGGAAGGCTAATGCCCATGAATCCGGCGAGTCCCTACAACCGGATCGACACCGTTAAATACAAGGGTTTCAACCCGAGGGAGAACCAGCTTGTGAGGATGGCTTCCGGCCTCGCCTGCACCTTCAGGACCAATTCCAGGAGCATCAGCATCCTTACCGAGTACGGCTACATGGACAACCCCACCAATACCAGCATCATTTCGGCCAGGGGCTATGACCTTTACATCAGGAAGGACGGGAAATGGCTCTGGGCAAACTCAGGGGTCAGAAAGGCCGACGAACTTGACAAGCCGCTGACCATCATCAGCTCCATGGACGGAACCGAGCATGAATGCCTGCTCTACCTGCCTACCTACAGCGAGGTCTGCTCAGTCAAGGTGGGCGTGGAGAAAGGCTCCTCGCTGGAGGCCCTCCCCAATCCTTTCCGTCACAGGGTGGCCATATGGGGCTCCAGCTACACGCACGGTTCCTCCACATCCCGCGCCGGAATGGCCTATCCGGCACAATTCTCCCGCGCCACCGGCATCCAGATGCTTTCCATCGGCACCAGCGGCCGCTGCATGATGCAGGACTATTTCTGCGACGTCCTGGTAGATGCCGAGGCCGACGCCTTTGTCTTCGACTCCTTCTCCAATCCCAATGCCGAGCTCATCAGGGAACGCCTCGTACCCTTCATCGACAGGCTAATCGCCGCCCATCCCGGCAAACCGCTGATCTTCCAGCAGACGATCTACCGCGAAAGGCGCAATTTCAACACGGAAGTGGAAGAGAAGGAACAGGCCAAGATGGATATGGCGGCCAGGATTTTCAAGGAGATCAAATCCACCCGCGAAGGCCGCAAGAAATACAAGGACGTGTATTTCATTACGCCCAACGCCTGTCCGGACAGCCACGAAGCCTCCGTCGACGGAACCCACCCCGACAACTACGGCTACACCCTCTGGGAGAAATCGGTTGAAAAGCCCATTCTCAGGATTCTGGCCAAGTACGGGATAAAATAAGAAGCTGTTTAAAATTTGTCAACTTCAATCTTTATGGCCTGTTTTTGTTCTTTTTTCACCTTTCATCAGTCACATAGTTTCCACTATGCTCCTTCTTCAAGGTAAAAAAATACCTAAAAACATCCTCATAAATCTTTTCATCAACAGAATTTAAACAGCTTCTAAATGGACCGAAGAAGATTCCTTGGCGCCGCCGCTCTGGGGGTTGCCGCTGCCGCAACCGGCATCGGCTGCACTGGCGGAGGGAAGGGGCGCATCCCCAAGATGCAGCCGCAGACCGCCCTGGCGGACATTGGCCACATCCGTGCCGTGCTACTCCACCTTGGGCACAACATGTGGTGCAACTACCCTTCGGAAGCCATGGGCAAAACCCTTCAGGAGGGCGCCTTGCCTCTGGACCCGAAGCCTGATTTCTCCCTTTCCTGCAACGATGCCGCATGGCGCTCCGCCACCGACAGGGCTGCGGAAAAAGGTGTAAACATGATAGTTGTGGACCTTGGCGAGGGGCTTTTCTACCCCAGTCATCCCGAACTGGCCATCCAAGGCACCTGGAGCGTTGAAAAGATGCGCGGGGAAATCGCCCGCCTCAACGCCCTTGGGATAGAGGTGGTACCCAAGCTCAACTTCTCCACCACCCACAACGGCTGGATGGGGGACTACACCCACATGGTTTCATCCAAACCGTACTACAGGATGTGCGAGGAGGTGATCGCCGACGTGGTGGAGATCTTCGGCCATCCCCGCTTTTTCCATATCGGCTGCGACGAGGAGAGGGCATCGTTCCAGGAAAACAACGGCTACAAATATGTCTGCGCCCGGATCGACGAGTTCTGGTGGCATGACCTATACCATCTGGTGGACACTCTTGACGGACACGGAGTCCGTCCCTGGATGTGGAGCGACCACATGTGGTACCACCCCGATTTCTGCGACCGTTGCCCCCGCGGCGTGGTTCAGCAGAACTGGTTCTACGACAGTCGGAACGGCGGATTCAACCTGGAGACCAACAATACCAGTGAGCTGATACGGCTGCAAAGCTACCTGAAACTGGACCAGGCCGGGTTCGACCAGGTTCCCTGCGGCAGCAACTGGGCGGGTCATGAAAGGAAGGAGCTTGGAATCGGTGCCGACGACGTCATGGCCGGCCTTGTGGGATTCTGCCGCGAGCACATCTCCCCGGAGCACCTCATGGGCTTCATGATGGCCTCCTGGGACGCCACCACCCCCTCCGGCCTGGACCACATCCTCCGCGGCATCGACCTGCTGGCAGTCGGGGTGATGTGACTCGAACACACGACCCTCTGGTCCCAAACCAGATGTGCTAGCCAACTGCGCCACACCCCGAAACGGATTGCAAAGATAACCCTAATTTGCCGGATTTCCAATCAGGCATCAAAATATTATTGAACCGTTTCCTTCTACAAGAAGGTTATACCTGGTTATCTTTGCGCCTTTTATTTATTGGGGAAAGTTTTGAATTGTTCAAGGATTGATTATAAGAATTGCACTAAATGATAAAGAAACAGTACATCCCTATAAAAAAGATAAAATAATTTTCATCTGCATGTAACCGGATTACTATTTCTGATTATGTTTGCCACGTCTCTGCAGTCAAGCAGGAGCGTTTTTTTCATAATATTTTGACATATCGCATTTTTGTGATATATTTGCAATCAGTCATAGAATATGACATGGAAGGAATTTGAGCGTATTGCCAGAAGTAAAGGGTGGTTTCTTTTTAGACACGGGGCGCGCCACGATATATATCGTCATGACAATAGAACTGATGTAATGCAGATCGAGCGGCACTGGTCACAGGAAATCAGACCCAGATTATTGAAGAAATTATTGAACCAATTATAATATCAGGGCTATGAGCAAAAAAGTTACGGTAATTATCGAAAAGGATGAAAACGGGTTCAGTGCCTTTGTGGACGGCATCCAGTCGACTCTGATTGGGGAGGGACTCACCGTTGCCGAGGCAAAGCAGGATCTGATAAATTCGTACGAAGAGGTGAAAGAATCATATCGCTCCGCCGGAGAAGAATTGCCCGTGGAAATAAAAGACCTTGAATTTACATACAAGTACGACATCTCTGCACTTTTTGATGCATTCCGGTTTTTGAATGCCTCAAAGTTTGCAGAACGAATCGGTCTCTCACCAAGCCTGATGCGCCATTATAAAAGCGGTGACACCTATATCTCCGCAGAACAGGCCAAGCGAATCGAAAGCGGCCTTCATCAGATTGCCCGCGAACTGCTGCAGGTGGTTCTATAACCGCATTCCGTTACGCGGAACAAAGCTGAAAGGGTGTCCCCGAGTTTGTTCATGGCATTTGGTACACCACAGCCCCCTCTGGTGTACCAAAACCCTTCCGAAAGCCATTTGGTACACGAAACGGCCTCCTGGTGTACGGAATGTACCACTTCGGCAATAACTGACCATCGCCTGGCGGTTCTGAGGCTCTCTTACCTTGCCGCGGTTGCAAAGCTACCTGAAACTGGACCAGGCCGGGTTCGACCAGGTCCCCTGCGGCATCGACCTGCTGGCATACGCGGTAAGGTGTCACGAACTCCGTGTTTAATCATCCAACGACGGAGGAGGCAGAGTTGTTCCCCAATCGGAAGGCTCCGGTCCCATATCCAGGACCAATTCTCCGCCACTGGCGATATCTGAATGTGTAAACCAGCAACGGTCCCACTTTTTTCCGTTCAGCCTGGCACTGCACACATATTTGTTTTTACGCGACGTCTTTGGGGCTGTTACTGTGAATCTCCGGCCGTTTTCCAGCAATATAGTACTCCGCGTGAAAAGCGGCGTGCCTATCAGATATACATCCTGTCCAGCCACCGGGAAGAACCCCATGGACCCGAAAACAAACCAGGCCGACATGGCTCCTGAATCATCCTGGCCGGGAAGGCCGCGGCGGCCGGTCCGGAATTCATTGAGCAAAACCCTGACACGCTCAGCAGAACAATCCGGACGTCCTGCATAATGATACAGGTAGGGCGTAAGGAATCCTGGTTCGTTGCCTATTTCGTAGTGTCCTCCGTCAAAAAGTTCATCCAAAAAAGCCTTGAAACAATCCGGACCACCATGCCTGGCAATCAGTTGCTGCATGTCATGAGGGACGTAGGTAGCATAATTCCACGGAGTGCCTTCGTAAAAATACGGCCCGTTCCAATAATCCGGACGGCGGAAAACCGGTGAAAATCCACTCATCCAATTCCCTCCCGTATCCTTTGCCCAGAAAAAGCGTGTCTCCGGATCGAATAGGTTAAGCCAGCTGCGGGACCGGGCCGAATACTTATCCTTGTCTTCTTCAAGTCCAAGTGCTCCGGCAACCTGCGAAACACAGAAATCATCGTATGCATACTCCAACGACTTTGAACTGCCATTCTTGACATTATCAGAAAGGTAGCCGTATTTCTCGTATTCGTAGAGTTCACGGCCGTACTTGTAAGGGTTGTCGGATATCACGTCTGCATTCTTCTTCACGGCCTCGTAGGCGTGTTCCAAGTCAAACCCTCCGAGTTTCTTCACCACAGCATCGGCGATGATTACATCCGCATTGCTGCCGCCCTGCACATAAGCATAGTCACCGGCAGTCCATGCGTCAGGAAGCCATCCACGATGGTCATAAATATCAAGGAGGCAGCGGACTATCTCCCGCTGGCGCTCCGGCAGGATAAGGGTATAAAGCGGCATAACCGTCCGATAGGTATCCCAGATCGTATAAAAATCCCAAAAATGACGCTGTCCCGAATCCCATCCCGGATTCCCGTCAGTCCCGAGGTCCGAGGGCATCGTCAATGCATGATAGAGCCCGGTATAGAAGACCGTTTTCAACTCCGGAGTTCCTCCTTCCACCCGAAGCAGGCCGAGCGCATTGTTCCAGATACTGTCTGCGGCATTGCGCACACCGTCGAAATCCCTGCCTGAGGCCAATTCCAGATTCCGCCAGGCCTGTTCTTTGCTGACATAAGAAATCGCCACCTGAAGCCCTACCTCACCGCGTTGTGGCAGGACATATTCGAACCAGACTCCGACATTGACGCCCTCGCATAGTGAATCTGCCGAAAAAACTTGGCCTTTCCATGTCCCGCAAGAATCGAATGGACGGTCAAAACGTGCCGCAAAATAGACGGCATAGGGATTTTCACCTCCCCAGCCGCCGCGAAACCGGCCGTAGCCCTGAATTTCACGGTCTGATACAATCTCCACTCCGCTTTTGATATTATACGTAGGCTCCGCCTCCACCATATTGATGATTGCAGATGCGTCTATCAGCACCCTTCCCTGGATTTTCACATCGGAGGCATAGTCCCTGAGCAGTTCATCAGCTGTCAGTTGAGCGGCCGGTTCAGAAAAGGTATAACGATGGAAACCAACAGTTTCCGTAGATGTTAGTTCGCATAGTATTTCTTTCCCATGCTCTTTCAACAGCACGGAATAGTAGCCCGGACGCGCATATTCATCCTGTTTCTCCGGTTCCGGGAAAAGGTCCAAAGGTCCCGTTTCCGGAATCACAAGTACGTTTCCATAGCGGGCTCCGCCACCTGTTCCGCTTACGTGATTATGGCTGAACCCGCGGATAGGACGGTCTGAACGGTATCCCGTGGTATGGTTAGGTGGAGCGACGTCGGGGCTAAGACGGACCATGCCGAACGGGAGCATCGCCCCAGGCAGCGTATTCCCGATTTCCACACCTATGAAAGGGTCAACCCAAGTTGTAGGGGACGGGGAGGTGTAGGAAGGCGTGCCGCCGCATGCGTAAATCACTGCGGCGGCCGCCGCAAAAAAAAGTTTCTTCATAGTTTTTTATTGTATTTTTGTTACAGCCTCCTCACCCTTTCCGTTACGGAGGCAGGAAAGAGTGGCGTCAGAGACATCCTGGAGCACCACCTCGGGACGTCCATCGGGATTGCGGACAACGAATTGGGCATTCTCAACGACCAGCCTCTTTACATGGCGCGCCCAGAGGCTGCTGGCAGGAAGCGTGAATCCGAACATCCGGTTTTCAGGATAATCCTCCTCGCATTCAGGAACCTCCTCCGGAGATTCAGAAGCCGGTGTACCGCCAGTGGTACTGATGAGTATATTCATCAGGGTAACATTCTCGACCGGATGGCCTGGCCAGCCGGTGATGCTACTGCACATCCTGCTGTAACTCGTAGCCCTGACGTTTGAAATCCGTATATTACGCAATGCTGCGGGGGCATCGGAGATTGCCCGGGGCATCCGGTTGCCCAGTTTGATGAATACCGGGGTTTGCACATTCTCCATATGAAGGTTCTCAGCTTCTATATTCTCAGAAATGCCTCCGTCCACATTCTCAATGGCAAGACCGGAGAGCATTGTATTCGGGATTTCCACATGGTCAACTATCCGCTGCCAGAGACGGATCCTGTCGGCAGAGGCCGCCCGGAAAAGAATATTCTCGATACGTATATTCCGAAACCCTCCAAGCGAACCAGTGCCTAACTTAATGCCGTTGCAGTTAGTGCGAACAGTGCAGTTCCGTATCACCACATTCTCGCACCAGCGGTCCGGGTCATGGCTTTTGAGACAGATCGCGTCGTCATCAGAATCGAATTCACAATTCTCTACTATGACGTTTTTGGAATCGATGTCGATTCCGTCGTTGTTGAAGTTACAATGATTGCTGACCTTCACGCCGTTAAGTGTCACCCCGTCACAAGCCAGGTAGCATTGCATCCAATAAGCCGAATTCCTGAGTTGCACCTGATTCAACTGCACTTCCCGGCAGTCGACCATCAGAATCAGCACGGGGCGTTCCAGGCTTGCCCTCGATCCGGCGTCGTTACCCAATTGAAAAACGTCCGCGCCACCGTTCCCGTCAATCTGTCCATATCCGGACAGCGAGACGTTGCTGACGCTTTCGGCAAACAACAAAGCCCTGTAGCGAAGTATTTCCTGACGGCCGGTATAGTAGCTTTTGTCAGTGAAGCGCGTCTGAAAACGGACATCGAGAAAAGGATAATCCTCCAGACAGTCACTGCCCTGTAACACGGCATCCCGGCAAAGATGTAATTCCACATCGTCACGCAGAATCAGTGTCCCTGTCCGGAAAATCCCGGAAGGAACCACGACCCGGCCACCGCCCGATGCACTGCACCGGTCGATGGCCTGTTGGATCGCCTGCGTGGAGGATACTGTCTCCGAAAAACGTGCTCCAAAATCCAGTATATTGAAATCCCTAGCCCATCCCACAAGACAAAACCCTGCCAGAATTGACGTGAAAACTATCCTTTTCATTTAGGTGTATAACCATCTATGGGCACATATACCGGCATGTCGGTATACTCCACTGTTACTGATTTGGAAAGGCCAAGTAGCGGCTTAAGATCAGGAGACACTTTCTTTACTTCATTCTCCACAGTCCATACAGCCACCTTTGCCTCGCCGGTCTTGGGATTGCGGAATACCAGGCACCAGTCCTTATCGGACCCCATGTCCACCCGTTCCACATAGGCATAACCGCGCAAACTTTCGGTAAACTTGGTTACAGCCGCCACAGAAGGCTTGGCCACCAGCGTCTTGTGGAAATTATCGCCCGTGGTATAGAACATTCCGTAATGCTTTGCCAGGATATCTCCTCGCTCGCTCTCGTTACGCGCATCGTCCAGGGAATAGATGCAGTTGATATTGATGCCGATATAATAGCCCATAATCAACATGCGCACATGAAATTTCGCCTGCTTTTCGTAGTCGATTGCACCTGTCTCGAAAGTCTCCGGCAGACTAGTTGACCAGCCCCACTCAGTGAATACGATTGGGAAATCGGGCTTGCCGCGTCGGACCAGCTCAGCCTTCATCATTGCCGTTGAGTTGACTATATTTTCGGGGATGCGCCTCTCTGCGGCAGAACTGAGGTCTGTATAGGGATGATATGACACTCCGTCCACAACGTCCAGCAATCCGGCATCCAGGCAGCGGTCGAACATGTTACCCGACGCCCAGGCGTTGGACACCACAGGACCTATGATAAGGGGCTTTTCCAGACCATCCGTATTGCGGCCGGTGCTCCATCCATCGTAGATAGCCTCGCGGCACCGACGCACCAACTCCACATACTGCTCGGCGGTATAACTGCCGAATCCGGAGAGGTTGGGCTCGTTCCAAATTTCGAAAATAGGGTTGTATTCGCGGTACTTCTTCATCATCGCACGGCAGTAGTTTGCAAATCCGGTCAGGCCCTCTTCAGAGGTGATGGGCACTGTTTGTGACTGTCCGTAAAGCGTGTTCCCGAAGCCCACGCAGAATATTGGACGGATACCACGCTTGAAGAACGCCTGGAAAGCCATGTCATAGCCAGGCTGGTAACTGGAATTGCCTCTGAAACTGTAGACTCCCTTGATGGTTTCCACGTCGTGCCATGGAGCTCCCATGCGGACAAATTTGTACCCCGCCTGCTGGAACTGGTTCATCGCCACCGAATTCCAATATGAGCTGAAATCAATATAGGTATTGAAATGCGCCGCCGCACCGTTCAGATTCGGGACCACCGGCTCTGGCCATCCACCGGGAAGCATCTCAGCCTCAAGCGGCGGAAAATTTGGTTGAGGCTCCGGGGTCTCTTTGTTGCATGCCACCGCAAAAAGCAGGGCCATTCCTATCATTAATCGTTTCATACACAAGCTATTTTAGAATGATGAAATAGGGCGAACGACCGGTATTTCCGTTACGGCCCACCTCAACGGTACTTCCGGCGGGGAACGTCTTCTTGTACATCCAGAATTTATCGGTGTTCACGCCGATGTAATTCTCGTCGGCATCTCCGCGAGGCATCGGCTCCCAATCAGCGAGCCACTCTTCTATGGTGGTTCCTGTACCCTGGTTGCGGGCTATATAGACATCGGTCTTCCGGTTTACCTTGAATGAGGCCAGTGTCTCGCCCACTATATTGAATGCTCGGCTGTTTGTAGCCGTACTGATCCACTTGGAGCCAAGATAGAATTCAGGGATCTGACCGAATACAGCCGTACGGTCCACATAAACCACATCGCCCGATTGCAGGTTATCCTTGACCTGCCAAGGATCGGCATTGACCGTGGCAACATACTTCAGTTCTGTGACTTCCAGCTCTACCAAAGGTTCTTCGGGATCTTCTGGTTCCTCGGGGATGTCGGGGGTTATTGCAGCTTCTCCACTGAGCGTCACCACACGGATATCGCCTTTCTTTGGATCATACCCCTCGGGAACGGTTACACTTACCTGAGTTCCGTCATCCGAAGCTGTAAATTGGGTTACAGAGAAAGTACGGCGGCCCGGGAACAGCACTTTCTGCACATAGAAGAGCCGCTCACCGGTAAGGGTAATCGTTTCGCCAATCTCCGGAAGGGTGTTGCTCATCGCACTCAATGACGGTGGCGGAGGAAGCAGGACCAGACTTGCACGGGCCACCCCGCCGTCTGTCAAGACCACCACCTCATCGGTAACCGGACCGTCGGCAATGGTCGGGGCATCCAAGGGGATGGACAGCAGTATCTTCTTCTGGGCAATTGCCGCTACTTTCAGGTCAGCCTCGCAGCCGTTGAAAGTCACAGAGTTGACAGAAATCAGGTTGTCCCCTACAAGTTCCACGCTCATACCCCTCTCGGCATAGGAGACAGTTCCGTTCTCCGTGCGGATGCGCGTCACCACGGGTTTCCCTGGGGCCATGTCGTTTTCCTTACCGCATGCCACCACAAGAAGCAGGGCCATTCCAATCATTAATCGTTTCATACACAAGCTTATTTTAGAATGATGAAATAGGGCGAACGACCGGTATTTCCATTTCGGCCAACCTCAACGGTACTTCCGCCGGGGAACGTCTTCTTGTACATCCAGAACTTATCCGTTCCTATGCCGATGTAATTCTCGTCCGCTGCTCCGCGAGGCATGGCTTCCCATCCCGACAGCCATTCCTCAATGGTAGCCCCGGTACCCTGATTGCGGGCTATGAATACATCTGTCTTCCGGTTTACCTTGAACGAGGCCAGTGTCTCGCCCACTTTATTGAATGCTCGGCTGTTTGTAGCCGTACTGATCCACATCGAACCCTGATAGAATTCCGGAATCTGACCGAATACCGCTGTGCGGTCCACATAAACCACGTCACCTGTCTGAAGGTTCTCCCTGACTTCCCAATCTGCGGCATTGACCGTGGCAACATACTTCAGTTCTGTGATTTCCAAAGGTGGCTGAGGCGGTGCGAGCTGTGCTATGCCGCTCAGTGTGCAGACTTCTATATAGCCATCGAAAAGAGGATCATACCCCTCCGGAACGGTAACATTGATGCTCTGTCCGTCCGGGGCCATCTCAAACTGTGTGGTCTGCACTGGCGTCTCCCCGGGGAAGGATACATACTGTACGTAGTAGAGATTGTTTCCGGTCAGGGTGACCACCTCGCCTGCAGCGGGAATTGAAATGCCCGAATCGGTCAGCGATGGAGACTTTGGCAGAATCACGAAAGGCACGGAGGCCACTCCGTTTTTGGTTTCCACCTCCAGCAGGTCGTTTACAGCCTGATCCTCGATAGTCGGAACCGTATAAGGGATGACTATCAGGATGCTGTTTGGCTCGATGGTGGCCGTGTTGATATTGGCCTCATAGCCGTTGAAGCGGATTGCCTTTGTGGAGCCAAGACCAGAGCCGACAATTTGGATGCCGTTCCCGCGTGAAGCATAGGTCACCGGGCCGGTAGAACGCCTTACTTCCTTGATTACCGGCGCTCCCTCGGAGGGCTTGTTGTCGCATCCCCAGGCTCCGGCCGTAGCGACCAGCACGAGCACGCATTTGCACAATTTGGTGATAACGGATAATTTGTTCATAGTAATATGTTTTTATTATTTAAGTCTTAATTGGTTTGAGCCATCCGGAAAGCATGGAGTTGCATCGGTTCGGAATCCACTTCAAAACAGATCCGCTCTCCTTCATTCTTCACGGGAACACGTAATCCTGTCACCTGGTCCGTAACTTCTGTCATTGTGGTTCGGGACATTTCGGCTACAGGAATCGCCACTTTAATCTTTTTAGCCTCGTAGGATTTAGATGCGACACCGACATAAACGGCACCATCCGTACAGTAGACCCGTATACAGATGTCCGGATCGGATGTTCCGATACTCTTTCCGTCAATTGCCGGAAGTGCGAGAAAAGCCTGGGCAAAGCGACGGTGGGCACCTGCGAATCCGCGGGCATAGGTATAGGAAGTGAATGTCAGCATCCTCGCATCGCCGTGGAACCAAGATAGCAGTTCAAGCGCCATGCTGAACTGTGCGCCACCGGGCACCGACATGTTACCTTCGTATTTGGGATTGATGAAACGCGAGCAGGTTTCGTCATAGACTACGGGGTTGCTTACGGACAATCCCTCGGCCGTGCGGAAATAATTGAGGAAATCAGCGGCCTCAGCCGTGTAGCGGGCATTGACCGGAGCCAGGAGCGCCACTCCTGGAATGTCACGGTAGAGCCAAGGCCTGACGCCATGATGCGGAAGGTAACCCTGCGTCTTCACGCCCAGATTGCCTGTGCGCATCATCTCCAGATAGTCGTCGGTCGTGAACCGCTTGCGTTTTTCGATGTTGTCACGATACATTTCCAACGCCCCTTCCGGATCGCTTTCAGCCATACGGGCCGCTTTACCCAGAAAATCCCAACCGGTGAAATCGTGCATGCCCAGCGAGAACTTGTCGTTGTCCCAATTGTAGAACCAGAGTTTCATTCCGGGACGATAAGATGCCAGACGCTGCGCTATCCGGCCGTGGAATTCGGCCCGCTTACGATGCCACCAGACGGTGTATCTTGCAGCAGCAGCCCCCTGGGAAGCCCAAATGGCCAGTTCCCGGTCCGTTAGGCCCTGCGGAGGTTTCACAGCCGTCTCTGCAGTAAAAAGGGAAATATCCGACCGGCTGTAGCTTATGGGCATCCGGTCACTGCGGATTCGCCAAAGGATACCAAGCATCTGAGGATTCCGTGCCGCATTCTTTCCGATCAACGAGTCCAGCAGACGGGAGAAATCGTCGTATACCGCCGGATGAAGAAGATCACCACACCAAGGGGCAAAACGGTTGGGCTTTGCCGGACGGCCTTCACCGTCAACCGCCCTCGCTTCTTCGGGCAGTTCATAGGAACCGCCATACTCGATGCGGGGAATGTATCCCATTCCCGCACGTGAGGTTGCCTCCAGATAACGAGAATGTATACTCTTCCGGCCAGGCACGGATGCTCCGGGAACGCTTCCGGGAGGTGTCGCCAGTTTGTCCCAATATCCCTGAGCATCATCGTTATAGGTATCATAACCAGGTATCGGATCGGCATAGTTCATAAACGCCCACTTCATCACCACGGGAGAAACGGCATTGTAACCCATCAGACGGGAATAACCGACCACGTCCTCAGGTTCCATAAGCGGCTGCCGTTCCCAGTCGAGCATCAAAACCCTTCTTGGGGCATTGTCAGGATAACGTATCACCGGGGCATTCGCCTGATCCAACTCATAGAGACGGATCCTGGCGACTGCCGGACCGCCCTCGAAAAGCGGGAAATAAGACGGGTAATTACGCTTATTCATCACGTAAACCCAGAACCCGCCCTGAGTCGACGCCCCGTTGGCGCCTGATGTTCCAGACGTTTCATCATCCAGAGGGACTATGGTGTCGAACCATTCCCAGCGACCGCTCAGAGGCCAGTTATCATAGGGATTGTCGGACGAAATCCCGCTTCTCCAGGCCACATTCTGGTAGTTCTCGCCCACAAGGATTTCCAACGGGCAGTAGCGGGGTTTGTCTTCGGGATACTCCACTCGAACCAGATAACAGGCGTGCGGTCTGAGTTTTCCACGTCCTATCCGGTAAGCGAACCAACCGAAGCCGCTTTCGCGGGCCTTCCGCCCCAACACCTCCGATACTTTAACCTCAACCGGCGAACCAGGGGTGCGATACTGCTGGCGGTCGTCGAAACCGCTCTGCATGTAAGGATGCGGATCTGTGGCTATGTCCTGCGAACAGTCAATCTCATCAACCAGGCGCAACCGGCCGTAAGGCGTTTCATGGAATATTCCGTCATACTGGACTGGAAGTATCCGTGTTTCGCGGTCGTGGAACGAAATGCGGTCAACTGTATCGGTCCTCTCCTGGAGCAAATGTCCTCGGATATCTGTTATCTGAGCCGAGGCGCAAAAGCGTCCGGCCAGATATATGCGGCGTGCAGTTTCCCGGTCAACCGGAATAATAGCCTGAAACACAGGCCCTTCCCCTGTCCGGACGGAAGCGGTTCCGCGAAGAAGTTCAGTCCCGTAAAAGTCAGTAAGGCGATATGAAGCCCTTACGCTGTGACTTCTCAACGACGCATTGGCAAAACTCATTATTACCTCGAAGGTCATCCCTGGCTGGGCATCGCTCAGATCAAACATCTGGGGAGCGCAAGGACCGGCATTGGGTTTGTCCGTGCGACGGAGCATCACCTGCAAAGGGTCGAAAACCGCCTGAAAAGGACCTTCGGTCAAACCGAAGCGGTTTCCCTCCACTCCCTCACCCAGCATACCCCAGGCCCTGACGGCAACGAGGTTCTTTTCGCCAAAACGAATCAAGGATTCCGGTACGGCATATTCACGCTTTGCCAGATTCCGATATTTGTAAGGACCGTGAAGACCGCCCACGCGCACTCCGTTAAAGTACACGTCGTCATCGTAGCAGATCTCGCCGAAGCACAGCGTAAGCGGCATTCCACGGTATGATTCAGGAACCTCGATACTCTTGCGATACCATCCGAACCCGGAATGGCTGATCTCCTGCTGTTTCCAACCCGTACCAGCCACCAGGCCAGCCCAGGCCGAATCATCATACCCGGGAGCAGCCCATCCTTCACGCAACCCCTCCCCGGCAACCTCGGGAGCAAATTTCCACTCCCCGCCAAGACTGATACGCCGTGCTCCGGGGTCTACCGGAGCCGCTGCAAGGCACAGCAGCGACCCCAGCAACAGTCCGGCCAGGCAAAAAGTCCCGTATGGCTTTGTCATGATCATTCGTATCCGGGGTTTTGTTCGAGAACAGCTTCGGTGTTGGTCTCGATTTCACCGTATGGAATCGGGTATAGGTTGTTGTATTCGGAAATTGTCTCACCTTCTATATAGTCGTTGAAACGGCTCACGCGGTCGAAGACCAATCCTAGACGTCCGAGTGTCAGGATTCGGGGTTCCTCGAAGGACAGCTCCCTGAGGCGCTCGTCAAGGATATAGTCTATGTCGACTTTCTCGGGTCCGATCGGATGACAACCAACCCTTTCCCTCACGACATTGATGTCTGCGGCCGCCTTTTCCGGATATCCGTCCCAATAATAGGCCTCGGCACGGATCAGGTAGGTTTCTGCCAGACGGGCAAAGTACTGGTCGTGATAGGTTTTCATAGCCGAGGATGTCAGCAGGCCTGTCAGCTTGTCCTCCTCCTTGGCATAGAGGTAGGAAGGATGGTCTCCGCGCTGGGAAATCTTGGACTGGAAAGGATAGCAAAAGTATTTGGTATCGTAATTAGTTCCCTTGTTCTCGCTCACCTTCATGCCATAGTACTCCGATTTGGGATTATCGTAGACAAAATCCCGGATCATGTTAGGCTCCTGGTTGCGCTGGTCATTGTCCCAGTCATCGCGCCAGAGTTCTTCGCACCAGAATGAGGTGGGGCCAAGATAACCGGCTCCGCGGCCACCGTTCTGTGTGGTAGGGCCGATGAATCCGTCAACCCCCTTGGGGTCCTTGAGCTGCCAGTAGACACAGCCGCAGATGCGCTCAATCTTGTAGTTGCCAACTCCTTTGCGGCCGTCATCGGGCTCGATCTGAGCCACCCAGATAGCCTCCGTGTTTTCCGGAAGGTTATAGTTACCCATCTGGAAAAGGTCCCACCATGCATTGCCGGGATCTTTCTTGCGGGAACCGAAACGATCCTTCATCAGCCCGAAGGCGGGGTCATCGATGACCATGCTGGCCGCGATGGCGGCACTGTCATATTTTTCCAGCGCGAGGTACATCTCGGCCAGGTAATGATATCCGGCGGCACTGTTCAGACGTCCGGCAGCTTTAACGTCCTTCTTTGCAGGAAGGTTCTCGGCCGCAAAGCGCAGGTCGTTGGCAGCCTGCCGGTATGTCTCTTCACGCGTAGCCCTTACCAGGTCACGGCGGGGAGATTTGATCTCATTGACAATAAGCGGCACTCCTCCGAACAGGCAGGCAAGGGCACGGTAGCAAAAACCACGGAAGAACCGGGCTTCGGCAATCATCTGCGTCCGGGCCTTTTCGTCTTTATAGTTTGCGTCCCCTATTCTGTCGATTATGGTGTTGGCTCCCGAAATAACACCGTAAAGCTGGCGCCACCAATAGTCGGGCTGCACGGAACTCGGTGTCAACAGGCGGTAATCACCCATGCTGAAACTGCCGTCATTACGGGCATCCCTCAGGTAGTCCGAACCGGATATCAGGGCAAAGCCCTTCTTGTCGTCATTATTGTAAAAAATGTTGCGGGTCTTGTCATAAAGGTGGGTGATAGCGGCCTCATAGTGCTCAGGACGGACGTAAGAATTTTCCGGGCTATAGAAATCAAGCGGGATTTCTTCCAGGATTTTCTCTTCATTGCACGAGCAGAGCATCAGAAGCGACGATGCGGCAACAATGGCTGATATAAATCTTTTCGTTTTCATACTCATCTCTATTAATGGTTAAAAACCTACTTCCAGACCGAAGGTCCAACTCCTGAGCACGGGGCGGCCGCCAAGAGTCAGCCCCTGCCCGGTTTCGGGATCCCAGCCCTGCCATTTGGTCCAAGTATAAAGGTTCTTGCCGCTCGCATAGAGCTTCAGGCTCTGAAGGCCGACCCGTCGGATCAGTTCGCGCCTGAACTGATATGAAAGCGACACATCCTGCAAACGCACGAAGCTACGCTGGCGGTATACAGTGCTCACGGTAGGTGTAGAATAGTAAAGTTGGGCATACTCCGCATTGGGGTTGGCCGGTGTCCAATAGTCATATGCGAAAGCATTGCAGTTGGTCGCGGCATCGTTGTAGCCCACATCCGGAGTGTTGGCCGCCATATACCGGTTGCGTCCGCCCTGGATTGAGTTGATGAACACCCGGAGTGTGAAATTACGATAAGTAAAGGTATTGGCGATACTGAACCGATAGCTCGGATCCTTGTAGCCGATAATCATACGGTCACCATCGGCCGTAATCTTGCCGTTGCCGTCAAGATCCTCAACCCGGTACTGTCCGGGACGGTAACCCGCCGGAATATCGTCGTCATCAACTTGATAGATGCCCTGTACGTTGTAATAGTAAAGGGATCCAAGGGGCTCTCCTATGAAGAGTGAACTTGCCACCAGGTCATCTTCCCTACCGTCCCCGTCAGCATCATTGCCAGGTCCCAGGACAGAAACGATCCGATTCCTGTTCAGGGAGAAATTTGTGGTCATGTCCCAAGTGAAGTTCCTCGTTTTGACATTCCGCGAATTGACGGAGAATTCAAAGCCGTGGTTGTGAACTTTACCGATATTGGTCTTGATGTTCGCAAAACCTGTCATCTGCGGTATCTTGATATCGTATAGGATATTACTGGTATTCGTGTTGTAATATTCGAAATTACCGCTCAGGCGCCCCTTCAGGAGACTGAAATCAACTCCCACGTTCAGACCCAGCGTGGTCTCCCACTTCAAGTCATCGTTTGCCAGGGACGTGATATACTGTCCTATGCTGGGGCCATTACCGTCGCCATAGATATAAGCCGGTTCAGCAGAGACCTTCGCCAGGGTACCGTAACGGCCAAGTGTGCGGTTACCGGTCATGCCGTAGGACGCCCTCAGTTTGAGGAATTCTATCGAAAGCGGCTTGTTCCTCATGAATCTCTCGCCGCTGACCACCCATGCCAATGCCGCTGACGGGAATACACCGAACTTATTCTTTTTGGAGAATCCCGAGAAACCGTCGCGCCTGACGGTCAAAGTGGCAAGGTAACGTCCGTTGTATCCGTAATTTGCACGAGCCATGTAGTAGAGGCTGCTCTCGTTCCAAGCACTGGAAGACACCTTCTGCACATCGCCTACGCCCAATTTGTTATAACCAAGGTCAAGATTGGAGAATGTGCTGGATGTGGCGCTGGTATTCTCGTATTCGTTCTCCTCGCGTCCTGCCAGAAGGGTGATATTGACGTTGTGGACATCATTGAAAGTTCGGTCGTATGTAATGATGTTGTCCAGTGTCCAATCATGTGCTGTAGCATTGTACTTGCTGGCCTCTCCTGTATAGTTGCTGCCGTTTGGATTGCTCTTGAAATTACGCGAAGTCCGATAATTATGCGAATAGTTCAACCGGTAGGAAAGTCCCTTGACAAATGGAATGTCAACTATCGCATACACATTCCCCATCAGGTTGAGTTCCTTGTTCACCTCATCTATTTCCAGCGGCTGGAAGGGATTGGGGACATTCTGGTCCATCGGCTGACGGATCAGGTTGC
Organism: Bacteroidales bacterium; assembly: GCA_017437755.1. Lineage (GTDB taxonomy): Bacteria > Bacteroidota > Bacteroidia > Bacteroidales > UBA932 > Cryptobacteroides. The sequence continues at coordinate 43,009 of JAFRXI010000048.1, forward strand.
CATCTTCATCGCGAGGCTCAGTCAACGGACTCATACGCATGATATCGCTCATGTCAGGAGACTGACCGCTGTAGTCCCCGGAAGAAACCATGCTCTGGATTCCTATCGTGAACCAGTTGAGAATCTTGTTCTCCAGATTGATACGTCCGGTCCAGCGTCCATATTTATCATTCATTATATATCCCAACTGGTCTGTATAACCGGAAGAAATGAAGTATTTCGTCCGGTCAGTCGCTCCACGGACACTCACATTATGGTTCTGTACATGTCCTGTCTGCGTTGCTGCATCCCACCAGTCAAAGTCGGTTCCATTCTCGAATCCACGAATATTGGCCTGTGATATCCAAACTGAAGTAATGTCAAAATCCGGATTATACTCCTTGTATTCAGGAGCCAGGTAAGCCCTGTCCCATACAGCATCACGCACGCGGCGGATGAACTGCTCACGATTCAGGGGAACAAGCCTGTGGGCAGGGGTCTGGATTGAATAAGATGCAGTATAGGTAATTACGGGTTTGCTGGGTTCATTTGACCCGCTCATCGTGGTAATCAGTATCACGCCGTTCGCAGATCGCGAACCATAAATAGAGGCAGAACTGGCGTCTTTCAGCACATCGATTGACTTGATATCCGCAGGATTCAGATCCACCAGGTTCCCCTTGTAGATGATTCCGTCCACAACCAGCAGAGGCGCCGTATTTCCACTATCGAAGGTGTTCTGCCCTCGCACCGTTATACTCGGGTTTGCTCCGGCAGAAGTCACCTGTCCCACATTAAGGCCCGGAACGGAACCTTGCAGGGACTGTACTATGGAAACGTTGGGCGACTCCCGGAATGCATCGATATTGGCGGACACGATGGCACCGGTTAAGTCGGACTTCCGCCTGGTGCCGTAACCCACCACCACAACATCGTCTATGCGAAGCATGTCATCTTCGAGCATAACGTCAATTGTCTTTCGTCCGGCAACCGCCATTTCAGCGGTTTTCATACCTATGTACGAGAATGTCAGGACACTTTGCGGGAGAATATTCTCCAGACGGTAGGTACCGTTGGATCCGGTAACCGTTCCTTTGGAGGGGTTGTTCGCAACCATGACCGACACGCCGTCCAACACCATGCCCAAAGCGTCGGTCACAGTTCCGGTAACCGTGATGGTGCCATCGGTGTTCTTGGATGAGGCGGGGTCGGCCGTACGGGTAAAGAGCACTATATGCTTGCTGTCAATCTTGTAGGCTAGCCGCGTACCTCTCAGCAGCCGGTCCATGACGCTCTCTATGGTTGCGTCCTTCACTTGCAACGAACGGCGACCCGTGCCCCGGAGCTGCTCGTCCTGATAGAAAAAGCGATAGTCGGAGTTGTTCTCTATACGCTTAAAGATCTCTGTGAGGGGGAGATTGCGCACGTCCAGCGTAATGCGGGAGCCATCGGCCTGGGCAAATGCGGACATGCCATTCAGAAGCAGTCCCAGCAGCAGGAGATGCCCGCATAGATGACGGAAGACCCTGCGCGGATTGGAAAAAAGGTTCATGTTTTTCAGTCTTAAATTCATGTTCGGTTAAGGATAAATCGTCCCTGGTGACAGTCCATGGCGGAGTGTCTCCTATGAAGATTTTAGATATGGAACAGGTTGGCTAGTAGCCGGATAAATAGATGTTGGTAGTCACGGGCAGCATTTTTAAGTTAATATCGGTATGAGCTATAGCTATTCTAATGCTTTTTGTCCACTTCCATCCGGACAGTCTTGTTTTCCACCGTGTACCGGATTGGAATGGTCAGGTCAATGAACTCCAACACCTTATTGATGCTCAGGTTATTGATTGATCCTGAAAAATGTATGTTTTCGAAATCGGTTTCGTTGTAAATCACTTCCACATTGTAGTAACGCTCCAGCATCTTCACCATCAGAGGGAAGGGCTCGTTATTGAAAATCAGGATACCGTTCTGCCAGACGATGTCATTGTTGGTATTGACATGCGACTTGGTAAATGTCCCTTCCCGAATGTCATAGACTACTTTCTCTCCTGGAAGGAGGTCGATTGCATCGTTGAATCCTGGTACGCGCATCTCGATGTGGCCGGAGAGCAGTGAAGCCGCCACATTGCCTGTCTCGGCATAGCAGCGGACATTGAACTTGGTGCCAAGGACCCTGACCACCGTGCCTCCAGCCTCCACACAGAAAGGATGCTGCTCGTCGTGCTTCACATCAAAGCAGGCTTCCCCGTCTAGGATAATGCGACGCGACTGCCTGTCGGAGAGGAACTCGATGCGGGTTTCGGAGTTGAGCCAGACCTGGCTTCCGTCGGGCAGCTCAACGCAACTGTGCTCTCCCGCCCGCGTGGAAACGGCCAACCGTTCCGTACGGTCAAAATAACCAGACCGTAATGCCACAAACACGGAGCCCCACGAGATGAAGATTGCCGCCGCAACCGCCACTGCAATGCGCAGGAAACGCATCCCGGCAGAAGGTTTCAATACCGCTGGCCTCTCGTCCAGGCGACGCAACAAACGGCTTCTGACAGCCTCCAAACGGGGATTTTCAGGCTGCGGCTCCGGATTATTCCACCAAGCACCTAACGTATCAGTCCAGACGGAGCCTCTGCTACGGAGTGACTTCCATGCACCCAGGCGCTCCTGGTCTCCGGCGGAAGCGCTCCCTGTGAGACAGCGGGCGATAATATGTTGCAATCCTTTCATTGACCGTGCTAGTTAGCGTTTGCATGATTAGGACACAAAAAAATCGCATTTTCCCTAAAGGAGCAGCGACTTTTTCGTCCAAAAAAGAAATAAATTATAAAGTGAGCAGGAAACTGAGAAGAATCTTCGGCTTTCCGGGTTCCGAAAGGTCGATGCCGAGTTCATCGGCGATTTTCCTGACAGCGATGGCCAGCTGGTTGTCTACGGTCTTGACCGATATGTCCAGCACCTTGGCGGTCTCCGAACGGCCAAGCCCATCCTCCCGCATCAGTTTAAAGATTATCTTGCACCTGGCCGGCAACTTCTCCACGGCACGTTCCAATGCTTCCATCATGTCGGCTTCAATCAACGGATCGTCGCCACGGCATGTATCGTAGCGGGCAAGAGGCACATCCGCCTCGTCAAGCATCTCAAAGCTGAAATGCTTGGCATCCCGTAATTTATTGACTGCTGCGTTTCGCACTGCAATAAAAAGGTAGGTATCCGGCCGGTCAATGTTTTTCAGCCGCTCATCACGTTGCCAGAGTTTCAAAAAAACGTCCAGCACAGCCTCCTCCGCTAGTGCGTCGGAGCGGGTGATGGTACGGGCAAAAGCCGTCAGGCGCGAGAAGTACCGGTCGAAAAGTGCCGAAAAAACCTCTTTCGACAAATTCCGCCCTGAACGGCCCGTATCACTTATCCTAAAATCCATTCCACAAAAAGGACAGCTTGCCTGCGCGAAAACTAAATGCTTATCGGACAAATATATGAAAGTTAATCATATTCTCAAAAAAACGCCGTTCTTTTAGTAACTTACGGCCATGATGGTGTCTTATTTTTGAATAGCACCATTCCAAATGAAAAAAATTCTCATCCTATTCATCCTGCTCTCCGGTTTCATCCCCGTGTCTGGGAAAGTAAGGTTGCCACACCTTATTGGAAACCACATGGTTTTACAGCGCGATACCATGGCCGGTATCTGGGGCGAAGCCGCGCCTGGACGCCGCGTGACCGTACATCCTTCCTGGAGCCGCAAACACCTCCGTACAACCGCTGATTCTGCCGGGCATTGGTCCGTGCTCCTCCCGACACCCGGTGCGGGAGGCCCATACAGTTTGGTTATAGATGACGGAGACAAGACTGTTTTGGACAGCATCATGATTGGGGAGGTCTGGGTTTGTTCCGGACAGTCAAACATGGCGCTCACCCTCCACGGCGAACGGGGTGAATACGTGGAAGGAGCGTTGCAGACGCTACTGGAGGCTGGCCGATATCCTTCAATCAGGTTTTTCAAAATGGGGTATGTTTCCACATCTGAGCCACAAGACGACTGCCCCGGATATTGGGCCGTACCAAATTGGACCGCCATAAGCGATTTCAGCGCGGTCGCTTATCATTTCGGACGCACACTTACCGACGCACTGGGGATTCCTGTGGGACTCATCTCGGCCAGTTGGGGAGCTTCGTCCATCGAGGCGTGGATGAGTCCTGAATCGCTGAACAAGCTGGAACAGACAGACAGCATCCGATTCCCCGTACGCAAAGGCATGATGAAACAGAAAATACCTTCAGCACTCTACAACGGCATGATACACCCGCTGATGCGTTTCACTGCCCGGGGATTCATCTGGTATCAGGGTGAAGGTAACCGGGCCAACTACAAGGTATATGACAAACTTACTGCAGAGATGGTCAAGGCCTGGCGAGATGGATGGAATAATCCGTACATGCCATTTTACAGCGTTGAACTGACACCTTTCAGATACGATGATCCCCAGGGCATCGACCGGCCTCTGCTTGTGGAAGCTCAGCACCGCGCCGTCCGCATGATCCCCCACAGTGGGATAGCCGGCACTCTAGACCTGGGAGATTCCACCAACATACATGCCCCACGAAAGATCGAGATAGGGCAGCGGCTCGCACTGCTGGCCTTGACCCAGGACTATGGGGTCAGTGGGATCGAGGCCCGTGGGCCTGTTTTCCAGACAGCAGAGTTCGGCAGCGACGGCTCGGTAACCGTAACCTTTTCCGATGCACCATTCGGACTTCGCTTTCAAGGACTCCCGTCAGGTTTTGAGATCTGCGGCGAAGACCGTGTTTTCGTCCCGGCAGAGGCCAGCATAATTCATGGACGGAGTGCAATCCGCATCACTTCAAAGAAGGTTCCACATCCAGTAGCCGCTCGCTATGGCTTCCGGAATTGGTGCCGGGGCAATCTTTACAACACCTCCGGCATTCCGGTGGCTCCCTTCCGAACTGACGGAGACAGCCCTTATGAAAAATTGTCCTGTCGAATTTACACCCTGGGCGATTCCAATGGTGAAAAGCATGACGGCTGGGTGGACCGCCTGAAAATCATGTTGCCTGGGGCAACCATTCACAACAACTCCCGAAGTGGCCGAACCATCGGGTTCGACAACAACGGCGACCGGAACCTCAACGCCCTGAAAACAATTGACGGAGACATGGCAGATGCCGGATCATTCTTTGGAGACCCTGGATGCGATGTTATAATCGTCTGTCTGGGCACTAACGATGCCAAAGCCGCATTTTCCGACCGACAGCAGGAGGTAGCGGAGAATTTCGACCGTCTGCTCGGACATATCTCCGACTGCGATCTTGTCATCCGTTCCAAACCTGTCTGCATCTTCGTTACTCCTCCGCCCATGGACGACAGAAAGGCCGGAACGAAATATACAGGAGGCAACGGACGGCTCGCAAGCATGATTCCCCACCTTAAAGAAATAGCCCGCAAAAACGGCTGGGAGGTCATCGACATCTATCACCCATTACAATCCGTATTCGGGTTATATTCCAGCGACGGGGTACACATGGGGCCCGACGGTCAGCAGATCGTGGCTCAAAAAATAGCCGACCTTCTTGTTCACAGTCTGGATTTCTAGATGTCCAGAAGGTTGATTACAAGGTAGATACTTAACGACAACTGACAGTCCGCCGAAATTAATCATCCGGAACAGCTGCTGAAGACTCCGGCTTCAGAATTGCGTGGTATACTCCCAGTTGCGGTCGGCTTCCGGGACTTTCTGGGCCTTGCCAGGGGTGGAGCGGCCGGTATCCACGTAGCGCCGCATCCTCCTGGAAAGGCGTTTTATGAGCCTTGTATTCCGCTTATCAGAGGACAGGTTCACCTTCTCCGAAGGATCCGCGTACATATCGTACAGTTGCATCGGAGGAAGCCCATCCAACTCTGAATCAGTGGGATAGGAGTCTCCGCCGGAACCGGCATGGAAAATCAGTTTCCGGCCTTTCTCCCTGATGGCGAGCGGTCCCCTGCCGGAAAGGTGCACAATGTCCTTCCTCCGGCTTCGGCCCCCGCCGGTAAGGTTCCCCCAGAAACTGAAGCTGTCCTCGGCCTCGTCCGGCGAAATACGATACCCAAGCATCTCGGCCATTGTTGCATAGATGTCACTCAGGCATATCAGGGAACTGTCCCTATGTGGCATCAGGGAATCTCCCCACGTTACAAGAAGCGGGACCCTGTGGCCTCCGTCGTATATATCCCTCTTGTAGCCCCGGTAGATATGGCTGGGATAGTGCCCCTGCCGCTCCAGGTTGGAAACATCGATAGCCGTGGCGCAGCCGTTGTCGGTGGCAAAGATGAAGACCGTGTTGTCCCACTGGCCGTTGTCCTTGAGGGTCCTGACCAGGTGTCCGATGAGGTCGTCCATCATGATGATATAGTCGCCATAAGGTCCGATCCCCGACCGGCCCTCATATTCCTTTGACGGAAGAACAGGCGTATGAGGGGCATTCAACGGGAGATACAGGAAGAACGGCGTTCCTGAACCCTTGTGGGCGGTGATATATTCCTCGCCCTTGCGGAAAAAGGTTTCCAGGCATTCCTCCGGCCTGAAATCACGCGCCATGGGGCCTGACCGGAACAGCCTCACCCCGTCCATCCCGGGGGCCACATGGTCCGGGACGGCCGTGGGCATGTCATCGTTCACATAGACATAGGGAGGCATGTCCAGCGAGGCCACGATCCCGAAGAAATGATCGAACCCGCGGGTGGTAACCCCGTTGCGTACCGGCTTTGAAAAATCCACGTCCCTGTTGTTCCTGGCCACGTCCCTAAGCGTCCAGTTCCACCCAAGGTGCCATTTGCCTATGCATGCAGTGTGGTATCCGCTCCGGGAGAACATGGTGCCGAGGGTTTTCCGGCCCTCCTCTATCATCGCCCCCTGGTGATAACCGTTGAAAACGCCCCAGTGCATGCCCGACCGCCAGGAATAACGGCCGGTAAGAAGGGAATACCTGGAAGGAGTTGACAGTGAAGACGATGCGTGGGCGTCGGTGAAAAGGACCCCGTGGCTGGCCAGGTCGTCAAGATTGCCGGTATGGATCTTTGATCCGGGATTCAGGGCAGACATGTCGCCGTAGCCCATGTCGTCGGCCAGGACAAGCACCACGTTGGGCCTGACGGCCGCAAAGCCCGTAGCGGCAATGCCGAGGGCCGGAATAGCCAGAATACGCTTGTCCATGTGTACCCGTGAAAAAAAAGTCGGGGTGATGTGACTCGAACACACGACCCTCTGGTCCCAAACCAGATGCGCTAGCCAACTGCGCCACACCCCGAAACGGATTGCAAATATAGGAGAAGTTTTGAATATTTCAAAAAGTATCCTCCATCGCGGAGGGTGTCCCTGAGTATTTGTGGCATTTCGTTCACCACAGGGCGAAGCCCTCTTACCTCGCTGCGGCCATGGCGTCCTCAACGTCGCCGGGCTGGATGGGGAGGCGGTTGGGACCTGTGCGGCGGGCGCCGTCGGCAGTCACCAGGACGTCGTCTTCCAGGCGGATTCCGCCAAAGTCCAAGTACTCGGCCTCAAGTTTTGCGTAGTTCACAAAGCCCTCACCCTTTCCGGCCGCCTTCCAGTCAGCTATCAGCGCTGGAATAAAGTAAATACCTGGTTCATCGGTAATTACGTGACCGGGGACGAGCCTTCGGGCCATCCTCAGGCTGCCGAGGCCAAGCTGAGTAGAGCGCTTCTGATCAGGGTCATAACCAACAAGGTTCTCGCCAAGGTCCTCCATGTCATGGACGTCGAGGCCCATGTTATGGCCGAGTCCGTGCGGCTGGAACAGGCCGGCGATACCTTCGGCAACCATGTCGTCCACGTTCCCTCGAACGAGGTCGAGGGCCTTCAGACCTTCCAGCATCACTCCCATAGTCCTGAGATGCACCTCGCGGTAGGTGATTCCCGGCCTAGTTATGGAAAAGGCAAACTCGTTGCAGTCGCAGACAATCTGGTAAACGTCACGCTGCCTTGGGGTAAACTTGCCGCCCGTTGGATAGGTACGGGTAAAGTCGGAGGCGTAGCCGCTTTCAATCTCGGCGCCGGCGTCGATCACCATCAGTTTTCCTGGCTCTATGACCTTGTCGTGCAGGTGATTATGCAAGGTCTCGCCGTGCTGGGTAAGGATGGTGGGGAAGGAAACGCCCCAGCCCTTTGCAAGGGTCACCGCTTCCATTTTGCCAACTATTTCTTGCTCCACAATCCCCAACCGGATGCTGTCCCGGCCCACGGAATGCATCTCCTGCCCGAGTTCTCCGGCCTTGTCAAGTTCCTCAATCTCACAAGGTTCCTTGACCAGCCTCATGGCGATGACCGCCTTGGTAAGGGGCAGGGATGCGCTTGATGCCACCTCGTCACGGCCCAGCCCCAGAAGCTCCATGAACCTTACCGTATTGAAGTATCTCGACGGCGGCAGGAAATGAACCATCCGGGCTTGGGCGACGGCCTTTCCCACGGCCTTGTCAAAATCTCCGTAAGGTGCCGAGGCCTCAACTCCCACCCTAGCGGCCTTTGACGATACCGACGGCTGTGGTCCCATCCAGATTATGTCGCCGATCTCAACATCGTCGGCGTACAGGGTTTCCCGGCCGCTTTCAAGGTCGATTATGGCCGCAAAGAACGGCTCGTTGATTCCCCAGAAATACAGCCAGGAACTGTCCTGGCGGAATTTGTAGCAGTTATCCTTATACTGTGCCGGGGCCTCGGCATTGCCGATGAAAATTGCAATGCCCTTTTCCCCTTCAGCGGCAAGCCTCTCCTTCAGGGCCCTGCGCCGCCTGATGTAAACTTCCTTGTCGAACATAACAATACTCCTTTAAAAGCTGCGATGCCGTTTTGGAACCGTATGCACCCGCGCATGTAGCGAGAGAGTCCCATGCCGCAAGGCTGGGAGGGACGAGGCCGCCTGGCCGAGGGTGGAAAAACGGCATTGCTGCTTTTCTCTTTCTACAAATATAGTATTTTAACGTGAAAAAATCCGTATATTTACCCTCCGATGGAAACCACGATTGCAATAATAGCCATTATCCTGGCCGTAGCCGGAATCATAGGCAGCATCCTTCCGGCGCTTCCCGGACCGCCACTGGCCTGGGTAGGGATGCTTTTCGTATACCTGTGGGGAGGCGGGACCAAGGGCGGCGAACCCATGTCGCTGAAGCTCCTGCTGATAATGCTTGCCGTCACTGTGGTGGTGTCCATCCTGGACTATCTGGTCCCGGGGTATCTGACCCGGAAGACCGGCGGTAGCAAGGCCGGATCGAGGGGTGCCATAGTGGGCCTGCTGGTTGGGATGTTCGTCATGCCCCCTTGGGGAATCCTGATCGGCACCATGGCAGGGGCCTTCGCCGCAGAGCTCATAGTTTCCGGCAGGGATACCACAGCCTCGCTGAAATCGGCCTTCGGGGCCTTCCTGGGCTTCATTTCCGGTACCGGCATCAAGCTCATCGCCTCCTGCATGATGCTCTGGTACATCATCGCCTACGGGTTCTGAGGATCCTCCATGCTGCGATAGCCGTCATATCTCTCCAGGAACCCGTATGCAAAGCCGAAGGGATTGCCCGGAGCATCGGCCGGAGTCCGGATGGAATAGGTATCAAGGATATCCCGGACAGAGAGGCTGTCGCTACGGAAATAATTGAGCATCAACTGGTTTTCTTCGCCCGCAAACAGCTTTTCGGAACTTTCCCCAAACCTTATCGTGGCATTTGATGGGCGCAAGGTCCTGAGGCCGTTCTCGTCCCTGCCCTGAAGAAGGTAATAAGTATCTCCGGCAGCCCCGGCCCCCGCAAGGTCGTACCCCAGGAAATCCTTTTCATACATGGCCACCTCTGCGATGAGTCCGCCCCCGTCGGTCACTTTCCGGCTGGCCCGGTTGAAGCAGACGCAGAGCCTCATCGAGGCGAATTCCGTGCAGAAATTGAAATCGCCCGTGGCGTCCATGAAACCGGCCGAAGGGCCCCTGCCGCCGTATCCAGGTGCTATGGCTCCCAATATGGCATCCACCTTTCCGGGGCCTATGGGCTGGGACCCCATGGGCAGGGTGTCCCTCACCCAGGTACCGTCCGGACCGGCAAGGAAGGCGCATCCGCCGTTGTCGAATGCCGGACCGTACCTGTCCAGCGAATCCCTTTCCATACAGATTGCAACCACACCGGTGCAATAATCATGAAGGCCAAAAACGTCAACCGCGGCCAGTACAGGGGCGATTTCCGATGCCGAGCACACCCAGATGCCGCAGCCCCGGCGGTGCAGTGCCTTCCAGAGCTCGCGGATGTTGTCGGTGACGGAGATGCCGTCGATCCAGGAATGACTGTCCCCGTCGGTTTCCCAGGTGCCCGGGGTTGTTTCCACGGCCGAATACTTCCGGTGCGAACGGGCCGCCAGCCCGTACAGTTCGTCCCCGGTCATCCCCGTATACCAGCCCAGGGTCTTAAGGTAAGCTTCGTCTGGGCCCATCCACTGCTGAAGGGTGAAATAGCTCCGGCCCATCTCCACGGCGAACCTTTTCCAGAGCGGGTCCCCGTGCATTACTGCGGCGGTTTCCTCCGACACGCCGGCCGCGCTGAACGGCCCGTATCGGACCCACAGCGAATCGTAAAGTCCGGGGAAATATGGGAATACCTCCTGAAAGCGCTCCGGCAACATGGCAAAGCTCATGGTCTCAAGTTGGTATATCATGAGCTGCTCGGATATGTCAAAGATAGTGCAAGTGTTGTCAAAGTCAAAGACGGCGTACTCCCCCGGCCCGGTGGACGAGATAAAGTCATTGAGACCCTTCTTCACATCCGGCGCCCAGCTGCGCAGCCTGACCCGCGGCGCACACGAGGCCGCAAGCAGCAGAACCATCACCGCAACCGGAATGATCTTTCGGGACACTGTCATTCTAACATCAAGTATCACTTCATGGCAAAGATATGTCTTTGAGTCCAGACGAACAAATATCGCTTCTGTTATTTACCAAAGATGCAGCTGCTGCCCCGTCGGCCCGGCCAAGGGCAGTTTCGTTCACCTGAAGGGCCTTTCATGTACCAAGCGAAGGATTTAATCACTATCTTTGGCTGGATGAAAGCGTTTTGTCAATTTTCCATATGGGTGGCGGCCGTTTTGCTGATGGCCGGGATGGCATCGTGCAGGCGGGGAGCCGAAGGGCTGAAGTGCGACGGGGAGGAAGATCCGGCCGCGGTGGGAGCGCCTTGCCCCGTATTCGCCTGGAAGACAGGCGATGACATCTTCCAGGAAGCTTACCGGGTGGTTGTCGCCACCTCGGAAAAGGGCCTGAAGAATCCAGATGTCTGGGATTCCGGAATGCTCGACGGCAACGCCAAGAGCCTGGCCCTGACGGATTCCACCCTGCTTGAAAGCTGCCGCGACTACTGGTGGACGGTCCAGGTCAGCGCCAAGGACCGTAAGCACCTTTTGACCGGCAGGAAAGCCCACCTGATGACCGGAATCCTCCGCGAAGAGGACTGGACCGCCTCAGAGATCGCCGTCACAAGAAAGCGCCGCGACACCACCACCTTCCGCTTCGGGGAGTCGTTCCTGGTTGGAAAGGGGCTCGACAAGGCATGTCTCTACCTCGTTCCCGGTGAAGGGAACAATCTCACAATCAACGGGAAACAACTTGACACAACCTGTTTTGAAGCCCCTGGCTACACCATCCGGGAAGTATCGGGAATGCTGCGCCGGGGGAGGAACCGGATCGACGTATCGGTCGCCCCGCCTTCAACCTCCATCAAGGCCGAACTCCGCCTTTTCTACCCCGACGGCACCGACATCATCGCCTCCGGCCCCCATTGGCCAGTCGCACCGTGGACCGCAAATGACTGACATCCAATAAGATACACAATCCAGCATGCCGCATTTTCGTCACGCAATTATATATAACCAACTAATAATCAACATCTTACACTCCACGCGCCTTACATAATGAAACCTCTTGCCAATCTCGCCGCTGCGGCGGCTCTCCTGCTCCTGGCCGCCTGCACCGCTTCAAATGACCTCCCCAGGGCAAAGGGAGGGGCTTCCTTCGACAATGCCTTTGCCGCCTTCTTGGCCGAAGCAGACTCCCTCGACGAGGGACTTCACAGCATAATGGTGGTCCGCCACGGAAAGGTCATCGCCGAGAAATGGTTCGGCGACAACGCCCCCGGAATTCCCCATGCGATGCACTCGGTGAGTAAAACCTTCACTTCCATGGCAATAGGCCTTGCAGTGGAGGAGGGCCTGATCTCTCTCGACGACCGCCTCGTGGACTTCTTCCCCGACAAACTCCCGGCCGAGCCGTCGGAGGACCTTATGAAAATAACGGTAAAGGACCTCCTCACCATGTCGTGCGGGCACGGGAAGGATCCCACCCGAAAAATCCGGAACGACGAGACCATCGCCCCCGAGGAAAACGACTGGATTGCACGCTTCCTTGCCGAGCCTGTCTCCCATGTCCCCGGCACCTATTTCTGCTACAACAGCCTCGGAACGTACATGCTTTCCGCCATCTTCCAGAAGGTGAAAGGAGAAAAAGTAGCCGACTTCCTGGGGCCAAGACTATTTGAGCCATTGGGAATCGAGGCGCCCGAGTGGGACGAGAGTCCAGCCGGAATCACCTGCGGCGGATGGGGCCTGCACCTGAAGACGGAAGACATGGCCAAGTTTGGACAGCTGATCCTGCAGGGAGGAAAATGGAAGGGCAGAAGGCTGCTGCCTGAAGACTGGATCAAGGCCGCATCGTCAAAGCAGGTGGAGTGCCGCCCCGCCGGAACCACCCCGGAGCAGGTGCTGGAGCGTGGCCTCACGGTCGAAAACAGCGACTGGGTACAGGGCTACGGCTATCAGATGTGGCGCTGCCGCCATGGCGCCTTCCGTGCCGACGGCGCATACGGCCAGCTTATAATCATCCTTCCTGAAAAGGATGCCGTGATTGCCGTGACCGCACACGTAAAACACGGCATGCAGCACGAAGTTGACCAGATCTGGAAACATCTGCTGCCCGCCCTCTGACAAGCACAAGGCCGTAAATGTAAATAACTGACATACATTGTATTACACGAAAGTACCTGGTACATTTGCACCAGGTACTTTTGTATTATCGACTACCTGTCATCCGTTTCCGTTTTACCTCTTCCGTGCCACGGCGCGACGGACGGCCTCCACTATATGGGCGGCGTCGAGACCGTAGGCCTGCATCAGGGCGGCGGGGGTTCCAGTCTGGCCGAAGCGGTCGCCTCCGTTGATGAATTCAAGCGGGAGGGGCTCGTTTGCGGCAAGGACTCCGGCAATCAGTTCGCCAAGGCCTCCGGCGGAGTTGTGCTCCTCGGCTACCACTGCGGTACGGGTCTTCCTCACGGATGCAAGGACCGCTTCCTCATCCAGCGGCTTGATTGTGGCAATGTTCACCACCTCTACCGAGACTCCCTCATCCTCAAGCGCTTCCGCAGCTTTCAGGGCTTCCCACACAAGGTGCCCGCAGGCAAATACGGTGACGTCGGTTCCCTCGTTCATCACATAGGCCTTGCCTATCTCGAACGGCTCGTCGGGATTGGTGAAATTGGGCACGCCGGGGCGGCCGAACCTCAGGTACACGGGACCGTCATACTTTGCGGCGGCGATGGTTGCAGCCTTGGTCTGGTTGTAGTCGCAAGGATTTATCACCACCATTCCCGGCAGGGCCCTCATCAGGGCGATATCCTCCATGGTCTGGTGCGTGGCTCCGTCCTCGCCGAGGGTAATTCCGGCATGGGACGAGGCCAGTTTCACGTTGGTATGTCCATAGGCCACCTCCTGGCGGACCTGGTCATAGACGCGGCCGGAGATGAATTCGGCGAAAGAGCCGGCAAAGGGGATCTTTCCGGTGAGGGCCAGACCCGCGGCAACGCCCACCATGTTGGCCTCGGCAATGCCGCACTGGATGTACCTGTCCGGGAATTCCTTGGCAAAATCGCCCATCTTGAGCGAGCCCTTGAGGTCGGCGGTAAGGGCCACAACGGCCGGATTCCTGCGTCCGGCTTCCAGAAGGCCCGCGCCAAACCCGCTGCGGGTATCCTTCTTTCCTGTATCGATGTATTTTTTCATATCAATAATCTCCAAGAGGGGTTTCACCAAGCTGCCAGAGGGCCTCGGCGCACTGGTCGGCCGAAGGGGCCTTTCCGTGCCAGGCGCAGGTTCCGCTCATGAAGTCAACGCCGTGACCCATGTCGGTGTGGAAAAGTATCATCACGGGCCTGCCCTTGCCGTCAAGTTCACGGGCCTTGGCAAAAGCCGCCCTGATGGCGTCAAAGTCGTGTCCGTCGGCCACGATCACCTCCCAGCCGAAGGCTTTCCACTTGGCCTCGAGGTCGCCCAGTCCGCCAACGGATTCCACCGTTCCGTCGATCTGCTGGTTGTTCCAGTCGGTCATGGCCACCAGGTTGTCAAGGCCGTGGTGGGCGGCGAAAATGCCGGCCTCCCAGATCTGGCCCTCCTCGCTCTCGCCGTCGCCGCACATCACGAACACGCGGCCCGGATCGCCGTCGAGTTTCTTCCCGAGGGCGATTCCGGCAGCGGCCGAAAGGCCCTGCCCCAGCGAACCCGACGGCTGGAAAACGCCCGGAAGTCCCTTGTCCACAGAGGGATGGCCCTGAAGCCTGGAACCGTAATGACGGAACTCTCCCAGCTCCGGAACGGGGAAATACCCGGTCCTGGCCAGAAGGGAATAATAAACCGGCGAAGTGTGCCCGGCGGAAAGGATGAAGGCGTCGAAGCCCTTTGCGCTGCGGTCCCAGGTGGCGGGATCGTGGTTCATCTCCTCAAAAAAGAGGAAAGTCAGGAAATCGGCCGACGACATGGAGCCTCCGGGATGACCGCTTCCGGCCTGGCTGACCATCCGGACGATGTCGCGCCGGACCTGGGTCGAAATATTTTTCAGTTGGATATCGGTATACATACGACGTATGGTTATTGACACAAATATAGTGTATCTTCCCTAAAATTACAACCCGGTCAGTTGCCCCTTTTTGCGTTATAGCCGAGTTCCTTCAGCAGGGCCGTCACCTTGTCGCGGAGGTCGCCCTGGATGGTGATTTCACCGTCCTTGGCGGCGCCGCCCACCCCGCACCGTACCTTCAGGGTGCGGCCGAGTTCCTTCAGGTCGTCGGCGGTGCCCACGAAACCGGTCACCAGAGTCACCTGCTTTCCGCCCCGGTTCCTTCGGTCGATTCCGACTATCAGCCTCTGCTTTGAAGGCGGAAGGGTCTCAGCCTCAGTTGTTTCCTCGGTCTCGTATTTAAAGTCGGGATTGGTTGAATACACCACCCCGAGCCGTTGTTTCCAGTCGTTCATCGCCAAAGATAAATTATGAATCCGAGTCCCGCCAGCAGCGAGAATGCGGCGGTTGACATCACCAGCAGCGGCAGCATGGGGTCCAGGGCGCGTCCGCTCCGGGTCCAGACTCCCCTGAGATGGATTATGTAGAGCGGCAGTGTGATCACGAACAGCCAGTGCCACGGGTCCGGGAACCGGCACAGGCAGTAGGCGCACATCGCCGCCCAGCCAAGCACGATCAGGACCGTCTGATATATTCGCGCGTTCCTCTCGCCGAGGCGGATGGCCACCGTCATTCGGTTGGCCGCATCGGTCTTCATGTCGCGTATATTATTGACATTCAGTACTCCCATGCTGAAAAAACCGATGGCCGAGGCCGGCAGCAGCAGGTACCATGAGCTGATTGTATGGGCGGCCACGAAATATGCACCCATCACCGATACCAGCCCGAAGAAAATGAATACGAAGAGGTCACCGAGGCCCCTGTAGCCGTATGGATTGCGTCCGAGAGTGTATTTCATGGCCCCCAGTATCGCCGCGGCGCCCAGTATCACCAGGCAGAGCCCTTCCATGCAGAATACCGTCCCGAACGACACCCAGATCATCCCGAGGCCGCTGAGGCAGCACATCACCACCATCGCGGCGATGAGCCTTTTCATGTCCTTCACTGAAAGGATACCGCCGTTGAGGCCGTATTCCGGGCCCTCCCGGTCGGGGGTGTCGGTGCCCTGGAGTACGTCGCCAAGCTCGTTTGAAAGGTTGGATAGTATCTGGAGGCACACCGTGGTGAGCATTATCAGCAGGGCGGTCCAGACGCCGACCCTGTAGTCGGCGGTTGCGAGCAGGATTCCAAGCACCACCCCGGCGAGCGACAGAGGCAGGGTCCTGAGTCTCATGGACTTAAGTGCAGCAGCAGTCTTTGTCATCCGTCAGTCGAGTTTAAGCACTGCCATGAAGGCGCTCTGCGGCACCTGGACGGTACCTATCTGCCGCATCCTCTTCTTCCCTTCCTTCTGCTTTTCAAGCAGTTTGCGCTTTCGGGTTACATCGCCGCCGTAGCACTTTGCGGTTACGTCCTTGCGGACCTGGCGGACGGTTTCCCGGGCGATTATCTTGGCCCCGATGGCAGCCTGGATGGCGATGTCGAACTGCTGGCGCGGGATGAGGTCCTTCAGCTTGAGGCAGATTTTCCGGCCAAAGTCGTAGGCCCTGTCCTCGTGGATCAGGGTGGAAAGGGCGTCGGCCGGGTCTCCGTTGAGACGGATGTCCAGTTTGACCAGCCTGGCGGGACGGAAACCGGTGAGGTGGTAATCAAATGAGGCATAGCCCTTTGAGATTGACTTGAGCTTGTCGTAGAAGTCAAAGACTATCTCGGAAAGGGGCATGTCGTAAGTGAGCTCGACCCTGTCGGCGGTGATGAAATGCTGGCTCACCAGGGTTCCACGCTTGTCCATGCAGAGTTTCATTATGGGGCCGAAGAAATCGGCCTTGGAGATTATCTGGGCACGGATATAGGGTTCCTCTATATGGTCGATGAGGGTGGGTGCGGGAAGCCCGGAAGGGTTGTGGACGTCCACAACTTCGCCCTTTGAGGTGAACACCTTGTACGATACGTTGGGCACCGTGGTGATAACGTCCATGTTGAACTCCCGGAACAGCCTTTCCTGGACTATCTCGAGGTGGAGGAGCCCAAGGAAGCCGCATCGGAAACCGAATCCAAGGGCCAGCGAACTTTCCGGCTCGTAGACGAAAGAGGCGTCGTTGAGCTGGAATTTCTCCAGGGTGGAGCGGAGTTCCTCGAACTTTGAGGCATCCACCGGATACATTCCGGCGAAGACCATCGGCTTAACTTCTTCAAATCCTGCAATCGCCTCAGTGCAAGGCCTTTCCGTATGGGTGATGGTGTCGCCTACCTTAACTTCCACGGCACTCTTGATGCCGGAAATTATGTATCCCACGTCGCCGGCAGAGACCTCGGTCCCGGGCTGGAGTTTCAGTTTCAGTACGCCGATCTCCTCGGCCTCGTATTCCTTTCCGGTATTGAAGAACTTGACCTTGTCGCCCTTGCGGATGACCCCGTTGACTACCTTGAAATATGCGATGATTCCGCGGAAGGCGTTGAATACGGAGTCGAAGATGAGTGCCTGCAGGGGTGCCGAGGGGTCCCCGACCGGAGCCGGGATCTTGTCCACGATGGCGTCGAGCACAGCCTGGACTCCCTCGCCGGTGCGGGCCGATACCTTGTAAACATCCTCGGGGGAGCAGCCCAGAAGGTCGCAAACCTGGTCTGTAACCACTTCTGGCTGAGCTGATTCCATATCAATCTTGTTGAGGACCGGAATGATTTCCAGTCCGTGGTCGACGGCCTGGTATAGGTTGGATATGGTCTGTGCCTGGATTCCCTGTGATGCATCCACCACCAAAAGGGCGCCCTCGCATGAGGCAATGCTCCTGGAAACCTCGTACGAGAAGTCCACGTGCCCTGGGGTGTCGATCAGGTTGAGGCGGTAGTTTTCCCCGTCCCTGAGGTAATCCATCTGTATGGCGTGGCTCTTTATGGTTATGCCCTTTTCCCGTTCCAAGTCCATGTCGTCGAGGACCTGGTTCTCCATCTCCCTGTCGGCCACGGTCCTGGTGAGTTCCAGGAGGCGGTCGGCCAGGGTGCTTTTCCCGTGGTCGATGTGGGCTATTATGCAGAAATTGCGGATATTCTTCATTTGCAGTAATGTATCATGCAAATATAGGCAAAGAAGAATAATTCTCAAAGCCCCCATGGCCCACGTCCCGTCATGTGCCGCGGGGTGACATTTGCATGAGCGCAATCTTTTTCTATATTTGCAAAAAAATCTAACTGTTATGGAAAAGACCTGGAGATGGTTCGGCAAGAACGACAAGATCACGCTTTCGATGCTCAGGCAGATAGGCGTGGAAGGCATTGTAACCGCGCTGCACGACGTTCCCCTCGGGGAGGTCTGGACCCGCGAAAAGATCCGCGACCTGCGGGAGTACATCGAGGGCTACGGCATGCGCTGGAGCGTGGTGGAATCGCTCCCGGTGGTGGAGACCATCAAGTACGGCGGTCCCGACAGGGACTATCAGATAGAGGTTTACAAGACCTCGCTGAGAAACCTCGCCGCCGAGGGCATCCACACCATCTGCTATAATTTCATGCCGGTCCTGGACTGGGCCAGGACGGACCTTCTCCATGAGAATCCCAACGGCTCCTCCAACCTGTATTTCAATTACGCGGAGTTCGCCTACTTTGACATCTACATCCTCAAGCGCCCCGGGGCCAGGGAGGAATGGGCCTCATTCCGCTTCCCGGAGGGTTACGGAGAGGGCCGCGATGTCCTTGCAGAGGCCGACGCCCTGGCAAAGACCATGACCCCCGAGAAGGACCATGCCCTGGTGGAGAACATCGTAATCAAGACCCAGGGCTTCGTGAGCGGTAATTTCAAGGAGGACGACGAGGCTCCCATACAGAAGTTCCGCGAGTTCCTCGCCCTTTACAAAGATATCGACAAGGCCGCCCTGAGGGCCAACATGAAGTACTTCCTGGAGGCCATCATGCCCGTTTGCGAGGAGTGTGGGATGAACATGTGCGTACACCCCGACGACCCGCCCATCGAGGTACTGGGCCTTCCCCGCATAGTCCGCACCGAGGAGGATATCCGGTGGTTCCTTGACGCCGTTCCGTCAAAGCACAACGGCCTCACCTTCTGCGCCGGATCGCTCTCGGCCGGGGCCTACAACGACGTGGTTGCCATGGCCCGGGAATTCGCTTCCAGGACCCATTTCGTACACCTCCGCTCATGCCATATCTTCCCCAACGGCGACTTCACAGAGGCTTCGCACCTCGGCGGCAGGGCCGACATTATTGAACTCGTCCGCATCTTCGAGAAGGAGAACCCCAGCCTGCCCATGAGGGTAGACCACGGCATGACCATGCTTGGCGACGAAACCAGGGGCTACAACGCCGGTTACTCCTTCCTGGGCAGGATGTTCGCCATGGGGCAGGTACAGGGCATAATAGCCACCGTCGACCGCGAACTCGGCATCCCTTACAAGCAACCCGGATTCTTTGATTAAGCTTATGAAACTCACCGACATACTTTCCGGACAGTATAATCCGGCAGACTGGGAATCCAAAGGATACTCCCTCCCGAAATTCGACATCGCCGCAGTTAGGGCAAAGACGCATGACGCTCCAGTCTGGGTGCACTTCGGCGGCGGCAACATCTTCCGCGCCTTCCCTGCGGCCATACTTAACGAAGCCCTGGATTCCGGGAAGTACGACCGCGGGGTAATCGTTGCGGAAACATTTGATTTTGAGGTGATTGACAAGGCGTATACACCTTACGGGAACCTTTCCCTGTCCGTAAGCCTGCAGTCCACGGGCACAATTCAGAAGACGGTGATCGCATCGGTGACCGAGGCCCTCAAGGCCGATTACGCCTTCCCCGACTGGGACCGACTGGTGGAGATATTCAAGGCTCCGTCGCTCCAGATGATTTCGTTCACCATAACGGAAAAGGGCTATTCCGTCCCGCCCTCCGACCTCGACCGCGGCCTCAGGCCGGTGTTCGCCATGGGAAAGGTGGCGGCGCTGCTGTTTGAGCGCTTCAAGGCCGGACGGCTGCCGCTCACCGTCCAGAGCATGGACAACTGCTCCCACAACGGCGACAGGGTAAAGGCCGGAGTCCTTGCCTATGCCTCCCGCTGGGTGGAGGACGGACTCGCCCCGGCGGAGTTCCTCTCCTACCTCACCGACGGCGACAAGGTCACCTTCCCGTGGTCGATGATTGACAAGATCACCCCCCGCCCCCACCAGAAGGTCCAGGAAATGCTCGCCGCCGACGGCTTCGAGGACAACGGGTACATTGAGACGGAAAAACACACCTTCACCGCCCCGTTCGTCAACTCCGAGGAAGTGCAATACCTTGTGATCGAGGACAATTATACCTGTGGGCGGCCTCCGCTGGAACTCGGCGGAGCGCTGTTCACCACCAGGGAGACCGTGGACAAGGTGGAAACCATGAAGGTCACCACCTGCCTCAATCCGCTCCATACTGCGATGAGCATCTACGGCTGCATGCTGGGCTATACCCTCATCAGCGCCGAGATGGCCGACCAGGACATACGCTCCTTCATCCAGAAACTCGGATACATCGAGGCAATGCCGGTGGTAACCGACCCCGGGGTGCTCAATCCTTACGAATTCATCGGAACGGTGATCAACCGCAGGCTGCCAAATCCGTTCATGCCCGACGCCCCCCAGCGCATCGCCATGGACACCAGCCAGAAACTGCCCATCCGCTTTGGCGAGACAATCAAGAAGTACCTTGCCCGTGGCCTGGACATGGATAACCTGATACTCATACCTTTAACCCTCGCCGGATACGCCCGTTACCTGAAGGGCGTCCGTGATGACGGCACACCCTTTGACCCGTCGCCGGATCCCCTGCTCCCGGAAATGCAGGCGATCGTTGCACCGTTGGAAATCGGGAAGCCGGAGCAGGACTGGTCATGCCTGAAGCAGCTCTATTCCAGGGCCGATGTCTTTGGGGTAAACCTCTACGATGCCGGCCTGGGAGAAAGGATCGAGTCGATGGTGAAGGAACTGTTCGGCGGCCCCGGTGCCGTCCGCGCCACGCTTCATAAATACGTCACCGCCAGGTAAGGTCTACCGGACAGCCGTATACAGCCTGCAGAGCCCCATGGAAAGGCTCTTCACCTCTACCCCGGAAAAGCCTGCAGACCTTATCATTCCGCCGAATTCCCCGGGCGACGGGAAACTATGCACCGACGCAGGGAGATACCTGTAGGCCGATTTCTCTCCTGAGACGGCTCCCCCTATAAGCGGCATGACATGAAGGAAATAGATATCATAAACCCAGCGGGCAAAACGCCTGTCGGGGACGGAGAGTTCCAGTATGGCCAGCTTACCGCCGGGCCTGAGCACCCTCAGGAACTCCTGCAGCCCTTTTTCCTTATGCTCGAAATTCCGTATCCCAAAGGCGCAGGTCACCGCATCGAATTCCCCGTCGGCAAACGGAAGTGCCTCACCATCAGCCGTTTTCAGCGAAATCTTTGATATTACGCCCTCCTTTGCGGCCTTCTGTCCCACAAGGGCCATCATGCCTTCGGAAATATCGGTCCCCACGATGGTGCTGCCCTTTGCCGAAGACGCCGCAAGGGCCACGGTAAGGTCGCCTGTCCCGCAGGCAACGTCCAGTATCTTCTGGGCGCTGCCGTCCACGACGGCCTTTACGGCCTGGCGGCGCCAACCCTTGTCCACTCCCAGGGACATCAGGTGGTTAAGGGAGTCATACGACGGAGCTATTCCGTCGAACATGTTACGGATCTGTTCTTTACGTGGCATCAGGGTACAGGGTCATATCCGGAACCGCCCCACGGATGACAGCGGAGTATCCGCTTCAACGACAGCCAGAATCCCTTGAAGGGGCCGTACTTGCGGAAGGCCTCCAGGGCGTACTGTGAACATGTGGGGGTGAACCGGCAGGATGGCGGAGTGAACGGTGAAATGCACAGCTGATAAAACTTTATCAGCACCACAAAGGGGAAGATAAGTATCTCCTTGAATATCTTACCGGCTCTGCTCATTGGATTTCCGGCCGATGGAAGAAAGGATCTTTCCCATGGCGGCGGAAATGTCGGCAAAGGGAAGGACCTCCTTGGAGATATAGATAAAAAGGATGTCGACACCCGGAGGCAGCAGTTCCTTCTGCAGACGGTAGCTCTCGCGGATACGCCTCTTGAGGAGGTTCCTCTTTACGGCACGATGGAAGGCACGCTTTGGAACGGAAACAGCCATCCGGCTGAATTCCAGTCCGTTACCTTCCAGGATGCAGAATTTCAAACACCCCTCGCTACCGTAACGGCCACCTTTTACAAGCCTTGCAAAAGAAGTCTGGCCGCTTATCCTTTCCCGTTTGGGAAGGGTATGTCCCGGAGCGGGGGCCATTGCTCAGAGGGATTCGAGGTAGAGTTCGATTGCCTTTGCAGTCGAAGGAGCCTCAGGGGTGGGAGCCTTTACTGTGATGGTGAGTCCGGCACCCTCCATGGCATGCACCACGCCTTTTCCATAAGAGACGAAGCGGATGTCGCCCTGGGTGAAACCGGGAAAATTCTCCTGGAGGGACCTCACGTCGGCAGGATTGTAGAAAACAATCATGTCATAGGAGTGAAGGTCCTCGCCCGACATATCGCAACTAACTGATTTTACGAGGATTGCGGTATTGAAATCGAGATTCTGGGCCTCCAGCAGGCGGGCCAGCGTCTCGTTTCCTGACGAGTCGGAAGTGGTCAGGAGAAGCTTCTCTGCCTTATGCTTGGGGAAAATCAGCGAAACCACGCTCTCGGGAGTGCCGTTGCCGTAGAATATCTTCCTCTTGCGGTAGACGATGTGCTTCTGAAGGTACATGGCCACCAGTTCGGAGGTGCAGAAATACTTGAGCGTCTCGGGGACCTTGTAGCGGATTTCTTCGCACAGGGCAAAGAAAGCGTCTATTGAATGCCTTGACGAAAAAATGATGCCCGTATAGTCGGGAATGTTAATCTTCTGGGTACGGAATTCCCTCGCCGAAAGAGGCTCGGTACGGAAAAAAGGCTTGAAGGTGAACTCAACACCAAACTTTTCCGTCACTGACTCATACTGGGTGGTAACCCTCGGAGCGTTCTGGGAAATAAGGATCTTTTTGACTGCCATTCTTTTCTAAAACCATATCGCCGAGGCAATTATGAGCCCCGTCGGAAGTAATTCAAGTCCGCAAAGGTACAAAAAAACTGTTAAAGGAGAGAAACTTCCGCTCAAAATTTGCGTCCGGCGGAAAAGCATGACCGCATAGATGGTGAAAAGTTCAACCGCCAGGACAACTCCAACGACCCTGTCGCCGGCCCCGAAAAGGATCATCAGGCCAGCCGTGGTCAGCATCACAAGGTTCATCGTTATGAAGAACGTGAAGGCGCACTTGCGGGAAAGCTGGTAATTGTCGGTCCTCATCCGGCGGGGCATCAGCAGGAAGTACATCGCCAGCCTGAGCAGCAGGTAAAGGATGAATACCCCGAACACGGCAAGGGGACGGACGTTCTCTCCAAAGCTGCTGGCAAATTCCGGCCTGTACAGCAGGAACCTGTTGATCAGCAAGCAGAAAGGAATAATAAGTATAAGTGCTATCAGGTTCCTGTCGCGGCTTACCCTCACGCTCTCCTCCAGTGCGGCACTGCCCCTCGCCCTCATGAGATTGTCGGCCAGGTAGGGCAGGATGTTGAGGAAATTCCTCATGAAAAGCAGGGAGAGCATCACAAAGACGATAACCATCGCCGTGGTGAAGGCGGGCAACCCTTCCACCGGCGGAATCTCCTCCGGCGTGGTGGGCAGTTCCAGTGAACCGCTCTTGAAAAGGTCATAAAATGCAACCTGCAGTACCATAATCATTCCAGGCCACAAAAATACAAAATATAGACGACAATCAGAAAGACTGCAGCGATGTGCCTATTTGATTATCGTTGCCGGGCGGGCGTCGGGTTTGCGGGCAAAAACCTGGACACTGTCGAGGTTAAGCGCCGTAACATGCCTTGAATAGAGGCCATAGGCGGGGACCCTCTTCCTGAAGGCTGCCAGTTCGGGATAACGGCGGCCTATTTCAGGGAAATCGGATTTTACGCAACGGCGGGCGCCGCCCTTCACATAAACCGTAACATCCTTAAAACTGATGTCTTCCAACGCAAAACGCGGTGTGCCGGAAATAAAGATTCCGGTCAGAGGCTTGTCCGTTACCTCGGCCAAAACGTTGGAAATGAGAATGTTCCGCCCTGCCGAAGACGAGTTCTGGTCCGGATCCCGGAGGCGCTCCCCAAGCTGGATATAGATGGCATAGCCGGTAAGGTCCTCCATCGTCAAGTTGCTGACGACGATATTCTCCATAACCCCGCCGTCCACCTCCTCCAGGGCAAGTCCCTTGCAGGACAGGAACTTGCAGTCCGAGATAACGCAGTTCCGGAAGCCACCGTTCGATTCCGTACCGAACTTGATACGGCCGCACCGGGCAAAAGTCGGCGAGGGCCTCCTCGTTTTCCTTGTACCGTCCAGCAACGTGCCCATCCTGTAAGCCGAAACCTCACATTCCTTTATAACGAGGTTCTCCGTAACTATCTTCCGGCCAAGGGCATAGGAACTCTTGGCGCAGATTGCGTCATCCTGGGGAGAGTTGACCCGGCAGCCGGAAACGATCACATCCTTACAGCAGTCAATGTCGATTCCGTCGCGGTTGGTATCTATGCTAAGGCCATCCAGCACAACCCCGCTGCACCCGGTCAGCAGGATGGCGAAATGACCTCCCTTGAAAATGGTTATGTCCCTGATTGACACATTCTTGCACTCCACCAGGCAGATAGCCTTATTGGCCAGGCCGATCTTTCCCCTGCCCGGTTCCCTGGTCTTCCTTGTAAGGCCCCTGCCGTCAATCTTCCCCTCCCCGGAGATGGAAACGTTCTCAAGGCCCCGGCCCCAGAACAGGGAATTCTCAAAATAGGTATGCCCGGCATCCTGATACGGTTCCCAGGGGGAAGAGGCCTCCTCGCGGTCGTAGTCCCCGGGATTCCTGGGCGAAGCCACTATGGTACAGCCCTTGTCCAGATACAGGTGGATATTGCTTTTTAAATGCATGCTGCCGCAGCGGTAGGTCCCCTGCGGAAAATACACCGTACCACCGCCTGCCGACGCTGCCGCTTCAATGGCCTGGTCGACATGCGGGCTGTCAAGCGCCCTGCCGTCGCCCCTGGCCCCGAAGTCCTTGACATTGAAGGACAGGCTTCCAGACGGGATGGTAAGGAAAAGGCATAAAATGGTATTCAGCAGTGCGGTCATGGTGCCCAATGGTTAACATGCATCTGCAAAAATACAAAATGTCCATGACATTCCGCTTTTCACAGGCCGGACTCCCCTCATTGGATCGGGTTTGCTCCTTTTGCCTTCTCTTCCTTTGCATGGTCGGGGTCGATTCTCCGCATAATCGGGCCCGCCGGTGACACCATTGACACAGACGGAACCGATTTAGCCTGAAATCGATGCCGTCCGTGCGGGGTGCCGAGGGTAAGGAGGGCATTGCCGGCCGGAGGGGAATGTGGTGATTACAGGATTACCTGTTGTTTGAGGGCCTTTTCAAGGGTAGAGGCAGGGGTGGAGAGTTCCTCGCGGCAGAGGGAATCCAGAAGCGACTTGAAAGCGGGACCGTGATTGGGGTGGGCAAGGTGGCAGATCTCGTGCAAAAGGACATAGTCCCGAAGCTCGGCCGGAAGCCTTACAAGATTGATATTCAGGTTGATATTACGCTTTACCGAGCAGCTTCCCCAGGTGGTCGAGGTGTGCTTGAGGAACACTTTGTTATAACTGAATCCGTATTTGAGGGCAAGCTCCGAGAGCCTTGGGGGAAGGGTCTTCCGGGCCTCCCGACGCCATCTTGCCAAAGCGCTGTCGAGACTCTCCCCGCCAAGCGTGTCCACTGCCTGCGAAAGCCTTTTCCTCTGCCGCTCAAGGGCTGAAAGCGCCCAGGCTTTCTTCCGCTCCAGGAATGAAAGGCCGGCGGCATACGGCAGTATCCACGGCATGGTAACGACAACCCCCGAAGGCCGTACGCGGATACTCACACGGGAGCACCGGGCACGGCGGACAAGACGGACCTGTCCAAGTACGGGATCGGAGATAACTTTCTCGGCCATAGGGACCTGGCATGTATCGCGAGGGGAAATCCCGTTCGCGGACGATTATTTGAAAATGTCATTCAGGACCTTGGCGAGCCTGTATCCGGCATCCCGGAGCTGGCCCAGCAGGACGAGCCTGAGTTCTATTGGGTAGAGATCGGGGAGAGTGTCGCCTTCTTTCCAGCGGTTGTGCAGGGGCCAGCATTTCTCCGCCGTCCTTCCCGCCCAGTCGAAGATATCGCCTTCGGTGATTTCCCTGATCTCCTTCGGGGTTGCGGTGTCTGCAAGAAAGGCCAGGTCACCGAAGCCGACCGGATAGTATTTCTCGAAAACGGCAGAGTCCCAGAAGGTGTGGAGTTTCATACTCTTACCCTTGAAAACCACCATGGTCGCTCCTTTAGATGTATTCTTCGGAAGGTAAACCACATGCATCGGGCAGTGCATGTCGCCAAGGAAATGCACAATCAGGGCAATTGCCTTGTAACGCTCATACGGGTCCATGTCCTTTGCATTCCCGCGCAACCGTTTCGACAGGATGGATACATAATATGCGTCGTTATTGATGTAGGCACCGTCCAGGTTGTCCGTGGGGAAGCACTTGAAATTCCCGTCCACTGTGATCGAGTGGCTCCAGGGGGAGATATTGAGTGGCAAAGTGCGGGCCAGGTCCTTATTGAGAAACTTCCTGGCATATTCCGGATTTGACGGAACGAATCCCAAGTCCATGGTCCAGTATTGCCGAAAAGAGTCCGCATCCGATGAGATTGCCGGGAGGGGTGCCCCGATGTACTCCAGGATTGCTTTACGCGCCTTGGGGGTCAGATGGTCATAAGCAATCTTGGCTACGGTCGCATGTCCAAGCCTTCCCCATGATTTTGCTTCCGGAGAAAGACAACAAGTTGCAACCATAAGCGTGAGAGCCATCAGTATTTTCTTGAATCCTTTCATAATTACTGTGAACTATAATCATACAAATATAGTAATTATGGGATCTAAATCATTCCCGCCTCCCGTCACCCCCGGCTTGGCCGGGGATGACTGTCTCTTCTTACTTACTGCGCGGGTTCGTAGGTGAGGGTTAATCCCGTAAATGCGCCCTTGGCTTTAGCGTAGACATAGTAAACGGTATTCGCCTCACATTCAGGAGTATATGTGTGCGTCTCATGACCGTTTTTATTCCATGTCTGCACGGGAGCGACATACTCAGACTCGGCAGGATGAGTCGCGGAGGCAGAAATACTCTTGGTTATACCTATAACAGGAGCCGTCGTTGCTGAAGACGAATTCAACAGGACATTAGTGCAAGTAACTTTTACCAGTTTGTAACCTTCAATTGCAGGAAGACCAAAATATCGATAGACTGCAGCTAATGCCAGACGATTGATCGGGGCAGTTATTGCCCAGAAAGTATTGGCCGCAGAGGCGCCTCCGCAATCAGCCAGGACAAAGGTATAGTCTGTCCCGTGAAGAGGATAAACACAGGAAGTTGCACCAGGATTAGGTGAACGCTGAGCGTTTGGCCAGCCATCAAATGGTTCCACTGTAAAATCAAAGGCAAGTCCCTTTTCCACAGGAGTATTTGGAACAGATAAGACACCAAGGTTGTAAACCTTGTTGCGCATAATCTCTGCAGCCGGAATTGTTTTTACCCAATTCCCGTTCAAATAAACCTTGAGACCGGATGTAAGGGAAGTCGGACGAACGGCAACATAATAATCTGTACCAGTTGAAAGACAAGTACTTCCGTCTATTGTAAAACTAACGAAATTGTGTCTGGTCACTCCAGAGGCATCATAGGTTGAAAGTGTTGGGATATATGGTTCAGTCGTACTTAAATCCGCGCGGAACCGGCCGGATATGGCATCTGAACCATCCACGATAATACTTCCGCCCTTGATATTCGAATCCGCAACCTGGAACTTGATCAAAGCCACGGCGTTCTTGAAATTGAGCCCGGTGCTGCCCTGCGGGGCATAGGCAACGGCAACTGCGGCGGACCTGTCAAAACTCCCCGCCACAAGTGTCTGTGACGACGGAACATCCACTGCCGCAATCCTGTAAATGTCGCCTTCTCCGGTGAAATTCACGACCCTTGCCGTGCTTGCCGCCGGATAAATCGCCAGGTAGTTTCCGCTGGCACAACCTTCACCGGTGTAGGTGAAATCGGCCGAAGCAGAACTTTCAGTCAAAGATGCAGAGAATATATACCCTTCCACGGCCGTCGTAGACGCCTCTGCACTGGTATATACCGTTATCTCATCCCCGTTCTCCCAAAGGATCTGCGGCTTATTGTTCTCGCTGGTACCCATGACGGCCATGGTGGGAGGAAGTTCCTCTTCCACCATGCTGGCATGGAAAGTAATGGTCCGGGGTCCGGTTCCGGCAAGTTCCCCCTTAGCACAGGCAGCCAACGAAAGGGCGGCTGCGGCATAAACGAAAAATCTCATGCTCTTCATAATCCCGGAATCTTAAAGGTTGGACCAATCCTCTTCTTCCCACTCTTCGGTGGTGACGCCCTTGGTGCTGTCACATACCGTGTCTTCCACCAGCACCGTCAACAATTCTGACAACGGAGTCTCATACTCCGCCTTCAAAGATATTTCCATTTCAAATTTGCTTTAAATGACCGTGCTTCAAGCAGGCTCGTATGTAAGGGTTATGGCACCTACGGAACCCTTTGAAATACAATACAGATAATACCTGGTTGATGCGACCGGACCGGTAAGGATATATGAGTATTCTATGCCTTTGGTTGACCATACCTGGGCGGCAGATACAATCTCTGATGTGGCAGGATGATCCGTGTTGGGAGAAATACTCTTCACTATTTCGAACTGGGCCGTGGTAACGCCGGAAGCATTCAGGCACACCACCTTTGTCAGTTTATATCCTGAGATGGCCGGGAAACCAAGATAACGCTTCTGGGCATTGAATACCAGAGCCTTGGTGGACGTATGCAGGAACAACTGGGCCACGGTGTTGGTGGCCTGGCCGCAATCCGCAAGGATGAACGAATAATTCGTTCCGTCAAGCGGATAGAAGCGTTCTATACCGCCCTCGACATGCGGGAAGTCCTCTTTGGTAACATCCGTAGGCCATGCCGGCGTGACGTCGGGAACCACGGTGAAATCAAAGGTAAGGACCTTGTCGGCGGTGGCTCCGGGAACATTCAGGGTACCCAGGTTATAGATCGTGTTCCTGTCGATGGAAGCGAGCTGTGCCGAGGTAAAGGTCTTCACCACCTTGTCATTCAGATAGACCGTCATGCCGGAAGACAGTGTGGTGGGCCTAAGGACCACGTAATAATCGGTATCTGTTGAGAATGAAGTGGTTCCGTCAATGGTAAAGTCCACGAAATTGCTTGCCGGCTGGCTGTATTTGGTCAGAACCGGAACATACGGAGCCGTTGTGCCCAGGTCGGCGCGGAACCTTCCGGAAATGTATTCCGAAGCGTCCACGGTTATCTTTCCGCTCTTGGCTCCTTCCCCTGAAACCCTGAACTTTACGAGCGCCACTGCGTTCTTGAAACTGAGCGACGTGCTTCCCTCAGGAGCATAAGCCGTGGCTACGGCTGCACTCCTGTCAAAACTCCCGGCGACAAGAGTCTGGGACGACGGGACGTCAACCGCGGCCATCTTGTAAATGTCGCCGTCACCCGTGAAATTAACGGCCCTTGCCGCAGTGGCGGCAGGATATATGGCCAGGTAGTTTCCGCTGGCGCATCCTTCACCGGAATACGTGAATTCAGCCGATGCGGCACTGGACGACAACGAAGTGGAGAAATCATATCCCCTTTGATTACCTGAAGCCCCGTCGGCAGAGGAATATACGGTAATCTTGTCGCCGTTCTCCCAGAGAGTCTGCGGCTTGCCGGTTTCAGCGGCGCCCATCACCGCCTTTGTGGCAATTTCCGATTCGGCCATGAACCTGACCTGACGTTTCATATCCACAAGGGACTTGTCCTTGGCGCAGGCAGCGAGTAACAGGGCAAACGCCACATAAAAGAATAACTTGTAACTTTTCATACTGCCTGTGATTAAAGGTTTGACAAATCAACTTCATCCCATCCCTCGATGGTCGTATCCTTGACGCTGTCACAGAAACACTTCTCTGTGAGCACGTTGAATACCCTGGTTTTTGGCGGCAGGTAACCCGCCCCGCTTTGTTTCCTATTCATTGTTGCTTTCCTTTTGGGGACCTGGTCACCGGTCGGCGACGGTCCAGTCATAATCGTTCTTGAATGTAAAATCTCCCGTAAAAGTCAATTCGGTATTGTTGAATCTTATTCCTTTGACATGGATGAAGTTCTCCACCATCTTCTTGGGAATGGCCCCGTGCCGCACCGCGTCGGGAAGTTCCTTCTCCGTGAGCCGAACGAACGAGCAGTTGTCAAACCGGATGTTCTCTATGGGGCATCCGGCCCTTCCCTGGAAGAACGGCATGAACAGGCTTTCCGACCGGATGTTGGAGAAATCCAGGTTCCGGATGGCCTTGCAACGCACCTCCTCACTGTCGGGGATAAGGAAATGGAAAGGATAATAGACCTTGTCCATCTGTATGTTGGAGAAGGTCATGTTCTCTATCAGGGTATCTTCCCTTCCGTAGTCGTTGGACGCATCGTCGGGATTCTTGAACTTGTACTCCGGAAGGTGTGCGCTGATTCCCTTGGAAGAGTCGTAGATTACCAGGTTGGAGAAAACGCAGTCGCGCATGACGCCGTCGTTGGTCCATCCCAGACGTATTGCCGACGACCAGCTCCTCAGTATGCAGTTGGTCACCGTAACCCTCTCGCAGGCCCTGTCTTCCCTGAGGGAACGGCTGTTGGCCCGGATCACGATGGAATCGTCCCCCGTTTCGATGATGCAGTTGGAAACCGTCACGTCGCGGGAACAGTTGATGTGGATGCCGTCGTTGTTGGGGTAGCGGACATCGGCAAGTATCCTGCAGCGGTCGAAGATGACACGGTCGCAGTCGTGGATCCAGTAGCTCCAGCCGGCAGGCTGGTTCCGCATGGTGATGTCGGTGACGGTCACGTTGGTGCACCCGGCAAAGAACACGACCCGGGGCAGCGACTGCTTCCTTGGAACCGTCCTTACAAAATGCCATCCCGTCCAGTTGTCGCCCTCCTTGGGCTTGGTGAAAAAAGTCCCGTTGCCGTCAATAACGCCCATGCCTGTGATGGCGATGTTGTCGGCCTCGTCGGCATAGATCAGAGAAGCGTTCCGGAAGCGGGGCATCGCCTCTGATATGTAATGCCTTACGTCAGTACGCTCGGGATAATCGGCCAGGTCGGGCGAAGCCAGCAGCACGGCGTCGGCCGCGATATGGAGTTCCACGCCGCTCTTTATCTCAAAAGGCGTAACGAGGTATGTCCCTCCGGATACGGTCACCCTTCCGCCACCGGAACGGGACACCTCGTCAATGGCCTTCTGGATGGCCGCGGTAGCCTTGGTCCTGCCATCCGGCCTGGCCCCATAGGACTTGATGTCAACGTCCTTTGCCCCAAGCGGCAAAACCAGGCAAAACAGCAGTAAGACAGGAATAAACCTTTGCATCATTACTCGATCTTATAATCCACATAAACCGGGAAATGGTCTGACGGATACTTCCCGCCGTAGAGGGTGTTGTCACATGTATACAACTTGGGCTCAACGTTGTTGCCGCGATAGAACACAAAGTCTATCCTGGACTTGCCCGTCGGAGAGGAGAATCCGTTGTAAGTCCCCACGCAGCCTTTCCTCAGTGTGGCCGGAAGCACCTCATAAGGGTCATTCCAATGACCGGTATATATCATATAGACCGAGCCCGGGGTGGTGGACGGCCCCGCATTCATGTCCCCCACGAAGAACGATGCGGCCCCCTCCTTGTTGTATTTCTTCTCCATTTCAACATAGACCGGAGCGGCCGCTGTGTTGCAATCGTCGTTAAGACAGCCATGGTTGTCCATGAAGAAGACTTTCTTGCCGCTGGGCTTGTGCTGGAGCAGCACGCAGCATCCCCCGCGCTTGAAGCTGCCGCTGGCTCCGGTGTCGTTGGTGGTCATTACGTCAGGAGTACTGCAAGCCCAGAAATAGTGCTTTTCCAACAACGAGAATTCCCCAGAAACGTAGCCTATTCCCTGGGCCCTGGAACCCGTGCCATCTTGCGAATACGGGCTGAAGAACCAGAACGAATAGCCCATGGGGCCGAATTCGGATGTCAGCCACTGCTGCTGGTTGACATCCACCTCCTGGAAGCCCACCACGTCGAAAGAACAGTTCAGGATTGACTGTTTCAGCCGTTCCTTCCGTACATCCCAGGCATTGTCGCCCTCGTCGAGGCCGGCCCTCCGCAGGTTGTATGAACCCATCCTCAGGGTTATGACCGAACCCTCCCCGGACGAGTCGCCGGTACCCTTCTGGACCAGCGAAACGGAAGCTGTTTTGCCGCCGGTGGTCTTGAACTGGACCAGCGCCCCCCTTGAAGACTTGAATTTGTTTTCGTTCATGCGGACCGTCACTGTGGCGTCACCGTTCCCGGAAGACCGGTCAAGGGTGGCCCAGCCCACATCCTGCCCGGCATCGTCCTTGAGGGAAACCGTCCATTTTGCATTGGAAATCACCTTCATCTTGTAACTTCCAAGGTCTTTTTCGGCCTCGATGGAGGCAGGCTCCACCGAGAGCGTCTCGGACGAGGATTCGGGCCCCTTATCATGGCAGGAGCCCGCCAAAAGGGCCCCCGCCATGAAGAAGGTTATCACGTAAACTATCGGAAATCTTTTCATTTTGTATACGTCAGTTCAATCGAGGTTACCGCACCCTTGACCTGGGCGTAGATATAATACACCTTATTTGCTTCAGTACCGGTCAGTTCATAGGTGTAGGTTCCGCCATTGGGATCCCAGGTCTGGGCCTTTCCGCCTTCAACGATGCCGGCAGAGTCGTCGTTGAAGGCCTTGGCATCGGCAGCGGAAGCGGCAATGCTGTCGGTAATGTATATCTTTGGCGAAACCGTAGCCGAGGATGCATTGAGCAGGACGCTCACGCATTTCACTTTGCTCAATTTGTAGTCCTCCATCGCCGGGAGTCCCAGATAGCGGTACTGGGCGCCGAAGGCAAGCCTGGGACCCGGGTCCGTAACAGCCCAGAACATCTGGGCGGCAGAAGCGGCGCCGCAGTCGGCCAGTATGAAGGAATAGTCCGTACCGTCAAAGGGATATACGCAGGTAATTCCTCCCTCGGTATGGGTATATCCTCCGGCAGTGGGCCATCCCTCGAGAGGAGTAACGGAGAAGTCGAACAGCAGCACCTTGTCCTCTTCCACAGGCGGTTCCGTCTGCTCCTTCTCGTAGGTAAGGTCGATGGAGCCGATGGCACCCTTGGTATGGGTGTAGATGTAATACACCGTATTGAATTCAGTATCGGTGAGATCATAGGTGTAGGTGCCGCCGCCCGCAGCGTCCCATTCCTGCAATTCACCACCGGCAACATACTCCGATTCTTCAGGATGCCTTGCCCTCTCCGTAATGATCTTGGTGATACCTATCTTGGGCGCCGTCGTTGTAAGTGAGACGTTATGGCAGACAACCTGGGTGAGCTTGTAACCCTCGAGGGCCGGCAGACCCACATAACGATACTGGTTGGTCAGTGACAGCCTGGGCGAAGCGTCGTCCTTGGCCGGGACCCAGTAAACGGTGGACTGGCTGGCGCCGTTGCAGTCGGCGAGGATGAAGGTATAGTTGTATCCTCCCAGGGGATAGATGCATTCTATACCGCCGTCCACATGGGCATAGCCGCCGGCGGTCGGCCATCCGTCAAGCGGATCGATGGTGAAGTCGAAGGTGAGGTTGACAACGTCGCCGGTAGGAGGTGTAGGTGGCTCCGGAGGTGTGGGAGGGACATCGGGCTCGTCGGGTTTGTCGGGATCGGGATTGCCCTCCTGCCTGACGTCGATGAAGGCCTTGACGTCGCCGTGGAAAAGGGTTACGGTGGCCCTGCGCTCATCGGCGGTGCCGTTCCGGTATACCCTTACCCTGAGGGTGAGGTTGCCGGAGCCGCCTGCCATGTCGCACTTCACCCATTTGATGGTGGCTCCGTCGGCATCGGTCTTGGAAATGTTCCAGGAGCAGTTGGATTCCACCGGAATCTCGAATATCTGGCCTTCCCAGGAGGCCTGCACCGTTTCGGTGGCAACGGTTATGACGGGATCCGCCACTTCCTCGTCCAGCTGGACGCTCGGAATGCATCCCGCGGCAAGAAGTCCAGCCGCAAGGATAGTCGTAAATAATTGTAAATACTTGCTTTTCATGGCTCTAGATCCATTCCCACCCGTCGTTCTGACCGAGGTTGGGGTTAACGTTCAAGGCTGATATGGGGATAGGATGGGTATACATCATGTCATCCCATACGAGTGCATAATGATATACAAGATAGCCGTAGGTTCCATAGGTCAGGCTCCAGTTGCTGTTGGCGGAACCGGATATCTTGTAATTGTTGGAGTTGGAGTTCTTGGTCGTGGAAACCGTATATTTGAACTTGGCCTCGGCGGCAGTGTCAGGAGTGCCGTCTTCCTTGACGATTGGAGTATGGGGCCATACGAAGCCGTTTTTGGCGTCTTCCTCAGAGATGTAGATTCCCCTCCAGCCCTGATGCTTGTAGCGCCTCTCGATGAGGTCGCCGAGGTACCAGCGCATGAGGTCGTCGTAACGGCTCTGGTCCTCCAGGGTGAGCTCGGTGGCCCTTTCACGGCGTATTTCAAGGATCACGTCGGAAAGTTCCGCCGGATGGAGCACATCCTGGGTGTAGTACTCGCGGAGCCACGTGTCAGCCACATAGCCGGCGCTGCCGGGATATATGCTCTTCACACCGGCCCTCTTGCGGAGGGCGCCGATTGTCTGCTCCCAGAGGGTCTGGTCCATGTGACCGAGCTCGGCCGCAGCCTCGGCATAGTTCAGAAGGACCTCGGCGTAGCGCATGATAGGTATTGAACTGTAGGACTTGTTGTCCGCATTGAGCGGTTCCTGCTCAAGCTGGCACCATTTGATCCACACATAGCCCGTAGCGGTCCACGTCCAGTTGGGGCCCCATTCAGCGGCCTCGCCTTCGGAGGTAAGCCACTTGCGGTCCGGAGAGAGGATGGTGGCCTTGAGACGGGCGTCGCGGTGGTCGAACTCGTTGATGATGCTAATGTTTTCAGGAGCCGGGGTTCCGTCGTCCTTCAGGAACATCCTCACATACTCCTTGGTGGGGGAATATGTCAGCGAGGACGTTGTGGAGCAATATTTATAGGTGACTCCGTGCTTGACACTGAGGTCCTTTGAATAGGTCCGGCCCCAGATAACCTCGTCGGTGGCAAGGTTGGCCGAGACGAACAGCGACCTGTAGTCCTTGTTCAGCGAGAAAGCCTTGCTGTCAACAAGTTCCTTGGCATATTTCTCGGCAAGGCCGAGGAGTTCCTCAGGGCTCTCGTAGTCCCCATTCCAGGGCTTTCCGGTTGAAGGATTGACCTTGTGATACTTGCGGTACGTTCCCTCGTAGAGGAAGAACCGGGAAGCATAGGCCAGGGCCACGTACTTGTTGACATAGACCCTTCCGTTGGTATGGATTCCCGATCCGGAGGTGAGGCAGTGCTCGCAGGCAAAGTCAAGGTCTTCCCTCATCTTGTGGAAGATATATTCCCTGTCCTGGCGGGGGCCGTAAAGGGTAAGTGTATCCGTGGGCTGGATCACATGCTCGATGAAGTATACGTTACCGAACACCTTCATCCTCTTCATGGTAACCCAGGTCCGCCAGAACCGGGCCACGCCCTCGTAGTGGTTGTAGACATCTTCGGAGACATTGTCCTTGCAGCGGGGCATGTTGTCAAGCATATAGGCCACCCGGCGGGAGAAACTCCAGGTGGAGGTTGTCCAGTTGCTGGCCTGCGAGGCGTTATAGTCCCCCCAGTAAAAATCCTTGGACGCCCTGGTTCCGCAGAAGTCGGTGAACCTGTCCTCGCCAAGGGCGATATCCCCGGCATCCGGAAGAGCCGTGTTTATAAGGCCGTCGGAATAGAGCTTGAGGTCCTTTTCTGAAGCGAAGAACACTTCGGCCGCAAATTCGTTGGCGGGAGTCTTCTCCAGGAACTCCGAGCATGAGCAGGCAGCAAGAGCCGCAGCTATTATGATTATCGATCTTTTCATGGCCGTAATTGTCAGAAAGTCAAATTAATACCGAAGGTGAAGGACTTGAGCATAGGATAGCTGTAGCCGTCGCCCATGGAGGTGGAAGTGGATGAGCCGAAGTCGCTGTCGCCCTTGCTGATGACCTCCGGATCGAACATCGAGGTATGCTTGTAGATGGGCGAGAAGGTGAGAAGGTTCTCTCCCGAGAAGTAGACGCGCAGCTTCTCGATATGCAGTTTCTCGGTCAGTTTTGAAGGGAAAGTATAGTCAACCGTAAGGTTCTTGAGCCTCAGGTAGGCCGCATTCTGAAGGAAGTAGTCGTTATAGACATTGTGGGTTCCAAGACCGCCGCAGGGACCGTAAAGCCTTCTGGTCCAGTAGGCTCCGGGGTTGGTGACCGTCCAGTTCTCAGTGGTCTTGTCAAGGATGACCACGTCTCTCTGGTCCTTGAGGGAATAGTCATAGGCCCTGCTGTAGCCTCCCCAGAAGAAGCCCGAACCCTGTGAAGGATACCAGTCACGTCGGCCGATTCCCTGGAGGAAGATGCTGAGGCCTATGCCGTTCCACTTGAAGTCCAGGTTGACTCCGTACTGGAAACGGGGCATTATGTTGCCTATCCTGTCAAGGTCACCATGGCTCTCGAGGGTTCCCGCTCCGGCATTGATCTCCTTGTTTCCGTCAAGGTCACGGAACTTGAGGTCTCCGGCATAGGGAATGTTGGAGGTGATGAGGTTGTGGAAGGTGTCGGGATACCAGGACGCGGCCTCCTCGTTGCTCAGGAAATAGCCGTCCGTGCGGAAACCCCATATCTCACCGAGTTCCTTGCCCTCATAGAATCCGTAGACGTTATGGCTCTCGTTGTAGAACTTGGTCACCCAGGTGCGGTTGTCCCAGAGACTTCCCTTGACCGAGTAGGCAAAGTCCTTGCCCGCCAGCTTGAAGGCGTCCCTCCAGGAGAGGGTGAACTCCCAGCCATGGGTCATCAGCTGCCCGTAGTTGCCCTTTGGCGTTTCTGCGCCAAGGAGTGCGGGAAGCTCGGGACCGGAAGAATACATGTCATTGGTGAACCTCACGTAATAGTCGGCCGACATGGAAAGCCTGCTCTTGAGAAGGTCCATGTCAAGGCCCAGGTCATAGGTGGTTATCCTCTCCCAGGTAAGGCTGTCGGGAACGATTGAAGGCATTCCTGCGGTGCTTGTGAAACCTCCGTCGAAGATGACCGTACTCCTGTCGATACCCATGGTCTCAAGGAACGAATAAGGGGAGATGCCGCCGTTTCCGAGCGACCCCCAGTTGCCCCTGAGTTTCAGGTTGTCAACAATGCCTTTGGCGCCCTTCATCCAGGGTTCCTCGGAGATCCTCCAGCCGAAGGAGGCGGAAGGGAACCAGCCGCCCCTCTGATTCCTGGGGAAGCGGGAGTTGGCGTCGTAGCGGACGGAACCTTCCACGATGTACCTGTTGAGGAGGGTGTAGTTGGCACGGCCGAACACACCCACGGTGGACCAGTTGGAGTCGTACTGCGCCAGGGTGATCTCCGTACCGTCGAACATCTCGAAACTGGTCATGCCCGGATAGAGCATACCCAGGCGGAGGATGGTCTCGGTGGTGTAGCGGTAATCTTCCAGGTTCCATCCGGCCACCACGTTCAGCTTGTGGTTGGGGCCCAGCTTTGGAGTGAAGGTTCCCACGATGTTGGCGCTGACGTGATTGGTCTCGTAGTTATACTCCCTCTTGTAGGTGTCGGCCTCAGCGACATAATAGGTATATGAACCGGGCCCGGCGCTCTGCGAAGTGGGAGCCACGTAGCGCTGGGTATGGCGGGCGGTATACTTGTAGGAGATGTCGCCCCTGACCTTGAAGACGTCCTTGAACGGCTCGATGGTGATTCCGGTGGTGGTGGTCATGGACATGCTCCTGGTATCCTGGCCGGAATTCCCCTGGAGGAAGGCCTCGTAACCGGAAGCGGCCGCGCCGATGGTGAAGGTGCCGTCCTCGTTGTTGGTGGGCATCACCGGAAGGCCCAGCATGCCTATCTGCCAGAGCTGGTGTCCTACGGAAGCATTTGTTTTTGAGAAGATTGGCTGGCTGTAATCAAAATGGTACAGGTAGGTATTGTTGTCGATGGTGAGCCAGTCCCTGGCCTTGAGGACCACCTTGGAACGGATGTTATACTGGTTGAAGTCCTCGTTCCCTATCTTGTAGATTCCGTCCTGGGTGTAGTAACGCCCTGAAAGCGAATATGAAATCTTCTTGGACGACCCGTTCACGCTCAGGGAATGGGTCTGGGTGGTATTCAGCCTCTTGTAGAACTTCTTCAGCCAGTTCTCCGAGGCAAAATACATGTAGTAGTTGCCGTTGACGTCGTAGATTTCATCGTTGCCCTCCGCCCTGCGCTGCTCAAACAATTCCAGATAGTTGGAAGGGATGTTGTAGGTGTTCATCTTTGTAGGGAGGGCGCCCGCCGCCTTGGGGGTTTCAGTGCGGCCAACCCAGAAATCATAGAACGTGCGGGTGTACTCAAGACCGTCGGAGATGATGTTGTCCTCCCACATGACGGTCCTGCGGTTGAGCGAAACGGATCCGTTGTAGGAAATTGTAACCTTCTCGCTCTTTGCGTTCTTGGTGGTCACCAGGATCACGCCATAGGCGGCCCTGGAACCGTAAATCGCTGAAGAAGAGGCATCCTTGAGCACCGTGACGCTCTCTATGTCATCGGGATTGACCGAGCCCAGCGTCCCCTCCACGCCGTCGATCAGGATAAGGGCGCTTCCCCCCTGACCGATGCTGTAGCTGCTGAGGTCGGCCGAGTTGATGCTCTTCTTCATGACATAGCTCGTGGCGCCTCCGCGGATGTAGACATTGCCGCCATGGGTGGGCTTTCCGTCGGTCTGGAAGATGCTCAGGCCGGGAATCTGTCCCTGAAGGGTCCTGGACACGTTGGCGTTGGTCCTGTCCTCGAGGGCTTCCCCGGAGAGCTGTTCCACACTGCCCACCAGCTGGGATTTCTTGAGGGTACCGTATCCTACGACCACGGTTTCCTCCAGCATCTCGGCATCGGGCGAAATGACAAAGTCCACTGCTGCCCTGCCTGCAACGGCCTGCTCCATGGAGGCATAGCCTATGCACGAGCAAAGAAGCGTGGCATCAGGTGCACACTGGATGGTGAAACGCCCGGACGCGTCGGTCATGACGCCGTTGGACGTTCCCTTTACCATCACCGCTGCCCCGGGAACCGGCTCACCGGTCTGGGCTTCGGTCACTTTTCCGGAAACCGACGTCCTCTGGGCGAGGAGAGGGAGTCCGGAAAAGAGCATCACGGCCAGTGCCAGGATGGCTCTTGCCGGGAATTGCTTGATGTTTGGTTTCATAACAGAATATCTAAGGTATTTAAAGAATTTTCACAAGTGTGGTGTAGTGTGGTATAAAGATATAAAGAATTTATTAATAAGCAATTACTCTACCTTATTTTATTATAAAATTTGTATTGCTATAAGTAACGGTAGCCGGGACGGACTCCGCATCTTCGGGACTTATCCTCACGCAATAACCGTGACGCTTCCTGTCTCCGGGGAAATCGGCCTCCTTGCATTTTACAAAACTGCATCCGTCAAAAGTGACCTCCACGGGTGCACCTTCCCTTCCATAGAAATGGGGGAACTCCAGCGATGAACAGTCTATGTTGGTAAAACGCACGTTCCTGAACCCGGCAAACAGGGTTTCCGGCTTATTGGAAACCTTCAGTCCGATGGGAACACCGTAGATTTCATACATACGTATATCGGAAAAACTGAGGTTCTCCACAAGGGTGGCTTCCCTGCCGTAATCGTTGGAATAGGTGGTAAGGTCCGGAAGGTAGCAGGTAATGCCGTTGGAGGAATCATATATTACAAGATTGGACAGGGTGCAGTTGCGGATGACCCCGTCGTTGCACCAGCCGATCCGGATGGCGGAAGACCAACTCCTTAATACACAGTTGGTTACCACAACCCTCTCACATACCTTGTTCTCCGGGAGGGAACGGTTGTTGGCCCTCAGCACTATTGAATCGTCACCGGTCTCGATAATGCAGTTTGAAACCGTAACGTCGCGGGATGAGTTGATGTGGATGCCATCGTTGTTGGGATAATGGACATCAGCGAATATCTTGCAGCCGTCAAAGACCACGCGGTCGCAGTCGTGAACCCAGTAACTCCAGCCGGCAGGCTGGTTGACCATGGTGATATCACGGACGGTGACGTCGGTGCAACCGGCAAAAAAGACCGCCCTGGGGATGGATTTTTCGTAACCTGTATTCCTTTCATACTGCCATGCGGTCCAGTCCGGATCCTTCTTCTCCCGGACGAAGTTCTTGCCGTTGCAGTCGATGGTGCCCCGGCCGGTAATTGCCACATGGGAAGCCTCGTCGGCATAGATAAGGGCTGTATTCCTCCACCGGGGAAGGTCTTGGGTGCGGACATGGCGGGTATCGGTCAGGTCGGGATAGTCGTCATTGTCGGGAGAACCCAGTAGCACGGCATCGGCATCGATGAAAAGCTCCACGCCGGATTTCAGCTGGAACGGAGCCGTCAGGAAAACACCTCCGGAAAGGATCACCCTCCCTCCACCGGAAGCGGAAACCTCATCTACAGCCTTCTGGAGCTGGACGGTAACCTTGGTCCTGCCGTCCGGCTTTACTCCCTTTATGGATGACAACACCAAATCCCTGCCCGGGGCCGGGCAGGAGATGAACAGTACAAATGCAAAAAAGAAAAACTTTTTCACGGGGCTATAGTGCTATTTTGGTCTTCACAAAAATATAATAAAAAAGTGCTTATGCGTGAAGACCTGTTCCAAAACAAGAAAATATCAAAGGTAAAATTTTAATCATATCACTAGCAATCAATTATTTAACACAATATATAGTATATTGAAAAACAAGAAAATAATAGTATATTTGCCCCATGGGAAAAACTTGTTTTGCTGCACTTGCCCTGCTTGTGGCAGTGTGTTCTTGCAACCCGGGGAACAAAGCCAGGTTCAAAAGGCTGGACGAGGCTATCGAACGCCAGGATTATTATGATCAGCTGCACAGCCAGAAGCATGACTCATTGCGGAATCTCCTGCTGAATGCCCGGACGGATTCCGCCCGCTGGGAAGCCGCCTACAACCTGGAAAGGATCAACTTTTACCACAATATGGATTCCTGCTACCGGTATGTCCGGGAAATGATCCGGTTGCAGGGAGACGACACCCGACACCGGACAATCAGCAGCGCCTGCCTGGCCAACATCCTTGTCAGGATAGATTCCATATCCACGGCCACCAGCATTCTGGAAAGCATAGACACCACCCTGCTGGACCATGAGAGCACCGCAATCTACTGTTTTGCCGGGCACCATATCTACCGGGGCCTTGCCCTGAGCAATCCTGATATTGAAAAGAAGCGCCAGCAGATCATTGACATGTGGTGGAGATCGGACAGCACGAATGTGGAATGTGCCTTCTACCACAACCTTATGCTGCCAGACGATGAAATCCTTGACAAGTCCCTTCCATATCTGCTTGCCTGCCCCTTGGTTACGCCAAACGACACCGCCAAGGCAAACTACTGCATCGCAAAGGAATATCTCAGGATCGGCATGACGGAAAAGGCCATACAGCATTTGACGATTTCGGCCACCTACGATATGCGTGTATCGGCCAAAGCGTATTCCTCCCTGTATGAACTGGCCCGCCTTCTGTTCCGCATCGGCGACATCAAACGTGCCGACAGGTACATGAGGGTAACCCTGCAGGATGCCCAGTCGTCGCACTTTGTGGCCAAGTACAACAACATAGTCACGTCGGAACTCGAAATCATGAATGTCCTGCTCCAGCAGCAGAAACAAAAGGAATGGGCATACTTCATAACAATCCTCTCCGTCGTGCTGCTGCTCATCGTGGCATTGACTTCCTTGCTGCTGCTTGCACGGTATTCGTCCAGGCTGAGCCAGTCCAGAAAACAGTTGAACGAAGTATCAAACATCAAGGACGGCTTCATGGCCCTGTACATGGAAAAATGCGTGGACTACCTGAACAAAGTGGACGAGTATCGCTCTTCACTGCGCCGTGCCGTAAAAAAAGACGGTCCGGAAGCCGCTCTCGCCATGCTACGGAGGCCTTCCTTCGCCGCCGAGGAATTCGATGACCTTCTTGCCGCATTCGATTCGGCTTTCCTTGGGATATTCCCCGATTTTGTGGATAAGGTAAACGCCCGGATGCAACAGGAATACCGCCTGCAACAACCAGCAGACGGTAAACTGTCAACAGAACTGCGCATCCTCGCGCTCATCAAGATGGGTATCACCAAACGGCCCAAGATAGCCAAGGTGCTCAATATGTCGGTTACCACGGTATATTCCTACCATAGCAACCTCCGGAAGCATTCCCTCAATCCCGACTCCTCGTTCGACAGGATGATTGCCAACCTATAGTATTTCCGAGAGGATTCCCCGGAAAGCGGCATTGTCGATGTCAGAGACATTGGCAATGCGGCCCAGGCTCGGACAAGGACCGGCAGCCTCCCTGAGCGACCCGGAAATCAGCCCGAACGACCGGGAAATCTGACCACCGAAAAGGATGGCTTCAAGGGAATTATCCCGGGCGATGGGGCCGAGGACACCGCCAAGGATTTCCCCCGTCTCGCGGAAGACTTCCACCGCCACGGCGTCACCGACTTTAGCGGCATCGGCAATTTCCTTCACCGAAACCCCTTCTTTTCCAGACAGTTCCGCATATCGGCCCATTATCCCCCTCTTGGAAATCCGGTCCTCCAGGATCCCGCCCCGGAAGGGTACGTTCCAAAGGCTGCTCGACGGTGAACCCAGGGAGTCCTTCTGTACCACCCCGTCCTTGGAATAAGCAAAGCCAAGTCCGGTCCCAAGGGTTACCACGGCGATGTTCTTCAGCCCCCTGGCCGCACCCAGGCGGAGTTCTCCCGTCACCACGCACGTGACGTCGTGGACAAACCGCACCGGGACGTCGCCGACTCCGGGAATCGCCTTTACAAGGGCTCCCATGTCGAGGTCCTTCAGGGCAGCGAACTTATGGGTCATGAGCGAAACGCCCCTGTTGTAGTCGAACGGACCGGGAAAGGTCATTCCCACCGCGGAGAAACTCCCGCCGGCTGCCGCCGAGACATCCTCCACGATCCTGCGGAAAGAGTCCAGGATTTCCCCGGCGGGGCCGTTGGAGTCCACCGGAACCGTCCTCAGGGATTCCGGGATGATATTTCCGGCCGAATCGCCGGCGGCACCCTTCAGGAAGGTGCCGCCCACGTCGATAAGGAGGTATTTGTCAGGCCGGGTCAT
Source organism: Bacteroidales bacterium (assembly GCA_017437755.1). GTDB lineage: Bacteria > Bacteroidota > Bacteroidia > Bacteroidales > UBA932 > Cryptobacteroides. The sequence goes on from JAFRXI010000048.1 coordinate 86,484, forward strand.
ATTCGTAACCATCTCTCAGACATGTCTTGTGGACACGGATGGGCTCCCTGCCCAGGTTCTCCACCACATATTTGCCCATGGATGCCGGAACGCAGGCTATCTCCATGAATTCCAGGTCGAAGAAGCGCTCGGGATGCTCCACGCTGCGGATCCTGACCTTCTCGCCGTCGACGAGGGTGAGGACATGGAATTTCTCGCCGCGGGTATCCTGCTCGCACTTCTTTTCAAACTCCAGGCGGCGGAGCGAAATGTACATCTGGGGATTCTCACCAAGGATATACTCCGCCCAACCGTCGCCGGAAGCGTCCAGGCGCGGCTTCTGGACGATATAGTCACGGCTCTCCGGGTCGTGGATGACCGATGTCCTGCGGTGCTGGTTGACGTTCATCTCGCCAAGGCGGGTATGGATGGGCCTCTGCTTGCCGTCAAAGTCAAGCCGGAGATAGTCATACATTTTGTAGGTATAGGAACCGATTGTGAGTGAGCCGATTTCAAGGATGACCTGGTTGCGGCCGGAGGAGTGGATGGTTCCTGCAGGAAGCATCACCTGCAGGCCCGGCTTGGAATCCTCATAACTCACATACTTCATGTAGTCGCACTCCTTGTGTTCGGTGTCGGCCGCCTCGATCTCCTTGAAGAATGCGGGGATGTCGGCATCGTCGCGGAAGCCGATGAAGGTTTTTGCCTCATGGCCGGTTATGACCACGTAATAACTCTCGTCCTGACGGCCGAACTCATTGTAATTCATTATGTTGAACTCGCCGCCGGAATGACACTGGATGCTCATGTTGCCGGTTGAATGGTAGCTGTCGTCCCAATTGAAGCGGATGGGGAAATAGCCCTTGTACTTCTTGACGCACTTCTCTCCCATGAGGGCAGCACCTTCCTTGTGGACAAAGGAGCAGTAGTTGATGTCCAGCTTCTCGGTTCCGGCCTCAACCAGAACGCTCACCTCCATGGGAATGAAGTCAAACACCCATGCGGCATTGCGCATCTTCTCCGGCAGATGGCGCTGCTTCTTCATGTAGGTACCGCCCCATACGCCCTCGAGGTAGCAAGGCTTTGCACGGAAAGGATATTTCACCAGCTGGGCGCAGACTTCCGCAAAGGTGCTGAACGGCATCATCTGCAGGTTGGCCCTGTCGTTGTCGAGGAAATACCAGTCTATCGCACCTTCCTCAAAGAGGTTTTTCCTCAGCTGGACGGCGTTTTCAAAGTCGCAGTAGTAGCAGCGGCGGATAGTACGGTTGATTATGCCGGTGTGCTTCTTTCCGAGGTTCGCGTACTCCCCGGCACGGATACGGAGCATGGAATTCATTGGCGTAAGGTCAAAGAAGCACTTCACGTCGTAGAGGCCGCGGAAATCCCTGATCAGGGAGCCGTATCCATATATCGCGACAATCTTTCCCGGGGCCTTCATCGCAGGGACTGCCGCCTTGAAAGCCTCGGCCTTAGCTTCGTCCACAAGTCCTTCATAACCACCATGATACACCTTGCCATAAAGAAGCGTAGGGTCGATCTTGGTGTCCCATATCAGCAGAGGGTCTATGATGTCATCTATCTCCTTTCCGGACTTGAGGGTGGCCTCGTTGCAGTCCACCGACTCGAACCCAAGGCCCAGAAGGTCGCACTCACGGGCCATCAGGTTTATCATCAGGTCCCATCTTGCCGTAGTGTAACCGTCAAATCCTACGATTACGCCTTCACGGCGGGCCCTGTCGGCGAGTTCCGCCACAAACTTCTTTGCCACGTTGGGCGTTCCTCCCGCCACGATGGACTCCTTGACCTTTTCAGACAGTTCCGGCCTGTTCACGGGTTTGGGATCGTGATAGGGGAACGGATTGTACATGAAACTCATAACGCTATATTCAACTTTATCAAATATTTAACCTTTATCTCTTTTTTCAATGTCTTTCCTTCTTCGAGGATGAGTTTCATGTCCTATGTACGACCAACCCCTCCTCAGTCCTCCCCTTTATCGTAAGGGGAGGAAGTCCATAAGGAATTATATTCTTTCTAAATAACCTGCTTGGTTGGAAGACCGTCTGCACCCACGCAGCGTAAGTGGGAGGGGCCCGGCCGCAGGCTGGGAGGGATAGGACCGAAGGTCCGTAGTCTGACAACCGAATAGGTTATTTATTATCATTAGTTATTAATTTACAATTATTTACCTATTTTGAAATCCACGTAGACCGGGAAGTGGTCGGATGGGAAGTGACCGTCGTAGAGGGTGTTGTCGCAAATGTAGCGGAGCGGCGTGACCCCTTTGCCGCGGTAATAGATGAAATCTATCCTGCGTGCAGGCTCGGGTTCCACATTCTTCCATGAATTGAAAGTGCCCACCGGCCCCTTGCGGAGTTCGGGTGAGGCGTCAAAAGCATGAAATGAATCGGTCCACCAGGTCCGGTAATAGATACTGGCAGCCCCCTCCTCGTTAACGTTGAAATCCCCCATGAAGAACGAAGGTATGCCCTTGGGATTGTATTTGCGCTCCATATCCACAAAGACATGGGCGTTGGCGGCATGCTGCTCCTTGTTGAGAGGGGCATGGGTCACCATGACAAAATACTTCTTTCCGGCCTTCCTGTCCTTGAGAATCACAAAGAAACCTCCGCGGATGAACTTTCCGCCTATGTCCGGCCTGAGGTCATTGACCTGCATCAGTTCGGGTGGATCCGACACCCAGAAATAATGCGGCTTCCCTATCAGTTTGAACCGGTCCTTACGCCATATAAGCCCGTGGGCCTTGGTTCCGTGCCCGTCTTCGGCATATGGGCCGAAGAAATAGCTGTCATATTCAGCTCCCCGCTCCGCAAGCATCCTGGGTATGCTTTCCTGCTCGGGCGAATCCACTTCCTGCAGGCCGCAGAAGTCGAATTTGCAGTCCAGGATCGACTGGATCAGACGGGGTTCCCTGACCTGCCAGTTGTTGTCAGGGCTCTTTTTGTCAAGCGGCGAACGCCTGAGGTTATAGGAACCCACTCGGAGTTCAACGGGCTTTTTCGCTTCTGCCTCCGGAGAGAGCACCGCGGCAATGGCGCCTATGGCAACAGCTGTCATCAATAATCTTATTTTCATGATATTACATTTTTACCTCGGAACGTTCAATTATCACCACCGGGGAATCCCATAATGGCAGTCCGCTGAAGCTTATTCCGCCTTTCTCCCTCTTTCCGGACGTCGTTATGCCCTGGATGTCATGCACCAGCCCAGTGAGCATGTCAACATAAACGGGGTCCTTCAGTTCCAGGCCGGAAAGCCTGATATCCACGAGTTTCCGCTCAAGCGAAGCCGTAGGCCTCTCTCCGCAGAACCAAAGCATGCAACCGACCTTCTTTCCGCCCTTTTCAATGCCCACTACCATCATCTCCTTGTCCACAGTGCACTCGGCACGTACTCCATCCACAGCCTTCAGCTCAGGTGTGAAAAGCGACGTAACATGCTGAACCGCATAGAACTTAGGCCTCTTGTAGACCGGCTCCTTACGGCCGTTCATCCTCACGAGGCCAAAGGACTGGAGCATCCAGCCGTAATTGAGGTCCACCATGGTGAAGAACGAATAGGGAATGCCCAGGCTGAAGTGGGTAAGGCTCTGCCGGAGGTCCCACTTTGCCTGACTGTACTCGTTCCACTCGATTCCGGACATGGCATGGCCGTATTCCAGCTGGCCCGGGCAGCCCGTCTCGCCCTGGAGGAGCCCTATCGACGGACTGTAGCGGTCCATGTCGGAACGGAGCTTCCTTACCGCCGGAGCCACCTTTTCGGGTATCGGCCAGTAAGTATGGTAGGTTATGTAATCCACGAGGGGTGTCCCTCCGGCCTTGTCGATCAGCTCCATCGCCTGGCGGATGTACTTCCGGTCAGGACTGCAGCTGCCGAAGGCGGCGATGGGGGTTTCCGGGTCCGTCTCCCTGATTACCTTTGCCGTACGCACGAAAAGGTTGGCGTACAGGGGGTATGAATCCAGGTTCTTGCTTCCGTCGGGCTCGTTCCATACCTCCCACATGGTCACACGACCCTTGTAGCGGGTCACACATGCCTTGACATACTTCAGCCATCCGTCCATCACGGGACCGTCCGGGAACAGCTTGGCGTTCAGGTCCAGGCCGTGCTCGGAATAGACCGGATTCCCGTAGCAGAGGCATATCCAGGGATGGATTCCCTGGGCGATGAGGCCGTCCACATGGGCATCAAGCCAGGAAAAGTCATATTTACCCTTCTTTTTCTCCGTCTTTGCCCAGCCGCTCTGGAGGCGGGCATAGCCTACGCCCGTCTCCCTCATGAACTCCTTGTAGTTGTCAAAATCGGCGAAGTCACGGTCGAGGGTTTCGCTGCCCACGGACCAGTACGATGCGGCATCCAGGCTGGATGGCAACGGTGAGAGTTCGCCAATCACGGGAAGCGGAGCCGGATGGGCTTTTATGTTCTCCCAGGTCACCGACTTTTTGAGCGGCGCCCCGGAAACGGACACGGCTAGCACACCGAGCAGCGCAAGGATAAAGCCTGCCTTTTTCATAATTATCTGATATCAAAGAATTCAAAGCCCATGATCCCGGCCAGGTCACGGAGTTCGGCCCTGTAATCGCCGTCAACAATGGCATAGTGCTGCGTGGCACCGATCCTCAGGACCTGCTCCCAGAGTTCCTTGACAGGCACAACCGGCTTGAATATGGTATGGCTGTAGGTTGCCAGCAGGTGCTTGATCTTGCTCTGCGGGGTATCCTTGGCATCCAGGCTCTCGGCCATGAAGGTGATGAGCTTGTACCTGCCGTCCTCCTCATAAAGGCCGGCAACGGTCTTCATCCCGGGGCTGAAACGGTACCAGGCGAACGGGGCGCCGGCGTACTTCCAGGAAGTCTTTGCAAAACGGACGTCGCGGGAGATGACCACGTTCTGCTGCCAGGCAGGGTCGTTATGGTCATTGGGGCCGGCATGCCCGCCCGCGAAGGTCCCAAAGTCGTCCTCGATGTGGAACGGCTCTATGAAATTGACGTTCTTGCCGCTGAGGAGCTTGAGGATGTATGTGATAAGCCCCGCACCGATATCGGCTTCCGGCACCAGGACGGAAACGTTCTCGTTGAACCACTGCGGATAGAAACCGGCGCGGCAGCCTGCGGTCCGGAATGTGGCCTGGTCGATGTCGTTGTAGACGTAGCAGTCGATATCGTTCTTCTGGGCCATCTTCTTGATGGCGAGGGTGGCCTTGACGCAACCTATGAACTTGTCGTATTCCACGTCGGGCATCATCTTGTACTTGGAGGTGAGTTCATCAGCATAGGCCTTTACCTCCTCGTCCGTAAGGTTCTCTATTTCAGTGCCGTAGTCGCTGTAAGGGAGATAGTGGATTTCCGGTCCGACCTTGGTGAAGAGGTCGTAATTGTCGATATAGGTGCTCCACATGGCCTCGTTCATATTGGCCATGAGGCCTACATTGGAATTGCGGAGGATGGCGCGGGCACGGGCGGCGTCGGCAAAGATACGGACCTGTTCGGTAATCTGCTCCCGGGTTCCCATCACGGTCTTAACGTTCTTGCGGGGGACGCGGCGTATGCTGCCGGAACCTTCCAGCGAACCCACCAGCGTACCGGCGCAGAGATAGTCCACAAAATCATCCTCGTCCAGGGTGGTCTCGAAGGTCATCCTGGGCTTTGCCACATTGCAGAAGATCATGGGCATCTCCGGGCAGTCGCGAAGGAACCTGATCCAGGCAAAGTCCTCGCTCCAGGAAAGGAACTCGGCATAGATGAAATCCACCTTCTCGTCGTAGAAAAGGTCCATCGCCCTGCGGGCGTCCTCCCTTTCGTAAACGATACCGGGGTCCACCAGGTCAAGGAAGTCCATGGTCGCCTTTATTTCCTTGACGGCCACGTCCTTGCGCTCGCCGTAAGTTCCCCTTTCGGGGCCGCTGAGGTTCTTGAACCGCGGGGATGCTATGAGGAGCAGTCCGGCGCGGGCCTTCCGTGTTTTTTCAGTTCTGTTCATTTTATCTATGGTTTTTATCGTAATCTTTCTGGTAACTCACCGCGGCCACAAGGAACATCAGGGCGCTGCAGACCACCCAGATTATGGCCAGTATAGGGAATGTGGCGCCGAGGCTTCCCATGCTCTCTTTCATTGCGCCAAGGATCACCGGAGCGAGGGCGCCCACGGCGAATCCCGTCATGATCATCGCGCTGGAGCATGATGCATGGAGCCTGGGAGGAGTGACGTCATAGAGCACCGCATAGGTATTGGCGTCGAAGAATGCCCTGAAGAAGCCCCAGCCCGCAAAACTCACATACAGCAGCCAGAGAGCCGGATGACCGCCCATCAGGAACAGGAACACAGCTCCTCCGGCAAGACCCGCCGCCTGGAGTATCATCCTGATCTTGTGGTTTTTAAGTGCCAACTTATCAGACAGGGAGCCAGCCAGGAGCACGCCCACGAAGGCTGCCACATAGGTCCAGAACATAGAATTGAAACCGGCCGTGGCCTGGTTCTGGCCGAATTCCTCCTGGAGATAGGCCGGCACCCAGGTCATATAACCCGTAATCACGAAGATAAGGCCGCTGAAGCCGATGGTGAGCATGAGGGCGGTAGGAGTGGTGAACACCGTCTTGAAACCGTCGAAGAACCCCGGCTTGGGCCCGGCAGACGCCTGCTCCGAACCGGCCATGACGGCATCGTCCGCGGCCCGACCGGGGGTCTCCTCCTTGTCGCGGAGTCTCAGGATCATCAGGATGCCCCAGACTATTCCCGCAGCGCCGAAGATGATGAACGAATACTTCCATCCCATCTTGTCGGCGATGAGCCCGGCCAGCCAGCCGGCCAGGATCACCCCCACGTAATAGGCCGTCTGATGGATCGACATAGCCCTGGCCCGGGTATCCGTATGATATTGACCCAGAAGCGAATAGTTGGCCGGACCGAAGAAGGCCTCCCCTCCTCCGGTAGCCACCGAGCGCAGGATTACCAGCCACATGAAACTCGTGGCAAGGCCGGTGAACATGGTGGCCACGCTCCAGAACAGGATGCTTATGGTGGTCACCCACTTGCGGGAGAAGCGGTCGCCGGCCCATCCGCCCACCGGCACCATCGCCGCATAGAAAAGATTGAAGATCGTAGCGATGAGGCCTACCGAAGTATCGGTCAGGTTCAGGGCCTCGCGGATGGCGGGGAGGACCGTGTTGAACACCTGCCTGTCGCCCTGGTTCAGAAGATAGGCCATCCAAAGCAGGAGGAGCACCTCCCACTTGTAGGATTTCTTTTCAAAGAATTTTTGCATTGTCTCTATTAAAATAATCGCACCACACTACACCACAGTTACGAGGTACAAATATACTGCTTCCGCTTTGTTTTTCCAAATAAAACATAAAAACGTGCAGGGAGTCCACTTTCATGGCTCCCTGCACATAGAAAAGCCCAAAAATGAACGGGCTATTTCCTGCAGAATGCCTTGGGGAGCAGGTAGCATACGGCGGCCACCGCCATTCCGTTTATCGCCGGGAATCCCCACTTGACAAGGTTGGCCACAACGGCGCCGAGGATAACGCCGGCAACCGCCCACCAGTTCACCACCTTCTCGGGAACAGTGTCTTCAAGATAGGCCTTCCTGTTAAGGAAATAACTGATAATAAGGATGATGCCAACAGGAGGAAGGGTGCAGTTGAGCACATTGAGCCAACCGCAGAAATTCCAGTAGAGCCACACTGCAGCGATGGTTCCGATGATTCCCGAAATGATCACCATCAGCTTCTTGGACGCTCCAAAGATATTTGAAAGTCCAAGGCCGCCGGTATACAGGGCGTTGTCGTTGGTGGTCCAGATATTCAGGCCCAGCACCAGGACTGCGATATAGAACAGGTTCAGGTTGAGCATTACCTCAAAGATGTCGTTTCCGCCGGCATAGATTCCCGATACGGCACCAAAGAGGAACATCAGGCTGTTGCCGATGAAAAAGGCCACCACAGTGGTCCAGAGGCCGATTTTCCCGCTCTTGGCAAACCTGGTGAAGTTTGGAGTGGCCGTTCCTCCTGATACGAAGCTGCCCACCACCAGTCCTGCTCCGGCTATGACACCCAGGTCCTTGGTTCCCTTTGCAAACTGCTCCACAAGGGTGGCGTCTCCCCGCCTGACCGCCATTATCATTGCCACGGTGCCGAGTATCGCAACTGCCGGGACCGCGATGTAACTTATTATGGTAAGGCTCTTTATACCGTAATAGGCGCTGGCCGTCATGAGAATGCCGGCAATCGCCACCAGGAGATATCCCTGCCAGGGCATGTGGTCGGGGGTCACGTCAAGTCCCATGAGTTCCTTTGCCACCGGGATGGCGAACATCGCCAGGCCAACCCCGAACCAGCCGATCTGGGTGAAACTGATCATCGCGCTGGGAAGATAGCTTCCCTTGGTGCCGAAGCTCCTGCGGGCCAGCATGTCAAGTGAGAGGCCGCTCTCGGCGCCGATATAACCTAGACATCCGGTGTAGGCTGCCAGAATCAGACCGCCCAGGAGGAGGGCCCATACAAAACTCCACCAGTCCAGACCGGCGGCGAGCTGCTGTCCAACCCACATGCTTGCGGAGAAGAAAGTAAATCCGAGCATAACCATGAACATGCTCAGGGTAGACTTGCGTCCGGCGCGGTCTACCGCCACCTTGGTGTAATCGGAGTCAACGTGTTTCATATTGCTTCTTGAGGTTTGAGATTGCAGCGATGCGTCTTTGGGAAAGGGCCTTAAGGTCCGGAAGGTTCTCAAGCAGGGCCTTCTCTCCGGCCCAGATGTCCTCCAGCCCCTCAATCCCGCGTAAACAGGTAACGTCCAGCCACTTGTCAAAATCCACCGGGCCGTCATAACCGAGCTTCTCCCTTACCAGGGCGAGGGTATCTATAACCCCTGCGCGGCTTCTGATACCCTCCCAGTATTCCAGGACTTCTTCAAAGTGGAGAGGTATTTCGTAGCGCCTGGCCCCGCCGTCGTAGATTATGCATTTTTCCAGCAGGGCGTCCGGATGGTCCAGTATGAACCGGCGGAATTCCGGCGAAACCGCCCCGCCCTTCCATCCGAAGTCGATATTCCTGGTATTGATCCCGCTTGCCCCGGGACCGTCATAAACCGTGAATATACCCTCGTAGAAAAAGCAGTCAAAGCCCTCGAAACCGGGGAACAACTCCCGGAACCTTACCGTCAGCTCCTCCAGGAGATCGATTCCGCGGGTTCCGCCTATCGTAAAGAAAATCACCCGCCTGAGGCTTCCCCCTCCCTGATGGAAGATGTCGGCCATATGGTTCAGGCAGAGCCTTAGGGTGTCGCCGGTTGCAAGGATGTCGCCAATGGCCAGGACCGTATCTTTCTTGGGGGTCACTTTCTGGTAATTCATCTCCAGGCCGAGTATCTTCCTGTCCTCGATCACCCTCTCGCAGGAAATGAAATGCATCTCCGGAATCCTGATCCCGCAGGAGGACGCCGCCTCCTCCAGCGGATAGTTGAGGCCTCCGCGAAGGATGGTCAGAATATCAAAACCGCCTTGGAACCCTTCCTTCCGAAGGAAAGCCAAGGCGGCGGCAGTTTCGCTGACAAGCGCAGCATAGCACGGAAAGCCAATTACTTCAGGAAATGCAAGAAGGTTGCGGCTGCCTTCCCCGCTGAGGAGAAAATACCTGTTTTCAAGCAGTGGGGCCTGCAAGGAATAAATGCTCGTCCCTTTTTCCGCGCCTTCAAACCGGAGGCTCGCTCGATCCAAATATCCGGACATGAAAAATCCCGATTAGAGTTTAACCGGGACCCAAAGTTAGCGAATAATTTTTGAATACGCAAGAATGACTGTCTTCATCATATCAAACAATAATGAACAACTCAGCCTATCTCCTCAATACAAGAAACAGGACAAATACCGCTTGCTTCAAAAATAGGACCGACCTCATCTGTCCCAAAAACGGCAGTATCCTTTCCGGTTGAAACAAAGTATGCCTTGCCTGCATCGTTCAGTGCAATTTTATCAGTAACGTTAACACATTCTGCACAACCAATGCAAACATCTTGGTGGATTTTAAATGTTGAAGCCATAATTTTGAATATTTAGTGTTTATTGTGATTTTTGTAAAGATAATCAATTATTCGTGATAATACTGAATGTTTTGCATAAAGCGGTTCTTTTTTTTGCCGCATTACTGGTTACCGCCTGGCCCTGCATGGGACAGGATGGTTTTATACGGAGGCAGGTGGTATTCCTGGCAGATTCCATCGGCAACCGCTACCCGGCCTCCGGCGGGGATCGTTTGGCGCAGGACCATATCGCCCGCTATTTTGATTCCTGCGGCATGGAAAGCAGGGAGCAGGCGTTTGTTATTGTGGAAAAGGTATGGAGCGACGGATCGCTGCAACTTGTCAAGGACCAGGAGATTATTGATTTTGACCATGGTACAGGTTTTTCCGTGTCCAGCCGAAGTGCTTCCGATACACTTACGTCAGAATATGTACTTGTACGCGGCAACCTGCCGGACTCCCTGCGCCACCTAATGCGTGATAAAGTGGTAATCTGTCTCCAGGACGAGGACAATAAACCAAGAATCACGTCAATACAGGATATCGCGGATTCCGGAGCTCGTGCCGTGATATATGTAAATCCACCGGGATTAAAGATAAAGCCCCTTGTTTCAAAAGGAAACCGCAATCCATATCCTTTCCGGATCCCTGTCCTGCATATTAACTATGATTTGTTTCCGGTCTTCCTGCCACAAGCCATTAAAGACTGTTTTGAAGATATCGTATATGAGGTCCCCTCAACGTACAAAATAAGAATAGCTACAACCCGACATGAAAAGACGCTGAGTTCCGCCAACATAATAGGAATCAAGAAAGGCTCATCCAAAAAGACTGTCATCATCGGAGCGCACTACGACACCCTGGCTCCCGATCCCGATAGCGGCAAGCCGAGAACCGGCGCCAATGACAATGCATCGGGGGTGGCAACGCTTCTTGCACTAGCAAAGAAGATGAGCTGCGTCCATACAAACCATACTATCCTTTTTGTGGCATTCGGGGCCGAGGAGAAAGGGTGCCTCGGATCAATGGACTTTGTCTCCCGGATGCCATTCCAAAAAGAAGATGTCACAGAGATGATAAACCTCGACATGCTGGGCCGGATGAATCAGAACATCTTGTATTACAAGCAATTCAATAATACACAGATAAATCCCGCCGACATTAAGCCGACGGGACTTGTCCTGACTGACTACGACTATGGTCTAAGCGACCACTCAAGTTTTGCAGATGCCGGCATCCCGGCCACATACTTCCATACTGGCGAGGACCCGATGATGCACACCTCGTCCGACACCTCTGACCGGCTCAATTACCAGGGGATGGAAAGCATACTTGACTTTGTATCAGAGTATGTCATGTCACTGGACTCGGCACCCCGGAAAGCTCTCAGAACGGATTCTGGGGAGGGGCGAAGTCGTAGAATGTCTTGTAGGGGAAGCGGCGGGGGGCGCCGGGCTTGTCAGGATAGAAATCGGCCATCCGGTCCACCCGGGCCTTGAGCGGAGAGAGTCTCTCCTGAAGTTCAGCGGGAGCCGCATCCCACATCAGGGGCGAGGTGAATTCCGGGTCTTCACGATAGTTGTAGATCCTGCCGTCCCAGAAACAGGCATATTCGTCGTCCATCGCATAGCGGGATGCCTTGGGCGACGGCGTGGTGGGCCAAAGGGGATTGAAATGCACCAGCACCAGCGGCTTGGGATTGGGCTCGCCGCCGCAGATCTCCGGATAGAGACTCACACCATCCAGCTCCCAGTCCTCCGGAATCTTCACCCCCACTATGTCGGCAATGGTGGGCAGGATGTCGGTAAGGTCAGCAAGGTGTTCGGCCTTGCGTCCGGCGAGGCGGTCTCCCCAGGCGATTATCATCGGGACATGGGTGCCCCTGTAGTTGGGTTCGCCCTTGCCGCCGCGGACCTCTTGCCCGTCGGAAGTCCTGGAAAGTATCCTTGTGGAGGTCCCGTTGTCGGATGCAAAAATGAAGACGGTATTGTCCCAGAGGCCCTTTTCCTTGAGGTGCTGCACCATGTTACCCACCTGCCGGTCCATATAGCGCACCTGGTACTTGAAGTACGAGGTGTCGGCACCCGAGGTGAACCGGCTTTCGTAAAGGTCGTCCCAGATATCGGTGTCCGGAGTGGTGGTATGGGGCGTATGCACCAGCGGCTCAGTATAATAAAGCAGGAACGGTTCCCCTGCGGCGGCCTTACGGTCTATGTAGTCAAAGGCATAGTCCTGCATGGCGTCGGGTCCGTAGATGGCAAAGTCATACCGCTTGCCGTTGTTGTCCCACATGCTGTTGGCGTACCGGTCTGTCTGACGCGGACCGCGGCTCTCGAGGTACATCTCTACCTGGGAGCAGAAGAACTCGTCGAAGCCGGCCTTCGGGAGCATGGCGCGGCTGCGGCCAAGCTGCCATTTACCCACTATCGCCGTACCATAACCCGCCTCCCGGGCCACCTGGGCAAAGGTGTGCTCATCTTCGTTCATGTAGCCGAAAGCCACGTAGTTACGGTCATTGTAAAGACCCGTCAGGGCCTGTACCCGGCTTGGCGACGACAACGGCTGGGCGTTCATGTTCATGTACTGGATACCCACCCTGGCAAGAGAGTCCACGCACGGGGTCTCATACTCAACCCCGCCATAGCAGCCGAAGCACTCGGTGCCGATGTCGTCGGCAAAGAAGAAAACTATGTTGGGCCGGGAAGGGGCATTGCCCCCTCCGCAGCCCGTCATAGCCGCAAGCGCACCAACGCCTGCGCCGATCCGGAAAAACCTTTTCATCACCGTCATTCGACCGGTACTATCCAGACGATCTCAACCTTGTCTATGTACATGGCTCCCGAATTGCTCCTGAAGCCTATGTAGTTGTAATCATCCGCGAAGGTCAGCGTGGTGGATGAACCCTTTACAATCGTGCCCACAAGGGTCCCCTGGGTACTGCTGTTACTGCTGTACAAATCCGCTGCCGACGTGTAAGGAGTATTCTTGGCATAGACATTCAGGGTCCTTCCGGTAGTGGTGTTCGAATTCCACGTTACCTTGATGCTCTTGACCTTTCCTTTGGAGGACCTGGTATAGACACCGGAATCACTGTTGGTGGATCTCAGCTGGATGGAACTGTAACTGGCTGCGCTCTTTCCTTCATAGATGGCTCCGGACGATCCGCTTACCTGTTTCCATGTACTGTAGACGTTTCCGGAAACACCCGTCCCGCTGATTGTCACGACATCCGTAACTTCCTTGGTCGCTCCTTGGGCCGTACGCTGGGACAGAGAAACCGTTCCCTTAACGCTTCCGTCATCCTTGTGTGTAAAGTAAAGGATACATGAAACCACCTCCGAGGTGCTTGTGTTGGCCTCCCTGGGATAGATGGAAACGGTGCCGTCGGAATTTGTCGTGACCTCGAACTTGGTTACAGCCCCCTCGCCGCTGATGCTGAAGCCGGTGGCGGATGCGTTCTGGGTGACGGTAACGGTCTTGGCTACACCTGAACCATACTCACCGGCATCCCAGACAAGGGTGGCGGGACTTACGGAAATCGTCGGAACATCCTTGGTAACCACTATATCCGAAGCGTCCAGAAGGGCGAACTGTGCCGTGGTGTTGTACTGGGCCGGATAACCGGTCAGGGTCACGGTCTCTCCCACGTGGAGGGCCAGGTTGGAAGCGGCGAAATCCCTCACGGCAAGGACGGTTCCATCGGCATCCTTCACCTTGGCGTTCCTGTTGTTGAACGCCTCGGTCACCTCAACGTCCTTCAGGACCGTCCTCATGGACATCCTGTCCTGCCAAACGGCATTCAGGTCCGCGATCTTGGTGTAGGTGGTTGAAGGAATGGTGGTTGTACTGCCTATATTGGACGGAGGAGTAAAGGACGTAACCTCGGGCATGTTGTAGTACATGAAACCCTTGACGGTGGCATCTCCGCTGGCGGTCATTCCGGCCTGCAAGCCGCTGACCTGGAAGAGAAGGATTCCGCCGGTGGCGTCCTCGGCAAAGGCATAGCTGCCCTTGACGCCCGTAACAATCACATTCTCAAGCCTTCCGGAATACTCCTTGGCACTGCCGCTGCTGGTAACATTGTCCTTACGGATCTTGTCGTTCAGGTCCTTGATGGTGAGCGCGGCAGCCGGCACGTAGGCAGCCTGCACTATCGTCAGGGTAACGCTGCCGTCGATGCCCTGCCCGGATACGGTGAGCGTGATGGTCTTCCGTGCCTCGTCGGTATTTGCCTTGAGCGGGACGGTAATCTTGCCGTCGGTCACCGCCACGGTGCCGTTTATGCAGTCCGAGCCCGCAGAGACGCCCACGGCGGGCAGCTCGGTGACAAAGTGATTCTTGGTGTATGTGAACTCCACGGAGGTTGCAGACGCATCAACGTCCTTGGATGTCTCCTCAAAGGTAATCTTTGGCGTGGTATCCACCCCGCTTACCATCGACCAGGGATAGAGGACGACTGGCGCCATGCTCGCACTGGCGTAGCAGGCGAAGATGGGACTGCCGCTGTTGGAGTTGAACTGCATTACGTTGCGGTTATCCGACTCCGTCGCCACAATCGAATATTTGCCGCTTGTGGGATCCATGGTCACCGACCAGTACGCATTGGCGTCGGGCTGCGTCTTTCCCTTCAGCTGGTTGCCGGAACTTGATGAGGCATACAGATAAAGCCCGTTGATATCCTGAATGGTGTAGAGGCCGCTGTACTTCCCTTCAGTGACCTTGGTGAAGGTCATCCTTGACTCAACGAGATTCGCAGTGCTGGTAATGGTGGAACCGTCCTCGGAGAACACCAGAGGAGCATCTCCCTTGAGGTTGTTGTTGCCGCTCACATAAGCCACGGCCGCAACGGTTTTGCCATCGCCGGTGCCGGTAATCAGCCAGTATCCGTTATAGTCCTCTTCGATGACCGCTCCGGGGAAGTCCTTGTCACGTATGGTAAGGTTGATGGTGTTGACCTTGCCGGCTTCGAGGACCATGCCTCCGGCAGGGGCCGTAACGGTGCGGGTTATCTTGTTGGCGCCGTTAAATCCTTCTGTTTCAATGGAGAAGGTGATGGCTCTGCCTTCAGGAATGGTTGTAGGATTGACCACAAGGTATACACTCTGGAAGCCTTCGCTTTCACCGATGGTAATCATTTCTGCCGCATCGATGGACGCTTCCACATAGTTGTTCTGGATAGTCCACCTGCCAATCTCCCCTTCACTGCTGATGGCGGCACGCCCGGTAAGGGTCAACTTTTCAGACGAAGTATCGCCTTCGGCAACCTCTATCTTGAGGCCGGTGACGCTACCGACGGACTCACCCATGGCCTTCCCGCCGCCCGCCGGGGCGTTGAGGTTGACCCTCAGTATTGCCATGGCCCGGTTAAGAGTGATGCCGTCAAGCACATATGAACCGTCAGCCACTACGGCTTTGTCGGTGGACCAGCCCATAAGGTCGCATTCCGGGTCAAATGAGCCGAGCACAGGATGCTGGGTTGACTTGAGGTTGAATCCGACCGTACCGTCGGAATAGCATTTCTCATAAGCGGAACGCGGATAGAAAATGAACAGGTTATAGGTCCCGTCTTCCAGCTCGGCCTCTCCGGTGAAAACCGGATTATGGTCATCGGTTTCCTCAGCCTCAAGGGTTACGGGAGAGGATTTGTCCGAAATCTGGCCAAAGACAAGTCCGAGTTTCTCATCTCTGTTGCTCCACTTGGAACGGTACACGGACGTTGTTCCGGTCTGGTCTTCATCAATAAAGGTCTTTGTGCTTTCCCGTGCATCCTGAGGCGCTGCGCCAATGCGTATGACGGCCTTGTTTCCGGATCCGGGAAGTGCGGATTCGTTCCTGTTGCAGGAAACAATGGCAAGTAAGGCAGATACTGCCGCTGCAAGGATAAATGATATCTTTCTCATACGGCAGGCTGTTTAATCATCATCCCCGAAATCCCAGGATCCGCCGGGGACGGGGTCCTCTCCCGGCTTAAGGTTTCCCCCAGTGATGGAAGCCAGGAAATTGCGTTCCACGCAAATATCCCTGCTCCTGTTGACGGGGGTGGAATAAGGCTTTCTGTCTTGCATAATCATGACTCAACAAATTACCTCCGGCAGGGAAGCCGGAGGTAATTGACGGTGATTCATTGTCCGCTACTGAAGGGTTCCATTCTTGGCGGCCTCAATCATCTCCTCGTTGGCGGTGATGTAGATCTCAACGCGACGGTTCTGGGCACGGCCCTCGGGGGTGTCGTTGGTGGCGACGGGCATGTTGTAGGACATTCCCTGAGCAGTCATCCTCTCCTCGGCAAAGCCGCAGCTCTTGAGGTAGTTGAAAACGGATGCGGCCCTCTTGTTGGAAAGCTTCTCATTGACCTCTGCGGTACCGGTGTTGTCGGTGTGGCCGTAGATTGTGATGTCAGTGTCGGCGAGGTCCTGCATCTTGGCTGCAAACTCGGCTAGCTCGGCCTTTGAGTTCTTGTTGAGGGTGGAGCCGTTGGTGGGGAACAGGATACCGCTGTTGAAGGTAACCTTGATGCCCTTGAGGCCGTTGACATCCTCGATGGTCTCTACATTGGCGTTCTCGAGGGCTGCGAGTTCCTCGGCCTTCTTGTCCATCTTGTGACCGATGAGGGCACCTGCACCGCCGCCGACTGCACCGCCGATGGCAGCTCCGATGGCTGCGCCCTTGCCGTTACCGCCGATAAGGCCGCCGGCGATTGCACCGATGGCTGCGCCTGCACCGGTTCCTACGATTGAACCCTGGGCGAGCTTTGACATGGTTCCGCATCCCGGAAGCACCAGGATTGCGCACATAAGGAATACAGAAATCTTTTTCATAATGCTAAAATATTAATGTTGAATTAATTCCAATAAGGATACTGACCCAGGACCTCGAAGTACGGGGCACCGTCGTACACTATGGTGCGGAAAACGGTGTTGTCCATGCGGTAGTAGCGGTTCCCGCCATATGTGAAGATGGTGTAATCGTCAGGAAGAGAAGCGATTATTGCTCCGGCCGGAGGCAGGATGGTGGTATAGTTCCGCCCGTGGACGGTATAGAAGACTCCGTCCTGGTAATAGTACGGGGTACGGGCGTCGGCATAGCTCTGGATCAGGCCCATCTGGGCGGCCAGGGCATAGGCAGTGGAGGCCGTCGTGCCGTTCAGGGCGATGAGGGCGTTCTGCTGCGCTATGATGGCGTTGTTCCTGGCGATGATGGCATTCTGCTCGGCTATGGTGGCATAGTTGGCGTTTATGGCCGCATAGGGTCTTTCAACGGTGGTGTAATAGCTGAACAGCACGGAAGTAAGGGCCCTGCCGCAAAGGGGACGTCGGATGGTGATGCCGAACGGAGGCCTGGACACCCGGTAATAATTGTCCACCATGCGGTAGTAGATTCCGTTGTAATAGTAGAAATCGGTTCCCCAGAGGGTCCTGCGCTGATAACCGACGGGAATCACCTGGACGTTGTAGCCGTAATAATGGGGCTTGCGGGAAGTGAAGCCGTAGGGACGGTCATACGTGATGGGGGGACGCTGGTAGGGGTGCATGCGGTTGACGTCGCGGTTGGCGCCACGGACGTCCATGTTGTTGGCGCCGCCGTAGCGGTAGTTGCCGGCCCTGTCGGTATAGGTGTCCTTAGGGACACTCTGGCGGCCGCCCTGCTGCGTGGGGCTCTGCAAGGCCCCGCCCTGCTGCTGAACACCCTGAGCCGTCTTGGATACGTTGGGATTGGACCTCACGGCCGTGGAAGTGTTCCTTGCGGCCGGGCTGTTATTGGTGGTCTTGCCGTCATCCTTGGCCTGCTTGGCGCTGTAGGTGGAAAGGCCCTTGTTGGTGACATTGGAGTTGGAAACCCTGGTCTCGTTCCTGTCGGTGGCACGGCGCCCGGTCACGGAAGAACCTGTGGTAGTGGTCTTTGCGTTTGTGGTGGTGCGCTCGGTCTGCGAGGAGGAACGGGTTGTGGCTGTTGCCGACCTGGTGGCCGTAGACTGGCGGTTGTCGCTGGACGAAGAGGCCGTGGACGATGAAGAGCTTGAGCCGGAACGGGACGAGGTTGTGCCGGTGGCGTTACGGGTTGCCGTGGAGCCTGAGCGGACCTGGGCCTGGGAGATGCCCCCCATGAGCGAAATGGCCACTGCGGCGGCAAGGGAAATGCCAAGTATACGTTTCATATCAATATTATCAAAAGTGATGCAATATAATAAATATTGACGGTTTTCAGAACCCTTCGTAAAAATTTTTTCGAATATCCTTGGAGCATAACCGCCTGATAATGATATGAAAACGAGATTCCGCCCGCGGCAAAGAGCGCGGGCGGAACCATATAACATGCTGTAAATCAGCTGTTTCTACACCACGGCTATATGAAAATATACCGTAGTATGAACAGCACCGCCAGTATCCACATGGTAATGGATATCTTCTTGATCTTTCCGGCACATGCGTTCATCACCACATAGGCGATCACACCGATGAGGATACCGTCGGAGATGGAATAGGCCACGGGCATCATTATCACGGTGAGGAATGCGGGGATGCTCTCGGAGAAATCGGTCCAGTCGATCTTGGCGATGGGCTTCATCATCATAACGCCCACTACGATGAGGGCGGGAGCGGTGGCCGCGCCGGGGATGGACAGGAACAGAGGCGAAAGGAAGAGCGCAAGGGCGAAGCAGATGGCCGTGGAGAAGGCCGTAAGGCCGGTACGTCCGCCTGTACCCACGCCGGAAGCGCTTTCTACATAGGTTGTGGTGGTGGAAGTTCCAAGGCAGGCGCCGCATACGGTACCGATGGCGTCGGCGAGGAACATCCTCTCAATCTTGTCCACCTTTCCGTCCTTGTCAACCATGCCGGCCCCCTCGGAAACTCCGATGACGGTTCCCATGGTGTCGAACATGTCGATGAACAGGAAGGTGAACACCACTGCAAGCATGTTCCAGCTGAGGACCTGTCCCCACTCGAACTTGCAGAAAATGGGGCTGACGCTGTCGGGCATGGAAACCACACCGCCGAAGGTGGTGATGGCGGCACCGGTCTCGGGATCCTTCACCAGAAGGCCGATGAGGGTGGTGCCGAGGATGCCGATAAGGATGGCGCCCTTGACCTTGAGGATCACCAGCGCACCGGTGATCACCAGTCCTATGACGGCGAGCAGGGCCTTGCCGTGGCAGACATCGCCAAGCACCACCAGAGTGGCGTCGGAATTGACGATGATGCCGGCGTTCTGGAGGCCGATGAAAGCGATGAACAGGCCTATACCCGCGCCGATTGCATATTTGAGCGATGCCGGAATGGCGTTCAGAATCCACGAGCGCACCTTGGTGACGGTGAGGATGATGAACAGGATACCTTCAATGAGAACCGCCGTGAGGGCGAATTTCCAGCTGTAGCCCATGGTGAGGCAGACGGTGAACACAAAGAAGGCGTTGAGGCCCATGCCGGGGGCGAGGGCGAACGGCTTCTTGGCGTAGAAAGCCATCACGAGGGTGGCAATGATGGAGGCTACCGCGGTGGCCGTGAAGACGGCCCCCTTGGGCATTCCTTCCAGTGCGCCGAATATCCCCGGGTTGACCGCGAGGATGTAGGCCATGGTAAGGAAGGTGGTTATACCGGCTACTATCTCGGTCCGTACACTGTGTTTCTGAGGGTCGAACCCGAATGCCTTGTTCAAGAAATTAGCCATGGCTCAAGTACTTAGAAGACCCACTTCACACCTGCGCATGGACGTGCGTGGAAGCCCTTGACGGTCCCGAAGTCCCAGGAGAGTTCAACCTCGCCGCCGATGTTGAGGTTGGGGCAGCCGAACCACTGGCCCACATTGTACCAGAGCTGCGGCTCGGAGATGAAGACGAACGGGGAAGTCTCGGAAGTCCCAAGTACTTCATACGCTCCCAGAGACTTGTCCCACTTGGGTCCGGAGAACAGCGCATGGTCCTCCCACCAGAAATCTGCAAAACCGCTGAAACGGAGTCCCTTGAGCCCGAAGAGGTCCTGCATTCCCCACACAAAGGTGAACTGCATGGGGACCTTCTGGGTGGTATTCTGGATATACTTGTAAAGGACCTTGAAATTGAACGTATAACGGAAATCCTTGCTGTGAAGGAAATAGTCAAAACCGGTCAGGAAAGCATTCTTGATGTTATAGCCGTTGTAGACACCGCCGTTGTACTCGGCCTGGAGGCTGAGTCCGCCGAGTTTGGTATTCTGCCAGAAATTGAAGCAACGGGCGATTTCCATGTAAGTTCCGTTGGGAGATTCCACCTTTCCGTTAGCGTCCTTTCCATTGAAATCATGGTCGATGAAGAAGAAGGTGTTTCCCCAATTGTCTCCATAGAATCCCTCGAGGGTAGTGGTTACATGATGACGGTCGCGGCCGAAATCATAGAAGATCTGGAGGTTGGTCTGGGCGGTCACAACCTGCCCGAAACCGAGGGCCAAAACGGCTCCCGCAAGGATGAATTTTTTGGACATAATATTGATGGTTAACAGGTTATTTCTTCTTCACTCTGTTCACTTCAAAGTCAACCGAGGTGTCGCCCTGCTCGTTCTTCCCGAACTCATAGTCCTTTCCGGGCAGGATGGCGTTCAGTATGATGCCCGCGAGGGCGGCCACGGCCAGTCCGCTGAGGGAGGTGAAGCCGATGGAGATTGCGTCGCCGGCGCCGTACTTGATACCGATGGCGAGCACCAGGATAAGGGCGGCCACGATGACGTTGCGTGATGCCGTGAAGTCAACGCGGTTCTCCACCACGTTCCTGACACCCACGGCTGAAATCATACCGTAGAGCACGAGGGACACACCGCCGATGGTCGCCACCGGCATGGTGTTGATGATTGCGGAGAACTTGGGGCAGAACGACAGTATGATGGCGAAGCAGGCGGCCAGGCGGATCATCCTGGGGTCATAGACCCTGGTAAGGTTCAGTACTCCGGTATTCTCGCCGTAGGTGGTGTTGGCCGGGGCACCGAAGAGCGAGGCCAGCATGGTGGCCAGACCGTCGCCCATGAGGGTACGGTGAAGGCCCGGATCCTCCAGGTAGTTCTCGCCGGTGGTGGAGGAGATTGCGCACATGTCACCGATGTGCTCCACCATGGTGGCCAGCGAGATGGGCAGGATGGCTATCACAGCCGCGGCCACGAGGCCCCAGTCGGGATTCTTGAACACCGCAAAGGCAGTGTTCTCCATCTGGAACGGAACTCCAATCCATGCGGCATCCCTGACTGGTCCGAAGTCCACCATTCCGAAGCAGGCTGCAACCACGTACGACACAACCACACCGAGCAGGATGGGAACGATCTTGATCATCCCCCTGCCCCAGATGTTGCAGACGATGATGACCAGGATGGCAACCAGGGCTATCCACCAGTTCTGCGAGCAGTTGGTGATTGCCGAACCGCTGAGCGAGAGGCCTATGGCGATGATGATGGGACCGGTAACGATGGGAGGGAAGAACCTCATCACCTTCTTGGGACCGAATGCCGCAAAGAGTCCGGCCAGCACGAAGTACATGAGACCGGCGGTGAATACCCCGATGCAGGCATAGGGCAGGCTCTGTGCCAGGGTAAGTCCCTTGGCCATGCCCATTTCCGAAATTGCCACATAACCTCCGATGAAGGCAAATGAGGAACCGAGGAAGGCGGGGACCTTCAGCTTGGTCATCAGGTGGAAGATCAGCGTTCCCAGACCGGCGAACAGCAGGGTTGCGGAAACTGAGAGACCGGTGAGCACCGGGACGAGGACCGTGGCGCCGAACATCGCAAAGAGATGCTGCAGGCCCAGCACGCCCATCTTGCCGACACCCAGCACGCGGGCGTCGCGAATAGGTTCTTGGTTAGTCTGTACCATGGAATGAATTATAAAAAAGCCTCCGGACGATGCCGGAGGCGGATAAACTACAGATTATAGAGGGTGAATTCGATATCCTTGGAAGCCCGCTCCTTGAGTTCGGGATCCTTGTAAGCCTTGTCGAGGCACTTCTTCATATCCGACTCCCTTCCCTGCCTTGCGGCGATGATAGCCTTGAGATACCAGCACTTGGGGCAGTTGCAGTGGATGGTCTCGGCAGCCTTGTCCAGCTGGTCGGTAAGGATGTAGGACAGGGCCAGGTTGTGGCAGCATCCGCCGGCATCCTTAAGGTCATTCACAGCCTTGTCATAATTGCCGGAAAGGATGTCCAGGACTCCTGCGTTGGCCTTGGCGGCATCGGTGCCGGCCTTGGCGAAGTGCTTTCCGGCAGCCTCCAGGTCACCGCGGCGAAGGGCCACCACTCCAAGGGCGTTCTCCAGGTCGGAATCGGATTCCTTAACCTTCTTGAAGGCAGCCTCGGCCTTGTCCAGCTTGCCCTGCTCCAGGTAGATGGCGCCAAGGTTGAACTGGGCCCTGTCGCTGCCGTACTTGTTCACGGCCTTGCGGTAGAGGGCCTCCTTGTCGGAATCCTTCTTGACCAGGGTGGCGGCCTTCAGGAGGGCTTCCTCGTCGAGGACGTCGCTGTTGTCTTCCACCATCTTGAGGAGTTCCTCCTCGGTGTAGTTCTGATATTCCACGTTTGCGATGAAGCGGGCGCGGCGGAGTTCAGGGAGCACCTCGCCCTTGAGGGCGGTGTAGACCTCCGACATGTTGCGGATCTCGCTTTCACGCACTGCAGGGTCGCTGTACATCGACAGGACCCTGAGGATGAGCTCCTTGTCCTCGATGTTGGACTCGCCCACAAGCTGCTGGAAACCTTCCCAGTCCTCGCCCACGCTCTTCACCTCGGGAGCGGCCACGTCGCGGCCCTTGGCGATCTCCTTCCAGGCCTTTCCGGCCGACTCGCCCCTCTTTCCGGAGAGCTTGTTGTTGAGGTCCTCGGAGCCTTCAGGAGATGCGTAAGCCACAATCTCGGTGCCCTTGACGGAGCAACGGCCGTCCTTGGAGATGGCGTCGAGCGCCGCCTGGAAATCCTTGATTGACTGGCCCTTGAGCTCGCTGGAACGGACTTCCGAGCTGTTCACCTGATAGAGGATCTGGCCCTCCTTGGACTGGGTGAGCACGCTCTGGTAAGCATCCTTCTTGGGGGTGACGACCCCGTCGGGGTTCTTTACCAGCATATAGGTGGTGTTGCAGCCGTCGGCCACCTTCCTGGAAGGAAGATTCACCGACTTGCCCTTGGCCTTTGCCACGCCGCGGAGCTCAAGATGGCATTTCTCCATTCCTTCCACATACTCGAAATGAAGCTTTTCGGTAACGGTCTGGCCGTCCGACGACACAACCTTGTAATTATCCTTCACCTTCTCTCCCTGGTACTTGAGCGGGGACATCGCGGCCTCGCCTCCGTCGTACACGATGACGGGGGTCACCTCAAGGATAGCCTTGGGATTGAAATAATCGGCCGGATAGGTTACCGACACGGTGGCGTCGACGCTTCCGCCGGCGGCCTCCAGCACCTCGGGGGTGCAGGTTACCTTTACGTTTTCGGCCATCTCGGCCATCTTTTCGACTGATGCACAGCCCGCGAGCAGTAACGCGGCCGCAGAAAGTACGGACAGGGTTTTCTTCATGACTTACAAATATTCGTTTACAAACTCTACAAATATAATAAGAAGAAGCGGGATTGACTCTCCCTTCCGGAAAAACTTATCAACATTTTTTTGTACCTTTGTCTTTTGAAATGGACACACAAGAACTACAACGTCTTAAGAATAAATACGATATAATCGGAAACGACCCCGCGCTCAACCGCTCGCTGGAGATTGCCGTGAAGTTCGCCCCCACCGACCTCACCGTCCTGGTTTCAGGCGAGAGCGGCGTGGGAAAGGAGAATATTTCCAGGATTATCCACCAGTACAGCGCCCGCCGGAACGGCCGTTTCTTTGCCGTGAACTGCGGCGCAATCCCCGAAGGGACAATCAATTCCGAGCTTATCGGCCATGTGAAGGGCGCCTTCACCGGAGCCACCGAGACAAGGGCCGGATACTTTGAGGAAGCCAACGGCGGAACCCTCTTCCTGGACGAGATCGCGGAACTGCCGCTTCCGTCTCAGGCCCTTCTCCTGAGGGTACTGCAGTCAGGGGAATACATGAAGGTGGGAAGCACCAGGGTGGAGCATACCGACGTGAGGGTGGTGGCCGCCACCAACGTCGACCTGGCCTATGCCGTGAGCCGCGGACGCTTCCGCGAAGACCTCTACTACCGGCTTGCCGCCGCCCAGATAAGGATGCCGTCGCTGCGCGACCGCAAGGATGACATCTACCTGCTGTTCAGGAAGTTCACTTCCGATTTCTCAGAGAAATACGGGATGTGCAAGGTCTCCCTCACCCACGACGGGATCGACATGCTGCGCTCCTACCGCTGGCCCGGGAACATCCGCCAGCTGATGAACTTCACCCAGACGGTGACGGCCCTGGAATCGCAGAAGATAACCCCCACCACCGGCCGCATCGAGATAGACGCCGCAACCCTTTCGGCCTACATGCCGGTGGAGAGCGGCAACCTGCCGGCCCCCCTGCAGGGAGACGGGCAGGGTTCCGGCAGTTCTTTCTCCGACAGTGAACGCCAGGCCGTCTTCAAGGCCATCCTGGACCTGAAGAGGGACGTGGACATGCTCAAGAGGGAGCTCTCCTCCGCCAGGGAGGCGGCCGCCCCGGTACAGATTCCGTCCGGCACGCCCGAGAGCACGCATGCCCCATGGAGCGGGGACCTCGATCCCGAGGACCAGGCTCAGGAGGACATTCCCTCCGCCCCAGAGAACCTTTCATGGAAACGCACGGAAGACGACCTCATCCGCCGCGCCCTGGAAAAATACCACGGGAACCGGAAACTGGCGGCACAGGAACTGGGCATGTCGGAGCGTACCCTTTACCGTAAACTCCCCCCGGAATTCAGGAACAAGAAGTGATGAGAAAGACCGCCCTAATATCCGTCCTGGCCGCGGCCGTCCTCGCAGGCGGCTGCGGAATATACTCGTTCACAGGCACTTCCATCCAGCCTGACGTCAAGACCGTAACCATTCCGTACATGGAATACAAGGCCTTGAGGGTGAATCCGTCGCTCAGCAACGAACTGACCGAGGCGCTCAAGGACAAGTTCCGCAAACTAACCCGCCTGGAGCAGGTGGAAACCGACGGCGACCTGGAAGTGGTGGGCGAAATCACCGGATACGACGTCAAGGCCACCGCCGTAACAGCCGAGGAAGTGGCGGCCCAGAACCGTCTCACCGTAACGATAAAGATAACCTTCACAAACCGCAAGCACTCCGAGGAAGACTTTGACAAGCAGTTCTCGGCCTACGCCGACTTTGATTCCATGCAGCCTCTGGACGCGGTTGAAAGTTCCCTCTGCGAGGAGATCATCGACAAACTCTGCGAAGATATATTCAACGCTACCGTGGCCCAATGGTAAAACCGGAAACCATATCGCTGGAAAGCCTCTCGCTGGATGAGCTGGCGGGGGTTGTGAACCTTTACCCATGGTACGGAGCGGCTCGTAAACAATTGTGCCTTAGGATGTCACGGCTCGGACAAGACGCGCTTGGACCGGAGCAGTATGCCGAGGCCGCCTTGTATGTGGGCTCCCGCCGGAAGATCGCCGACATCGCCCGCAGCGCCGTGAAGGGCCCCGCCACAGCTGCCCCGGTCAAGGAAATACTCCGGAAACCCAGGGTGATTGTGGTTGGTGGCGACTATTTCTCGTCGGACCAGTATGCAACGGTAAAGGAGGACGGGGATTCCTCCTTCTCCGGATTCGCGTCGGCAGGTGAGGCAGAAGCCCCCCGGGCGGATACCGCACCGGAACCGGGCCAGGACTCTTTCTGCACTGAAACCCTCGCGGAAATTTACGCCGAACAGGGGCATTTTGCTGAAGCAAAGCGTATTTATTCCCGTCTTCTCTTGGTTAATCCGGAAAAAAGTGCTTACTTTGCAGCCCTTATAGAAAAATTGAATTAAAGATATGAACGCAGCATTCACAATCATCGTGGTCCTCATAGTAATTGCGGCCATACTGCTTACCCTCGTAGTGCTCCTGCAGAACGGCAAGGGAGAAGGTCTTGCAACCAACTTCACCGCCGCCAACCAGGCCCTTGGCGTAAGGCAGGCCGCCAATATCCTGGAGAAGGTTACCTGGGGCCTCGTGGCTTTCATCCTCGTGCTTTCCATCGTATCCACCTTCACCCTCTCCGGCAACGCCGAGGGTACCACCCAGGATGCGGTAAGTTCGGAAATCCTCAACCAGGCTGGCTCCGAGGAGGCTCCCGCCTTCCCCACCACCGTTCCCCAGGTCGATCCCACACTCCCTTCCGAACCCGCCGAGTAGTCGCCCACTGACATTTTGTCAGTCCGGGTCAAGAGGAATATTATTTGACGGTTACCGTTTGTCCCCCGCAGGGCAAACGGTAACTTCGTTTGTATGGTCCGGAGGACAAAAAGGAGTAAGTGAAATGGCAAACAGCAATACAGATTTTCTTTCGAGGTTTGCGATAAACCTCAACGAACAGGCCTCCAAGGGCAAACTCGATCCGGTCATCGGCCGCGACGACGAAATCCGCCGCGTCCTGCAGATCCTTTCCCGAAGGACCAAGAACAACCCCATCCTGGTGGGAGAGCCGGGTGTGGGAAAGACGGCCATCTCGGAAGGGATAGCCCAGAAAATAGTCAACGGAGCGGTCCCTGAAAACCTCAAGGACAAGACCGTGTATTCCCTGGACATGGGAGCCCTCATCGCCGGGGCAAAGTACCAGGGCGAATTCGAGGAAAGGCTCAAGGGAGTGGTGAAGGAAGTGGTTGAGAGCGCCGGGCAGATAATCCTGTTCATCGACGAAATCCACACCCTGGTGGGCGCGGGGCGCACTTCCGGGGCGATGGACGCATCCAACATCCTCAAGCCGGCCCTTGCCCGCGGCGAGCTCCGCACCATCGGTTCCACGACCCTGGACGAATACCAGAAGTACTTCGAGACCGACAAGGCACTGGAGCGCCGTTTCCAGATGGTCACCATCGACGAGCCATCGCCCGCCGAGTCCATCTCCATACTGAGGGGCCTCAAGGAGAAATACGAGAACCACCACAAGGTCCGCATCGAGGACGACGCCCTGATTGCCGCGGTGAACCTGTCGCACAGGTACATAACCAGCCGTTTCCTCCCCGACAAGGCCATAGACCTGGTGGACGAGGCTGCGTCCAAGCTCCGTCTTGAGATGAATTCCGTCCCGGAGCCCATCGACGACCTCAACAGCCGCATCCGCCAGCTTGAGATAGAGAAGGAGGCCATCAAGCGGGAAGGCGTGTCGCTGAAGATGGAAAAGATTGATTCTGAGCTTTCCGAACTCCGTGAAAAGAGGGAGGTGCTCATGAAGAAATGGAACGACGAGAAGCAGGTCCTTTCCGAACTGCAGGAAGCCAGACAGCAGATCGACGACTGCCGCATCCAGGCCCAGGCCGCCGAACGAAGCGGCGATTACGGCAGGGTGGCGGAACTCCGCTACGGACGCATCGCCCAGCTCCAGAAGAGGATAGAGGAGCTTTCGGCCAGGCAGGCCGCCGTCAAGGACCCCATCATAACCGAGGCCGTAACCCCCGAGGACATAGCCGAGGTGGTGGCAAAATGGACCGGCATCCCCGTTAAGAAAATGCTGGAGAGCGAGAAGGAGAAACTCCTCAGGATGGAGGACGAACTGCACCGCCGGGTGGTTGGACAGGAAGAGGCCATCAAGGCCGTATCCGATGCCGTAAGGCGCTCGCGTGCAGGTCTTTCCAATGAGAATAGGCCCATCGGGTCGTTCCTCTTCATGGGAACCACCGGCGTGGGTAAGACCGAACTCGCCAAGGCCCTGGCGGAGTTCCTATTCAACGACGAGAACATGATGACCCGTATCGACATGAGCGAATACCAGGAGCGGCATACGGTAAGCCGCCTGGTGGGCGCCCCTCCGGGATACGTGGGCTACGACGAGGGCGGCCAGCTCACCGAGGCAGTAAGGCGCAAACCATATTCGGTGGTCCTTCTGGACGAGATCGAGAAGGCCCATCCCGACGTGTTCAACGTACTGCTGCAAGTACTTGACGACGGGCGTCTTACCGACAACAAGGGCCGTACTGTGGACTTCAAGAACACCATACTGATAATGACCTCCAACGCCGGCTCGGATATCATCCAGGCCTGCATGGAGAGGCTCCCTGAAATCCCGGAGAACGACCCGGTGAGCCATGCCTCGGCGATAGCCGAAAGGCGACGCCTGCTGGAAGACTGCCGGAAAAAGGTCCTGGAGACGCTCAAGATGACCGTCCGGCCGGAATTCCTGAACAGGATCGACGAGATAATCATGTTCGACCCGCTCACCCGCTCCGACATCCGTGAGATCCTCCACATCCAGATGAAGCAGCTCCAGGACTCGCTGGAGACGAACGGCGTGTCCATCTCCTTCAGCAAGGCCTTCGAGGACTATATGGTGTCGGCCGGCTACGACCCCTCGTACGGAGCCCGGCCGGTCAAGAGGATAATGCAGCGCGACCTGGTGAACCAGCTGGCCAAGGCCGTCCTGGACGGCACCGTAAAGACCGGCTCCGGCATCCTGGTGGACGCCGCAGGAGGTAAGGTGGTGTTGAAAAATGCATAAATAATAACCTGTCTCCGTTCTCAGACTACGGACCTTCGGTCCTATCCCTCCCAGCCTGCGGCTGGGCCCCTCCCTTTAACGCAGCGAGGGTGCTAACGGTCTGAGAACGGAGACAGGTTATTTTCCGAACCATTATCCGGTAAATTAAATTTTTTATTTTCATCGGTTTGCAGTATTTTTGTGACAGAACACAAACCGTACGATGAAAATAGCGATGATAGGCGCCGGCGCCATGGGCGGAGCCCTGGCGGACGGATTCCTGGCGGGAGGCGTGGTCCCGCCCTGCAACTTATTGGTATCGGACCCTTCCGAGGCGGTCAGAAACCGGTTTTCCGGTAAGGGAGCCGTCGTCCTTCCGTCGGAAGAAGCGGCCGCAGATGCCGACATTGTCTTTGTGGTGGTAAAGCCATACCTTACCGCCGGAGTCCTCACCTCCATCCGTCCCGTACTCACACCGGCAAAGACCGTGGTGGTGGTCGCGGCAGGGGTCTCATCCAAGACGGTGAGGGAGACTCTGGGTGAAGATATCCCCTTTGCCCTCGCAATACCCAACATCGCTGCCGCGTGCCGGGAAAGCGTCACATTCCTGGTCCCCTTCATGGAGGACTGCACCGCCCTTAAAGCCGTCTTTGACGCTGTTGGTGCCACTTTCGTGGTTCCGGAAAACCTTCTTCCCGCCGGCACCACCCTCGCCTCCTGCGGAATCGCCTACGCAATGCGGTACATCCGCGCGGCATCGGAGGGAGGAGTGGAGATAGGGTTCCGCGCCAACGAGGCCAAAGATATTGTCCTTCAAACACTTAAGGGAGCCGTGACCCTTCTTCGGCAAGAGGGGATCCACCCTGAGGAGGCAATCGACAGGGTCACCACCCCGGGAGGAGTTACCATCAAGGGGCTGAATGCCATGGAGGACGCCGGTTTCACCGCCTCGGTAATCCGGGGAATAAAGGCCGGAATGAAATGAAACGAGTAGTGATAAAGGTGGGCAGCAACGTCCTCACCAGGGAAGACGGCAAGCTGGACATCACCCGTATATCGTCTATAACGGACCAGATCGCGGCCCTCAGGGCATCGGGATGCGAGGTTATCCTGGTGACGAGCGGTGCCGTGGCAAGCGGCCGCGGCGAGTTGAAAGTAGGTGCCGGACTTGACGGCGTGGAGCAGCGTCAGCTGTTTTCTGCCGTGGGCCAGGTCAAGCTGGTAAACCTTTACTACGACCTTTTCCGCGAGTTCCATATTCATGTGGGCCAGGTACTTACCACCAAGGAGAACTTCCTTTCCAAGGAGGCCTACGAGAATCAGCGTTCCTGCATGGAGGTCATGCTCCGGAGCGGAGTCCTGCCCATAGTCAACGAGAACGACACGGTGAGCATCACCGAGCTGATGTTCACCGACAACGACGAGCTCTCCGGCCTTATCGCCGGTATGCTGCACGCCGATACCCTGGTACTCCTTACCGACGTGGACGGTCTCTACGACGGTGATCCCTCCATTCCGGGATCTTCCCTGATCCGGGTCGTCACCCCGGAGATGGACCCGGCAAGCTTTGTCTCGGAAGTAAAGAGTTCCAACGGAAGGGGAGGCATGGTGTCCAAATGCCGGACCGGCAAGAAGATAGCATCGGAGGGGATAAGGGTGATAATCGCCAGGGGGACAAGGGACAACGTACTCACGGACATCCTGCTTGGAAACGCCGACATCCCCCATACCGAATTTCCCCCCGTAATCGGCGGAATAGTCCTTGACGAACCGGAAACAATTGACAATAAGGATATTGAAAAAACAAAGGCGGCCTCCGGAAGGGTGGCGGCACTCTCCGATGCCCAGAGGTGCGACCTCCTCCTGGACATTGCCGCAAGCATTGAAAGGGAAACCCCGGCCCTGCTCGAGGCCAATATGGAGGACCTCTGCAGGATGGATTCCCGGAACCCGCTTTACGACCGCCTGAAACTCACTCCGGAACGCCTCTCCGGCATTGCCTCAGACATGAGGAAAGTAGCTTCGCTTCCCTCGCCCCTTGGCCGGACCCTTTTGGAAAGGGTGCTTCCCAACGGACTGGAACTCAAGAGGATAAGTGTCCCCTTCGGGGTTATAGGGGTAATCTACGAAGCCCGTCCCAACGTCACCTTCGATGTGGTTTCCCTTTGCATAAAAAGCGGTAACGCCTGCGTTCTCAAGGGCGGAAAGGATGCCGACAATTCCAACCGCGCGGCCATAAACCTGATTGGGGAAGCCCTGAAGCGGCACGGTGTCCCCAGGGAGGCCGCCACCCTTCTGCCTTCGACGCACGAGGCCGCATCCAGGCTGCTGGGTGCGGTGGACCTGGTGGACGTATGCATCCCCCGCGGAGGAAGGAAACTCATAAACTATGTCCGTGACAATGCAAAGGTACCGGTTATAGAGACAGGCGTCGGGGTGGTGAACACCTACTTCGATGCTGCCGGAGACCTGATGAAGGGTATCCGGATCGTCCAGAACGCCAAGACCCGGAGGGTAAGCGTCTGCAACGCCCTTGACTGCCTGATAATCCACCGCTCCAGGCTTTCCGACCTCCCCGCCCTGGCAGCCCCGCTTGCCGGGAAGGAAGTCCCCGGACTTAAGACAACTGCCTGTCCCGTAACCATTTACGCCGACGATGAGGCTTACCGTGCCCTTGATGGAAAGTATCCTGCAGAATATCTTTTCCATGCAAAGGACGAGCACTTCGGGACCGAATTCATGGATTACATCCTGGCGGTCAAGACCGTCGGCTCGCTCGACGAGGCCCTCTCGCATATAGCCCGCTTCGGCTCCGGCCACAGCGAGGCCATCGTAACGGAGGATCCCCAGGCGGCAGAAAGGTTCCGCAACGAGGTGGACGCGGCCTGCGTATACGTCAACGCCCCCACATCGTTCACCGATGGCGGTGAGTTCGGCATGGGAGCGGAAATCGGGATCAGCACCCAGAAACTCGGGCCCCGCGGTCCAATGGCCCTCGAGGAACTCACCACCTACAAGTGGCTCATCCACGGCGAGGGCCAGGTGCGGTAGCTATCGGGACGTCCTGAGGACCAGGCGGGAAGGGCGGAGGCCTGGTGCCCGGACCTTGAGCACGATGCGGCCACCACCATCACCGGGTCCGAGACCCTGCCTTACAACACCTTCCTTTCCGCCTACGTAAAGCTCATGCAGATGATAAAGGTCCGGTATCCTTCGGCCAAGGTTGTCTGCATCATAGGGGACTGGATCTCCGCCGGGATGCAGAAGACAATACAGAAGGTGGCCGACCATTACGGGGCCCGCACCGTGGACTTCCTCTCTGTCAACGGCTTCAAGGACACTGAATACTTGTGGCGGATAATCGCTTGACACACAGGAATTTAACGTTTTTCGGGGTGGTGTTTCGTCCCACCCCGAAAATGACCAAAATGCTGTGACACCGATACTTACGCGCCACGCCGGTTTGAATGATTCCGCTCCAGGGGGCTACTGCGGGCTATTTCTTCCCGGGAACGGAATAAGGGCTCCCGGCCTCCTGCGACAGGGTCTCCTGGGACATGGCCGTCAGAGGCAGGAGCAGGGCCAGGGCTGAAAGAAGGAAGAATATACGGATTTTCATTTTTGTTGATCCGGAATCATATGGTTATCAGTCACTTACCGGACGTACGGGAAGACCGTAAAATCTGCGGTTCGACAGCTTGAGAAAAGCTGTCGAACTGTTTAAAGCCAGATGGAATGCAAAACTTGTGTAAAATGGTTCATCGAGACTGGATGACCATACCCACGCAACCTCATCATAATGATAAAGGTTTTTGTTATATGCACAATATCCTGCGGCAGGAAAGGATATGGATTTGTTGGTATAACCCGGAACCTTGCTTGTGGCCTCGTAAAGCAGAGGACCTGTGCCTACCATGGTCTGGAAAAAAGTACAATTGTCCAACAACTCCTGGATCTCTTCTGCAGTTGGCATGCGCCAATTTTCCTTCCACTTGACCGAAGCCACGTCATGGTCGGCAGGGAGCACCTTGGGATTGTCTTTATAAGTATAATGATTCTCATCAAAGTACTCATTGTTCTGCGGTGACTTTGTCTCGGTCTCGCCCCAGCCATAATACTCCCCTGGGTCCGACGGTTTGGACGCACCAACGTTATTTGTGGCCCAGTAAACGCTGAGGCCAAGGTCCACGGCGCCTTCAGGGCAAGGATTGACCACCTTGATATCGCGGGAGACCGTCATTCCCCCATCGTCGGTAGTGACCGTGATGGTGGTGCTTCCCCGCTTCTTACCCGTGACGACCCCGTTTTTCACCGTGGCCACCTCCGGGTCCTTGCTTTGCCAGTCAAGTTTCTGGTTTGTAGCTCCTTCCGGTGTAATCACAGCCTTAAGTTCAACGGTCTTGCCGACAACCACCTTTACGGGATACTTGTCGATGGATACACCGGTAACTGCCAGATCCTCGGTGCGGAAACTCTTTATCTTGCCGCGGTATGTCTTGCCGTCGACTTCCGACATGGCCCTGTAATAGTACGTGGTGGCATATTTCAGAGAGGAAACCATCCCGGAGAAAAACGATCCTTCAAGCGTTCCCGGAATCCTGATTTCCGTTCCGTCCTCCGGTATCTTGCTCTTTTCCGACACAAGGAAATATACCGTTGAAAGGACTTCGCCTTCCATAAGGGAGAGAGCCCCGTTCAGGGTTGCCGATCTTCCATCGAGCACGTAGTCTTTGGTTACGGCATGCAAATCTTCGTTTTCTTCCGACTTCTTGCAGGAAAGGACGGCCGATGCCGAAATCAGCACCGCCAGCGACAGGTAAAAAAGCTTTTTCATATCTTTATCCGTTAGCGGCTATAAATATAACGATTATTTCCAAAATACTGCGGGATTCCCGGTCGGGGCCGGGAATGACGTAGGTCGGGGCCGGGAATGACGGAGAAGGACTAGAGGGAGGAGCGGAGTACGAGGCGGGAGCGACGGAGGCCGCGGGATCGGACGGTCAGGACGATACGGCCTGAACGGGCCGTGAGGCCGTGGCGGCAGTCAGGGTCGGCGGACTGCACCAATATGCTGAGTTTGCCGCCGAATGCATGCATCCTCGGCTCGTGGAATATGTCAAGGCAGGTGGGGTCGCCGTTTGCCGCGGCCCGGAACGAGCCTGCGCCCCTGACCTTGAAGGTCATCAGCGACGAGTCCAAAGGGCAGGGATTGCCCATACGGTCCACAACGGTGGCCGTCACATAGCAGATATCCTTCCCGTCGGGTTTCAGCACCGGATTCGATGCCTCCAGCACGATGTGATGTGGTTTCCCGGCCGTGCGGACCACCTTCTCCGCCACCGGAACTCCCTCGGAATAAGCCACCACCTTCAATTCTCCGGGTTCAAACGGAACGTCCTCCCAGATGAGCCTGTAACGGTCCTCCAATGCCTCTTCCTGGCCTCCGAGCGTGGGGGAAGACGGTTTCCTCTTGATTCTCCGGCCCTGGGATACACCGTTCACAAACAGTTCGGCCTCGTCGTAAGATGTGAATGCCATGACGGATACACTGTCGCCTGGAGACCAGTTCCAGTGGGGCAGGAGATGCAGGGTTGGCTCATTCCTGTTCCAGACACTCCGGAAGAGCCAGTAACGGTCCTTGGGGATGGATGCCAGGTCGATTATCCCGAACATGGAACTGTGGTTGGGCCAGGCGTCCTTGTCGTAGGGGCTGGGCTCGCCCAGATAGTCGAAACCTGTCCATACAAACTGCCCGAGGGTCCAGGGATAGTCCTCGGCAAGGGCGAAATCGATATCCGGAATGTTGGACCAGGCACAGGCGTCCAGCTCATAGGCTGAGCACTGATGGTCCTCGTCGACAGCACTGAAACGCTTGACCGCCGGAAGCTTGTACACTCCGCGTGAACTGACGGTGGAGCCGGTTTCAGAGCCCAGTACCAACCCCTGCGGCAGGGTCTCATGAGCCTCTATGTAGCGGAAAGTCCTGTAATTCAGCCCGGGGATGTCAATCACGGCGGCAAATCCATTCTCAAGCACACAGGAAACCTGGTCCATTCCGCAGGTCACCGGCCGGGTAGGATCCTCCCTGTGGCAGATATCCCTCAGGAACGAGGCAACCCTGTATCCTCCAGGACTGCACTGGGTTGGGACCTCGTTTCCGATGCTCCACATCACTACAGAAGGATTGTTCCTGTACTGATGCAGCATGTTCTCCATGTCCTTCTCCGCCCATTCGTCAAAATAGCGGTGATAGCCGTTCCGGCATTTGGCAACGTCCCATTCGTCAAACGGCTCCAGCATCATCATGAAACCCATTTCGTCGCACAGCCTCACCAGCTCAGGGGCCGGCATGTTGTGCGAGGTGCGGATGGCGTCGCAACCCATATCTTTCAGAAGTTCAAGCTGATGCCTGATGGCCGACTCGTTCACGGCAGCACCCAGGGGACCAAGGTCGTGATGGTTGCAGACGCCCTGGAATTTACGCGGAACCCCGTTCAGCAGGAAGCCGCGGTCCCGGTCGAATTGAATGGTCCGGATACCAAAAACGGTTTCATAGACATCGGTTTCCTTCCCATCCCTGAGAATCCGGGACACAGCCCTGTAAAGCGACGGGCTTTCAGGACTCCAAAGCTTTGGGGCATCAATCGTAAACATCTGTTCTACAGGCTGTTCTGATCCAAGCAAGTACTTGACGACACTTGACGCGACACTTTTCCCGGAAGGATCCAGAATCCCCGTTTCAACGG
This sequence comes from Bacteroidales bacterium, assembly GCA_017437755.1. Classification (GTDB taxonomy): domain Bacteria; phylum Bacteroidota; class Bacteroidia; order Bacteroidales; family UBA932; genus Cryptobacteroides. Next base: position 121,803 of record JAFRXI010000048.1, read on the forward strand.
AAACCTCTACACCATCCGGCCCCTCTATCCTGGTTTCAAGCCGTACAGAAGCGGAATCTTCCGCAATCTCAGGCGTGGTGAGGTGCGTCCCCCAAACAGGCACATGGATCTCTTCCGTAAGAATCAGATGCACATTGCGGTACAGACCCGCTCCGGGATACCATCGCGAGGAATTGGGAAGGTTTTCAAGCCGTACGGCAAGGGCGTTGGGGCCTTCGTGCAGGTAGGGCGTTATGTCAACATGGAAGGAATTGTAACCGTATGGCCACCTGCAGATTTCCCTCCCGTTCAGAAAGACGCGGGCATCGCTCATGGCCCCGTCGAAAAGAAGGGTTGCATGCTTACCTTCAGGCACGGTCAGGTCTCCGCGGTACCAGCCGCACCCCACATAGGGCAGGCCGCCGGTACGTCCGGTCTTGACGGACGCCTTTTTCTCATAATTCTGTGTTACAACCACTTCCTGAAGGTCGTTGTCCCTGCTGAACGGGCCGTAAATGGCCCAGTCGTGTGGAACCCTCACCGGTTGCCAGACAGATGAATCCCGGCTGAACACCCAGCCTTTTTCAAGAAGTATATCCTGCCGCGATGAAACCTGCCAGGAGGGAGCCGGCTTTGCAACCATCAGCGCAAAGGCAAAGAAACCGGCAATGGAAAGGAGAAAGCGTCTTGTCATAATTGGAGTTTGATGTCCTTGTCCCCCACAAAGATATGATATTCCCCTGCTTCCACAAAGTATCTGCCGGCACCGTCAAGATATCCAAGGTCGCGGGCGGGGTCGACTTCAAATACAAAAGTCTCTGAAGCACCGGCCTTGATCAACTTCTTCTCAAAGTATTTCAGTTCCTTTTCCGGCCTTGTAACCACCCTGCAATAAGGGTCGGAAATATACCAGAGCACGGTTTCAAGGCCGTCTGCCGCACCCGTGTTGGTAACCTTGACCTCGACCTTGAAAGGAGCGCCGAGCGACGGCGCACCCACGCAAACCGGCTCCCCGTACTCAAATGTGGTATAGCTAAGGCCGTGTCCGAACGGATAGAGGGGGTCGGAGGTGATGTCCTTGTATATGCCCTGGGTTCCGCGTCGTCCGGACTTGTGACGATTGTAATAAATTGGTATCTGGCCGGTTGACCAAGGGAAGGTTATTGCCAGTTTCCCGGATGGATTGATCCTGCCGGAAAGAATTCCGGCAAGGGCCCCAGCCCCGTTGATCCCTGGTTGCCATGTCTCCAGGATAGCATTCGCAAGGGGTTCTATCCTATTGAGTTCCAGAGGTCTGCCGTTGGTAAGCGTAACCACGACGGGCTTCCCCGCGGCCTTCAGGGCCTCCAGCAGCCTTTCCTGTCCGGCGGGCAGGGCGATGGATGAGCGGGAAGTGTTCTCGCCGCTCCAGTTCAGCATCTCCCCAAGGCAGAGAACCACAACGTCGCTCCATCGAGCGAGCTCCACGGCGGCGGAGAAATCACCCTCGCCACGGACATTGCAGCCCTCCTCGTAACGGACCTCGGCCGAAGGGAACTCCCTCTCAATCCCGCTCAGGAAAGCGTCGGCGTCTGCGGCCTCGCCATGAGCCTTCCAGTTACCCAAAAGGTCCAAACGGTTATTTGCCAGCGGGCCCACCACGGCGATCCTGGACACATCTTTCACAGGCAGGACGCCGTCGTTCTTCAGCAGCACCATCGACTCGGCGGCAAGCTGCGAGGCCGTTTCCAAGGCCTCGGGAAGGAAGAATCTCTTTTCGGGAGCTTCTTCAGGGGTATAGGGGTTCTCGAAAAGGCCCAGGCGGAACTTTACGCGAAGTACCCTCCTCACCGCCTCGTCGACAACCGAGAGTGGAACCTTCCCCGAACCGACCAGGTCCCCAAGGTATGTGTCATAGCCATGTGACATCATGTCCATGTCCACCCCGGCGGTTATAGCCGCCTCCGACGCTTCTTCAAGGTCCTTGCAATAGCCCTGGTTGATCAGCTGTCTCACCGCATCCCAGTCGGAAACCACAAGGCCGTCAAAGCCCCATGCGTCCCTCAGGACCTCGGAAAGGGTATAATGGTTGGCCGAGCCGGGGACTCCGCTGATGTCGTTGAAAGAACTCATAAGCGACACTGCACCTGCATCCACGCACATCTTGTAAGGATAAAGGTACACGTTCCAGAGCGTGGGACGGGAGATTTCCGTATAGACATAATCCCGTCCGGCCTCCGAGGCGCCGTATCCCACATAATGCTTCAGGCAGGCCGCCACTGCGTCAAGGCTCCTCAGTCCGGCACCCTGATAGCCCCGGACCGAAGCCGCACCGAAAACGCCGTTCACGTAAGGATCTTCCCCATAACCTTCGGCCACACGGCCCCAGCGGGGGTCGCGGGCAACGTCGATCATAGGAGAAAAAGTCCAGTCTATGCCGCTCCGGCGGGCTTCCCGGGCAGAATGGGCGCACATCTTCTCCACAAGGGCCGGATTCCAGGAGCAGGCCTGTCCCAGCGAAATCTGGTACACTGTCTTGAATCCGTGGATGTCGTCGTACCCGAAAATCAGCGGTATTCCCAGCCGGGACTCCTCCATGGCCCGTTTCTGCATGGCATTGCGAAGAACGGGGTCGGACCCGAAATAGATCACCGACCCCAGTTCGGCCGGAAGTTTTCCAACCACCTCGCCGATATTGTTCACATTGTCGTTCCGGCCCAGCGTATACTGGTTAAGCTGCATGACCTTCTCTGCAAGTGTCATCCTTGAAAGAAGGTCCTCAACCCGCTTCTCTTCCGGGAGGCGCGGATTCTTATATGCAGGTTTGCCGGTACTCACCGGTACAAGGCAGAGAGCAATCAGCCCGGTCAACAAAAACTTTTTCATCTCTTGCTATAATAGTCGTTCATTACATACCATGCCTTTTTCTTCTCCCCCTTGTCGGAAAGTACACCTTTACGGTTGAAGAAGGCCTGGTTGACGGGGTGCTGCCGGTAAGGGCTGAGGAAGTCATAAAGCACCCAGGGGGACACTCCTGCCAAATTGGGGATGTTTTCAAACATCCGGAGATTATCCCGATACAGCGACGCCTGATAATCCTCGCTCCAGGACGACGCGGTATCTCCGTTGCCAAATACGCCAGCCTTTGCCTCACAGCCGAATTCACTTATTATCAGCGGTTTATCAGTAAAGACATTCCACCTGAGCTCCGCCGCAGACTTGGGCCAGGGGGCATACCAGCCCATGTATTTGTTTATGCCCACCACGTCCAGCTGCCCGGCAAAGCCGTCATTCATACGGAATTCATCCGCTTCCGGGATGTAATATGCAACGTCAAACGCGCTGGCAAAAAGCCGCGACGAGTCCAGGCTCCTCCCATATGCGAGAAGCCTGGAGAGGAAAGCATCCCTGTCAGGGGCAGGACGTGTCTCGTTGGAAATACTCCAAAAGCCTATGGCACAACGGTTACGGTCGCGCGCAATCATCTCATACAGATATGTTTCCGCCTTGCGGTAAGTCTCTTCGTTGGAAAAATCTATGCCCTGCCAGAGTGGGATTTCCTCCCAGATCAGCAGGCCTTTTTCCTCGGCGTAACGGACGATGAACTCGTTCTGTGGATAATGCGCAAGCCGTATGGCGTTGCAGCCGAGTTCCACCGCCGCATCCACGAGCATACGTGCGTCCTCCGCGGTGCAGGCCCGGCGGCGTTCCATGGGAATCTCCTCATGGAAGGATATGCATTTGAGGAAAACCGGATTCCCATTTACCAGGATGCTGGTTCCGTCAACGCCGATATCACGGAATCCGATCCTCTCGGTTACCTTGTCGGCCAGGGCTGTAATGGTCACATCGTAGAGCTTCGGGGCCTGCGGGGACCATAGCTTAAGGCGTTTGACCCTTATTTCCCCGCTGACCTTTCCAGAGGCGTCGGTAAAGAACGACTTCTCCAGTTTCAATTCGGGGATAGAAACCGTAACAGCCACACCTTCAAGCGGTTCCGCCAGGGTGATATCTGCCAGCAACGTGTCGGTGGTGCCTTTTTTGAGCCTTAAGAAAGCCTCCTTTACATGCACCTGCGGTACCTCCAGCAGCATGACGTCGCGGGTGATGCCGCCGTAGTTCCACCAGTCGAAACTCATCGCCGGAATGGCTTCCTTACGGCGGTTGTTGTTAACCCTTACCGCAAGGAAATTGTCGCCATCCTTCAGTATGGAGGTGACATCGGCCTGGAAAGGAGTGAACGCCCCCTCATGCTCCATCACCAAAACCCCGTTCAGGAAAACCTCGCACCGATGGCTTACACCGGCAAAATACAGTATCCGGCTTGGACCGGGGCGGGACGACGCCTGGAAATGCCTGGCATACCAGATGGTTCCTTCATACCACCACAGGCCAGGGTCCTGATGGTTCCAGTCGCCCGGAACCTGAAGTTTCAGGCCTCCTTCATAGGAAAATTCCACAAAGTCGGTCTTCCCGGAGGGAACGGCATCAGTGAACAGTTTCTTGTTCATCCCCTTGTCGTACTGGTCGACAATGGCCGACCATTCCCCGTTCAGGGAAACACCATCACGTGCGTACGGTGCGAATATCAGTGTCAGAAGCAGGAACAGGGCTTTCATTTTACTTGGTATCTGTATAGCGCAAAGGAATTGCGGTCTTTCAGTTTCAGGCGTATGGTACCGTCGCTGCGGACCCGTGCCGAGGTACGGCGGCCATGCCCCAGGACGGGGACCATGCGGACGCGGCGGCCCTCCGGAAGCCAGGTGCGGAGAGTCCCGCGAGGGGAAGGCGAGTTTTCACGGTATACCAGCAGCCAGCCGGATGAGTCATCATTTACTGATTGGAAACCGGTCCAGGCCACACCGTCCGGCTCATCGCCTACGGGAAGGATGACGCCACTGTGGAAACCATCCGTAACCTTTTGATATTCATTGATCAGCGATCCCACCGAGAAGGCCTCTTCAGGAAGGTTGGAGGCTTCCAGCCAGGCCAAAGGCTGGGCCGCAAGAGTAATTGCCACCAGGTATTCAAAGCTATAGCGCGACGGGGCAAAAGGGTCAGAGGCGGGGTATTTGTCAGTGTTCCTCCAGGGGTTCAGGAATTCGATCTGGAGTTTTTCCGCAGGGACATACCTGGACAGCATCCAAAGGTTCCTAAGGGTCTGATAAGGGTAATAATTGCCCCAATCGGTATAGCGGTTCTCCAGGAAGATGTTGCCGTATTCTCCAAAATAGTGATATCCGGCACGCCGGCCGGCGGTGGCGTCCAGGTTGAAGATGACATCGCCTCCGGTTTCCCCGCGCACCCTGTCAAGCAGGTTGCGAAGGTTCTCCTCGGCCCGTTTCGTAGGAAGCTGCACCCCGTCGATCTTGAAAATGCGGATGCCGTAGGCCCGGTACAGGCCGGTAAGCACGGAGGCGTCCCTTTCCCAGTCGGCAAAATCGTCCTGGATGCTGGGGTTGAACCAAAGGCCTATCTCGATTCCCAGCTCCTTCCCCCTCTCGACTATGGGGCCCAGGCCGCAGGGGTACTTGTCGGGGTCGGGGGTCCAATAGATGCCGCTTTGCCAGATATCCTTGAATGAACCGCCGGACACTGAATTGGGGCTTTTGCCGCTCTGCCAGCCGTCGTCTATCTGGAAGCAGGTTATGCCAAGGCGGGAACCCTTTTCCAACTCCTCAAGACAGAACCGTTCCGTCACTCTCGCGTCCTGTCCGCGGTCGCCCCAGGTGTTCATCATAACCATGTTCTCATTGGGGCGGATGGACTTCTGCCAGGAGCGCAGTGCCCTGAGGGCATCCAGTTCGCTGCGACCGGAAACGCCTGTGACACAGCCATACAGGCGAGTCCAGGCATCAGGCCGGGGAGCGTATCCGGCACCCGTCACTGAGAAACAGCCTCCGTCGGCGATAAAGTCCACGCCGTCGTAATCCAGCTGGGATTCACAGCCGGGCGCCTCTTTCAGGAAAAAGAAACCGGCTCCCGAAACGGCATCCCTTGCAAACAGGAGATTCCCCCTCAGGCCGGTCCGGTGATATGAGATGAACGGATGTTCCTCAACCAGGTTGTTGTTGTCGTCGGTGCGGTCACGGAACTCCACCGTGCGGCCCGTCCAGTGTTTTCCGGGGAAGGAGAGCCTTTCAATACGTATCCCCCGGGCTCCTTCAATTGTTCCCCGGACCGAGGTTTCGCAGGCAATTGCCGGAATCCCTTCGCGTATTATGTATTCGCGCAGTATTTCGGCTGATCCAATCCGGAAAAGAATCCTGGCCTTCAGCACTCCGGGACCGGAAAGCGTATCCAGCACCCCGTCCGAGCCCTTCAGCCGCCCTAGGGCAAAGTCTGGCCTCGGTTTTTCGGTACGGAGAGTCTTATCCGCTGTCTTGTCAACGAGGGCGGCAGTCATCAGATGGCCGTCATTCCAGACAAAAACCCGTTCCATCAGGGAATTCCCCAACCGGAGCGTGTCCCCGTCGCGGTTAACGTAAGGCCTGGCGACGGAAGGAAACGCCGCCAGGATTACTGTAATTGTAAGCAGCAATCTTCTCATCAAGACAAAAATAATGAGAAGCTACTGGATTTCAAAGGAATGTACCTTGACCCAGCCGTTGATTTGAAGGGAAGGCTCGATAGCCACCTGAAGCCCTGGACGGTAATCCCTATGGGAATCAACAAGTGAAACCACCCAGTCGTATTTCCCCGGGACGAGTCCCTCAAGGGAGACTTTGACTTCGCTCTGAAGCGGACTGTCCTTAAGACAGAGGGAGAGGTCGGCATCGGCGTCGGGGAAGATGCAGACAGGCTTTCCGCCCTCGTCCATGAGGGCATAGCCAATCCGGTAGCGCCAGTTCCACTGCGGAATATTGACCGGGCAGTATCCCCAGCCCATGTTCTCCCAGCTGCTCTTGAGCGTAACCGTGGAACCGGCGGATGCCTTGAGCGGAGCGGTAACCCTGGAAGGATACAGCCTGTAGCCGCCCTCGACGGTGAAACGCTTCACCAGGTCGAAGCAGTTTCCGAACCAGGTTCTGGTCTGATCGCCCGTCCTGAGGTCCATCATGTTAACGTGAGCCTCGGCTCCTGCCTCGAATTCGCCCCTGCGGACATCTTCCGGATGACCCTCGCGATACTTGCCGGAAGAATCAATCCAGTAGCGGTGATGAGCGCCGGTGATCCAGCCTCCTTCCAGGATGATGGGACGACGGAAGTTCCACCTGCGGGCGAATTCCCTTTCCCAGTCCTGATAGTAGTCGGTCATTCCGAATGCATCGTGGCGGAGGCTGTAGCCGTTGGCGATGGCCTGCTCCAGCAGGCTGTCGGAAATAGGGGAAACGGGGCCCCAGCCGTTGTCGGAGGGCTCTCCCAGCAGCCGGTGATAGTTGATGACGAGGGGAACCTCCGTGAAAGTACGGGCATAGAGCTTTGTTATCCAGTCCATTACGACCGCATTGTTGGACGGGTCCTTGTACATTAGGCAGTGTCCCTCGCCCCATTTCCCAAGGCCGTAAGCATCAATGAAATCAACTTTTTCAATGTCGTTGTACTCCTCTGCCAAGGCCTCGATGAACTTGGAATACTTCTCCTGGAACACCGGGTCGTCGGCATACGGGGAACGCACTTCGCGACTGCCCATCTTGGAGGTGAAGTATTCTGCACCGGCGTCAAAAACGTAATCTGGAGTGTTCTGGCCCTGGTCGCGGCCGTCCACCACGATGCGGAATGAGAGTTTCATCCCGCGGTCGAGGACGCTGCGGAACAGTCGGTTGAGCCTGGAATCGGGATCCGTCCAGGCGTACTTCCCCTCTTCGGGCTCAAACGAGCGCCAGCTGGTACGGACATACACCGTGTTGGCATAGTCCGAGACGCGGACGGTGTCTCCTTCGGAAGTGGCAATGTGGTCATACCCTGTCTTCTCCCAGAAAGTCTCGTCCCAGTGCCGGCCCAGGTATACCACCCAGCCGTTCAGGGGATTCCTCAAAACCGTCTCGGTGTCAGGCGAAAACGTAACGGTCTCCCCCGAGGCGCATGCTCCGGCGAACAGGGCCGCCAAAGACAGCAAGAATATCTTGAACCTGTTGATATCCATACTCATTCTACTTTTAGATTCATCAATTTAACCCATCCGTCGTCAGAAACGTCGTTGTTTACTGCAAGCTGGATGCCCGGAGTGTTGTCCCTGGTGGTGTCCACGATGGCAACGGCCCATTTGTAATTACCAGGAGCCACATCGGCCCGGACCTGGAATTCATAGGAATTGGGCTTGCTCTCCACCCATGAGGAAGGCTCGCACTTGTCGTCCACGAAAACCTTGACCGGCTTGTCGGTCTGATCCAGGATGGCGAAAGCCACCTTGTATTTGAAATTCCACTGAGGGATGTTGTTGGGGCAGTATCCCCAGCCCATGTTCCTCCATCGGGAAGATATCTTCACGGAAGCACCGGCCCTGACGCTTGCGGGAAGTGAGACCAGGTCCGGGTAGAGGCGGTAGCCGCCTTCCGTAACGAACTGCTGGACATAGACAAAGGCATCAGTGAACCAAGACTGGGTTTCCTGGCCCACCCTGAAGTCCATCATATTGACCCTGGCTTCCTTACTGGCATCATATTCGCCTTTTCGGACATCTTCGGGATGGTCCCTGCGATAGCCGGCAGGATCGTTCCAGTAACTGTGCTGGCCCACTATCCAGCCCCCCTCCATGATGACGGGACGTTTATACCGCCAGGTGTTGACGATGCTCCTTTCCCAGTTTCCGTAGTAGTCGTTCATGCCAAAGGCATCGCTGCGGAGGCAGTAGCCGTTGGTGACAGCAATGGAAACGAGTTTCTCACTGTCGGGCTGTGTCCCGCTCACAGGGTGTCCCACCGAGCGGTGATAGTTCAATACCAGCGGAACCTTGGTGAAGCGGGAGGCATAAGCCTTTGTAATCCAATCCATTACCTCTTCCTTCAGCCGGGTGGTATTCCCGTCCACGAGGGTGAGGTTATTGGGGTCGTAGGCCACGGTATGGCCCTCGCCCCATTTTCCCAGCCCGTATCCGTCGATGAAGGCGCAAATCTCAGGGTCGTTGAAATCCTCGGCAAGGGCGGTCAGGAATTTCTCATAGTATTTCTGGAAGATGGGATCCTGAGGCATGGGGGTAATCCTGTCCGGGAACTTCGTGTTCTCCACGCCGTATGCCGCCCCTGCGTCCGTGACGAACTTGGGTGTGTTTCGACGCTGGTCCCTGCCGTCCACGTTGAATCGGAAGGCAATGGGCAGCCCACGGTCAAGGGCCCCGTGGATCATCTTGTAGATGGCCGTCGAGGGGTCCCTCCAGGCATATACACCGTCCGCGGGATTCATGGCAGCCCAATAGGTTCTGATGTAAGCAGCTGAGGCATAATCCCTTACCCTTACATTTGCACCTTTCTCCTCAACATAGATCTCAGTGTCCCAGTAGGAGGGGTCCCCTGAACCGGAACCGTACATAACCCAGCCGTTCAGGGGGTTTTTAAGGACCTTGGTCCTGTTGAAAGCCGGCTTCACCTGGGTATATCCCGCTCCAGGATCATCACCCTTTTCCTCTCCCGGGGTTTTCCCGCAGGAGAGGAAAAGAAGTGAAAGGGAGGACAGCAGCAGGGCTGTCCCCCATGACAGGAGCCTTGGCATTACTCGACAGGTTTGGCGAGGATGGTGTTGTTCCTCAAGTCAAAGATAAACAGATGCTTGCCTGAAGGCATGCCCATGTAGGTGTTCCTCACCTCGCGGGCCGAACTGCCGGTCAGTTCCTGAATCTTGTTGGACGTAAGGGCGGTGGAACTTGTGTAGCAGTAGGCATTGTTCTGATTGTACTCGTTTCCTCCGTCGTCCGTGAAACTCTGGGCGATGCAGAACTTGACACTTCCGCTGAAACTGCCCTCATATATGAGAACCTGCGGGTCGGCCGCGCTCATGGAGCAATCGAGTTTCCTTACACCCCAGCCGGTACCGCCGCCATATGCCCAGAGATCCTGGACCGTAACGTGTGCGAGAGGAAGGGTTTCAGTTCCATTGGGATAGAAATCAACCGTTAGTGGCTGGAGGTCGGTAGCCTCGTCGTAGATGACAGCCTGCTTGGCCTCCATGTCCACCACAATGCGGTGCTTGCCACCTGCGGAGATGTTCCAGCCTTGCTTGTTCTCATCCATCACCAGGTCAATAGGGACTCCGGGAGTGAAGGATGTGGCGTTTCCGGAAGCATGTATGTAATAGGTCATTCCGTCGAATTCGGTCGGGAGCAGGACGGAGCCGGGTGTAAGGTCGCCATACCATGCATAGAGATTGGGGTTCTCAAGGGTCACCGCGATCTCCTCCTGGCCGCCGGTGGCGGTGCCGTCGATGAACATCTTGTCGGCAGCGAAGATATCAACGTGGATGGGCATTACGTTCACCCTTACGGTACGGACCTCCGGGGCCTGGAATTCAGGGCCGCCCGTGAACTCCACCACAACCCGGAATTCAAGCATGAAAGGCTTGTTGACGGGGAGGTTCCAACGGTCGTTGGCCCAATTGTTAATCTGCTCGGAAGTGAAGCTGCGGGAATAAACGCCGTCTTCCTCGTCGTTGCGGATGGCTGTGGTGGAACCGAAGTTGTTTCCCACCACATCCAGTTTGGAAGTATAGGTGACGATGTAATCGTCCGACAGTTTGCGGGCCGGGGTCCAGTTGAAGGTGAGCACCGGGGCCGACAGGTTGTTCTCGTCCAGGGCGATGTCCGTCTTCAGACTGTTAAGGGTCAGTGTTTCGGCCGGAAGCACCAGGTCGTCCTTGTAAGGATCATAGGTGCAGGCTGCCGCCATAACCATGACCAGAACCGCCAAACTCTTGATAATATTATTTTTCATGTCGGTAATCTCTTAATCATTATATCAATAACCGGGATTCTGAGGGAATTCCACATCGCGGTTGGCGTCGATGATGGTCTGAGGGATGGGCCAGAGCAGGAACTGCTCCTTGATTATGTCCTTCTGCGCGGCATTGTACTTCTTTACGCGCTCGATGAGCTTGCCGGTACGGATAAGGGTGAAGCGGCGGACCTCTTCACCGCAGAGCTCGCGGATGCGCTCATCAAGCAGGAAGTCCAGGTCCATGTTCACGGCGTCCACGTTCGGGACCTTGGCGCGGCGGCGGACAACGTTTACGGCATCGGCTGCGCCCTGGGCGTCGTTCAGGCCAAGACAGGCCTCGGCAAGCAGGAAATAGGTCTCGGGAAGACGGATTCTCATCCTGTCCTTGTAACCGCCTGTCATGGAAAGGTTATCCTTCTTGCCATAGAAGAACTTGGTAATGGCGGGGAACAGGGTGCCCTGCGACCAGGTGGCGTCGGTGATGTTGCACTGCTTGCCGTAAAGGCTCTTCTCGGCCTCGTTGTTGTACAGCCAGGTGCGCTTGATGTTGTATTCGGAATTGCGCATGTCGCCGGCGTCAAAGATGCCGTTGCCATTGTCGCCCGTGGCGTTTGTGCCGTTGGTTCCCATCCACCATTTCATGGGGATAATCTGGGCGAGACCGCGGCCACCGTACTCATCGCTCAGAGTAAAGCCGTTGATGTTGAAGTACATGGGATTCCAGGCACGGCGGGTCCAGTCGTCGGAAGGCGTGCCGCCTCCGGCCTTCTGGTATTCATACTGGAACTGCATCACCCAGACGGCCTCCTTGTTGCCTGCGGAGCGGTTCTGGTTGTTCTCCAGGAACATGTCGCTGTACGGGTCTCCGGCTATGGTCCCCTTTTTATTCACACCGTAATGGGCCGTAGTAAGCTCAAACATCTTGCTGTCAATCACCGCCTGTGCGGCATCGTGAGCCTTCTGGTAGTCCTTCTGGAGCAGATACATCTCGCTCAGGTAATGGTATGCCGCCCAGCGGGTCAGCTTTCCGTCCTTGACGCCGTCGGGATTCTCGGGAAGGTTCTCGGAGGCATACTTGAAGTCGTCGATGATATGGCCGAGGACCTCGCTCCTGGGAGTACGGGTGAAGGAAAGCACAAAGGGATTCTGTATGGTCTCGACCCATGGAACGTCACCGTAAAGATAGATCAGGTACCTGTAGGCATAGGCACGGAAGAAGCGGGCCTCCGCCGTGAAAACGGCCTTGTCAGAGGGCTTGTCCCAATTGGTATTCTTGGCCGCATAGATCAGGAGTTCGTTGGCCGAACCAATCAGGTTATAAGCCCACTGCCAATAGGTCTTGACAAACTGTGTCTGGGAATTCAGCGTCAGCTGTGCGAAAGGGATCAGGGAGCCGTCGCCTCCGGGTTTGGCGTCGCAGAGGTCGGTCCCCACCTGAAGGGCCTCGTAAGGGCAGGCGCCATTATGGATGAATGCACCTTCTTCACCCCAGGTATTGTACTCGGAACGGGCTATGGAATAGAGACCGGCGCTTCCAACCTCGAATCCAAGGGTCGATGCGTAGATGGTTTCGGGGGTGAAGCTGCTCCTCATGTCCTCCTCCAGGAATTTGGAGCAGGAAGCGGTTATTGCGAGGCAGGCGGTAGCTGCAAGGATAATATATCTTTTCATACTGCTTGGACGATTAGAAGTTGATGGTTATTCCCAGCATATAGGACCGCGCGGTTGGATAGGAAGCGAACCAGGCGTTGTCGTAGTTGAGCATCTGCCGCATGTTGGAGAATGTGTGCGGGTTGTTGACGCTCACGTTTACGTCCACTGAAGAAAGCCTCAGGGCCTTGGTTACGGAAGCGGGCAGGGTATAGCCGAGCGTTATGTTCTTGATGTTGACATAGGAGAGCTTGCGGTAGAACCCGTGCTCGAAGGTGTTGATGTATCCGGGGGAGATGATGGTGGCTCCTTCAGGATGTTCCGGAGTCCAGTACTTGGCTCCCTTGATGTAGTTGCCGCTGCCAAAGGTCCAGGAACTGATATTGGCCACGTTGTCTTCCATCCACTTGCCGAACTGGCCGTTGATGAGGAAAGAGAAGTAGAAGTTCTTCCAGGTGAGGCGGTTGGACATGGAAAGGGTGAAGGAAGGACGCTTGCTGCCGATGACCCGGCGGTCTTTCTCGTCGATGTATCCGTTGCCGTCCACGTCCTCGAGCTTTGCCGATCCGGCCGTGGCGCCTTTCTGGTGGGCGATCTCATCACCGCTCTCATTAAAGAAGGTGAACTCGTCACCGGCCTGCCAGAGCCCGGTCATGTAATAATCGTAGTAAACCGAGAGGGGCTTGCCGATGAACCATTTGTTGTTAACGTCATCAAGGCCGTCGCCGCGGAGCTCGATGATCTTGTCGCGGTTGAGGAAGAAACTAAAGTCCGTTGACCAGCCGAAGTTCCTGGTCTGGATGTTCTTGGTGTTCAGAGTGAGCTCGATGCCCTTGTTCTCAGTGGAACCAATGTTGTCCCATATCTTGCTGTAGCCGTTCATGATGGGAACGGTGCGGGTCATGAGGAGGTCCTTGGTCCTGGAACGGTATACGTCCACTGAACCGCCGATTCTGCCCTTGAGTACCGAGAAGTCAACACCCACGTTGAAGGTATAGGTTGTCTCCCACTTGAGGTCGGGGTTGCCCACGCCGTCGGAGGCCAGGTAAGTGGCGTTTGCACCGGTGGAACCGTCACCCCAGATGTATTTGACACCGTTGGTGGCATAAAGCCTGTCAAGGGTCTGGTAGCGGGAAATGGCGTTGTTTCCGTTGGCACCGTATGATATCCTCAGCTTCAGGAGGTCGATGGCGTCCGTGTTGTCCTTTACAAAAGCCTCTTCGCCGATGTTCCAGGCTACGGCCGCTGAGGGGAAGAAACCGTACTTATGGTTGCGTCCGAAGACCGAGGCACCGTCGGCGCGACCGGTAAGGGTCACGTAGTAACGGCCGGCATAATTGTAATTTGCCCTTAACATCCAGGAAACCATGGTCTCCTTCCAGTAGCCTGACGACATGGTAAGCTTGCCGTCGGCGCTGTCCATCTTGTAGAAGCTGGTCTCGTCCACCACAAAGCCTTCGCCCGTCTGTGAAGAAGATGTGTTGTTGCTCGCCTGAAGGCTGAACAGGCCGGTCAGGTCAAGGTGGTTCTTGCCAAAGTCGCGGTCGTAACGGAGCACGTTCTCCCAGGTCATGTCATTGGTGTGGGAATTGCTGATAGTGGCCTTTCCTTTCACCTTGCGTCCGTCGGAAGTGTCATTGCCATAATAGGTGCCCGTGAAACTGTTGCGGTAGTTGTAACCCACCTGCGAACGAAAGGTGAGGCCCTTGACGGGGAAAGTGATGTCGACATAGCCGTTGGCCATGAAGTTGCGGCCGCGGGAATTCTGGTCGGCATTCACGTTCTTCATAGGGTTGGGGAGGTTGGAGTACTCCATGGGCTCCTCGACATAGAAACCATACTCATCCTTGTACAGACCGTAGGGGCTCTGCTTGATGGCGTGTTCAAGGTTGGGGGTGACACCGCCGCTGATACGGTTCACGAACTGGGTGGTGAGACCTATCTTGAGCCAGTTGTTGAGTTCCTGCGTAATGGTTGAATAAACGTTGATCCTCTTGTAATTTGAATTATAAACCACGCCGTCACCGTCGAGGTAGGAGACCGATGCGAGGTAGGTTGTGCGGTTGTTTCCGCCGGAGATGCTCACCTGATGGTCGTGGTTGAACACCTTGCGGAACACGTAGTCCTGCCAGTCATTGGTGATGCCAGCGGCATAGTTCTGCTTCTCGCTCACGGAGATGATGTCTCCTGCAAGGGGATCGAGCATTTCGCCGGTGTACTGCTTGGTGCCGAGGCGGGCGAGGTCCTGCTTGAGGCGGATGAACTCGTTCGGGCCCATCACCTGGATGCGCTGCATGGGTTCCGCAAAGCTGTAGGAGCCTTTGTAGGTCACATGGAGGGTGCCCTTCGTGCCTTTCTTGGTCTGGATCAGGATAACGCCGTTGGATCCGCGGGAACCGTAGATCGCCACGGAGGATGCGTCCTTGAGGACGGTCATATTATCTATAAGGTTAGGGTCGAGGTCGGCCATGGAACCATCATATGGGATGCCGTCGAGGATGATGAGAGGGGTGTTCGATCCCGAGAGGGAGTTCTGGCCGCGGATCAGGAGGGCCTGGTTGCTGCCAGGGGACTCATCGGAATGGGTGATGCTGAGACCGGCGACCTGGCCTACGAGGCGGTCCAGGAGGTTGGCGGTGGAAACCATGTTCAGTTCCTTGGACCCCACTACGGCAACGCCTCCCGTGAGGTCGGCCTTCTTTGCGGTACCGTAACCGATGACCACCACGTCGTCGAGTTCCTGCATGGATTCATCCATGACCACTTTCAGGCCTTTGCCGGCGGCTACTTGTGCGTCGGCATAGCCAAGGCAGCTGAGCTGGAGAGTCGCACCTTCCTTGGTACGGATCTCGAATTGGCCGTTCCCGTCGGTGACGGTTCCGCTGTAGCGGTCGCCCTGGACGGTGACGACGACGCCGGGAAGCGGTGCCCCGTCCTTGTCGGAAACGGTTCCGGAAGCTGTGATGGCTTTCTGCGCGTTCGCGTTGAAAGCCGACAGCAGCAGGAGCAAGGCTCCGATGAGGAGCCCTCCGAGTTTAACGATTGATTTCATTTGCATTATTGTTGTGAATTGGGTTGATTGACAGCTGTGTCTGTATGCAAATATGCCCAATTAACAACGAAACCATTTCCTAAAAACATCCGGAAATGGTTTCATTTTATACGAAAATCACTTTTATTCTGGTTTCAGCAGCCTTGGCGTGGGAAGCGGTTTCTGCTCGTTGAAACGCTGGTTGTCGGGGAGGGGTCCTTCCTTGGCCGCACCCTTTTTCATGAGTTCCTGAAGGTCTGCAAGACAGTAACGATAGACGCCACGGGGAAGGACTCCGCGAGCCTTGCAGACCGAGGCTGCAAGCCCTACCACCTCGCCGGCCATGCCGCAGGTGCGCATGACACGGGTGGTGCCAAGAGCAACATGTGTGACGCTGATGTTCCTTCCTGCCATGAAGAGGTTGTCCACATTGCGGGAATACAGGCAGCGGTAAGGCACCGCGGCGGGATAGATCCGGTTATGGACGGTCTTGGTCTTGAATTCCTCGCCCGGGAAATACCTGCTGTTCTCCGGGTCGGGGAAGTGAAGGTCGATGCTCCAGGTGGTTGCAAAGGTCGCGTCCTCGTGGAAGACGGCCTTTTCAATGTCATCCTGCTTGTAGATATAATCGCCCATCAGGCGCCTGGACTCGCGTTTTCCGGCAATGTAGGCCATCCATTCAAGGGCACGGTCCGGATAGAGGCCGAGCTTGTTCTTGAGATAGCTCCAATTGGAATAGATTACGGCCAGGCCGTAGTCGCGGATATATTCAAAGCCGCCAAGCATATCGTGCGTCATGCCGGTTTCCCAGGTCCATTCGCCCATGGTCACCTTCTGTACGCTGTTCTCATTGAAATTCAGGCCGATGTCGAAGACCGGAAACCTGGACGGCTTTGCCGTGACACCGCTGTACCACTGCACCGAGGCCCCCATTACAAAGTCGTCCGCCTTTTCCGGCGCGAGGGATTCGCCGAATTCCGAGGAGGCCTCCCTGCCGTATCGGTAATCAGCCCCTGCGAGATAGCCGATGGTACCGTCGCCGGTGCAGTCCGAGAAGAGTGTCGCCTCCAGGCTTATTTCGACGGAAGTTTCTATGTTCCTGATGGTTACGCTCTTTATGCAGGTACCCTCTTTGGAAACTGCCACAGCCCTGTAACCCGCAAAGAGCCTTATGTTTGGCTCGCCGTCTATGAAAGACTGCTTCTTGCCGTCCTCGTAGTTTCCGGCCGGTTGGGCGTTGCCCATTTTGCTGTGGCCGAACTCTCTCTGCATCCTTCCGAGTGCAGGATAAGGACCCACTTCGATGGAACCGCCAAGATGTACCCTTATCTCTGAACTGTTGTTGCCTCCCAGCACCGGGCGGTCGTTTACAAGGGCCACCTTCAGCCCCTGCCTGGCGGCGGCAACGGCTGCACACATCCCGGAGATACCGGCTCCAACTACCACAAAATCAAATGTTTCCGTTACTTCGGGCTCATCCGAAAGGCCAAGGGCGGAGCGCCGGAACCTTTCCAGGGCCTTCCCGCCGTCGGGCGGTGCCACAGCCTCCGTGGAAAGGTAGACAGCGTCGCAGCGGCCCTCTAAACCGGTTAGGTCGGAAAGGGCCAGCGTTACGGGCCCGGCACCAAGTTTGACCGCTCCCGCACTCTGCCACTGCCAGGCATTCCCAGTTGAGCCGAGCACTGGTTTAAGGGTCTTCTTTCCAACCTTGACCTTGAATTTCCCGGGTCCGTCGGCTTTTGTCCAAGGCGATGTCCAGTTATAGGTCCGGACATAGATGTTCCAGACTCCGGCCACAGGGATGTCCACGGTTGTGGAAGCGTCCTTCACGGGGACGCCCATGCCGTGGGCAAGCAGGTATGGAGAACCCATCTCGTCCATGAACTGCTGGTCGAGCACCCAGCCTCCCTTGTCTGTAAACGACTCACACTCAACGAATATACCTTGTGCTTGAAGGCTCAGGCACATGGCGATGGACAGCGCGGCGGCAACGGCAAACTTTTTCATAACTCAATGGTCTTTTTCAGCGGAAGGTCAGCTGACGACGGTCCCACAAATATACTGAATCCGCCGGGTTCCAGCATGAATCCCTTTGAAACAGTATCATAGAAAGAGAATGCGTCCGGGCCGAGGACCACCTTGTATCGTTCTGTGGCTCCCTTTCGGATGAAATGCTTGTCGGAACCCTTGAGTTCCTTCAGTGGACGGGGAACGGACGATTCGAGGTCGCCGACATAAACCTGGGCACACTCGGAGGCGTCCATCCCACCGGTGTTCCTGACCAGGAAGCTCACCTCCACCTTACCGCCGGGAAGCTTGACAACCTCCAGGCCGGAATACTCAAAACTGCTGTAGGACAGGCCGTAACCAAATGGATACAAAGGCTTTACACCGCTCCTGTCATAACCCCTATAGCCGTAGAAAAGTCCCTCGGTGTAGGTTGTGCGGTTCTTGGGAGCCGGATCGAAATAGCTGTCATGCACGGGATTGTCTTCCCATTTGCTTTCTATTGAAATGGGCAGTTTACCGCTTGGCGACACCTTTCCGGCAAGAATCTCTGCGATGGCTGTTCCGCCTTCCTGACCGGGATACCATGCTATGAGGATGGCGTCGGCCTTATCCTGCCAAGAGGCAAAATCCACTCCGCCTCCGGCATTTACCACCACTGCAAGGCGCTTGCCCTGGAGACGTCCCATCATTGCCACCTGGTCGGCAGGCAGGGAGAAAGGCCTGTCAAAACCCTCGCCCTCGAGATTGCTGTCAAAGCCGCAGCAATATACTATGTCGGTGCACGATGAGATTGCCCCTGCAAGGACATCGTTGTCAAGGAGACCGGCTTCAAAGGTCACCGTGGCTTCACCGGCATGCTCGTAGAATTCAAAACGGATATCGTACTCACGTCCCTTTTCCACTTGCAGGAACACAGAGCGGGAACTCAGGGCATGGTTACCCCAGTCGCCGCCAAGCTGCTTGCCGTCCACGAAAAGGCGGTAGCCGTCGTCGCCGGACATCACAAAACGGACGGAGCCGGTGCCGGACGCAGTGTATTTTCCCTCCCAACGGACCGAGAAACCGTCGTTGGGAAGGGCGTTGCAAGGCGAGCCATAGCGCCAGCGGTGGGTTGGATTGGGCTCGATGGTCCTCATCACCGGCTCCCCCTGGAGTCTTTCACCCATGTAATAGGTGGCGAGGAAGCCAGGGGCGGAACTCTCGGGGGTGGTTATTCCGGGGAGGATATTGCGGTAAAGCAGGCTGTCTGGAAGGTATGTCACGTTCTTACATACGGCGGCCAGCCCATCGCTCACGGGAACCGTGGAGAAGGGGGTGACAAAACCGCTGCCGCCGCCGGTGGGAATCCTGCCGGCATTGGGGCCGAGGACGAGGACCCTGGCCTTCTTTCCCAGCGGAAGCATTCCGTCGTTCCTGAGCAGGACTATCCCCTCCCTGGCTATCTCGAGTGCCGCCTGCCGGCTTTCCGGACGGTCCTCCGGGATTGTGGAATCCTTTGCCGGGTTGTCCAGGAAGCCGAAGGCGATGAACGCCTGAAGGATATGCTGCACCTTTTCGTCCAGCAAACCTTCGTCCACAACGCCGCTATTCAGCAGCGGGAGGATGGTCTCCGGACGGAAATACCTTGCCACGGGGCACTCCAGGTCAAGGCCGCCGTTCATTGCGCCGAGGGTGCTGTAGACCGATGTCCAGTCGGACATAACTATACCCTCGAATCCCCACATGTCTCGGAGCACATCCACGTTCATCCATCGGTTTTCCGTGGAATGGACGCTGTTTACAAGGTTGTAGCTGTCCATGACGGCGCCCACTCCGGCTTCCTGTACGGCACGCCTGAATGCCGGGAAATAAATCTCCATGAGGGTACGCTCGTCAACGTCGGAACTCATGGAATGGCGGGAACGTTCCTGGTTGTTTGCCGCAAAATGCTTGACCGTGGCCATGACTCCCTTTGACTGCACGCCGAGGATATAATTCACGGCTACCTCCCCGCTGAGCCAGGGGTCTTCCCCAAAGTATTCATAATTACGGCCGCAAAGTGGTGCACGGTATATGTTCACCCCTGGACCCAGCACCACCTGGACCCCGCGGGCTTTGGCGTCCATAGCCAGCGACTCGCCCAGTTTCCTTGCCAAAGAGCCGTTCCATGTGGCTGCGGTAAGGATTCCGCAGGGATAAAGGGTACTCACGGTGTTGTTGCGGATGCCCTGGGGGCCGTCGGCCATGCGTATCTGCGGTATTCCCAGCCGTTCTATCGGATAGGTGAAAAAAGACCGCTGGCCGGCGATGAAACGGATTTTTTCTTCCGTGGTCATCTTTGAGACCAGTTCGGCCGCCCTGTCCTTGTGGGCCTGGGTTATGACGACCTGCGCCTTTCCGGAAAAGGCGGAAAGGCACAGGACGGCGCCGATAAGGGTTGTGCTTATTCTTTTCATGGGTTACTCGATGGTTACAGGAAGCAGTTTCACCCAGCCGTCGGCGGTCTTGCTCCGGGTGGTGGCTATATGGATTCCGGGGACATTGGGTGTCTTGGAGCAGTCCAGGATAGCCACTCCCCACTCGTATTGTCCGGGCTTCACGCCGTCAAGGCTGAACTTGGAAGTATAGGAGACGGGCTCGCCCCTGTGCCAGTCACAGGGCTTTGCGGCCTCGTCGAAGAAGCAGTGTACCGGAGCCCCTGTTGAAGGATCCAGCAGCCCGAAGGCCACCTTGAACCGGTCTTTCCAGGGCTTGATGTTGGTGGGGCAGTAGGCCCATCCAAGGTTTATCCAACGGTGCTTTATCTCCACCATTCCGCCGGCAGACACCTTTTCAGGTATGTTGACCCTGTCCGGATAAAGCCGGTAGAACTGTGTCCGGATCGCCTCCTCAACCAGGTCGAAGGCTTCGTTGAACCATGACCAGGTCTCACTCACCCCGATGTTGGAATTGTAGCGGAAATCCATGGTGTTGGCGCAGGCGTCGCGGGCGTCGTCGAATTCACCACGGCGAACGGCCGCCCAGTCGGCATAGCCGTCGTTGTTGATTGCGCTGAGGGAGTGGGACCCTCGAACCCAGCCGCCCTCGGCATGTATGGGGACCTTGTACCTCTGGGTGTGGATGAATCCCTTTTCCCAGGATCCGTAGTAGGCATGCATGCCGAATGCACCGCTGGTGAGGCAAAGCCCCTTGTTGATACCTCTCTGGACTATCCTCTGGCTATCGGGGTCCACTGCGTCGCCGCTGCCGGTTCCCAGTGACTTGTGGAAATTGATGCACACCGGAATCTTGTCGAAAATCTCAAGGAACAGGTCGGTGAAATAGTCGAATACCGGCTCGCGGGGTGTCATGTCGCCTGTGGAATAGATGCAGGTATGGTACTCTCCCCACTTTCCTATGCCCCAGGAGCCCATCCAGTCCAGTTCGTCAGGGTTGTTGAACTCTTTGGCAAAGGCGCGGAGGAACTTCTCGTAGCATTTCTGGAAAACGGGGTCGTCAGGATAGGGGGTCCAAACCTTGGTCAAACCAGTGGTGGATTCGAAACCTTTGGCGCCCTTGGTGCGCACGTAGGCCGGGCAGGCGTTCTCGTGGAGGTCGCGGCTGTCGGCCCGGAGCTGGAAAATGAGCTTCAGACCGCGCTCGCGGGCTCCTTCGCGGAGCATCCTGAAGCGCCTGGCCGGCTTTGTCTGGCAGGCTTCGTCCCAGAAGTAAAGGCCTTCTTCCGGCTCGGCCTGTGACCAGTAGGAGCGGATCAGGAGGGCGTTTGCGTAGTCGCTGACCTTCACCTTGCCTATAGACGAATCCATGTTGTCGTATTCCTGCCAGAAATTGTCCGACAAGCCATCCCCGAGGCCGGAATAGATCACCCAGCCGTTGAACGGATTCCGATAAAGGGTGTTGCGGTCAGGAGCTACGGAGACAACCGTGTTCTCCGCGGCCGCCGGGTCCGTTCCTTCCCCGCCGCCACTGTCCTTGCCGCCGCAGGAAGCGGCGGCAAGGACAGCGAACGCAAGGGGCACTTTCCAGAGTTTCATCTTACAAAGATAACAGTTATCGTTTGTCGAACACCACCGTCATCGCGTCTATGTTCACCTCAACATAGTTGCAGTCCACAGGTATCACGAAATAGGCGTAGCGGTTGTCGCCCTGGCCGCCGACTATGGTGGAGGTCTCGCCAAGGGCCGGCTCTACCGTCCCGGTGTAGTTGTTTCGCTTGGCGGAAGCTGTGGAACCATATGCGTAGACGTTATTCTCGATATTGGAAACCAGGAAGGTGAGCCATGCGGGACCGCTGGTGGCACCGGTCTCCTGATTCTTGGAGTTGTAGTTTCCGCTCTTCCGAGGCAGGGGGTCTCCGTAATATACAAACACATACGGATTTGCAAGGCTCTGCTTGAGGGTGTACTTGGCCTGGAATCCAGCCTTGGCCTGGTCAGGATCCTTCTCCGCAGCGTTGAATCCGCCCCACATCCAGAGCAGGTCTTTGACTTCCTGGGTGTAAGGATTGATCTTGTCCACTGTGTTGTTGTAGGAAACGGTCTTGTTGGGAAGGTCGGTAGCAGGAGAACAGATAGCGATGGTCCTGGCCGTGGTGTTGATCACTATGCGGTATTTGCCATCGGCCGGGACAGTCCAGTACTTGTTGCCGGGAACCTGTTTTACAGGCGCCTGGGAGAAGGCTACCGCCGCCCCGTCGGCTATGTCATGGCCTTCTTCCGGGACAATCGCAAAATTGGTGGCCTTCTCGTATTCCACTGTCATATAGAGTTCTCCGGCCTTCAGGTCGTCGTAGAACGCATATACCGAGGGTTCCTCAAGCGTGGGAACAACCTCCAGCGAATCCTTGGGAGCGGCGCTTCCTGCGAGGAAAATCCTGTCTACCTCGAAGATTTCCGACGTGGGGATTACGGTAACCGTCCGGGTGTTGAAGTTGATGGTCACCCGGTAGTTGTCGGCGGCGGGGATGGTCCAGCCGGCGGTGGCGGTGCTGTCCGCAACGGTTGCAGGCTGCGCCTTGCCGTCGATGGGGGTGCTTGCGGCCTCCTCGGGGATGATGATGTTGTGCTCGCCCTCATACTCCACGGGGATGTTAAGGTTACCGGCACCAAGGTTTCCCTGATAGACGTAAATACCTGAACTCTTGGGGGTTACCTCAATAGGCCCGGAACCCACTGCGGAACCACCGATGAACACGTTGTCGGCGGCGAACTGGCGTGCCCCGTATGTCTTGACAGACACGATGACCGAGGACATGTCGGGGATTACTACGCGCGGACCGCCATAGGTACAGCTGACTGTGAACCTCAGGAGGCAGCGCTTGCGGGTGGAAACGCCAAAGTAATCGGTGAGCATGTGCTGGAGTTCCCCGTGGGTATAGCTGCGGGTGAACACTCCATCATCCTCGTACTCTTTGACGGGAGTGGACTTGGAAGTGGTGACATCCATCGAATATTCGTAGGTCATGATATAGTCGTCGCCGTAATCGTGGGCCGGGGTCCAGGTTACGGTGAGGGCCACTGCGTCCGGATGCTTCTCGTCAAGCACGACGGAGGTGGCGGACGGGGTTATCTGCATCACCAGGTTGCTTTTGGAGCGGGTGTTGTCTATCTCGTGACGCTGGCAGCCGGAAATGGCGGCGGCAGCGACGATTGCACTTAATATTATGATTATCTTTTTCATGGCATCAATAACCTTCATTGTTCTTGAGATGTCCGCCGGAGAGCTCTATGTCATGCGACGGGATAGGCATCAGGTACTGACGGTCGGGGAATACCCTCTGGGCGCCCTTCTGGCAGAGGCCTGCATTGAAAAGAGCGCTGAAATCGGCAACTCCGTCCTCGTCGATATCGGGAATCATGCCCCAGAACCAGTAGCCGCGGTTCACCACCTCGGAAAGGCAGGCGTTGGGGTCGAGGTTGATATAGTTGCTGAGGTTGAGGACCTTGCCGGCGAGTTTCCAGCGGATGAGGTCGGCATAGCGCAGGCGCTCGTAGGCGAGCTCCATGCGACGCTCTATGCGGACGGTCTTGCGGAGCGTGGCCTGGTCGGTGGCGGTCACCGCAGGATAGAAGGCGGTGTCGCCGGCCTTCACGCCGTACGCGCGGGCCCTGACGGTGTTGATGGCGTTCAGGACGGTCTCATCAATCTCTCCAAGCTCGATCTTGGCCTCGGCATACATCAGGAGCACGTCGGCATAACGCATGATGAGGTAATCGGTCTCGTTCTTGGGGTAGTTGTTCAGCCAGCTTTCGTCCACACCCTTCTTGAGCAGAAGGCCGTTGAACGAGGCGTACTGGTTGACGATGCGGGAATCCTGGTTGGAAACCTGGCTCATGTCGGAAAGCTTGGTGGTCTTGGTCGCAGCCGGAGAGGGATCGAAGATGTATCCCATGTGGGCCGTGCCGAATTCCACGATGGTCATGGCGCAGCGCGGGTCGCGGTTCCTGAAGGGGTTCAGGCTGTCGAACAGCGGGGACTCGTCGATGGGAAGGCCGTCGGTGCAAAGGTAGGCGGCAAGAAGGTCCCACGAAGGGGTGTAGGCTGCATACCCGCCGGCATTGCGGGGTGTTCCGTTCTTTACGAACCAATCGTCCATCAGGACTTCGTTTGCGATTGAGCGGGGAATGGCGAAGATCTTCTCGCTGATAAGGCGGGTCCCCTGAAGGAAGATGGTGGAATAGTCGCTCTCGAGCGTGTAGCCGAGCTTCATGCAGGCCCATGCGGCCTCGGCGGCCACCTTCCAGTCGCCCATATAGAGGGCGTAACGGGCCTTCATGGCCAGGGCGGCACCCTTGGTAAAATGAATGGCGGTACCCTTGGAATAAGTTGCGGGAAGATGCTCGGCAGCAAAGTCAAAGTCCTTGTAAATCTCTCCAAGGATGAAAGTCCTATCCACCCGCTCGTTCTTCTCGGCCTCTTCGATGGTCTGATAGGAATCGATATAGGGGACGTCTCCGAAGAAGAAGATCAGGTCACCGTACTTACAGGCGCGGGCGAACCTCGCCTCCGCAACATAGCGGTTGACCGTTTCTGCTGCCATTCCGGCATCTTCAGCCCTCTTGATGTTGTTCAGGACGGCGTTGGCGCGGTTGATAAGCTTGTAGCACTGTTCCCAGATATGGTAGCAATCCCAGGTCTCGCCGGTAATGGTACCCTCGAGGATGGGCGTGTTGTAATTCTGGTTGCGGTAAGTATTGTTGTCGGTCCAGCGCTCGGCAGATTCCAGATAGTTCCAGTATCCGACGATGTAGAACTCGCTGACTGCCATATCCAGCTCGATTTCAGTGGTATACCAGCTAGCGCTGTTACCCTGGGACTTGGGAGTCATGTCCATGGACACGCAGCCGCTGAGAACGAGGGCCGCAGAGATAAGTATAAATGTCTTTTTCATGATTCCGGAATGATTTAGAATTTAACGGAGAGACCCATGAGCAAGGACATGGTTATAGGATAGGAGGTGTAGCCCATCTCGGGATCCCATCCCTTGGGGTAACGGCTGATGGAGAAGAGGTCCGATGCGCTTGCATAAACCCTCATCCTCTTGATTCCCACCACCTTGGTAACCTTCTCGGGAAGGGTGTATCCAAGGGTGATGTTCTTGAGGCGGAAGTAGCCGCCGTTGAACATCCAGAAATCGGAGAAGGCGTAGTTGTTGGAGATTCCGGTCTTGCTGAGGCGCGGGAACTGTGCGTTACTGTTCTGTTCGGCGGTATTGAACGGGCTCCAGTACTTGTCATCGATGATGGCCGGGATGTTGCCATAGTTGTCGCGGAGCGGCTGGACCATCTGGCTGCCCATGTAGGCGAGCTTCTTGCCAATGCCCTGGAACACGATGGTGGCGTCCCATCCGCGCCATCCAAAATGGAGGTTTCCTCCAAACTGGAAGCGGGGATAGCGGTTTCCGAGGACCACGCGGTCATATTCGGAGGAAATCACACCGTCGGGAACCCCGTCCGGACCGGAAATGTCCTTGTAGCGGATGTCACCCACCGTGACGGTATTGTTCAGGCGTGCGGAATTGTCAACCTCATCCTGTGTCTGGTAGATTCCGTCGCTCATATAGCCGTAGTAGGCGTTGTAGAACTCGCCTTCGCGATGGATGCTGCTACCCTCGATGATGTCGGCACCGTTGACATTGTCGATCCTGGAGACGAAGTCGGAAAGGTTGGCGGAGATGGAATAGGTGAAATCGCCCTTGCGGTCGCTCCAGCCCAGTTCCATGTCCCAACCACGGGTTGACATGTCGCCGGCGTTGGTCTTGGGTTTGGTAAAGCCCATCATATAGGGAATCTCTATGCTCAGGAGCATGTCGCTGGTCTTCTTGGTGTACCAGTCGAACCCGAGTTTGAGCCTGTTGGAGAAGAAGGTGGCGTCAAGGCCAAGGTCCAGGGACGTGGTGGTCTCCCAGGTAATGTCCTCGACGGCAAGGCCCCTCTGGGCGGCAGTCTTGTCGGAGACCACATCCACGGAGCTCTCCCCGTATTGATAGAACAGGGCGTCGTTGAAGCTCATCAGGGCGAGATAGGGGAAGTAATTGTCGCCTATGCGCTCGTTTCCGAGCATACCCCAGCTAACGCGGAACTTGAGGAAGCTCAGCCAGGGCTTGGCGGCCTGCATGAAGTTCTCTTCGCTCATCACCCAGCCGGCCGATGCCGAAGGGAAGGTTCCCCAGCGGTATTTCCTGGCAAAGCGGGAAGATCCGTCGTGACGGACGTTGGCCTGGAAGAGATACTTGCCCGCATAGTCGTACATCAAGCGGCCGAAGAATGAATTGGAAGTGTACTCGTCACCATCACCGGAGTTGAACTGGAAGTCCTCGGGACCGATGTTCAGGTAGGGATACTGGGTGAGGTCGTAGGACTTGCGGGAGGCGCCCAGGGTTTCGCTCTTGGCAACGTAGTTCTCATAACCGGCCATGGCGCTGAAATCGTGCTTCTTGCCAAAGGTGTGATGATAGTTCACAAGCACCTGGGAGGTAACGTTATAGTTGTCGTTGCGCGTTTCGGAAAGGTCGTTGGAGGAATAGGTGCTTCCACCGCCCTCGAGCCAGCCGCCAAAAGCCTCAGGGTCATCCATTACTGTATAATAGGTGGCCATCTTGAACTGTTTCCGCTTGGTGTAGTTGATGAACGGGGAAATGACAGCCTGGATGCTCAGGTCCCTTATGGGCTTGTACTCCAGGGTCCCCTTTCCGCCTATCTGGGTGCTCCAGGAGGTGGAGTTTCCGCTGGTCTTGAGAAGGCCGTAGGGGTTGGCGCCGCTCTTGCCTTCCGCAATCCTGCCGTCGTGCCACATGGCCGCATATATGGCCGGGGTCTTGCGCATGTCGGAGAATGGATCGTAGATGGTGGCGCGGTTCTTACCGCGGCGGACGTTGATATCGAGTGATGCCTTGAGCTTGTCCTTGATGATGGTGAAGTCATTGTTGGTGCGGAGCATGTAACGCTGGAACATGCGGCCGTCGTAAAGGGCGTTCACCTGGTCGTACGACAGGGAGACCTTGCTGCGGACCATGTCGTTTCCACCGCTGACGCTGATCTGGTGCGTGGTCCTGGGAGCATAGTCCTTCATCATCAGGGCACGCCAGTCAGTGATGGGATAATGGTCGGGGTCGGTGGCGTTGTTCTTAACCCAGTTCTTCACCTGGTCGGCGGTGTACTGCTGGAAGAAACCGGCTGCGGGATTGTCGTTGTACAGCAGCTCGTTGTACATTTCCAGATAGCGTGTAAGGCCCACCATGTCGGGTTCGGCGGTGGGGATTTCAAGGCCGAATTCACCGGTGTAGTTGATGGACATGTCGCCGGTGCTGCCGCGTTTGGTAGTGACCAGGATGACACCGGCCGCAGCCTTGGCTCCGTAGATGGAAGCGGCGGCGGCGTCCTTCAGGACCGAGATACTCTCAACATCGGCGGTGTTCACATAGTCAAGGCTGCTGACCTGGACTCCGTCAACGATATAGAGAGGGTCGTTGGTACCCATGGTGGTGATACCGCGGACGCGGATACTGCCGGCGCCGGAACCGGGGGCAGAATTGTCGCGGGTTACCAGAACGCCGGAAAGGGCACCCTGGAGGCCGGAGGAAAGGGCGGTTGTGCGCTTGACCTCGATGTCCTCTCCGCGGACGGCGGCAACGGAACCGGTGAGGTCCTTGCGCTTGACGGTACCGTAACCGATAACCACCACCTCGTCAAGGAGGCGGTTGTCAGGCTCCAGGCCGATGTTGATGACGGCACGGTCGCCGGGAACTATCTCCTGGTCGATGTAACCGATGTAAGAAACCGTCAGGGTGGCTCCCATGGGAACGTCAAGGGCGAATTTTCCGTCAGCGTCAGTAACGGTTCCGTTGGAAGTCCCCTTGATCATGACGGCCGCTCCCGGAAGGGGCTCACCGCTGTCATCCACCACCGTGCCGGACAGCCTGGACTGCGCCTGGGCAAAGACCGGGCACGCCGCAAGGACAAGCATCGCCACGGCAGATGCAAGGGTTTTCAGAAATAA
This sequence comes from Bacteroidales bacterium, assembly GCA_017437755.1. Lineage (GTDB taxonomy): Bacteria > Bacteroidota > Bacteroidia > Bacteroidales > UBA932 > Cryptobacteroides. The sequence continues at coordinate 149,793 of JAFRXI010000048.1, forward strand.
TAAGGCAGATTTCATAAAAATGTTATTGTTTCAGCATTTGTCCGGACAAATTTAAACATATGGAAATTGAGCCCTCTCCCTCAATTGTCCGGAAATGGTTCAATTTTGTACACAATGCCCCTGAAGGATTCCTATTGGGGATTATCCTGCTTTTTAAAATCCGAGGGAGAAATGTCGAAACGGCGTTTGAAGCAGACGCTGAAATACTTGGGATTTGCAAAACCGGTGCGGTCGGATATCTCGGAGACGGTAAGGCTGGAGTCCTTAAGCAGCTGCGCAGCCCTCTTGAGGCGTATATCCAGGATGAATTCCTTGATGGACATCCCGGTTATATCCTTTATCTTCTGATACAGGATAGTCCTTCCCACGGCCATGTCGTAAACGAACTCGTCCACGTCATAGTCGGTGTTGTCCATATTCCGCTCGATATGCTGCATGGCCTTGGAAAGAAGAGCCTCGTCCATGGAAGAGATAACCAGCTTTGAGGGCTCCGCCACGAATTTCTTGGAGTAATATTCCCTCATCTCCGCCTGCATCCTCAGCAGTCCTTCCACCTGGCTGAGCAGATGATCCATATCAAAAGGCTTCTCAATGAACACATTGGCTCCGCTTTCAAGGGCCTTTACCTTGTTGTTGGCGTCGCCGGAAAGGACTATCACCGGGATATGGCTGCTTCCGAGGCTGTTTCTGAGCGAACGGCAGACTGCAAAACCGTCGGTCCCGTCCATCATAAGGTCCGTGATGACCACCTGCGGATGCACCTTGTCCACCTTTTCCAGCCCCTCGGCACCGTCGGAGGCCGTGTAAACGTTGTAATGGACGGAAAGGTGGGCCTCAAGGTAAGCCCGGAGTTCAGGATTGTCGTCGATGACCACCACCGTGGTGGACTTGCGGGCATGTTTTACGGAGCCCTCCTTGACTTTCAGTTCCTCGATGAGCGAATCCACCTCGCTGACCACAAAGGAATAGGAGGACGACGTGTCATTCCCCGCAACCTGTACCTCGGGCAGCCTTAATGTGACGGTGAAAACCACCTGGGCGTTGCCGTACTCAACCTTTACCGCACCTCCCACCTGGTTTACCAGCTCCTTGACGATGGCCAGGCCCAGACCGCTGCTGCTTTCGAAACTGGGATTGGCTTCCTTGTCGCGGTTGAAGGCCTCGAACATGCGGCTGCGTTTCTCGCTTGGAATCTCGCTGCCGGTATTGGATATGGTTATGGATATCCATGGTCCCTCCTTCCCTGAAGGCGGTTCTTCCGGGAGCGCCTGCCGGATATTGACCGATATGGATCCCGGGACGGTGGTATACTTTACAGCATTGGAAAACAGGTTGGTGAAAATCTTCTCCACCACCTCATGGTCGAAGGCGGCCTTGTAGCTTTCGAACTGAGAATGGAACAGCATCTCTATGCCCTTGCGGTCAGCATAGGTCTCAAAGAGGGAGAAAATGCTTTCCAGAAAACTCACCACGTCGCCCGGCCGGCGGTCCAGCGTAAGGCGGTCGCTCTCTATCTCGCGGAACGTAAGCAACTGACCTATCATCCGTTGCATACGGCCCACGCTCTTTTCAATGAGGGAGGCATATTTGGTGGCGGGAGTATCGGAAGGGAGGTGCTCCTTCAGTTTCCTCAAGGGGTCCACAATCAGCGAAAGCGGGGTCTTGAGGTCATGGGAGATGTTTGTGAAGAAGTTTATACGGGCCTTTGTGAGCTCCTGCATGTTCTTTTCCTTGAGTTGCTCCATTTCAAGTTCGTGACGGTATATCTTCCGGTTGGTGAAGAACCGCCAGATGAAGGCTGCCAGTCCGAGGACGGCCAGAATATAAAGGCCGGTGGCCCACCAGGTAGTAAAGGGCGACGGCCGGATCTCCCAGCTTAGAGACGAGATGTCCCCGCCCTGCACGCCGTCGTTGTTGGAGGCCTTTACCTCAAACACATATGTCCCTGGCGAAAGGTTGAAATAACTGATGGATTTCTGTCCCGGAGGAAGGGTTATCCACTCGTCGGAAAGGCCGCGGAGTCGGCAGGAATAACGGTTATTCCAGCTTTGCAGATAGCTGTCGGAAGAAAACGACACATACACGTTGGACTGCTTGTGACCCAGTTTCATGGGCGATTCCTGTGCAGTGTACCATTCAGTTGGCACATGTTTGTCGTTTATCCTCAGATCGGTAAAGAACACCTTGGGCAGATGGGTATTCAGACGGAGGTCTCCGGGGCGGAAGAGAATGAAGCCGTCGGTGCCGCCAAAAAGGAGTTCCCCCCTGGATGTGCAGAACGACGAACGCGGATAGAATGAACCGCAATGGCTGGGACTGTTGAGCGTGGAAACCAAGATTTCCCCGCCGGTACGATAACACAGACCTCGGTCGGTGCTCATCCAGACATTGCCGGTCGCAGGATCCTCCTCCATGGAGAATACCGTCCGCCCGTCCATGGGATGGTTCACATAGCTGCCGTCCGGAGACAGGATATTCACTCCGCCGCCCTTTGTTCCGAAGAAGATTTCTCCGGATGAGGACACAAGCGCACAGCTCAGGCTATTGACCGCGTAAGGCATGTCATCCATGTAAAGCCTCTTGACCACGGCTCCGGTCTCCCCGTCAACCGTATATGCCCCCTGGTGCGTAAGGACCCAAAGCTGGCCCTTGGTATCGTAGAACACCGATTCCACCTGACGGCGACGATCGGCATGTATGGTTTCCACCTTTCCAGTGGACAGGCTTGCGTGCATCAGGTCCGCATCGGGATCCGACATCCACAGGCCGCCCCTGCCGTCCGGGACAAAATCATATACGCTGAGCGGACTGTCCTTGGGTCCCCTTGACAGAGGGGTATCCTTCCACCGGTCGCGGGAACGGTCAAAAACCTGCACTCCGGAATTGAAAAAAGACGCCCAAATATTGCCTTCACTGTCAAGGAGCAGCTTTTTAACCATGTTTGAGGCAAGTCCGCTGCCGTCCTGCTGCGTGTAGTATGAGAATTTGTCCGTGCTCCTGTCCCATACGGTTATGCCGCCGCCCTCGGTACCTATCCATAGCCGGCCGCTGCCGTCTTCGCAGAAACAACTTACGATAGGATGGCCCAAACCTCCCGACGATGCCTTCAAATACAGGTCAACGTCGCTGTCGCCCGGCATCGCCAGGGCAAGTTTGCCGCCATAGGTCCCTATCCAAACCCGGCCCTCGCCGTCGGGGAAAAAGGACCATACCGAATTGTTCGGAAGCGAATAGGGATAGATGGGATTGGCCCTGAGAAGATTGACGCAACCGCTCCGGGGACTGACCAGCATGAGGCCGTACTGTGTTGCAACCCAAAGGATTCCGTCTTCGCCAAGATAAAGCTGCTTGGCCGTGGAAGCCCTGTCGTTCTCAATGGGAAGCGTATAACGGCTGCTCACCTCACCGTCCTGGGAACACACGTAAAGTCCCTCCGACAAGGTCAGCACGAATACGGTATCACCAGCTTCCAGCACATCCACCACCGCCCCGCTGCCAAAGTCGTGGAACGCGGAAAAGTCACCGCAGACGTCCTTTCTATAAAGGTCTCCGGAAGATGCTACCCAAACGTGTTCCCCGGAGCAGTTGAGGCTGAGTTTGCGGGGATCGCGGTCCATATCTTCCGGCAAAGGCCAGATAACGCTCCCCTTGCTGCCCGGGGGATAAACCGGCCTGCCGCTCGGTGTCGACGGATCTTCCAGCGAGCATACCTTGCCGTCGCAGATGAACCAGACCGAACCGTCAGCCGTGCTTTCAAGGTTTCCGATGTTGCCGGAAGCTATGCATTCAAAACGGCCGTGGGCGCAGTCAAAACGCTGAAGCCCCTGGTTCGTGGCAAGATAAAGCCTTCCGTCCTTGTCCGTTGTCAGGAATCCTATGTTCCAGAAATCGTCCGGCCTCTGGCTGGTTACCAGCTCCGTCATTCGGATGAAACGGTCGCCGTCAAAGGCGTATACGGCGTCGTAACCGCTGAACCAGATGCGGCCTACGCTGTCTCTGGCGATGCTGTGGATGCCTCCGTAATAGGTGGCGTCCGGCATTGTGTGGAAACGAAGTTCAGGTGCCGCCTTCCCCGAAAAAGGCAGCAGGAGAAGCATTGCGCCCAGTATCACCAGGTGTCGATTCATTCGGCTTGAGTGTTATATAAACTATTCCTCGTCTTCTTCCGGGGTCTTTGGAACGCGGACCATGTCGCCGAATTCGCCAAAGGAAACGTGGCGCTTCCAGGTTTCGGTGTATCCGGGCTGCGTCAGGCCGGAGGGGATTCCTTCGGAATAGTCGCTGTGCTTGAAGGTCCCGTCCTCGTTCTGGGCCTTCACGTTACCGTCGATATACTTTATAAGCAGTTCAACCTCAAGGGCTTTCCATGCGTTGAACTGTTCCATGGCGGTATTGGAGCAGTACTCGGTCAGATACGCTGACACGCTCTTGAAGGGGTCGGCCTCAAGCAGGACCGTCTTCTTCTTGCCCTTCATCTTGCGCTGGATGCGGTATACGCACTCGTTGTACTTCATAATGGCGGTGCTGTCCACCTTGACGGTGGCGCGGAGCATCTGCTCCCTCTCAAAGGCGTCGGCCCTTTCCCTTACCGTGGGAGCCATGATGTTGTACATCTTATAGCAGGCGTTGGCAATACGGTTGTTGATCCAGAACGACGAAGTCTCCGAATAATGCAGCAGGTCGCCGTTACCCTCACGGAAGCACTCGGGAACTTCGTTGATGCAGGTGTAAATAGGTGTGAGATAAGAGGTTGCGGCATCGTCTGTACCAAACCACAGGATTCCTCCCACCTGGTCGGGGACGTAGTTGCGGGACTGCCCCACGAACCAGAAACCGGTCTGCTGGGTGGCGATCGCCCTCTCGTTTACGTACTTGTCTCCCTCATACTCCCAGGTAAGCGGCCTCCAGCGGTAAGGCAGGGCGTTTCCGCCTGCTCCGATATCCTGCGTCATATCCATTGGGGTACCCTCGAAGTGGTCCCTCATTACATCGGCCACAGCCTTTACGGTGACCTTTTTCCTGGGATAGATGAACAGCGGGAACGGGTCGTCGAGCTTGTAGCCCGTCACGTAGTCCAGCCAGGTATAGGCGTCCAAGGTGCGGGGCTCGCCCTCGTCGTCGATAAAGGTGAACCAGCCGTCGCTCAGGATGTTGTAGGCGCTCCAGGCACGGGCATCGCAGCCGCGGGCGGCCCCGAAGTCCACCGGGCAATAGGCGTCGCGGAAACTGAAATCGCGGTCGTCCTCGCCCTCGAAATAGCCCTTGCGGCGGGCGAAGGAGATCACGTCCTTGGCATAGAGGCAGTTTTCAGGGTCGTCCAGGGGGAATTTCCCTATCCTGGCCTGGTTGGCATGGGCGCAGATGGCCCCGTCGGGGACCTTCATGGCCACCCAGACTATGCCCTTCTGGGTGTTGACCCCGTTGCGGATGTTCATCCCCTTGCCGATCACCTCCATGATCCAGACCTCGTCCTTGTCGGCTATGGAGAAGGATTCGCCCTCCGAGCAGTAACCGTACCGGTTGGCCAGCGACACCATCACGTCGATGGCTTCGCGGGCCGTCTTTGCCCTCTGGAGAGCGAGGTATATCATGGAACCGTAGTCCATGCGTCCCTTGCGGTCCACCAGTTCCTCCCTTCCGCCGAAGGTGGTCTCCGCAATGATGACCTGGTGCTCATTCATGTTCCCCACGGTCTTATAGGTATGCGGAACCTGCTCTATATCACCAAGATAGCGCCCGGTATCCCACTCATTCACCTTTACCATGCTGCCTTCCGGCCATGAGGCCGAGGGCTTGAAATACAGTTCGCCGTAGAGCCAGTGTGAGTCGGCCGCATAGGAAACCAGCACGGAGCCGTCGGCACTGGCACCCTTGGAAATCAGGATGTTGGTGCAGGAGCGGGCCTCCGGGGCGGCAAAAAGACAGGCGGCCGAGAGTGTGGCACATATTATGGAGTATCGGACAGGACTTTTCATCATTTTTTGATTATTTTTGTCACAGAATACAAATATAGAAACTTTTTAGGATGAAAAAGATATTTTTGGCGCTCGCGGCCATCGCAGCGGTTTCCGTTTTTTCGGCAACGGCACAGGAACAGCCATCCTCGCCCGAAGACCAGGAGAAGAAACTCCTCGAATATATCGACAAGGAAGTGGAGCGGCTCTCGAGCATACTGGACCTGGAATACTGGCAGGAGTTCTACGTGGACTCAACCCTGAACAACAACCTCCACGCTATGCAGAAGGAACTGATGGAGCTCCAGGCGGCAAAGGTTACAAATGCCGACATGTACTCCGCCGCCCAGGACCGCTGGATGGAAAGCACCTACAACGCCTTCAACAAGTTCCTCACCCCCGAGCAATGGGAGAAATATCTCAAGAACGGAGCGGCGCGCGAGAAAAAGGCCCGCGACAAACGGGCCCAGAAGGCAGCCAAGGCCTCAGAGAAGCTCAGGAAATAAATTTTTTGCTAAATTTGCGGGTTAATTGTTTTTGAAGATGAAAGAGGCTATAGACAGGCTGCTTGAAGAGCTTTCAGGGCTCAGCTGCAAGACGCAGAAAGAGGTAGAAGAGGCAAGGGTCCGCTTCCTGGGAAAGAAAGGCGAGATTACCCGTCTTTTCGATGAGTTCCGATCCTTTGACAAGGACATGAAGAGGGAATTCGGATCAAAGATAAACGCCCTCAAGAATGCGGCAGTGGCAAAGATAGAGGAACTCCGCTCCCAGGCAGGCTCCGACGACGAGGCCGGCGCCTCCACGCAGGACCTTTCAATGCCGGGCGACCAGTTCGAGTTGGGCTCCCGCCATCCAGTTTCCATAGTCAGGCAGCAGATCGTGGACATCTTCCGCAAGGTTGGCTACGAGGTGGCCGAAGGACCGGAAATCGAGGATGACTACCATGTGTTCGAGGCCCTGAACTTCCCGCCCAACCATCCCGCCAGGGACATGCAGGACACATTCTTCGTGTCGGCCGGGCACCTCAACCCGCTGCTGCTCAGGACACATACCTCGTCGGTACAGGTCAGGACCATGGAAAAGATGGGGCTCCCCATCAGGGTCATCTGCCCCGGCAGGGTATTCCGCAACGAGGCCATTTCGGCCCGCGCGCACTGCATATTCCACCAGGTGGAAGGCCTCTACATCGACAAGGGCGTGACCTTCGCCGACCTAAAGCAGGCAATCCTAATGTTCGCCAGGGAAATGTTCGGCCCGGAAACCTCCATCCGGATGAGGCCGTCGTACTTCCCCTTCACCGAACCCTCCTCGGAGGTTGACGTAAGCTGCAACATCTGTCACGGAAAGGGCTGCAATATCTGCAAGGGCACCGGCTGGCTGGAAATCCTCGGCTGCGGCATGGTGGATCCCAACGTCCTCAAGGCCAGCGGGATAGACCCGAACGTCTACAGCGGGTTCGCCTTTGGAATGGGTGTTGAGAGGATCGCCATGCTCAAGTGGCAGGTAAACGACCTCCGCCACTACTTCGAGAACGACATCCGCTTCCTCCGCGAATTCTCCACCGCCGTGGAGGTTTAATCCCAGCTCCGGAATATACCCCCTCCGGCGGCTGGACGCTCCGGGGAGCCCGATCCTGACGGCTCTCCTCGCGCCCTGCCCCCCTTGTTTCGTACACCAGAAGCCGTTTCATGTACAACTGCGCCGCCAGCCATTGATTTGTACACCTGAGGACCCTCTCATGTACAAACGCCCCTTCAGGCGCCCTCCCGTACACCTAAAGGCCATTTCCTGTACAAACCTTATCTTTCTTCCGGCTTTTTCGAGCAGAGGGACAGAGATACTCGATGATATGGAGAGGCCTGTGCACGGGCGGGCTCGATTTGCCTGCTTTTCAGTCCCGTCCGTGGTAACGCTGACACGGACAGGCCCGATTTGCCGCGTTTCCAGGCCCGACCGTGCGGTTCAACGCCTCCAGACAGCGGCGAAGGCGAACGCGGACGCGGAGGCGAAGGCGGAGGGAGCCTCCGCAGGCCGAGGCGGGATTCCCGGCCCGACCGGGAATTCCGCCAAGAGCCGAGGACCAGCGACCGGAGCCTTTGACCTCCGCCGTAGCCGCAAAAAGCCCTCCGGCCGGCGCCGGAGAGATTAACGGAGCTGGCCGGGACCGGAGGTTAACGGAGGTGACCAGACGTTAACGGAGGCGACCGGGGATTAACGGAGGTAACCGGAACAGTGCCGGCCCAGGGCTACTCCGTGTACTTGTTTATCAGGCGGATGATGAGGCTGTTGAGCAGTTCCACCTGATACTCACCCACGGTGGCGGCGATGTGATCATTGCCGATTCCGCTGTCGTTGGTGATGAAAACGTAAGTGCCACCCGTCGACACCGCAAAGAAGCGGAGCATGAACTCGGTGTTCTTGTCAACGCCGCTGGCCGCGATGGGGATTATCTTGATGCCTTTTTCCGCATACAGTTTCACGGACTTCTGGAGACTTGCAATCACGCCCTCCTGGTCCTGGTGGGCCGGCGCATCCAGCAGCAGGAAAGCCAGCTTGGTACGGGCATTCCTGTCCCACGACAGGCTCTGCATCCCCACTTCCAGGGCAGTGTGCACCGCTTCAGGGTAGTCTCCGCCTCCGTCGGCCTTCTGCTGGGAGATGAAATTGGTGGTTGTGGTGAAATCAAAGGAGAAATCAGAGAAACGGGTCACGTATTCGTCACCCTTGTCGCGGTAGAACAGGGCCGCCGTCCGGAATGAAGTAGTGACGTTCTCGTTCCTGGTCTTATTGAGGATATCCAGGAGGTCGTCCTTGAGGAAATCGATTTCGTCGGCCATTGACCCTGTTGCATCCACGATGAAGGCTATGTCGGCGTTGCGCTTCACCTCGGGGACCTTGGTGAGCACCACCTCGTTATAAACAGCACCCTGCGAAATGTCCCAGCCCGAGACCTTAGGGGCGTCGCTCCGGAGCACACCGTCCACCTTGAGCTGAAGCGCCCCGGGGTTCTCCTCCTTCTGGAAAAGCCCCGCCCAGCATTCAGCCCTGCCAAGGTTGTCGGAAACCGTGGACCAGATTTCTGCGCCCCTCCTTTCCAGGGACACGACGGCTCCAGGAACCGGATTTCCCTTGGAATCCACCACCTTCACCGCAACGCGGTTGTTGGTATAGAAATGCCAGTAATCGGCTTTCCCGGAATAATCCTCCTGCTGCGGTTCCTGACCCTTGCCGGATACCGGAAGCATTAGACTGCTCCAGAAATCCCAGTTGTCAAGGTCGTTCCATTCGCCGGCGGTAACCCTTCCGGCCTGGGAATTGCCGTTCTGGCCACCGCCTTCGGAACCGGATCCGCCATCAGAAACCGCACTTTCATAAGCGTCGGGAGCATCGACCCTCCCTGCGATATCGCCATACACTCCGTCATAGCCCCTGCTGCAAGAAACCGCGGCGAGAAAGGGGAGCACCCCCAAAACAAATCCATATATCCTTTTCATGTCAATCAAGGCCGCATTTTATCCGACGGCCATAATCATAATCCAAAGAAGCGGATTTCTTGCACGGAAAAAAACGGAAGAATACGTTTATGGTTTCAGATAAGGCTTCACCTTTTCCCATTCATCCTTCATCTCATAAGGAAGCTCCCATGCGTTACCCTTGGAATCCCCGATGTACATCTTGCAGATTGACAGCTTGTTGGGGACGCCGTCAGACCACAGGCACACGAAGGGGTCGCGCCCGTCCATGACCCGGCGCACATAGCCGTGGTTGCGGGGACTGTCCTTGGTATAGTCGTATTCCTTCTTCCAATGCCTGCCGCCGTCACGGGACACCCATGAGGCCACCTCTCCGCCTGCATACCAGCGGAAAGCCCCGTCCCCGGTTGGAGCAATCACACGCCAGAGGCCGTCTTCAACCCAGATCGACCCGGTATCATAGTTGTGAGTGGACCTGGTGATGAAATGGAATTCCCACTTCTTCCCCGTCCAGTGCGCCACATGCCACTCCCTGAGCCCCTGCCGGGGACCCGGATTGAATCCGCGCCCGGTCACGTAAAGTATCACGGGACGGCCCTTGGCATCGAAATTCACATCCTTGATATAGACGTTCAGCCCCTCCGATTCCGCGTCCAGGATAAGCGAGGGATGGCTCCGGGTGGTCACCGGAAGCTCCACCGGCGTGCCGTCGACAAGTGTCCACGTCTGTCCGAAATCGGCCGTCTGGAGATAGTAGATATTGGTACGGGTATCCACGTTGCCGTTCAGGTGCCTGTTGAAGGCCGTGGCCAGAAGGCCGTCCCCGCGCTGCCCGATAATCTGATAGTGACCGGAATTCTTGTCGCCCGGCATCTTGATGGAGGCAATCTGCTTATGGGGAGTCCAGTTTACACCGTCCGGACTGGTCTGGTAGAACAGCTGACGCACGCCGTCGTACCTGGTGAAGAACAGGAAATGTCCCTTCCCGGGCACATATCTCGGCTGGGGATAAGCCATGACCGACTCGCCCTTAAACTCAAACCTTTCGATGCTGTAAGGCTCGGTACTGCGATAACGCCGGCCCATCCGCTTATTGCTGCGCCCTGATACGTATACCCATACATAGCCCTCCGCGTCCAGGAGGATGGCCGGGTTGTCGTGCGGATCGCTTACTCCACGCTTGTCGTAGACAACCGTGGGCTTGCATACCATTCCGGTCTTATGGTCATAGCAACCGGCCATGCAAAGGAGGTGCGTTTCATCTTCCGAGGTAGTTCCGCCATACACGAAAAAGGTCCTGTCGACCTCCGGCGCATAGATGGCCAGGGGCGAATGCTTGGCCGTGTATGTGGCGAACCCGCCGGAATACTTGACGCCGTACTCGGTGGATTTGCCCAGCTCGAACCAGATGGAGCGGTAACCGTCCACCTTGGCGTTGTCCATCACTTCCTGCGAAAAGGCGCTCCATGCACACAGGAGGCCCATTATTATCAGTCCAGTCCTTTTCATCTGTAATGCTCCTGATTCTCGTCCTGCCATTCATTGACCCCGTCGCGGATACGGTTGCGGAAACACAGCGTATCGCGGACGTTCATCCTGCCGCCGGATCCGTAAGGCGTATCGTATTCCAGGTACAATTCCCTGTCCTGCAGAAGTTTGGCCCCGTTGAAACGGCCGCTTCCGGTGATGGAACCGTTCATTGAGGAAACCGTGATGTCGTTGCCGCTGAAGGAAAGCCTCATGCCGCCTGCCACACCCGTCATCTTGGAGCAGGTCAGGGTGGAAGCATCCTCGGTGACAAGGAGATAGACGCTGTCGTCGGCAAGGGTTCCCACAACCCTGTTCTTCTGGACCTGCTTGCCCGACTCGTCAAAGACGGTGAGCGTTCCGTGATGAGTCCAATTACCAAAGAACTGATTCTCGCAACGAACGGCAATCACTTCAAAATCAAGCCCCTCCACTACTTCGTCAGCATCGGCGGAAACAATCTTCACGCCAATTGCATACCCGGGCTTGTAGGCGTTGGGGTCGGCAAAGAGGGCATCGGTAGCCCTGACGGTCACAGTCCCCGTATGACGCCCGGCAGGGATCTTGAGCCCCTCCATGCCCGTTACGGTAAAGTCTCCGGGAGGGAGCGGTTCCAGCGAAGAGACACCGGCACTGCGGAACGCAGCGGCCACATAATCGCCGGAAACCCCGTCGGAACCCATCATTCCCCGATAGGCGTCTCCGTTTACAAGACTGTTGTCGATTGACAGCTTCACGGCCCTGTCGCGGCCGTTCTGCATCACGCCGCCCAGCGCCACCGTCACGTCAAAGGAAGCGCCTTCCCCTATCACAAAGGTCCGCAGGTCATACTGGTAGGCAAAGAAGACCCCGTCACTGTCGTAATCCCTGACATAATCCTGGTAGCAACCGCTGAGCGCGATTGCACCTATAAGCAATATACTGAACTTTTTCATACCCGTTATCTCCATGTTTCCCATCCTTCATTCTGTTCCAGCAGGGGCGCCTTCCGCATCTCGGTATAGGGAAGGGGCATCCAGAGCGACGGATACTGTCTCTTCTCGAGTTCCTCCACCGAATAGGTCCTGTTTTCGCCATCCTGTTCTATCCGGATCCTGTGGATGGGAATATTTATCTCGGAAACATCTGTGGCCCAGCGCCGTACGTTATGGAAGCGATGTCCCTCGAAGCAGGTCTCGATCCGCCACTCGTTCTTCACCAGGGCATCGAAAGCGAGGAATCCCTGCGCCGCGCATTCATCCAGGTACGGGTCGCCCGACGCTCCTATTCCCTTTACGCCGCCCTCGGTGGGACGCCTGCGGATATAGGAGAGCGCATCCTTTGCCGAAAGGCCGTAGGTCTCACTGTCCAGCGGCCCCACCACGTTGTTGGCGGCTTCCGCAAAGGCAAGCAGCATGTGCGTCCAGCGAAGGAAGAAGATGCAGTGCTGCGCCGTCTCCACGGAATTGTCGGCCTTATTCCACCCTGTATACACGAACTTACGGATATAATATCCTGTTGGTGAAGTATTTACAAGTCCGGGCGCATCGGCGCCACCCTCTGCCGAGTTAAATGTATACATGATATCGGACGAGTTGGTGTTGCGGACCACCCGGGCCCCGTCATAGAAGATGTCTTCATAGAAGCGCGGATCACGGCCGATATAAGGCCTGGCCGGATCATAACCGCCCTCGGGACGGTCGATGGGATAGCCGTTGGCCATCGGGAAGGCGTCCACCAGCTCCTGGGTGGGACCGTAGTTGGCATTGCCGTTGAAACCCTGAGGGTAGAAAGCGGTCTCATAGGTGGAGTTGGACGATATCTGCGAGATGTAATAAGCCTCCTGGGCGTTGGGATTCAGCCACATGAAGGATTTGGCGGGGTCGAATCCGTCCGTCACGACTCCTTCCACATCAAGCTTGTAATCAATGGCTTCCTTGGCTGCAAGCGCCGCCTTGTGCCACCGGCTGACATCGCCGGAAGTATTGTAGGCGGGCGAGGCCCAGGTCAGAAGGGCCAGCGCCTTGAGCGCCATCGCCGAGGCCCCGTCCATCCTGCGGTACCGCACCGCTCCAAGGACTGGGATCATCTCCTCTTCCTTGAGGAAGTCACGGTTTCCCAGCGGCAGGTAGCGGATTGCCGAATCGCAGTCGGCGACCACCCGGGCTATGCAGTCCTCGAAGGGAGCGCGCTCGATGGTGCGCATGTCGGCCGAAGAGGGATCCATGGGCTCCGTCAGCAGCGGGACGCCCAGAAGGGCCCCTGAAACCGCACCGCGGCCGCCGAACCATTTCAGCAGGTCGTACAGATACCAGGCGCGGAGAGCGTAGGCATCGCCCTGCAGGGCCCGCTGGAGATTACGGTTGGCCGTTTTATCAACCATATACCTGGTATTGAGCCCCAGGTCGTCCTTGAGGAAGAGATTGCAGTAGTAAATCCCCATGTAATCGCGCTTGTATGCCGATGAGAAGGGGTTTTCCGAGGGCAGGCTGACGCCGGTAGCCATCTTGTATCCGTCAGTATTGCGGTTCCGCCAGGTCATGTTGTCCGACAGGCCGTCCCCGCCTATATAATCCATGGACAGATAGGTGGACGGGCGGAGCGAATAAGCCTTCTCCACATATCCCCGCACCAGCGAAGGATAATCCTCATAATTCTCTTCATTGTAGCTGCCGTTAGGAAGCGGCTCCAGGAATTTTGCGCACGCCGCCACCACAATCATGGCCGGCAGCAAAGTAATAATATGCTTGTCCATACGCATCAGAATGAGAATTTAACCCCGGCCAGGAAGGTCCGGAAGAAGGGATAATTGCTTACGCCGGCATCGATGTCCTCCGGATCCACGTACGGGATGGAGGTCAGGGTCAGCAGGTCGCCTCCCGTCAGCGAGAACCGGATTGCGCCCAGCCACGACACCTTGGGATGGATGGTATACGAGAGTGACAGGGTCCTGAGTTTGAAGAATCCGCCCTTGCGGAGCCAGAAGTCGGAAAGGAGGAAATTCGTCTGCGACTTGTCGTAGGCCAGACGGGGATAGGCTCCGCCGAGATTGTCCACCACGAAGGCGGAATAGTTGCTGTCGCCCCATCCGTTCCAGAAATACCCGCTGTTCAGCGCCCGGTCATAGAACGCCCTTCCAGAACCCGCGACATACAGTTCCAGGCCCTTCCAGGCAAAACTCAGATCCAGGGTGTAACGCAGTCTGGGACAGGAGTTTCCGATTATCTTACGATCATTGTCATTGATCACGCCGTCGTTGTTGAGGTCCTGGTACACAAGGTCTCCGGCCTCGTCCTTCCCGGTGCATACATAGCCCCTGATCGCATCGGTATCGCTGCCGGTGAGCCTCTGCCAGTCGTACACCCAGTTGTCGTCCACCACGCGGGTGTCGGTACGCTTCCATGTGGCTGCACCCAGGCCGGCCTCGAAGGAGAAATCGCCCCAGGCATGTCCGTAGCGGAGATTGAATTCGGCGCCCCTGGTCCGGATAGCCTCATAATTCTCATAGAGGGCGGTTCCGTCCCAGCCATATACCAGGCTGTATTCGCTCATGGTATTGGCCAGCAGTCCGGTCTGGTCCACCAGGAAGAATTTGGCTCCTGCCGAAAGCCCCCAGGCCAGGCCGGCCTTGATTCCGAGGTCGAATTCGGTATATTTGGGCCAGGTAAGCTCCGGATTGGCCAGGCGTTCCACCGTGGTGTAGTTCACCGTCTGCTTGTCCACGCCAAACCACTGGTAGGCGGTTGCGGGGCCATAGGTCGCCGTATTGCTGAGGTCATAGCTGGCCTGGTAGCGGTAGTTGGACGAGAAGATGTCCGACGCCCCTATCTGGCCGGCCTGCGCATAGAGTTTAAGCTCGCTGACCGCCCTGGCGCCCTTCATAAACGGCTCTGCAGCAATGTTCCAAGTAACGGCTCCGGTGGGAAACAACCCCCAACGGCGGAGCGGGGCGAACTTGGGAGCGCCGGCTGCCTGGAGCGAGAAGGCCGCCGCATAGCGGTTCTTCCATGACCAGGAGGCACCGGCACGGCCGGAAACCAGGCGTTCGTTGAAACTGTTTCCGGAGCGGGAACCGTCGGAAAGATACCACGACAACCCGGCTGAAACATGGTGTCCGCCGAAGGTCCGGTCGTAGGTAAGGTCTTCAGTCACGATGAGCGACTGGACAGTGGTGGTGGAGAAGGTCTGCTTGGTAGGAGACTTCACGCCCAGGTGGGAAGAAAGGTCCTCCAGGTAGTTTGTCGAATCCCAGAAATAGGCCAGGTAATCGTTGTCCTTGCCCACGGAGGTATAGTAGAACGAGCCGAAGTTGACGGCGGTGACGCTCTTCAGTCCCTTCAGCATAAAGCCGAAATCCAGGTCCAGATGGGCGCGGAACATGCCGCTGCGCGACTTGGCGGTATAGAAGCCGCCGTCCACCGTTTCAGCATATGGGTTGCTGGTGAAGGTCCTGGAGACGGTATAGATGGCCGAACCGGCCTTGTCGTCATCGAGGCCGCTGTCGCCGCGGCTGAGACCGAGGGCCACGGGGAAAGCCACGGCCGGAACGCTCCTCCAGGCATATAGCGTGGAGCGGTTCCCCCGGCGTATTCCCATCAGGCCCTTGAAGTCGGCTCCCGCCTCTATCCATTGGCCTATCCTGGTTGTGACGCTCATCAGCAGGTTGAACTGCGTATTGTCGCTGGCGGGGCCCACCCGGTAGAGGTCGCCCTCATTGATCCCGGTAAAGGAGAAATTGTATTTGACCTGGGACGAGCCGCCTCCGACGCCTACTCCAAAGCGGGTCACCGGCTTGATGTCCCTGAGGATCAGGGAGCGGTAATCCACGTTCGGGGTCACCTTGTCGTACATGTCGGCACGCGCGAACCCGGCGATGTCGGCATCGGTGTAGAGCTTGCTGTATCCGGAGGCCTCGCGGGCCGCATTGTTCAGGCGGGCGTAGGTCACGCCGTCGGACCATTCCGGCATCCGGTCCACTATGCCCACACCGGACTCGGCGTAGACATCCGTCTTCATCGGGGTATTATACGTTCCCTGCCGCGTACGGATGTGGACGGCACCCTGGGAGGCAAACGGCACCAGGCCGTTCTTGTCGTGGACGTCGGTCACGTACTCCACGGATTCGATCTGGGAAGGCTGCAGCCAGAACTGCGAGAGCGGTACGGGCACGCCGTCTACGAACACGGTCTGCCCCGTAAAGCCCTTGGATGCCGATGAGATGGCACCGCTGGAAAACAGGGGCGACCCCAGGTTGGAGGTTGAATAGGTGGTCTGGCCGTGGTGTCCGATAATGTCCAGCCCGGGAAGCAGGCCGCTGAGCCGGGCCCGGATATCCAGCCCCGAGGCCTTCTCCAGCAAGGCGGAATCCGCCCGCTCGGCCGTCGAGACGGAAAGCAGCGAATCGGCACGCTGGGCACCCAGCGGAAGGGACAATAGCAGCCCCGCTATGAATATGATTCTCTTGTCCATGCTATTGCCATCTTTCATTGTTCTTGAACTTGAGGAGTTTGTTGGCCTCGCTGTCCGGGAACGGCCAGGTGTACATACAGTCCTTCCACGTGCACTGGCGGTTCTCAGGGATAGGCCTGCGCTCATACCGGCGCCCCACGGGATGGGCGGCATCCACGTCGCAGGACTCCACATACATGCCGTACAGCGTCTTTGTCATGCATTCCGGCGCCGTTTTCCAGCGGCGGATGTCAAAGTAATATTGGTTGTCCTCGAAGGCGAGTTCAACGCAACGCTCGTTCCGGACACGGGGACGGAAGGCATCGGCGGAGACGGTGAACTTTGCCATGACGTCAGGCATGCCGATCCTGTGACGGATGGTATTGACTGCCTCGACGGCGGTCAGGTCCATGTCCCCGGCCTTTCCCTGCGGGCCGTACGCCTCGTTCACGCATTCGGCATAGCCGAGGTACAGCTCGGCGAGCCGGGCCATGGGAGAGAGCAGGTAATAGGACTTGTCCTGGTCGCCGCGAGCCCCCCTCCACTGCTTGCGGCAGTAGTAGCCCGTATTGGAATAACCCTTGCCGTCGTTGGTGCCCCATGCCATTCCGAAAGCCTGGCTGACCGATGAAATGCTCGTGTTGGGCCAGGATTTGGAGGCGGGGTTGTAATGGATGTTCACATAACCCGACACGTACGGGGTGGTGGAACGGTCGTGCAGGATTGTAAGGTCAAATCGGGGATCCAGCCCCTCATACGGGTTCTGCTCGTTGTAATGTCCGGCTGCTGCCGCCGCGGCTCGGTCGGCCTCGGTTTCCAGCGGCTCCCCGTAGATGGTCTCGTACTTGTCCACGAAATTCTGCGTAGGGCAGATGCCGGAAGCATTGGAATAATAACTCTGGGGATAGCCGGTAATACCCGAGAATGACGACAGGTTGGGACGGCCGCTGTGCGCATAACCCCAGAGCACTTCGTTGGTGGATGTCTTTCCGAAGAAATTGTCGGTGTATTCGTAGGCATCCTGAAGTGCATACTGGTTGTTGAGGGCCTCGGAGAGCGCAAGCGCATAGGCATCGGCCGCGTCGGCCCAGTCCTGCGTCCCGTTAAGGTTGCTCAGCGGAGAGGCCGCGTACATAAGAGCACGCGCCCGCATAGCCAGGGCGGTACAGCCGCTGGGGCGGTCCATGTCGGACGCGTTCAGGTGGCCGGCCACTCCGGGAACGGCATCACGGCGCATCTTCCCTGCCTGCTTGAGGTACTCATAGGCGGTATACATATCCTCGGCGGCAAGCCTGTATGTCTCATAGGAGGAAAGCCGCTCCAGGTCCCAGTCGTCCTTTGACGCCTCGGCGATGTAGGGCATTCCGCCAAAGAACCGGCAGAGCACGAAGTGCGCGTATCCCCTTACGAAATAGGCCTGGCCCAGCAGGTCGTTCTTTTCCGAAGGACGCGCGTTGGTGAGCATGCCGATATTCTCGATGGACCGGTTGGCGACGTGGATGATCTTGAACATCGCCGCCGCGATCGGCCGCCGCTTGGCGTCGAAGGTGAAGTCCGAGACGGTCTCCTGCGACAGTTTTCCGATCTTGACTTCCTGCTGGGCGCGCAGAAGACGGCCCGCGTCGGCCGCATCCGTGGTGGAGACAAGGGAGAAGCGGCGGTCGTTGTAGTCCACATACATCGGATACCCCTCGTGTATGTTCAGCGGGGTGTACGTCGTCTCGGTGGTAAAGATATAGTCGAAATACTGGCAGTAATTCTTGTATGTGGAGAACACGTCCTCGTCGGAGAGGCCGAGTTCGGGGTCCACATCCAGCCAGTTGCATCCTCCGGCCACGGTCAGGAGAGATACCATTAATAGGAGTAATCTGCTTCTTTTCATTTTCGGAAGGATTTAGAAATCGAGTTTGACTCCGAGGCGGACGGTCCGCATGATCGGATAATAACTGGAAGAGAGGGCGGTCCGCTGGGGATTGCCTTCGATCAGGCTGGTGGCCGTGAAGAGGTTGTTCCCGGTGAGGGTTACGCTCAGGCCCCGGACGCCCAGCAGCTGGCGGAGACGGTTGCCGTCGAACTTGTAGCTGACATAGAGCTCCTTGAGCGTCAGGTAGTCCGACTTCCGCCAGGAGTGCCCCTCGATCAGCATGTCAAACGTGTCATTGGCACTTCCGCCGAGCATCGAATACAGCTTGTCATCGAAGCTCAGGGTGGAGTGGCCGGCGCCCGGATTGTCGGGACGCCAGTAGTCCAGCTGCGCGGCATGGACAGTTACATCCTGCTTTATGAACTCTTTCCAGAAGGCCCGGTTGAAGTTGACGTACTTGCCGTGGGTACCGTAGAACAGGATATTGACGGAGAGGCCCTTATAGCCGAAGCCCAGGTTGAACGACCCCACCATGGGAGGATAGGCGATGCCGCGGATGGCATGCATGTCCAGGGAGTTTATGGCGCCGTCAACCTTGAAATCCAGCAGCTTGTAGATGCCGGGATACAGGCCGGAGACCTCCCCCAGGGCATTGGGATAGCCATGCAGCTCGTCCACGCTGCCAAAGTAGTTGCCGTCGATCAGGTTCATGCCCGTCCGGGCAGCCTGGTAGGACGTCCCCACGTATTTCTGATATGAAGGGGTTCCCACCGGTTCCTCATAGCTGAGGATGCGGTTCTCGTTGAGTCCGAGCATGAATCCGGCCTCGTAATAGAAGCCGCGGGCGGTGGTCATGCGCCACTTGGCCTCGATGTCGATGCCGTGCTTCTCCATGCGGCCGGTATTGACGTCCTTGGACGATACGCCGCTGAGCGGAGACTCGGTGGGAGTGACCAGCATGTCCTTACGGCTCTCGTCAAAGAGGTCCACGCTGACGGTGAACATGTCTTTCAGGAAGCCCATCTCCACGCCGACGTCCCGCTTGTGGGCAGTCTCCCAGCGGGCGGTCTCGTTGGCCGCGAGGTCCTCCAGGATGATGGTCCGGTTCTTATTCTTCGAGTAGGAGCTGTAGTACAGCCAGTCGGAACTGGCCTCGTCGCTTCCCACCAGACCGTCGGAATAGCGGATTTTCATGGTGCTCCACCAGGGCATGGCCTTCTTCCAGAAATTCTCCTTGGAAATGTAGTAGCCAACGGCGGCGCTCGGGAAGTAACCGTACCGGTTCCTGGGGGCGAACTGCTCGCTGCCGGTTATACCCATGTTGGCCTCGAAGAGATACTTGCCCTTGTAATCATAGGTCACGCGGGACACGAAGGCCTGCTGCCTGTGCGGGAACGAGGCCCCGGCCAGCCTCTGCCGCTGGTTCATCAGCGCCAGGGCGGTCACATTGTGCTTCTTGGCGAACTTGCGCGCATAGTTGAGCGACGCCTCCCAGTACAGGACCATGGTGGTGCTGCGGGCGGTGTTGTCCACGCTCACCGAATACGGCGGCTGAACATACACCTCGTTGCCTTTCTCGGTGCTGCTCCAGGGATTCTGGGCGCCGTAGTCAAAGGCCTCCCAGTCTATACGGTACACCGGAATGTTCTGGACACCCTGCTGGGAATACCTTGAAAAGACGGAGGTCAGCGACACCATCCCCTTGACCGACAGGCCCTTGGTTATGAAATCAAGGTCCTGGGAGAGCTGGAGGTCGGTATTGAGGCGGTTCCGGGTGGTCTGGGTGTAATTCCCCTGCGCCAGCAGCGTGTAGGGGTTCTTGGCATAGGAGGTACCCGTTTGCGCAAGGCGGTCCTCCCAGAGTCCGGGCCATTCCCAGTCGGGAATGTCATACATCGTCTCCTTGGGATAATAGGCCGGAAACATCACCGGGGAAGCGTTGTACATGGTGGTGAAGAGACTCGCCACCGTCACTCCGTCGGGATGCTGCTCTATGTCGGTGACGCCGCCCACCTTCACCGAGAGCAAGGTCGACTTTGTCAGGTTGATGTCGAGGTTGGCCCTGTAGTTCATCTTGTGATAGCGGAAATCGGAATTGCTCCAGTCGTTGATCCGCTTGACGATCGAGCCGTCGGTGGTATACCCCACGCCCACGTAATAGCGCACCTTGTCGGTACCTCCGCTGATGTTATAAGTAGCGTTGAAGGTCTGCGACACCTTGTTCAGGAGCATGCCGAACCAGTCGTTGTCGGGATACCTTACCGGGTTGACCCGGCTGCGGTAGGCCTCGATATCTTCCGGCGAATACACGCTGCCGAAACTCTGCTCGTTCCGCATGGCCACGTTCGCCATCTCTAGAACCTTGGCGGCGGGGATGTACTGCGGCAGTTCCTCGGGGATATTGACACCGTAATTCACCGACAGGTTCATCTTGGGCGCTCCCTTGGAACCGGTCTTGGTGGTGACGAGGATAACCCCGTTGGCGCCCCGCGCACCGAAGACCGCGGTCGCGGAAGCATCCTTCAGGACGGATATCGTCTTGACTTCGTCGGGATTGAGGGAACTGAACTGACGCTCCACACCGTCCACCATCACAAGCGGCGACGAACCGTTCCAGCTGGAGAGACCGCGGATGAAGATGGTGGCATCGTCGTTTCCCGGCTGGCCGCTGCTCTGGTAGGTTACCACGCCTGAGAGCTTGCCCGCCAGGGCGTTGGTGATGTTCAGGGTTCCGGAGCGGGTAAGCGCATCGGTCCCGACCTGCGATATGGCCCCCACCACACTCTCTTTCTTCTGGGTACCATAGCCCACAACAACCACATCTTCAAGTACTTCCGCATCAGGTACGAGGGTTATGTCCCAGACCGAGTTTCCGGTAAACCGCTTCTCCTGAGGCGAGAAGCCTATGCAGGTGACCTCCAGGACGCTGCCCTGGGGGACAGTGAGGGTATACTCCCCGGTGGTGCTTGTCACCGCGCCGCCCAGGGCGGGATTGCCCTTGACGACGACGGCCGCTCCGGGGACAGGCTGTCCTTCATCGTCCACGATACGGCCCGATACGCTGACTCTTGACTGCGCCCGGGACAGGACCGGGAACAGCAGGCATACCGCCGTAATCCATAACAGTATCTTGATTCTCATCGCTACTCACTTTTGAAAGCCGGGCAGTCGGAACAGAAGGAGGGGGTCCCTCCGCGGATTTTCATCCAGCCGTCTTCCCAGAACAGGGGATCCAACATCAAGGTACGGCCCCGGGTGACATCCGTCAGGTCAAAGGCATTGTAGACGAGCCACGACGAACCGTCGGCAAGGTCCAGCGGGGCCGGGCAGCTGCCGGGACCGGCAAATTTCCGGCTTCCCTCCAGAAGGGTCTCGGAGGCGCCGTCCAGCATGGTTTCGCCCTTGCTGTTGACAAACGGACCGGTTGAATTGTCGGCACGGCCGTAAACGATCCGGGCGGTGCTGTTGGCTCCTCCCGACACCGATCCGCTCGTTGCAAGGAGATACCACTTCCCGCCATGCCTGTACATTGCAGGGGCGAAAAAGGCCTCCGAGGCAAGCCTGACCGGGGTTTCTCCGGCAAGGGACTTCCCGTCGGCCGAAAGCGCCAGCAGGAAAATGCCCTTGCTGGTACCCACCGCCATGTAAAGGGATCCGCCGTCGGAAAAGACCGACGGGGCGCCTGTCAGGACGGCATCGGAAGTGACTGTGGTTACGACCGTTCCCACGTCGGACCAGGGACCCGTAGGGAACGGAGCCTCGGCCACGCCCACCACCGATGTCCCGGCCGATGCCGTATAGTACATCAGGAATCCGTCCTGGTGGGGAATGACGGAGCATGAGCCGATGGTACAGTTCGGGAGCGGGGAGGGTGCCGTCAGGGCCGTGAAAGCCGACGTCAGGGCCTCCCAGCCCACCAGGTCCTCCGATTCCATCAGCGGCACCACGTCATCCTCCACGGTGCCGTTGTAATACAAATAGAACTTACCGTCGGAGTACATTACCGCAGGGTCTTCCAGGCCTTCCTGGACCACCGGATTACGGTAGGACTCCCAGGGCTGCAGCTCCACCTTGGGGCCCTTGCTGCAACCGGCCAGGACCGCAAGGACGGCTGAAAACAGGATACACTTTTTCATATCTGTCTGTTACTCTGTTACATAGATGGTAGGACCGGCGAACGGAGGTTCGGTACTGGTATTGGTCAGACGCAGTGTACCGGTATTGGGCGACGATACGCTGCTGCCGTCCACGGCATTGGTGGCGTCAGCCACGGTTATCCGTACGATCAGTTCGGTCAGCTCAATGGAGGAAGGCGCCGTGAGCGTGGCCCGGAACGGATGAGCCGAGTCTTTCTTCTTCAGCTTGGCGTTGGCGGCGCCGTTCCCGGCATAGTATTCCCCTGTATCGAAGGAGACAAAGGTATCACCTCCGTCGAAGGATGCTTCGGCCCGGTAGTAGGCCGCCGTAGCCTTGGTGGCACGGATTGCAAAGTCAAAGTGCAGCGTGCTGCCCTTGCCGATCCTGACCACCGGGACACGGAATTCCACGGCATCTCCGGTCCAGAGTTTCTTGAAGGCATAATGGCCCTCTACGGAAATGATGAATGTGGTGGCATAATTGAGGGTATTGCCCTTGACGTACGTTG
Source organism: Bacteroidales bacterium (assembly GCA_017437755.1). Lineage (GTDB taxonomy): Bacteria > Bacteroidota > Bacteroidia > Bacteroidales > UBA932 > Cryptobacteroides. Next base: position 172,683 of record JAFRXI010000048.1, read on the forward strand.
CATAAGCGATGTCGGCATGCGTGGAAGGATAGAACACGCCGGTACCGGCACCTGTGGCGGGAGCTGCGCTGCCGTTCTCGCCCTTGGTGGCGAAGTCGGGCGAAGTCTGCATGGCCAGAGCCTGGTCGTTGCATATCCAGGTTATCTTTTCCTCCATCAGGTCCACGTAGCCGTCGAGGCTGACGTTGATATCCTGGGTTACGGTTATATCATCGGCCAGGAGTTCCACCTCGGTGGACGCGACGGTAACGGTGGCCTGGCGCGCCTCGGTGGTGTTGTTGGAGGTTCCGGAGATGGTTATTACGGCGTCTCCGCTGCCGGAGGCGGGGCTGACGGTAATCCAGGATTCCGAGGCCGTGACCGTCCAGGCCGTATTGGCGCTGACGGAAACGCTGACTCCGGTTCCTTTTCCGGACAGTTCCACCGTCTTGGGGGATACGGTCAGGTACTGGACTATCTTGCCGCTCTGCTCCACGGTCACCACGGCCTTGACGCCATGGTTGTCGAACGTGATAGTGGCCGTACGCGTGTTCTCGGTTTCATTTACCTCAACCGCCGGCGTCACGGTATCGTCTCCGGTTCCGGAATACTTGTCCAGGGTGAGCCAGGAGGCCGATGACGTCGCCGTCCAGGAGCCGTTGGAAGTTACCACTATGCCGACGGGCTCCAGCCTGCCGGTATCCGATGCCCGGACCGTCTGGGCGGAAACGGAAATGACGGCCTCAAAGCCGGCCTGGCCAACCACGATCTCGCGGGCGGTCTCTCCGCCATAATCAAACACCAGGCGGCCCTGCCTTGCAGAATCCTCGTTCTTTCCGGGAACGATGGTTATGGTGGCAAGACGGCCCCCACGGCCTTCAAGCGGCGAAATGGTGCACCAGTCCAGCCCCTGGGCCTTGGCCGTCCAGTCCCTGTTGCAGGAGAGCGTGACCTCCCTGGGATAATCATCCGCACCGAACCACACGGCATCCTCCTCGATGCCGGAAAGGATCAGCGAAGGGGCGTCGTCGATTCCGGCCTGCTCCACGGTAACCGTCCTGGAGAAGTTCTCTCCTGCCTTTATCTCAAAGGTCCCGCGACGGGATCCGAGGGCCGGATTCGGCATCGCAGCAAGGGTGACGGTACTTTGCCCGGTGTCGGCAAGCCGCCGCAGCGGGGTTATGGTCAGCCAGTCGAGGTCCTTCTTTACGATGGACCATCCGACGTTGGAGGAAATCTCAAACTGCATCGGTTCCTCGGGGGCGGGTGCGAGGCGGATTACGGCATCCAGTCCGGAGACGGAAACCGATTCCTCCACGCCACCCTCCACGTTTCCGCAGCCGGCGGAGAGCAGGACCGCGGCGATAAGGATACGGGGAATAGTTCTAAGTTTCATTGTTACAGTATTTTATTCCAACGGAGCAGAGCTTCCAGGAAATAATAATCGGCATAAGGGAGAGGTACGTCAACCTGGCTCTTCTTGGGAAGGTTGCCAACGCTGTGGTAAAGCAGGAATCCGGCATTCTCGCCCACGCAGGCGAGGTACAGCGGGGATGCCAGGGTCCGGATCTGTTTTTCGGCCATGGCGCTGCATTGCCTGGAGAGTTTCCTGTCGGAGGTCAGGGAGGCAAGACGGACGAAGGCGGAACACATTACGGCGGCGGCAGAGGCGTCCCTGTGCTCGTCCGGAATCTCAGGAGCATCAAAATCCCAGTAAGGGATACCGTCGCCGGGAAGCCTTTCCAGGAGCATCCTGGCCACGGTCTCAGCCTGGGCGAGGAAGGCAGCCTCCCCCGTTTTCTCATACATCATGGTATAGCCGTAAAGGGCCCAGCCCTGACCACGGGCCCAGGCCGAACCGTCGGCATACCCCTGGTGGGTACCCCTCCAGCGGACCGAGCCGGTTTCAGGATCATAATCCACCACGTGGAAACAGGTTCCGTCCTCACGGAAATGGTTCCGGATGGTGGTCCTGGCATGGGAAACCGCAATGTCCCGGAATGAATCATCCCCGGTCAGCCGGGCCGCCTCGGTGAGGAGTTCCAGGTTCATCATGTTGTCTATTATCACCGGAAACAGCCAGGTCTTCCCCTTGGGCGAGAAATTCCAGCTGCGGGTCACCCCCGTGACGGGGTTGAAGCGGCCGGCCAGCAGGCGTGCGGCCTCCAGCAGCACCGGCTGCCACCCGGGGTCGCCGGTAATGCGGAGGGCGTTTCCGTAGCTGCAGTTGAACTGGAAACCCAGGTCGTGCGAAATATGGCTCCTGGTTGCCGGCTCCATCGCCCGGGTATATTTCTCCGCCAGGGACCGGATGCGTCCGTCCTTCCCATAAAGATATATATACCAGAGACTTCCGGGATAGAATCCGGCCGTCCATGCGGTCGCCTCCTCGGTAGTGACGGCGTCCTTGCTCACGCTTTTGGGGAATGTCCCCTCGGGAAGGGCGGCATCAATGGCCGCGTACTGCGATTCCGCCAGGGCGAAAACCCGGGAGGTGAGTTCCTCCATGGATTCCCGGGCGGGCTTTGCGGAGAGCGGGAGAACGCCCGTCAGCAAGAGTATGAGTGAAACAAGCCTTTTCATCTTCTACAAAACAGTATAGTCGGAAACGGAGAAGGCCTTGGGACGGCGCATGGTCTCTGTATGCTTGATGCCGTTCCGGTCGGTGACGGAAATCTCCACGGTGGAATCCCGGGACGAGGCCCTGGCTTTGAAGAAATGATACCAGTTCTCGGTGATGAAGTTGGGTTCCGAAGTGGACAGGAAGCGTTTGGCCGTCATCGCTACGATGTGCAGCGGGTCGCATGTATATACCTGGGTTACAGGTAGTTCCACTCCTTCCTCCTTGATGGATATCTTCCATGTGGGATCGTAATCCCAAACATTTACAAGGATGTCGTTGTCGTCATAGGCGGCCATTATGTCCACAAACTTCTGGAATCCTGGCTTGTTGCCTCCGAGGGAAGGGACTATGACCGACTTGACCTTGCCCATGTCGTAGGCCCGGAACTGGTGCGATGCCGGCCAGCCGGGGGACTTGAAGTAATGGCTCATCCGGGTGCCGTTGAAGGTGAAGACTCCATAGCCTCCGGGAGCCCCGTCCTGGCCTATGTGGACACCCGGAGTCAGGTTGCCGGACCACCACCAGGTTGCACAGATGGCGCCCAGGTTGTGCTCTTCAAAGTTCCTGTTGGGAACCTTGAAATTGAATACCTCATGGGAATGTGCCGTGAGCATCTGGACGTCATAGTCCTTCACCATCTCCAGGAATTCAGGGGTTCCGCCCTCGCCGGGAGCGTCGGCCCCGTTCCAATGCTGCTTGAAAGTGACGCAGTCAGACGTGGGGTAAAAAACCGGTATATGGCTGGAAATCACCAGCTTGGACCCCTTTGGTACATATGAGAGGTCCTTGGCGAGCCACTGCATCTGCTCCACGGTAAGGTCCGCCCTGTAGTCGGAGCGGTTGCCGGGCTCGGCATTGTTGAAGTCCACGTCGTCCAGCACTATGAAATGTATGCGGCCGATATTGAACGAATAGAAACTGGGAGCGATGTCACGGACGTACCGGAAGGTCTTCATGAAGTCTCCGTCCCCGAGCGGATCGTTGTCGTGGTTGCCCATGGTATGGAAAACGTACTCCCCTTCAAGGTATTTCTCGGCTATGGAGATGTACTCCGGGAAGCAGAAACTGTTCTGCTCCCAATACAGGTCCCAGGTCATGTCGCCGAGGGTCAGGAGGTATTTGGGACCGGTTACGTCGCCCATGGTGGCCACAAGGTCCTTGGCCACGGCGTCAAACTGATGGAGGTCCTTGTTACGGTTGGCCAGGTGCATGTCGCCAAGGACAAAGAGGGTGAAACTGTCGTTCTCGACCCTTTTCAGGGCAAAGTCCCTGCGCTCGGGTATCTCCACGGCGCCTTTTTCATCGAGGGCGGCATGGAACTCCGGCATGATTCCCTGTACTGCGGGCATATAGCCGGAAGGGATTATCACAAACACATACTTCCAGCGCTTATTGGAAACCATCTGGTACACACCGCGCCCGTCGGTCTCCACGATCTCGGCCCCGTCGGAAACCAGGACGCCGGGAATGCCCACGCCGTCGCAGGTCACGGCGCCGAACAGGTTCACTCCGGGCCCGGGCTCGATCTCGATGGGGGTGTGGAGGTCGATACTGACCTGTCCGAGGTAGTAACGGCGCCCTTCATGGACCAGGTACAGGGTGTAGAAGCCCGTGGTAACCTGGCTGTCGGCTTGGATGCGGAAGGACTGGTCAGTCACGGAGACCACCGGGAAATCCAGTTCCCGTCCGCCAACCAGCTTGAGTATGAGGCGGTCTTCGGTGGTGATGCCGATCCCCTTTGTGGTAGACAGGTCCATCGAATAGGTGTTCATGTCCATCTTGTACTGCTCCGGGACGACGATCGCAGACACGGCCAAGCTTTCAGCATCGCTTCCGGTATCCACCCGGGAACATCCGGAGAAACCAAGAAGCAGGGCCGAGATGAAGAGAAGGCAATAAGTATTCCTGGTCATTATTCTGTAGTTTTCTTCAAAGGTGGCTATATAAAGACAAATGTAGAAAAATATATATTTTCTTCCAAGAACCGGAGGCTATGGTCCCACCCGCTCCGGGGCCATCCATTCGTCAGTCATGTCATAGGGCATCCGGAACACGTCTCCGGCACGGTTGCAGAAATACAGCGAACTCCGCCCGAAGACGTCAGGATTGCCGTCGGCCCAGAATGCCCTGAAACCGTCGGCTGCCCGGAGCGGACGCCTCACGTAGGTCTGGTTGAGGGAACTGCCCGAGGTCAGGGCGCGGGTCCTGGTCCAGGTCTTCCCCCGGTCGGTGCTGACGAATTCCTCCACTTCGCCTCCGGCGCCCCAGTATTGCGGTCCGGCACCGGTAGGGGCCAGTATCGTCCAGGTCTCTCCGCCCTCATCGGCATCCACCCAGATGCTGCCGCTGTCGTAGCAGTGCGTGGACTCCGTCACCTTGGCCTGAACCCATTCGGCGCCGGTCCAGTGCAGGGTGAACCACTCCCGGACACCGCCTTCTGGGCCCGTCAGGTGATTGTCGCTGATAAGGTAGAGGATGACCGGACGGCCGTCCCCGTCGAAGTTGAGGTCCTTGATATAGCAGTTCTTGCCCTGCGACTGGTAGTCGATCAGCAGGGCATTCGACTTCCGCTCGGTAACCGGAACCGTCACGGCCTCACCGGAAGCCGTGGTCCAGGTGGAGCCCCAGTTCTCGGACTGGACATAATAGATGTTGGTGCGGGTGTCCACGTTGCCGCTTATGTGACGGTTGAAGGCCGTGCAGAGCTTTGTCCCCCGGATGTTGCTGATCTGGTAGTGGCCGGACTTTGTCTCCGAACCCTCCTTGATGGAGGCCAGCTGCCGGTAATCCGACCAGGTGACGCCGTCGGGGCTGGTCCTCCAGAACAGCTGGCGGACACCGTCGTAACGCGTGTAGAACAGGAAGAAGCCACGGTCGGGATGGTACATGACCTGCGGATAGGCCATGACGTCGTGGCCCATCTCGCGGAAAGCAGTGATATCATAGGGATTGACGCTGCGGTACCTGTAACCGTCACGCTTGTTGCTGCGGCCCGAGACGAACACCCAAAGATAGCCGTCTCGGTCTATCTGGATGGTGGGATTGTCATGCGGGTCCTTTACGCCCAGAACACCCTTGTCCATCACCATGCGCGGCTTCTGGAGAAGCCCTTTCCGGTGGTCATAGCAGCCGATCATGCACTGGAGGTACTTCTGGTCTTCCGACGGGGTGCCGCCGTAGACAAAGAACGTCTTGTCCACCAGGGGGGCATATACGGCCATGGGGATATGCTTCATGGTATAGGTTCCGAGGCCGCCGGAATACTTGTCGCCGTACTCCGTATTGACCTGCCCCAGGGCGAACCAGATGCCCCGGTAGCCTCCGGCCGTGGGAAGCACCTCCTCCGGTTCCGGGGTTACGTATCCCTGTCCCGGGAAGTCGGTAAAGGGCGCATAGAACTTGTCGCCGGTCTGGGGCTCGGGGACCACCACCGAGCGGTATTTGCCGGGCGAGAGCAGGCCTTCCAGATGTATTGCACCGTCCGAGCGGGGGAAGTACCTGACCACTGACGATCCGTCCTTCTCCACATAACGGATATCCTCGCCGATGACGTTCCCGTCGCCTCCGGCAGGGAAGGCGAGTTCAAGGCGGCCGTTCTCAAAGAGGAAAGATTCCGGAGTACGGCTCCTGAGGCCGGATTCATACCTGTCCCCGTACACCCTCACCCCGATGTTGGGTCCGGGAACCGCAGCTCCGCCGGCGGTAAGGAAGGTTATGTCCAGGCGGTAGTCCCCTTCCGGAGTGCCGTCGACCCAGACCTCAGAACTCCCTCCGCCGGAGGGGGCCTCCACCACCTTGCCGGCAAGGGTAAGACGGATGGTCGCGACGGCCTCGGGAACGCCTTCCCAGCGGCACAGTATCCTCTCCCTTCCGCCATAGCAATGCACCAGGGCGCCCTGTACGTCAGGAAGATGCTCCACTCCTTTGCAGGAGAGGAGCATCAAACCAAAAGCCACCAGGGCTGCCACCCGATGCCTTAACACGAGACAGAAGGATTAGAGCTGCAGGATGGCCAGCTGGCCCTTGCTGCCATGGCACAGACGTGTCTGGCCATTGGTGGAGATGGCCACCGAAGGGACTGTTCCCGTGTTGCTGGTTGCCAGGAAGCGGAAAAGGATCTGGCTACCTGAGGATGTCAGCGTAACGATTTCATCAATATCCGCAGCGGCAGTCGTGTTCCCGATGGGATTTGCCGAGGTGTTCGCGGTTAATGTTATGTCCTTGATCTTTGTCCAGTTGGTCCCGTTAAGGCTATAATCCAGTTCATACGTCGCACAGGTGCTGTATTTACTGACATTCTTGCTCGATGCATAGGCCCATAGACATCCCATGAATTCCACCTGGTCACCGCTTGAGAGCGAGCAGTCGGTTGCGGCGATGATGATTTCATCACTTTCCGTAACGGGAATGAAGCACAGATGCATGCTCGGGGCGCTTGGAGTATTGGTAATATTCGTCCGGAATGACTTGAGGTCCCCGGTAAGGTAATCATTGTTATTGAACTGGATGTATCCCTTCCCCGTGGTAGGGACCGCCTTTCCGGATCCTGCAGTCTCGCTTTGCGACTGCACATAGAAATCACCCATATCATAAGAGGAGTCAAGTATCCACTTTGCAAGGATGTTGGCTTCTATGGGAAGCACTTCCCTGGCCGGCAGGGTATATACCTTGCCGGGAGTCAGTTTTGTGGTTTCCCCCTTTCCGCCCACCTTGACGATGCGTTCCTTACCTTCGCTGTCGGTGATGATAAGGTTCAGATGATGGAACTCTGCGTTGCCGGCAACGACTATGAAGAAGGAAGTGGCATCGGCGGCCGTAGCACCCAGGGCGACGGGGGTGTCGCAGATATACTCGACGTAACTGCTCTCCTCGGCGGTGGCCGTAGGGACTCCGTTCTCATCCACAACCAGGTTGCCGTCCGCGTCCAGAGGAATATCGACACGGCCGGAGAGATTCTTGCCCCCAAGGGTGGCTGCGTCAGCCGTCGCAAACTCCTCTACCCTTATCTTGGCCACGGAGATCCCGCCATATAGCTTCACTTCCAGTACGGAAGATAGCGGAGTGAATGTCATCGTCCCTTCCTTGGGGTCGAAGCGGGAGGCCATGACCATGGATTCGTTGGGGATGCTGTTGGGAACATGGTGCTGCTCTCTAAGCACCCATGTCCTTGCGGTTCCGTCTGTCAGCAATCTCCGGTACTTGTCATCCGAGGCCTGGTTTTCCCTCACATACGGATAAACGGCTATACCGTAGTCGGCACAGTCCACAGAGGTACCTGTGAAGGTGGCGGTATTGGTGCCGCCCGATCCAGTGATGGTGAAGGGGGTGGCCAGTTCGTTGGCTTCCCGTTTATTGCCGAAAACCGCTATCTGGTCGCCGGGGCTCCAGAGGACCTGGAGGGTTCCGTCAGTGGAGGTCTTGACCACGGGGCTGCTGGTAACCGTCAGGCTGGAGACGGTATTGATTCCGGTTCCCTCATTGGTTCCGGGCTTGACTTCTGTCTTGGCGCAGGATGCCACAACCGCGGCTGCTGCGAGGATATAAACTAGCTTTTTCATAACGGAACCTCCTAATTATCAATCCAATCAAGTGTTGAATCATCGGAATCCAATTTGGGGAGGCCATTGTCGGAAAGGTTGTCAACGGGGCCTCCTGACAACACGTTGGACTGGAACCGGACCTCAGCTATCCTGTTCCAGGGCGAAATGTAACTTTTCTTTTTCATATTATGTTAAGAATTGTTTTCTAACTATATGAATGCAAAGTTATTAATTGCAAAGATAAATGCAAACAATCAAGGCATAAAACGGATTTTGCATAAGCATGGTTGCCCCGTCCTTACTCCCGGGCCGTCAGCTTCAGAAAGACCACTCCGTGGGCTGGGACAGGAGAACTCCATACCGTCTTCCCCTCCACGGTACCCAGGTCGCGCTGCCTCCAGATGTCGCGCACGGTCTGTTTTCCGGAAAGGCCGAGGGCCCTCGGGGAAAAGCCCACCTGACGGGGCGATGAACCCAGGTTGAAAAGGCCCACCGCCATGGAACCGTCTTCCAGCGGTTTGACATATATTGCATGAGAGTCGTCCTGCTCCAGGGCGGCGGCCTGAACACCCAGCGGATCCTGGTTCACGTCCAGCACCTCGGTGTTGGTCAACAGGCTCACGGTGAAGTCATCCAGGCTTGCCATGTCGCAACCCAGCAGCATCGGCGATGACAGCAGCGCCCATAGCGAGATATGGGTATACTGCTCGTCGGCGGTAAGGCGCGAAGGATGCACCGTGGGTCCCCAGCCCACCTTGCCCACCACCAGCATGTCGGCGTCGGGCCAGTGTCCGGGACCGCAGTAGCGAGCCCAGCGGGCCTGCCCCCTGAATCCGATGCCGCTCATGCTCTCCCAGGTGTCGCGGATGTCGTTCGTCGTCCTCCACGCCTGGCTCAGTTCCTCCCACGACGAGGCATAGGCGAACGGGGCGGTGTTGGAAAGACTGTACACTATGTCGCGGCCGGTGGCACGGAGCGCCTCGGCCATTTCACGGACATGGGGCACGTCGTTGGGATACCAGTCGTATTTGAGGTAGTCCACGCCCCAGTCGGCCCACTGGCGGGCGTCGGCCGCGGCAAAGGAATACTTGCCGAAATAACGGACGGAGCCCCGGTCGGCCTTGCTGCGGTCAATCTTGAAGAACTCGTCGACCAGGCCGTTGCGGATGACGTCATAGGAGCCGTCGGCATAATCCGACGAGGACCCGATGTGGCCGGCGTATGTGCCGACCCACGGTCCGGAATAGATTCCCAGTTTGAGGCCTCTTGCATGGACTACATCGGCCAGGGCCTTCATGTCGGGAAACTTTCCGTTGGGCTGGATGGCGTTGTATTTTCCGCCGCGAACGCCCTGCCAGCCGTCGTCGATGTTGATATAGGTCCAGCCGCAGTCGGCCAGACCGCGTTCCTCCATGGCCCTGGCGGCCGCCTCCACCTGCTCCTGGGTGACGGAATTGCCCCATGCGTTCCAGGAATTCCATCCCAGCGGCGGGGTGAGGCATATCTTGTCGCCAATCACTATCTTAAGATCCCTGGTGGCGCTGCCTAGGTCGTTCCGGGCGGTTAACGTCACCTTCCAGGTCCCGGCCTTTTTGACCTTGCCGGTGATGATTCCGGTTTCCGCGTCGAGCTTCAGCCCCCTGGGAAGGCCTTCCGCCGAGAACCGCATGGGCCTGAGGCCGGTCGCGGGGATCCGGTAGAGGAACTCCGCGCCGGGGCGGGCGCCGTAAACCTTGGGGCCGTTGACCCTGGGGGTATCCGGGGCCTTGGGAGTAAGGATGTACATTCCGCCGGAGTCAGGGGCCGCGGGAGAACCGGCGGACGCCCCTATGGAATCCAATGTTTCCAGCAGGACCTTTTCCATCACCTTGTACCCCTCGAGGTTGGGATGGACTGCGTCCCTGCGGTATTCCTCCTTCAATGCGCCCTGGGCGTCCTTCATGGCGGTATGGTAGTCCACCAGCGGGATGCCTGCGGCTCCGGCATAGCTGCGGATCATGGCGTTCAGCGAGTCTATCTGGGGGCGGGGGTCGCCAAGATGCTTCCGCCAGCCGAATTCCGCGGCGGGAAGCACGGTGCAAAGGATGGGCTTTATACCGTTTGCCCTGGCCAGTTCCACCATTGAAACGATGTTCTTCAATATGTTCTCCAGCCTGATGTAACCGTTGTTGCGGGCAATGTCGTTGGTGCCGGCCAGGATGGCCACGTAGTCCGGATTGAGTTCAATCACGTCGGGGCGGAAACGCACCAGCATCTCGGCAGTGGTCTGGCCGCTGATTCCCCGGCCAAGCAGTCCGTGGTCCTTCAGCCATCCGTTGTCATACCGGGCCCATCCGTCGGTTATGGAATCGCCCATAAGCACCGCCACGGGCCTGTGCTTGAGGGAATTCTGGGAGGCATACCTGGAAAACCTGGCCCAATCCCGGTCCTCGGGATTCTGTGCGGCAACCGAGAGCGAAAGCCCGGCCAGCGCAAGGAGCAGCAGTAATTTTTTCATATATCGGCTTTAACTGTGGTTGTATCTACAAAATTAGCGAAAAATTATAACTTTACACCCGATATGGAAGCAAGAAGAATCAACTGGCAGGGAATTCTCCTGCTGTTTTGCGCCCTGCTTCCGGCCGGGGCGCAGGGCATAAAGGCCGGACCGTGGGTAACGCAGTCCGGAACCAATTCACTTTCAATCCTTTGGACCAGCGAGATTCCCGGGACCGGACTGGTGGAACTGGACGGCGGGAAGGTGATTTACGACACCTACCAGGGGCGCCGGATATTCCGTCGGCTGCACAGGGTCACCGTGGACGGCCTCCGGGAAGGTGAGACCATCCGTTACCGCGTGGGAGGAAAGAACATCAAGGACGATTCCAACCCCAAGGACCCGGAATTCGGCGATGATTATGCCGGAGGATGGCACTCGGTAAGGACCCTGGACCCGAAGGTGCAGTCGTGCCGGTTCTCGGTGTTCAACGACATCCATATGAGGACCTCGGAATATGCCGCCCTGGCCTCGCAGGTGGACTCGTCGGCAACCGATTTCATCTTCCTTAACGGCGACATTGTATCGGCCGGGAATTACGTGCTGGATTCGCTGGTGCACTACGCCGTGGAACCGCTGGGGGACCTTCCGGCCGGGATTCCGCTGATGTTCACCAGGGGAAACCACGAAGGCCGGGGAAACAATACTCCCCTGGTGGAAGAGGTCTTCCCGCACGGGGATCCGGCGCCGTTCTACTATGCCTTCCGCCAGGGTCCGGTGGCTTTCATCGTCTTTGACGCAGGAGAGACGCATTCCAAGCGGTCGGTGGACTACAGCGGTACGCCCGTCTTTGAGGAATACCTTTCCGCCCAGATCGAATGGGCACGTAAGGAACTGAAAGAGAAATGGTTCCGTAGGGCGCCTGTGAAGGTCTGCCTGCTCCACGTCCCCATGATCGACCCCGAGGAGCCGCGCGGCTTCAAGATCCAGCGCTGGCTGAACCACCATTTCGTCCCCATGCTGAACAAGGCGGGAATCGACATCATGATAAGCGCCGACCTGCATGAATTCATGTACTGCGAGCGCGGGACCATGGGGAACGACTTCCCCATCCTGGTGAATGACGATGCGCGCCGGCTGGAATTCGAGTACACCCGTTCAGGCGGCATCGGAATCAGGACATTCAACAGCGACGGAGTGGAGGAATTCCGCCGCACCATAAAGTAAGGACTTTACAGAATCACTCCTTTACGAACGGCTTGAGCCCCTCGGCCGCCTGGGCGGCGGTAATCTGCCTGCCGCCGTTGTCGAGGTCGATGAGGACATACTTGTCATGCCCCATTCCCAGCTCCTTCATGTATGAGAGCTGGCGCAGGCCGTGACGCGTCTCTATCCTTTCCACCAGGTCGTGATGCTCCTTCTCGGTCATGGCATAGACTATATCCACGCAGGCCTGGTCCACGGCCAGGATGTCGGTGGACGACAGGATTCCGACGTTGGGGGTGACCACCGGGGCGGCGAATATCCCCTCGCAGTCGCAGGAAACCGACATGTTGCGCATTACGTTCACATAGGCCACGTGGGAACCGAACCGGTCGATGGTGGCCTTGGTGCTCTCGGTCATGCGCTCCATGAATTCTTCCTCCTTTATGTCCCACTGGTTGGGCTGGCCGGGTGTGGTGTGTATCCACGCCTTGCCCACCCTGCCGTCGGCGCAGCCTATGCCGATGTTCTTGTTGGAGCCGCCGAAGCCGCCCTGGGTATGCCCCTTGAAGTGGGTGAGGGCCACCATGGAATCGTAATTGACCAGGTGGCTGCCCACGGACATTTTCTTGAACCACTTGCCGCCGGTGACCGGAAGGGAGAGGGTGTCCTCCTCGTCCATAATATCCACCGGGCAGAAGGTCCAGCCGTTAACTTCCAACGTCTTGCGATGGGCGTCGGTGGTATAGCGGTCGCCCTTGTAATACGTGTTGGTCTCGATTATCGCGGCTTCCGGCAGGTCTTTCTTCACCAGCGCCTCAACCCATTCGTGGGGGATGATGTTGGGACCTTTCCGCTCGCCGGTATGCAGCTTGACGCCCACCTTTCCGGTGATGTCCCCGCATACTTTCTCATAAGCGGCGATGAGTCCTTCGGCCGAGAGGTCCCGCGTGAAATAAACCACGGCCTCGTCGCCGTCGCGCTGGTCGTACGGGACATATTGGTTCCCGTCCCTTACGTTCGAGTTGTTGGTGGTGCCGCAGGCTGCGAGAATCAGCACTGCGACCGGAAGGAGGAAACGTTTCACTTCTTGAACAGCTTCTTGAGCATGTTCCAGGCCCACAGAAGGATCACTGCGCCTATCAGGGCGCTCACGATCTGGCCGTACCACTGCGACCAGAAGGATCCGCCCGCGCCGATAAGGCCAAGCAGCCAGCCGCCCACGAGGCCGCCCAGAAGGCCGATGATGATGTTCCAGATGAGGCCGCCCTTGTCCTTGATCACAAAGAAGCCGGCAAGCCATCCGGCGATGGCTCCGAAGAGAAGAGTAAGAATGATGTTCATGATTACAAAGGTTTTATGCAACAAAATTAGAAAACTTTTTGAAAGCAGCAAAAGGTTTGTGTTATTCATTAAAAATCCCTATCTTGCTGCGTTAAACGATGAATGCACAGAGTATGAAAAGATTTGTCTGGCTCCTGGTTGCTGTTATGATGACGTTGCCGTCGCTGCGCGCTTCGGCACAGTATTTTGACCATCTCGCCCTCGGCGCGACCGTGGGGGTCGACGGTTTCGGCCTTGAACTGGCCGCTCCGCTGGGCAACCAGATCCAGGTCAGGGCAGGTTATTCGATGCTTCCGCCCATGTGGAAGCCCCACCACGTTTTCACGCTGGAAGAGTCGGCTGACCATACTGATACCGATGTCGACATCGAGGCCGTCAGCAAGCTGGGCGGCGCCAACCTCATGATAGACTGGCATCCGGGCGGCAACAAGGTGTTCTTCTTCACCGCCGGAATGATCGCCGGCAGCCCCACCATCCTTAAAGTCAGGAACCGCGCACCTTTCCTCGACGAGGAGGAATGGGGCAAGGAAGGCCTGGTTTTCGGGGACGTCATGGTCACTACCGACAACAAGGGTATTGCCGAAGCCCGTCTGAACGTCTGGCCGGTACGCCCCTACGTCGGGCTCGGCCTGGGCAACGCGGTCAATGCCTCCAAGCGGGTATGCTTCAACTTCGAACTCGGCACCTGCTTCACCGGCGGCTACAAGGTAAACGTCACCGGGGAAAACCTGGAAACATTTGAAAAAGGGAACGTTAACGTCACCAGCGCCCAAGTCAACAACGAAGACGACGGCATCATAGACAAGATGGGGAAATTCCCCATACTTCCCGTGCTTAAATTCGGACTTTACGTAAAATTATTCTAATACATAGAAATCATGAAAAGAGTTATCGGTATCCTGGCCGTTGCCATGATGGCGCTCGCCGCATGCAACAAGGACCAGACTGGAAGTACTTCCATTCCGGCCCCAACCAATCCTGACAATCATTTCCATTTCATCGCCGATCCTTCCGCTCCCCAGAACGGGATGAAGAATCAGGCTGGAGAAGATGACAAGCTCATGACCCTCACCATATCTCCGGGGCGGTCCGGCGTTATACAGTATGAAAAGGCCGGAACAAAGGGCTTTGACTTTGAGGTCACCCGGCCCACCAAGGCGGTCAGCGTCCAGACCGGCGTCAAATTCGCCATTAAAGGCCTGGGGCCTGTGAAGCAGGTTGCCGTAAGGGATATAACTACAAGGTCCATTGTGGAGGCAACCCTGGAAGTGATGGTAGGAAGCCAGGTGGTCCTGATTGCAGGAACCATCGTGGAAGAGCCGCCTTATACCGGTTTGCTTCAGGATCTGTGCCGCAACTGGGAGATCGAGGAGACCATACTCGCGGTCAAGGGCAACGGAATCTCGGCGGAGCTTGGCGTCGGTAAGAAGTTCACCGGCTGCAAACTCGATGAGATCAGCGAATATATGGTTGAAAAAGGCGTCAAGGTCAAGACCCTGGGAAGCGATTACAATGTCGCGAAGATAATGATCGACCCGTCAGGCAAATTTGCCATCTTCTTCCAGGGGATGGATCCTTACTACGGCGACTATACGCTCAACGGCGATTCGTTCTCATACAGCTTTATGATCTACGATGAAGACAACCCGGTCATAGCCGGAAACGCGCGTGGGAAACTCTCAATCGCCAAAGGCTACGGACGCCTGGAATTGAACTCGGACCTGAAAGACAACAAGGGCTCCGCATATTCCGTGAATGTCATCCTCAAGATGAAACCGGAGACCAAACCATTGTACCTATAGCGCATCCCTCTCGATGACCATCACCGGGCAGTCCCAGAGCGGCAGGCCCCTCAGCTGCGTGCCGCAGTCGTTGTGCAGGCCTCGGAGGACGATTCCTGACATGTCGTGGATGTACCCGGTGAGCAGGTCGACGTAAACGGGATCCCTGAAATCAATCCCGCCGATCCCCAGGTCCACCATTGTGCGGTCCAGGGAAGGTGTGGGAGTGGCTCCTCCGAACCAGAGGAGGCACCCTACAGTCTTTCCTTTCTTTGCAAGTCCCACACAGCGGATGTCGCGTGGCAGGGCGCAGTTGACTGTCACCCCGTCCACCGGGACCAGGTCCGGCGTGAAGACGCTTGTAACGTGCTGGACCGCATAGAATTTGGGCCGCTTGTAGACAGGCCTCTTGCGAAGGTCCATTCGGATAAGCCCGAAGGTCTGCAGCTTCCAGTCGTAGCGCAGGTCCACCATGGTGAACACCGAAGTCGGTACGCCCAGGCTGTAGAAGTTCAGCATGTGCCTGAGCTCCCACTTTGCCTGACTGGTCTCGGTCCAGTCCACGTCCTTCAGGGATGATGGCGCGTACTCCAGATGGCTGGGACAGCCGGCCTCGCCCTGGAGAAGGACAATACCGGGGTTATAGACATCGATGTCCCTGCGCAGTTTTTCCATTGCGGGGATAATGGTCTCCGGAATCTGGAAATACGCATGGACCGTTATACAATCTATATATTTTACACCGTCGGCGGCGGCGATCAGTTCCATTGCCTGGCGGATATAATCAAGGTCGGGGCTCCAGCTGGCAAAGGCTGCGATCTTTGCATCCGGATCCACTTCACGGATGACCTTGGCTGTCCTGACGAACAGGTTGGCGTATAACGGGTAGGAATCCAGGTTGTTGGGGCCGTTGGGCTCATTCCATATCTCCCACATGGTAATCTTACCCCTATAACGGCTTACGACGGTCCTGATATATTTGAGCCAGGCATCCATCACAGGGCCGTCGGGGAAGAGTTTGGCATCCAGGCCCGTGCCGCCCCTGGTATAAAGGGCGTTGCCGTAGCACAGGCACATCCAGGGATGGACACCCTGTGCAAGGAGTCCGTCAACATGCTCGTCAAGCCACGCAAAATCGTATTTGCCTTTTTTTGTCTCGGTCCTGGCCCAGCCGCTCTGCAGGCGTCCGTAACCCACGCCGGTCTCCCCCACATACTTGGAGAATTCCGAAAAAACACCGTAACCGCGGTCCATTGCCTCCACGCCCACGCTCCAGATGGAAGGGGCATCCAGACTGGAGGGCCTTGCCGCGAGTTCACCCGACACGGGCAGCGGTGCAGGATGGGAGCGGATATTGTCCCAGGAAACGGAATTCAACAAACCCTCCGCCCAGATTGCCTGGACTGACATCAAAAGGAAGAGTGCGGCAAAAGTCTTTTTCATCGATAATTTATTTTAATGCACATGCAAGTTAGGAATTAAGCGGGCGACGGTCAAGGGCGAAAAATCCGTTTTGGCTACAATTACGAAAAACACCCTTTCCTTTACGAAAATCTTCCATTTTACAACAATGGATAAATCTACCTTTATTTCGTTATATTATATGGAGTATTTTCACCCGCTCGTCGGGCACGTACCAACTAAACCACATATCAGATGAAAGTGAAAAATAGTTCATTATTCCTCGTCACATCACTGCTCCTTGCGGCATCATTGTCCATTTCATGCCGCCAGAACCCTGTTTCCGAAGTCCTGTTCACCTACAAGGACGGTTCGGACACCACATTCACCATAGAGATGAAACCGTATGCCAGCGGTGTCTTCAAAGGGAAGGACTGCTATCGGATATGCCTGGATTCAGCGGCCCTGAAAGATGTTGCAAAGGTTGAAATCTGTCCGACTTTCGCCCGTGCCGACACCTCTGACAAAGGCTACTTCCTGAATGCCGAAGGGCTGATTTCCAAGTTCCTGCCACGGAAGGAAAACTGCTTGTACAAAACGGAATACAACGACCTGGGACTGGCCGGATACCTCAAGAACGACGAGTGCTGGGCAGGTATCCTCAAAAGCCTCGACCTGGAATGCCGGGAAGAGATCCGGTACCAGGACGGACAGTATTCCTTTGCCCTCAAATACGACATAGAACACTGCGGTGTGTACGAGCCGCTGACCGTGGACTTCTATCCCCTGAAGGGCGATGACGCGGACTATGCCGGCATGGCGAGGACATTCCGTAAATATCTGATCTCCGCAGGCTTGATGCCGGAGCCAATCCGGGAGAGGGTCAAGAACCAGCCCTCGCTGGCCTACGCCGTGGAGGCTCCCGAAATCCGTATCCGCCAGGCTTGGAAGCCGGCTCCGTCACCCATTCCGTTCCAGACGCTTGAAACCGAACCGCCCATGCACGCCGCCCTCACCTTCCAGATGGTGGGGGACATAGTGGACGAACTCCGTAACCAGGGCGTCGGGAAAGCCGAGCTCTGCCTGGTGGGCTGGAAGCTCAGGGGGCACGACGGAAGGGACCCTGACATCTTCCCGGTGGAAGAGGCCCTGGGAGGGGAAGAGGCCCTGAAGGCCCTGATCCGGAAAACACAGGACAACGGTTACCAGATCGTGGGCCACACCAATCACACGGATATCTACAGCATCTCAAAAGAATGGCTGGACGGCAAATATGTCTGCAAGAATCCCGACGGGTCCCTCCAGAAAAAATGGAGTTTCAGCGGAGGCCTGATGCATAACCTTTGCTACAAGCCGTCGTACGAGTTCTACCTGCGGGACGAGCCGCGCGTGGCCGCCCTGGGGTTCTCCGGGCTCGAGTTCGTGGACGTGATGGCGCTCGTCACCCCGCACGAATGCTACGACCCCGAACATCCCCTCAACCGCAGGGAAGCCGCCGGATATGCCATCAAGATGCTCAGCGGCCTGCGGGACCTGTTCGGCGGGAGCCAGTCGGAAGGATGCCATTACTTTGCAGCCAAGGCGGTGGATTTTGCGATGTACTCAACCATGAAGATGGCCCACCCGCAAAAGAAGGAGATAATCGACAGCCATGTTCCCGCCTGGCAGATCGTCTTCCACGGTTACATCCTGAGCAATCCCGCATCGGAAACCGTAAACTACAACATCAAGGAACCCTATTACAAACTCCGCTTCATAGAGGCCGGAGGAAGGCCCCTGTATTACTTCTACTCCAAGTTCATGAACAACGGGAACAACTGGATGGGAGACGTGGACCTTTCATACAAGGACAAGGAAGACCTTGCCCAGTCGGTAAAGGTCATAAAGGACGGCTTTGACGAATATCAGCCGCTCGCCTATCTCCAGTACGAAACCCTCGACGACCACGAGGAGATTGCCCCCGGCCTCACCAGGAGCGTTTTCTCCGACGGGACACAGATCATATGCAACTACAGCGACAAGGCGGCCAGATACGAAGGAAAAGACGTGCCGCCCCTTGATTATCTGACAATTAAACCCAATTAACACCATGTACACCAAAACTATGACCCGGCTGTTCCTCGCTGCGGTGATCCTCGCAGCCTGTTCCGGAAACAGCCTCACGCAAATCCAGCCCGGAGAGATCTGGCCCGACACCGAAGGCCGTCATATCAACGCCCACGGAGGCGGAATCCTGAAACAGGGGAAGGACTGGTGGTGGTTTGGCGAACACAAGGCCGACTCCACCACAAAAGCCCTCGTAGGCGTGACCTGCTACCGCTCCAGGGACCTCGTCAACTGGAAATACGAGGGCGTTGCCTTCTCTGTTTCCGACGATCCCGACAGCCCCATCACAAAAGGATGCGTAATAGAGAGGCCCAAGGTCATCCGCAACCCCAAAACAGGGAAATACGCCATGTGGTTCCACCTGGAACACAAGGGATACGGTTACAAGATGGCCCATTACGGGGTGGCCGTTTCCGACAATATCCGCGGGCCGTACAGCCTGGTCAGCTGGGGCCGGGTCAATCCCGGACACTGGCCGGCCAACCTTTCCGATGAGGAACGGGCGGCGATCGATGCAATCGACCTGGACGCACCGGTGGCATCCGGCTCTCCCGAATGGGAGGAGCAAAGCAGGATAGGACGGTTCCTGAAAAGGGATATCGAAGAGGGCCAGATGGCCCGGGACCAGACGGTGTATGTGGATGACGACGGAAAGGCATACCATATCTATTGCTCTGAAGAGAACATGACCCTTCACATCGCGGAGCTCAGCGACGACTACCTCTCGCATACCGGCCGCTATGTCCGCATGGCCCCCGGCGACCACAACGAGGCCCCGGCCCTCTTTAAGAAAGACGGGACCTACTGGATGATCACCAGCGGATGCACCGGCTGGAACCCCAACAAGGCAAGGATGTACAGCGCGCCGAGCATCCTTGGCCCCTGGACCAGGCATGAGAACCCCTGCGTGGGCCCCAATGCCGACCTTACCTTCCTGGGACAGAGCACGTTCATCATTCCGGTTCCCGGATCAAAGGCAAATGAATTCATCTTCATGGCCGATATCTGGAAACCCAAGCACCCCATCGACAGCCGTTACATCTGGCTGCCCATATCATGGAAGGACGGACTGCCCGTCATCCAGTGGCAGGACAGCTGGACACCTGAACTTTAGCCGGGTTCATCATGCGTAATAAGTTTCTGGCCGTCACGCTCATATCCCTACTGCCGCTCGGGGGCATCCTGCCAAGCCGGGCGGCAATGAAGATCAGGGCTGTCGACGGCGGAAAGTACGCCTGGCTGCTGGGCCAGTCCATAAACGGCATCTGCCAGGACAACGAGCGATTCCTCTGGATTTCAACATATGGCGGCCTGCTCCGCTACGACGGGTCTGAATTCCAGTTGATGGCGCACGATCCAGACAATCCGTCGTCGCTTTCCAACAACAACGTAGGCCTTATCTACCAGGACCCCGTCAGGGGCGGAATCTGGGCGTGCACCTATGGCGGACTAGACTACTTCAATCCGGAAAAGGGATGCTTTGACCATGCCTCCCTCAAAGAGAAGGACGGGACAGTCCGTCCCATGAACAAGGCCATCAGGGACCTGCTGATCCTTCCGGACAAGATAATGTGCTGCTCCGGGGCAAAGTTCTTCCTCTGCGACTCCCCGGACGAAGATTTTGTTTTCCATCTGGTAGACCTCGGGCTCACCCCGGTATCCATTTGCAAGTATGACGAGGACCACTTCTGCGCCCTGGACCATCTTGGCGTCTATATACTGGATTCCGAAACCCTGGAAATCATCGCCTTTGCCCCGTCACAATCCAGTTATTATGACTACGGGACCGTTTTTTACTGCCGTGAGACCGGACGGATATATGTGGGAAACAGCATCGGGACCAAATCATCCGTATTCCGCTTTGAAAACGGGATGCTCATCCCTGATTCCTCGTTTGTGCCCGACAATCTCCACAAAGTCTGCTTCAGCAACGGGAAAACGCTTTTCGGCACCAACGGGAACGGCCTGTATATCCTTGAAAATGAGGAAGTGACTCAGATCACCACCAAAAACGGACTCGCCAGCAACGTGGTCACCTCGTTCTGCCACGATGCCCAGGACAACCTGTGGCTCGGGCAATACAGGGGCGGGCTGATGCTGAGCCAGAACATGACGGAGTCCATGTCGGTGGTGACCGACCTGAAAATGGTGTCATCCGTCATCCCCGACGAGAAAACCGTCTACGTGGGAATGGACAGCTACGGGCTGGGCATCTACGACCGCAGCACCGGTTCCTGCCGCATACTGAACACGGACAACAGCCGGCTGCCCGGGAACCACATCGTATCCATGACCAAGCTGGGGGACGAGATATGGATGGCCGTCTATACCAAGGGGTTATGCTCGTACAATACTGTCACAAAGGCTTTCAGGACCTACTCCCTTGCGGCCCATGACGAGTTGTACGTGGACAACAACAAGACCTGGATCGTCCGGCACGACGACAAGAAACGGATATGGGTGGGAGGGCCAAGCCTGTTCCTGTTTTCTCCGGAAACCCGTTCCTTTACCAGTGTCGAGGGACTTGCCAGCCAGTTCATCTCCTCCCTCTCGTTCAACGGCCCCGTCGCCTATGTCTCAACAAGGCATTCCGGCATCTACAAGGTAGACTCAAATACCCTGGAGATCCTGGAAAGATACAATCCCCAGACCCTGGAGGGATTCCCGGAAAACGACATCCGATACTGCTTCATGGATTCCCACGGGAGGCTTTGGTTTGATTCCCAGACCTTTGGCCTGTATTCCTATGACGAATCCAAGCGGAAGCTGACCCGCTACCGCGAAACGGACGGACTCAGGAACGGCAACATAACGACCATCAACGAAGATGCCGACGGCAACCTGTGGATGGGGTCGATGAACGGCCTGTACTTCTATTCCTACGCCTCCGGCCACTTCATCTACCTGGGGAACGACGCCTTCATCCCGGCACAATACCTGTTCTCTTCCGGTATCTTCCACGGGAACGAACTCTTCCTTGGGAGTACTGAGGGGCTTGTTTTCTTTGACGTGGACCGGATGGAAACGCAGCGTACCGCCAACAAGGTAACCTTTACCGGATTGAACACGCTGTCAAAGGAGCCGCAGCGCTTTGCGATGAGCAACGACAGCCCCTCGCCCGTCAAACTGAAGAATACCGACAACTCCTTCCAGGTCTCGTTTTCGGTACCCGAATACAACTTCCCCGAAAGCGTGCGCTTCTCGTTCAGGCTAAAGGGACGTGAGAATGAATGGCTGGAGATCGGCAACCTGAGATTCATCAATTTCTTTGCCCTGAAAGCCGGGGACTATACCCTGGAGGTGCGGTATGCCTACATGGACGAGAGCTGGAGCGAACCTTCCTCCCTGAACATCTCCATCGCCCCCAAATGGTACGCCACCGGATGGGCGCGCATCCTCGGCCTCCTGGCCCTGCTGGGTGCAGTCATAATCCTGTTCCGCTTCCGGATGAAGCAGCAGAAGATCAAGGAGGAAATCCGCATGGCCGAGTTCGAGAAGAAATCGATCCGTGAGATGAATGAAGCCAAGATGGATTTCTTCACCAGGATCGTGCACGACATCCGGGTCCCGGTCTTCCTGATTTCCACCCAGCTGGAATCCATCACGGAGCAGGGCACCCAGGATGTTACCGTGCCCAAGCTCTATCTGGACTCGCTCCTGAGAAACTCCCGGAAACTGACCCGCCTGGTCAGCCGCCTGATCGATTTCCGGAAACTGGACTCCGGGAAGCTCAGCCTGCGCCTGCGGGAAGGGGACATAGCCGCCTTCTGCGACAAGCTGGCCGTGGACTACATGGAACTTTGCTCCAAAAAATCCATACGCTTCCAGTATAAGCGTCCCGACGGGCCGGTAATGCTGTCGTTCGATGCCGAAAAGGTCGAATCCATCCTCAGCAACCTGATTTCCAATGCCTTCAAGTATACCAACGAGGGCGGGAAAGTCACCCTTAGCGTTGAACAGGAGGCAGACGCCGTCCGGTTCTCGGTGGCGGATACCGGAATAGGCATCTCCCCTGAAGACCAGGAACGGATATTCGAATTCTTCTTCCGGGCATCAAAAGGCAACAGCCAGGGAGCCGGAGACGGCATAGGCCTGTATATAGTCCGGTCCCTGGTGGAAGGCCACGGGGGAAAGATTACCGTTGACAGCCGCCCCGGGGAAGGATCCACCTTCAGCTTCACGATACCCTTCGGCCTCACTGCAAACAACCTGTCTACAGCCGTAATCGAGGACGACACTGTGAAGGCCCCCGCGGACAAGGACGTACAGGTTTCGGTATCCAATCCGGCCGCCGCCTACATGATCCTCATCATCGACGACGACACCGACACGGCCGACCTGCTGGAACGGTGCCTGGAGCCCTCATATACCACGCTCAAGGCCTACGACGGTGAAACCGGATTCTCGATGGTGGAGCGGATGGTCCCCGACCTTGTCATCTGCGACCTGAACATGCCGGGACTGAGCGGCCACGACTTCCTGCGCCGGGTCCGTGGAGACCAGAAACTCAGGGGGGTGAAAATCATCATCCTGACCGGAAGCGACTCGGAAGAGGACATGCTCAACGCCCTGGAAGAAGGGGCTGACGCCCACCTGCTCAAACCGGTTTCGCTTAAAGAGCTGAAAGTCAGGATAGCCCGGCTGCTGGAGCCCAAGGACAATTCCATCATGCCACGCGCAAGGACGGAAACCGGACGGAACCTCACCCGGAACGAGCAGGCTTTCCTGCTTCGCTGCCGCGAAATCATCGATGCACAGATATCCAACGACGATTTCAATATATCAAAAATGGCCAACATGCTGGCCATGAGCCATTCCTCCCTGTATAAGAAAATCCGGGCCATCACCGGCCTTTCGCTCATCAGCTTCATCAACGACTACAAGATTCACAAGGCCGTGATCATGTTCCGGCAGGGTGAAACCAACGTGATGACGGTCTGTGAGAAGTGCGGATTCAAGGATGAGAAGAATTTCCGGGACCTTTTCAAAAAGAAGACCGGCCAAACTCCCAAACAATTTGTTTTGGAACTCAATACCAAAAACGCCCGATAAAATACGACAATCTTCCGTCCGTACGGGGGGGGATTAAGTATGTTTGTCCTACTAAAATTAATAATTATGAATCTTAAACGGAAAGCATTTCTCGCCGCCTTCCTTCTGCTATTATCCGGCTTCGGGCTGTTTGCCCAGAAGATTGTGGTAAAAGGCGTCGTGCTGGATGATGAGGGCCTTCCATTTCCCGGGGCCGGGGTCGTTGAAAGCGGCACCATGAACGGAGTCGCCGCCGACCTGAACGGACAGTTCTCCATCCAGGTCAAACCCGGTGCGACCCTCGAGTTCTCCTTCATCGGATACGAGACCCTGCGGAAAACCGTCGGAGACAAGAACGTTTCCGGCCTGAGGGTCTCTCTCCAGCAGGAACAGGACAAGCTGGACGAAGTAGTCGTCATCGGTTACGGCTCCCAGAAGAAGGTCGCCCTGACCGGCTCCCTTTCGACGGTTGAAACCGAAGACCTTGTGAAAGCGGCCGGGACAAACCTCGCCAACGCCCTTGCAGGAAACCTCACCGGATTCTCTTCAATCCAGATGTCTGGCCAGCCGGGAGCCGACGACCCCACCATCTTCGTCCGCGGTATAGGATCCCTGGATGCCGAAAGGGCCACTCCGCTGATGATGGTAGACGGTGTGGAGCGCTCCTTCTACCGGCTGGATCCCAACGAGGTGGAAAGCGTCACCGTCCTGAAGGACGCCTCCGCGACCGCCGTTTTCGGTGTCCGCGGTGCAAACGGCGTCATCCTGGTGACAACCAAGCGGGGAAGTGCGGGAAAAATGTCGGTTTCGGTATCATCCGAAGCCGGATTCCAGCGGCCTATCCGCCTGTACAAGTATTGCAACAGCTATGAATACGGCATGGTCTACAACGAGAGCCGCCTGAACGACGACCCTTCCCTGACTCCGGACGAACTGCCTTTCAAGGAAGACGTCCTCCAGGCATTCAGGGACCATTCCCAGCCCCTGATCTATCCCGACACGGACTGGCAGGACTACCTCCTGAAAGATGCCGCATTCCAGATGAAGCACAACGTGTCGGTCTCCGGCGGTACCAAGAATGTAAGGTTCTTTACCTCAATCGGTTATGTCTCGCAGGACGGTCTCTACAGGTCCTTCGACACGGACTACGACTCCAACATCCGCTACAACAGGTATAACTGGCGCGCCAACCTCGACATAGACGTGACCCGCACCACCACCATTTCGGTCAACATGGGCGGAAGGATCGAGGACAACCGTACTCCCAAGACCAAGGATTCCGGAAAATTCGATCCCCAGCTGTATTTTGCCCTTCCGTTCGCCGGCGTGGGCCTGTATGAAGGCAAGTGGATACGCTCATCCGACATCTACCTGCCGTTCACATCGGGCGCCATCCTCAACGGCGACGCCTTTGAACAGTACTACGGCCAGGGTTACCAGCGGGCCGCCAGGAACGAGGTCAACATGGACCTCATCCTCAAGCAGCGCCTGGACTTCATCACCCAGGGCCTGTCCCTCTCCGCCAAGGGTTCGTACAACGGATTCTTCAGGCATACCAAGGGATGGAGCAAGCAGGAACCCGTGTACACCGCCCATCTCGACGAGGACGGCGAGATATTCTACCGCAGGACAAGGGAGGAGACAAACCTCTCCTATGCCGAAAGCAGCAGCAAGGGTCGTGACTGGTATCTGGAAGCCAGCATCAATTACGACCGCACCTTCAAGGGCCACCACGTAACCGGCCTCGTCCTGTACAACCAATGGAAACAGCAGTATCCGGGAGCCTCCGGCTACACCTATCCGGCAATCCCCAGGGGCTACGTCGGCCTGGTGGGCCGTCTGACCTATGACTATCAGAGCCGGTACCTGTTCGACATCAACGTAGGCTACAACGGTTCCGAGAATTTCGCCCCCAAGAAGAGATACGGCCTGTTCCCTGCGGTCTCGGCCGGATGGGTCATCTCCGAGGAAAAGTGGATGAAAGGGCAGAACGTCATAGACTTCCTGAAGATCCGCGGCTCGGTGGGCCTGGTGGGCAACGACCTCGTCAACGGCAAGGAAAGGTTCTACTACCTTCCTTCCGAATACAACCCCAACGCCTCGGGTTATAACTTTGGAACCGGCATCACCACCCTGCTGCCCACGGCTGTGGAGAAGAAGATCGGCAACGAGGGCGTAACCTGGGAGAAATCCCTGAAATATACCGTCGGACTCGACTTCAAGATGCTCCGGAGCAGGCTCTCCGGGTCCCTGGACCTGTTCATGGAGAACCGCTGGGACATCCTTACCACGGTCAACACCACCCCGGCATTCATCGCCGTCGACCTTCCCGTCGTCAACCTGGGCAAGGTGAAGACCCGCGGCTTTGAGGTGGAACTGGGATGGAAGGACAAAATCGGCAGCAAATTCGGCTACCGCATCAAGGGGAACCTCTCCTACGCGCACAATACCATAATAGAAATGGACGAAGTGCCCAAGGAATACCCCTGGCAGGTGGAAACCGGACGTTCCGTGGGCCAGAACTTCGGCTACGTGTTCGACGGGTTCGTCACTGAAGAGGACATCGCCTCAGGCAAACTGCCCAACCAGCATACCGACCTGCATCCCGGCGATGCCAAGTACGTTGACCTGAATGGCGACGGAGAAATCACCACCGTGGACCAGAAGGCCATCGGATACCCCAAGTATCCCGAACTGACCGGAGGCCTCACCCTTGGTTTCGACTTCTTCGGATTCGATTTCAGCATGCTCTGGAGCGGAGCCGCCATGGTGTCGAGGTACATCAACACGGCCCTCCGCATCCCCTTCGGTCCCACCCAGCTCCTGCCGCTCCAGCGGTGGATCTATGACGGAAGATGGACGGAAGAGACTGCCTCCACCGCCACGCTGCCGCGTGTGAGCACAAACTCCATCACCAACAACTACACCCTGGACAGCTCGCTCTGGCTGAGGAACGCGGCCTACCTGCGTCTGAAGAACGTACGCCTGGGATATTCATTCCCCTCCGCCATGCTCAAAAAGGTACGGATCCGCGGACTCCGGCTCTACGTGGCGGCCGAGAACGTCCTGACGATCGACTCCTACAAGATAAGCGACCCGGAGAACACCGACCGCTCCTACCCGCTGCAGACAACCTTTACCGCCGGTGTGAATCTGACATTTTAACGCCAAGAGGTATGAAAGTCAAGTTTGTTACAATAATATCGATGGCAGTCCTAGTATGCGCAGGCTGCCAGGACCTCAAACTCGGTGACGCCTTCCTGGAGAAAGCGCCCAGCGGCGAAGTGGACATCAACACCATCTACGGCGATGCCGTCTACGCCCGCCGCGCCCTCTGGGCCGCCTACCGGACCCTCCCCTACGGACTCACCACCACGGTCATGAGCTGCATGGCCGGCGACATACAGGAATGCATCACGGACCTCAACCACTCGTACTTCGGATATTCATATACCGGAGGTACCATTTACTATAACGGCTCCGTGACGGCCGACCTGGAGAACACCTCCCAGGCAACCAAGTATTCCTACACAAAGGAAACCCACTGGGACGGTATCCGCAAGGCATGGCTCTTCATAGAGAACGTGGACCGGGTTCCCAACATGGAAGCGGCTGAGAAGAAGCGCCTGAAGGCGGAAGCCAAGGTGATCATCGCAATCCACTATACCCAGCTGTTCCGGCATTTCGGCGGAGTGCAGGTGGTGGATCACGCCTACGATCCCAACGAGGACCTCAAGCTGCCCCGCTCCACTGCGATGGAGACCATGGAATTCATCGTCAAGCTGCTCGACGAGGCCATCCCGGACCTTCCCTGGCACTTCACCGAGGCCGAATCGGTTGAACAGGACGGCCGCATGACCGCAGCCGGGGCCATGGGGCTCAAGGCCCGCGTCCTGCTGTTCGCCGCCAGCCCGCTTTTCAACTCCGACACGCCCTACTTGGACGGGGAGGCTGCCCAGAAGCACCTGACCTGGTACGGAGGATACGATGCAAACCTGTGGGAAAGGGCCTATCAGGCTCACGCCGACTTCTTTGACGCAATGGCCCAGAAGGGCGGTTACGGCCTGGTACAGGCAGGCGGCTCCATGACGGTCCGCCAGGCTTTCCGGAAAGGCTATTTTGAAAGGGCCAACGGTGAAACGCTCATCTCCCACCGCCCGGCCAACGGATTCATCAAGTTCACCAGCCTCGGAAACTGGTGGGACAGGGCATATTTCTTTGCCCAGGCGGCCGGAGACTACGGCATCGCAGGTCCCACCCAGGAACTGGTGGACTACTTTGGCATGGTGAACGGGCGGAGCATAAAGGATCCGGATTCCGGATACGACCCCAAGGCCCCCTATGTGAACCGGGATCCCCGCCTCTACGAAACCGTCGTCTGCAACGATACCGACTACTGCGGAAGGACCGCCTGGGTATATCCCATCGTTGGGCCGAGGGTCGGAATCGACGAAAGGACCGACTGGGACGACCCGTTCGGCGGCTATGCCGACTGGAAGACCGGTTACCGCCTCCGCAAATTCCTGCTGGACGGTGTTGCGAACAGCCCCTGGCAGCCCACCGACCTGGCCGGAAAGGAAGTATCCTGGCCATACCTGCGGCTTCCTGAACTCTACCTCGGAATGGCCGAATGCATCTACCAGACCAACCGCGGATCCTATGAAGCCGCCCGCTACGTGGACGCCCTCAGGGATCGCGTGGGTGTGGGACATATCATCCCGGGTGAGGATTTCATCGACCAGCTGCTGACCGAACGCGTATGCGAACTCGCATTCGAGGAGTGCCGCTGGTTTGACATGGTCCGATACAAGAGGGAAGACATATTCCGGAAGAAACTCCATCGTGTGGATGTCAAACGGACCGACTCCAAGCCCCAGGCTTCGCCCGGAACCTATACTTACGACTTCTCCCAGGAGCTGGCCAACGGCACGCGCTTCTGGCAGGAGAACTTCTCCCCCAAATGGTACCTCAGCGCCATTCCCAGCGATGAGGTGCGGAAATCCTCCGGCGTTCTGGTCCAGAATCCGGGATGGTAATTAAAATGCTGCTCACAATGAAAAGAAACCATATCATTCTGCTCTTCAGCCTGGCCGTATGCGCGGCCCCGGCACTGCATGCCCAGCATTATGAATTTCCGGACAGCTTTGTCCAGGACTCCGTGGGAGTTCAATATGGACAGAGCCGGGCCATGGTCATAGTCGGGGGAGACCAGCTGATGAAGACCTCGTCGCTTTCCCCTACCAATTCCCTATATGGCTTACTGCCAGGTGTTTCCGTAATGTCCAACGGCGGATTCAACGGCAATGCCTCCTTCTATTTCAGGGGAAGGGCCAATCCCCTTATCCTCGTGGACGGCGTGGAGCGTACGCTCAACTCCCTTGCCAACGAGGAGATCGAGAACATAGTGGTGCTGAAAGATGCGGCCTCGCAGGCCCTCTACGGCATGAAGGCCGCCAACGGCCTGGTCCTGGTCACCACCAAGCGCGGAAAACCCGGAAAGAAGATCGGCGTTTCCTATGATTATTCCCTTGGCATGCCCACGGCACTGCCCGACTGGGTAGACGCCGGAACCTATGCCGAGGCCGTCAACTTCGCCCTCCTCAGCGAGGGACAGCCCGTCAGGTACACCCCCGGCGAGATCAACGCCTACCGCAACGGAACCTTCCCGGAGTACTATCCCAACGTGGACTGGGTCGACAGGACCCTGCGGAAATGGAGCCACATCCACCAGGCCACGCTCACTGCCCAGGGAGGCGACGACCGCATCAGGTACTTCTCCATGCTCAAGTACTCCAACATCCAGGGTATGATCAGGGAGTCCCAGGCGCAGCCCGAGTACTCCACCCAGCTCACGCATTCCGCCCTGAGCGTCAGGACCAACCTGGACATACGGATATCCAACTCCACCTCGGCCCACGTCAACCTGCTGGGCAAGATTTATGAGAACAACACGCCCGGAAACGTCTCGGCGGGCGATCTGATGACCATCCTGTACCAGCTTCCCTCAAATGCCTACCCGGTCAAGTACGACGACGGCATCTGGGGCGGACGCGACGGCAACTCCCTGAACCCGGTGGCACAGAGCTCCTATACCGGATACACCACCTATCATACGCGGGTGCTGTATGCCGACCTGGACATCGACCAGAAACTGGATTTCATCACGCCCGGGCTGAGCGCCTTTGCCAAGGGCAGCGTGGACATCAACGCCCAGAACAAGGACAAGAGGTCAAAGGATTTCCTTTACCAGACCAAATTCGGAACCCTTATTTCCGACGGCTCCGGAAATGACGAAATCAACGAAGGGAAGACCGTCCAGTATGGGGAAGAGGAGTATGAACTGGGCTTCAGTTCCTCATTGAACGACATGAAGCGGGGGACCACCATCCACGCCGGCTTCAACTACCGGAAGCGGTTCCGCGACCATCTCTTCAACAGTTCAGTATTTTACCGCCTGAGCAAGACCATCGGACTTGGAAAGGGGACTACTTTCGCCAACCAGGGAGCCTACGCCTACCTGGACTACGGATTCAGGGAAAAATACTCCGCCGCCCTCACCCTGGCTTACGCCGGAACCAACCGCCTGCCCAAAGGAAGCAGGTGGGGTTTCTTCCCGGCAATGAGCCTTGGCTGGCGTATCGACAGGGAGTTCCGCGTGCCTTCCGTACAGAAACTCAACCTCCGCGCCTCCGCCGGCCTTGTTGGCAACGACAATGTCACCCAGGACCTGGAGAAGTACCAGTTCACGGCGGGGTCGTCCTTCATCTTCTCCAACGACATGGTTTCCTACCCGGGAATGAAGGAATCCTCCCTTCCCAGTTCCTTCTACACTTATGAGAAGACGGCAAAGTTCAACCTGGGACTGGACCTGGACGCATGGAACCTGGTTTCCTTTACCGTGGACGGATTCTATGACAGGAATTACGACCGGCTCGTCAGCGCCGGCAACGTGGTGTCCGACATGATAGGCGTCACGCTTTCCGACACGTCTGAAGGTATTGTCGATTACTACGGCTTTGAAACCGCACTCTCCTTCCACAAGAAGGTGGGCGACTGGTTCTTTGACGTGGGCGGGAACTTCAGCCTTATCAGGAACAAGATCATCAACCAGAACGAAGTATTCCGGAAGTACGACTACCAGAGGCGGACCGGCCACATGACAGGCCAGCAGTGGGGACTCGAAGTGCTGGGATTCTTCAATTCCCAGGAGGAAATAGACAACAGCCCCCGGCAGATGTTCTCGGAAGTCTATCCCGGCGATTACAGGTACAAGGACCAGAACGACGACGGCGTGATTGACGAATACGACACCGTCCCGCTGGGAAGGAACAGCTCGTTCCCTGAAATGTACTACGCCTTCCACCTGGACCTCTCCTACAGGAACGTGGGCCTGAGCGTCCAGTTCCAGGGAGTGGGGAACTACAGCGTAAACCTGGCCACCACGGGCATGTACCGCCCGATGATCAACGGCGCCAACCTGTCCCGGACCTATTGGGACAACTGCTGGAAGGCCGGCTCCACATCGGCGATATATCCCCGCCCCACAACCACCGGCAGCGAAAACAACTACCGGGCCAACAGCGTCTTCATCTCCGACCGCTCCTACCTGAAGCTTCGGAATGCGGAACTCTGGTACCGGATTCCGGCCAAGGCATACACCAAGCTGTCCCGGCCGGAAATCAAGCTGTTCCTCCGGGGGACCAACCTCTTCAGCTTCGACAGCATCGACGTCCTCGACCCGGAGGTCCTGGGCGTATCCTATCCCCTGCTCAGGACGGTCCAGACAGGATTCAGCATAACTTTCTAAAAACGGAAGAAGATGAAAAAGACACTGATCTACATATTGGGATGCCTGCTTGCGGGAGCCTGCTCCTTCCTGGACTACAATGAATATTCAGGATACGACAAGGAGGATGTATATAGCAGTTTTGACAGGGTAAAGCGCTCGTTGTCAAATATTTACGCCTATCTTCCTTCCGCTTACGGAACCATCGACGGGGCCATGCGCGCCGCTGCCTGCGACGAGGCCGTCTACGTTGACAACCTCTGCGACATCTACAGCATGAACAACGGCAGCTGGTCCCCCACCAAGGCCTTCGACACGCGCTTCAACCTCTACACAGGCATACGCTCGGTCAACCTGTTCCTCCAGGAGGTCAGGGGCCAGGAATTCGACGACCTCAAGAACCAGGAGACCTACGAGACCTACATGGCCCAGTTCAACTACTACCCGTATGAGGCCCGTTTCCTGCGCGCATACTTCTACTTTGAACTGATGCGCCGGTACAAGAACGTCCCCATCATCACCGACGTCCTGACCGAGAAGCAGGCCAACGAACTGGTTCCAAACTCCGTCGACGAGGTTGTGGAATTCATAACGGAAGAGTGCGACATCGTGGCCTCCAACCTTCCGGAGAACTACGACAAAGTCCCCAACTCCGAGACCGGACGAATCACCAAGGGTGCCGCCATGGCCTTGAAAGCCAGGACTTTGCTATATGCCGCAAGTCCCCTTTTCAATGACGATGACGACCGTTCCAAATGGAAAACAGCCGCCCGTGCAGCCGGAGCCCTCATCAACAAGGCCGACTCCTACGGCTACCTTCCCCTCCCCAAGCTGTCCAACCTCTGGAACAAGAATTACCTGCTCAACAACGAGCTGATCCTGGGAAGGATGGAGGCCCCCTCCAACAGCTTTGAGTCGGCCAACTTCCCGGTGGGAATCGACGGTGGCGGAAAGACCGGGCACTGCCCCACCCAGAACCTGGTGGACGCATTCGAGACCACGTCCGGAAAGCCCGTCAGGAACACGGCATACGCCTCAAAGGACCCCGCCTATACCGATGCCAGGGACCAGCACGATCCCTTCTCCAACCGCGACCCCAGACTCGCGGCGACCATTGCCGTGAACAACTCCAACTGGGTGTACGACGAGCCGCTGGAATGCTGGTACGGCGGTAAAAGCGGCAAGCCCGTCAAACACGCAACCCTCACGGGGTATTACCTCAAGAAATACGTGGACGGGACCATCAGCCTGAAAGCCGGAAATACGTCCAAGAAAAACCACGTGTGGACCTTCTTCCGTTATTCGGAAGTGCTTCTGAACTATGCGGAAGCAATGGTGGAGGCCTTTGGCGACTTCCAGTACAAGAACCCGCCGTCCCTCCCGCTTTCCGCCATCGAGGCCGTGAACATGGTCCGTGCCCGCCAGGAAGTGAACATGCCTCCGTTCGAGAGCACCATGAGCGTGGCACAGTTCAAGGCCAGACTCCGGAACGAGAGGATGGTGGAGCTCGCCTTTGAAGACCACCGCTTCTGGGATATCAGGCGCTGGGAAATAGCCGACCAGACCACCGAGATCTACGGCGTGGACATCACCAAGGACGGGGAGAACTTCACCTACAAGCGGACGCTGGTGGAATCCCGCTACTGGGACGACAAGATGTACCTCTATCCCATCCCCGATACGGAACGCTACATAAATCCTTCGCTGGGACAGAACCCCTTATGGTAAACAGAAAATGAAGAAAATGATACAGTACGCAATCTGCCTGCTGGCCGGACTCATCGCCGCCTCCGTCAACGGATGCTCTGACAAACACCGTTTTAACGTGAATTGTGAAGTAACCGATCCTGAAGAAACCCCCGGCGAAGACGACACCCCCCTCAGGACAGAAACCGCCACCTATTATCTGGATTCCGCCGCCGGCAGCGACGACGCCGACGGCCTCTCCGAGGCAAAGGCATGGAAAACCCTGTCCAAGCTCCAGGGAATCAAGCTGCTTGCCGGCGACAAGGTACTTCTCCGCAGGGGAAGCACCTTCAACGGGGTTCTCATCGTCGACGAGGCTGCCGGCACCACTAAACAAAGGGTGACCGTATCCACATACGGCACCGGCGACAAGCCCAAGATCGTCGCCCCTGACGGGTCGCAGTATGCAGTGCAGCTGAGGAACAGCGTCTATACTACCATTGAAGACCTGGACATCACCAACTACGGCTCCAATCCCGAGCTGAAGGACAGGATGGGTGTCAACATCCACCTGCAGGATTTTGGAAAGGCCTGCGGCACGGAGCTCAAAGGCCTTGACATCCACGACATCAACGGCGTGCTCTGGAAAGGGCAGGGTGCCGGCGTGGCCATCCGCTTCACCCTGAGCAAGAACACCATAATCAATTACTGGGACGGCATCCTGATCGAAGGCTGCACGATCCGCCGCTGCACCCGCAACGGGATTTCCTTCGCCGGGAACTATGACCGCAGCCACTGGTACCCCCACCTGAACGTCGTCATCCGCGAGAACCTGGTAGAGGAAGTGCCCGGTGACGGAATCGTGGTGGATGCGTGCGACGGTGCCATCGTGGAATACAACCTTATGAGGCAATGCACGGATCCCTGGGGAGAAGAGCACAACGCCTCAGCCGGAATGTGGCCCTGGTCGTCGGACAACACCATCATCCAGTTCAACGAAGTCATAGGGCAGAAGACCACCTGGGACGCCCAGGGCTTTGACGCCGACTACAACACCCTGGGGACCGTCATCCGCTACAATTACAGCCACGACAACTACGGCGGATTCCTGCTTATCTGCGACGACGGCTCCGCCCGCAAGACCTACAGCGCCGGAAACGGAGGCACCAGGGTCTATGGCAACGTCAGTTACAACGACGGCATCAGGCCCAAGAAACGGGCCAAGGACCAGGTCTGGTTCTCGCCCCTGATCCACATCTCCGGCCCGGCCGAGGACTGCGTGGTGTACAACAATGTCCTCTGCCGCACCAAGCGCCCGGCATCCATCCCCAAGCAGGACGTCCGCTTCATCGTTTCCAACAGCTGGGGAGGCTACCCAACCGACGTGGAGGTCCGTTCAAACCTGTTCTACAGCGAAGAGAGTTCGGCCGCATTCTCCGTCATCGATAAAGGCAAGGTCGTGTTGAAGGGCAACTGGTACATGGGACTGTCGGACAGCGCCCTCACCACTGCCGACGACAAGGAGGCAAAGGGCGAAAACGCCTCCTTCAAGAAGCTCCTCGACGACAACGGATCCCTGGAAGAGGCCCTCAGGAAGGGATTCCTCCGGGAAGTGAAGACCAAGACCGCAACCATAATCACAGTCGACAAAGACAAAATCAATCAATTCTTTAAATAACCACATTGTTTAATCATCAACTATTATGAGAACAAGACATTACATGGGTATTATCCTTGCGGTTGCCGCCCTCTGTGCCTGCACCGAGGAAAAGACCCCCGAGAAGAAGGACACGTTTGTCTCTTTTTCCGCAAAATGCTCAGAAAAGACGGAAGGTGTGGCTGCGCCGCAAGACATCGTCCTGACAATCGACAACGAAGAGGTCGCCGTCACCGACGGGAAGTTTGTCTGGGACTATGAAAAAGACACCGAGACCCATCTGATCAGCGCTTTCAACAAAGTGGAAGGCGTTTCCGTCAAGGACGGCGTCATCGCAGTCGACGGTGCGGGTTCCACCATCCCTTCGCTTGACTGGCTGTTCTGCTACACCGGCGACAAGAAGCTGGGGGCCAACCTCAACGTAACGCTCCAGCAGCAGACAAAGCAGCTCGACATTGTGGTACGTGCCGTGGGCGGAAAGGCCGGACAGATCCAGGAAGCCACCGCCGAGATTTCCGACGTGGCCGGACAGCGCGACCTTGTCAACAAGCTCTACAAGGGTGCCTCGACCGTATCCGCCAAACTTGAGCCCGGCGTCCTGAGCGGAACGCTCTTCGGTGTGATAAGGATCCTCGGATTCGTACCCAACTCCACCAACACCCTCAAGCTCGACCTCAAGTACAAGGACGGCACCACCAGCACCTCTTCCGTGGACCTGACCGGCCAGGCCGACGCCTTCAACGAGGACAAGACCACCATCAGCCTCATCTCCGTGAACATCTCCGACCTTGGCGAGTCCTCCGAGGCTGCCAACGTGGAGGTTACCAATGACGGGACCCTCGAGAACAAGGACAACACCGAAGCGGCAGCCGCCGGAAACAAGAAGCTCACCATCAAGTGGCCCAGCTACAATACCGCTTCCCGCCTGGAGGTAAAGGCAGCCAACGTCTACTATGTGAGCTCCCTCGGCGCCGCAACCGATGCCGGACAGGTTACCGACAACGGTTTCGCCAATGTCCCTGCAGACGGCTCCATCGAAGAGGTTGCCATCTACGTGGGATCGGAGCGCCTCGTAGCCCCGCTCGCCTACATGACCTATGCCAACGGCGTCATCACCATGGAGGACTGCAAGCTGGTCTACAAGCCCGAGCAGATGAACGACTCCTACATCACCGAGAACGGACTCTTTGTGCAGACCACCGACATCAGGCTTCCTTCCGGCTTCACCCCCATCGGTGCGGAATTCAACTTTGCAGGAACCTACGACGGCCAGGGCTTCTCAATCAGCGGAATGAATTTCACCGAGGAAGGGAAGCAGGAGCAGGGACTGTTCCGCTACAACGTGGGCACCATCATGAATGTGGTCATCAAGGACTCCAAGATAGTCAATGCCGGTAAGTTCTCCGGCGGTATTGCGGCAAGGAATGACGGCGGTACCGTAAAGAACTGCATCAGCTACCTCGACCTCACTGTTGCCGTGGACGGCAATGGCGGCGGTATCGTCGGATCCAATGTCACGGGTCTCATCACCGGCTGCGAGTTCCATGGAAAGATCAATGTCCTCAAGAGCGGACTGTGCGGCGGTATAGCCGGCACCAACTACGACGGCGGTATCATCGAGAACTGCCTGAATACCGGATCCCTCGAAGGCACCAGCTATAACGGCGGAGTCCTGGGACGTAACCGCGGTATCCTCCGTGCCTGCAAGAACACCGGTGACCTCAAGGTGGCCAAGGGTACCCAGTGGACCGGAGCCGGCGGCGTCGTGGGAAGGAATGACAACCAAACCGGTCATGTCATCGCATGCTACAACACCGGCACCATCTCCAGTACCGGTGGCTTCGGCGGTCTCTGCGGCGTTTGCGACGGTACGGAATCCACCATCACTGCCTGCTACAGCACCGGACTGATCGTCAATTCCGGCGATGCCAGCCTGGTTGCCCAGGTCGCCGGATGGTTCCTCGGCAGGACCAATGCAAGCTGGATCAAGTATTGCTACGTCATTTCCGAGGGCCAGCCCCAGACCTCCAACGGCGTCTTTGGCAACGGCCTTAAAGACAAGGTCGATATCAAGATCCTGGACGGCGAAGCCCCCGAGTGGCCCACCGAGGATGCAGAGAAGGGTTGGGGTATCTGGAAGGAAGGCTGCGATCCCACCCAGGGCTACTACTGGAAAGACCTTGGCAATCAGGCCACCAAGACCTATCCTAAACTCTACTGGGAGAAATAAGGTTTCCTGAGCATTACGCAGGGCGGCGGGCCGTACGGTCCGCCGCCTTTTTCGTGCCCTGGGACCTCCGCCACGGGGCCTTTTGGCTACAGCAGGAAGAAAAGGGCTACGCCGGCCATGCTCACCAAAACGCCCACAATCTCCTTCAGGCGGATTCTCTGCTTGTATATGAAGACATACGGGAAAAGGACCAGTACCGGAGTCAGTGCCATCAGCGTGGATGCGATTCCGGCGTCGGTGTACTGGACGGCCATCAGCGACAGGGACACTCCCAGGAAAGGCCCGAAAAGCGTCATTATGAGCACATATTTCATCCCCACCCGGTCGGAGACTGCCGTTTTCAGCCCGGGGAGGCCCCTGTTCAGCAATATCAGCAGGAAGAAGCCTGCGGCACCAACTATGGCACGGATCATAGTGGAGGCAAAGGGCAGCATCCCGTCCATGAGAGCCGGCGCCCCGGCAGGGATGGCGTCGTCATAGTACTGCATGCCCACTTTGCTCAGAACCAGTCCAACGCCCTGGCCTATTCCTGCGCCGAGGCCAAGGAGTACGCCCTTCAGGGGAAGCGACAGCTTCACGATATGCCTTTCCCCGCCCCGGCCGAGTATGGAGATGGCTATGCCGGAGAGGGTGACAGCCATGGCAAGCCAGGCCTTCCACGACAGCGCCTCCCCGAGGACGGCCCAGCCGGCAATGGCCGCAAACGGCGGGGCCAGGGTCATGAAAAGCTGCCCATAGCGTGCTCCTATGCTGAGATAACAGTTGAAAAGACACCAGTCGCCAAAGACATAACCCACCAGCGCAGAAGCGGAGAGCCATAGCCAGGCCTTCCCGTCGGCATATACCGGATAGGGGCGGCCCACAGTGATACAAAGCAGGATGGCAAGCAGGA
The DNA here is from genome assembly GCA_017437755.1 of Bacteroidales bacterium. Lineage (GTDB taxonomy): Bacteria > Bacteroidota > Bacteroidia > Bacteroidales > UBA932 > Cryptobacteroides. The sequence continues at coordinate 210,418 of JAFRXI010000048.1, forward strand.
CGGAGGCCAGGGCGAGCCGCAGGACATTGGCATACATCGAGCCGATCCGATGGCTGGCCTTGTCGGCAAACAGGGCCGTTACAGTCCACGACGCCGCAACAACAAGCGATATTATCTCCCCCAGGTGATTCATTCAGAGGGTCAAGTCTTTGGCTTTTTCCGGTTGCCCCCGCAAGAATTTCCCAGGGCGGGAATGATTCCCTACTGCTTGGCGATGCTCTCGCGCATTTCGGTGTCGGCCTGGACGTTCTTCATGCGGTAATAATCCATGATTCCGAGGTTGCCGGAACGGAAGGCTTCGGCCATCGCCAGGGGTACCTGGGCCTCGGCCTCGATGACCTTGGCGCGCGCCTCCTGGGCCTTTGCCTTCATTTCCTGCTCCAGGGCCACGGCCATTGCGCGGCGCTCCTCGGCCCGGGCCTGGGCGATGTTCTTGTCGGCCTCGGCCTGGTCGATCTGCAGGACCGCACCGATGTTCTTGCCTATGTCGATGTCGGCGATGTCGATGGAAAGGATCTCGAAGGCGGTTCCGGCGTCGAGGCCCTTCTCCAGCACGGCCTTTGATATGATTTCCGGCATTTCAAGCACTTCCTTGTGGCTCTCGGCCGAACCGATGGAGGAGACGATGCCCTCGCCTACCCTGGCCAGGACGGTTTCCTCGCCGGCGCCGCCCACCAGCTGGTTGATGTTGGCGCGGACGGTCACCCTGGCCTTTGCGATGAGCTGGATGCCGTTCTTGGCCACTGCCGCAACAGGCGGAGTGTTGATCACCTTGGGGTTCACCGACATCTGCACGGCCTCAAAAACGTCGCGTCCGGCCAGGTCGATTCCCGCCGCGGTCTTGAAGTCCAGGGGGATGTTGGCCTTGTCGGCCGAGATGAGGGCGTTGACCACCTTGACCACGTTGCCCTTGGCCAGGTAGTGGGCCTCCAGCTCGTTGGCCTTGAGCTTGAGCCCGGCCTTGGTGCCGGTTATCATGGCCACCACGATGGTCTTGGGATTGACGCCCCTCCAGCGCATGAAAACCAGCTGGAGCAGTGGGACCCTGACGCCGGAGATAAGTGCCTGGAACCACAGGGCTACGGGGAAGAACCAAAGGAAGATGATGAGTAGAACGACGGCTATGGCCGCCCAGATTGCTATTTCCATATGGGTGTTACGGTTATTTTATTGTCTTGAACTTCTGTTACTTCTATCTCGGTGCCGGGGTCCACCACATGGTCAGGGCAGCGGACTTCCACAGAGATTCCGCCTATCCTTGCGGTACCGGAAGGGGCAAGGCGGGTAAGGGTTTCGCCCTTCATCCCGGGGGTTATTTCCGAGGCGGGCGACGGCGGCGCAGGGATCGCCTCCTCCAGCGACAGCTTCTTCCACGTCCTGGCCCTGAGGGCGTAGACCAGCATCCCCACCACCAGGGCGCAGCAGATGATTGTGACGATTATCCCGCCCACGGTGCCGTAGTGGGCAAAGCCATAGAAGCAGCAGCCTCCGAGCGAGGCCAGTCCCAGGAATCCGGCGATGCCGATACCCGGAATGATGAGGAGTTCCGCCAGCAGCAGGATTATTCCAAGCAGGAATAGCGCAATGATAAGTCCCATACTGCAAATATAGGATTTTTTTAATGCGGTGAACTCCTAAAGCGGATAAATATGGGCGTTTATGAAATCGATCAGGGCCTCGGGATTGATTTTGAACTGCAGGCCCCTGACGCCGGCGCTGACGTAGATATAGTCGTAGAGCAGCGCAGATTCATGGATGAAGGTGGGAAGGGGCTTTTTCATCCCTATGGGGGAGCACCCGCCGCGGATGTAGCCGGTTTCCGGGAGCAGCTCCTTCATGTGGATCATGGCCGCCGACTTGTTTCCGGAAAGGCTCGCCGCCACCTTGAGGTCCACCTCCATGTCTCCAGGCATCACGCACACGAAGAGGCCGTTGCGGTCGCCCCGCAGGACCAGGGTCTTGAAAACCTGCCCGATGGGCTCGCCCAGCTGCGTGGCGATATGCTCCGCGGCAAGGTTCTCCGGGTCCACCTGGTAGGGGATGAGCTCAAAGGGTATCCCGGCCGCTTCAAGCAGCCTGGCGGCATTGGTTTTGGGTATGCGCGCAGAAGATGACATATATCGGACGCAAATATAGTGAAAATGGCGGACACGCGGTTGCAGGAAGAGGCAACCATGAATAATCTCCAAGGGACGTGATGGGACGTGGAGGGGCGCGGAGTGTCTAGTCCTGATATAAGTTTACCGATGTTGAACAATAATTGGTTAGGACGAAGAAGTCCTGATATCGGTTTACGTTGATGTCGCGAAGATATAACATTTTCGCGACATTTTTATCTCGGCACCGCCGCCGCTCGGTACT
>JAFRXI010000007.1 GCA_017437755.1 Bacteroidales bacterium
GGAGAACATACCCTTCTTCATCTCGCCGCCGTACCATGTGTTGAGGATTACCTGCTCGCGTGAAGTGACGTTGAAAGCCACGCAAGTGTCGCTGCGGAGGCCGAGTTCCTTGTAGTTGTCGACCTTGGCCTTGGAAGCGCAGAATACCACGAAATCGGGCTCCTGGTCAAATTCCTTCTGGTTCTTGGGGCGGATGAACATGTTGGTCACAAAGTGGGCCTGCCATGCCACCTCCATTATGAAGCGGACCTTCATGCGGGTGTCCTTGTGGGTTCCGCAGAAGCCGTCCACCACGAAGAGCCTCTTTGCGGAGAGCTGCCTGACGGCGAGCTTGCGGACTTCCTTCCACACCTTCTCGCTCATCTTGTGGTTGTCGTTGGGGTAACCTTCGGTTGTCCACCAGATTTCACCGGGAGCTCCTTCCTTGGTGGTCTTGTCATAGACAATGTATTTGTCCTTGGGGGAACGTCCGGTATATATGCCGGTCATGACGTTAATTGCACCGAGTTCGGTAACCTGCCCCTTGTCATAGCCCTCGAGGCCGGGCTTGGTCTCCTCGTTGTAGAGAACCTCGTAAGTGGGATTGTAAAGGATTTCCTTCACACCTCTGATACCGTACTTGGTCAAATCAATTTGTGCCATAATAAGATTTTATAAAATTAAAAGTTTGACAAAAATTTCCGTGTCCGTCAAAAGCGATGCAAAATTAGCAATTAATTCTGTATTTTTGTCATCGCGAGGCCTAATTTTAGGCCCCCCGGAATGCTGCAAATAGTTTGCCATCCGACCCCCTTGAAAGGGTAATTTTTTAAATTTTTTAATTTTTTGTCGACCAAGCCGGAATGACCGCCGCGGAAGTACTTGAACGTCATTGGGGATACTCTTCTTTCCGACCCATGCAGGAGGAAATAATCGCCTCCGCCATGGCCGGAAGGGATACCCTTGCCATACTTCCCACGGGTGGCGGCAAGAGCGTCTGCTTCCAGGTCCCGGGGCTTATGTGCGAGGGACTGTCCCTGGTGGTTACACCCCTCATAGCCCTTATGAAGGACCAGGTTGAGACCCTGTGCGGCAAGGGGATAAAGGCCATGGCGATCCATGCCGGGATGGGGCGCCGCGAGGTGGATACGATTCTCAACAACGCAGCCTACGGCGAAGTCAAGTTCCTCTACGTATCGCCGGAAAGGCTTTCCACCGACCTTTTCCGGTCGTATCTCCCGCTTCTGAAAATCGCATTCATCGTGGTTGACGAGGCGCACTGTATCTCGCAGTGGGGATATGACTTCCGCCCGGACTACCTGGAGATAGGCCGCCTGAGGGAAACGGTTGACGCTCCGGTGATTGCGCTTACGGCCACTGCCACCCCCGAGGTGGCGGACGACATAATGGACAAGCTCCTCTTCAGGGAGAGGAACATCCTCAAGAGCGGTTTCGAGAGACCTAACCTGGCCTATATCGTCCGGCGGTGCGAGGACAAGGCGGGCCAGCTCCTGGGAGTGTGCAGGGCAGTCCCTGGAACCGGTATCGTCTATGCCGGAAGCCGTACCCGGTGCGAGGAACTCTCGTCGATGCTCACCTCCCAGGGAATCAGGGCGTCGTTCTACCATGCCGGCCTGGGGACCGCCCTCAGGAGCGAGCGCCAGAAACTCTGGATGGAGGGCGGGACCGACGTGATGGTGTGCACCAACGCCTTCGGCATGGGAATAGACAAGAAGGATGTCCGCTACGTGGTCCATTACGACCTTCCGGAAAGCCCCGAGGCATATTTCCAGGAGGCGGGAAGGGCCGGGCGCGACGGCCTCCGATCGTGGGCTGTCCTGCTTTGGAACGCCACCGACCTGAGGCGTCTCCGCCAGATGGAATCGGTGTCCTACCCGTCGCTGGAATATATCGCAGAGATCTACCAGAAAGTCCACATCTTCTTCCAGATCCCATATGACGACGGCATGGGCCGCCAGATGAAGTTCGACCACGGCGAATTCTGCCGCCACTTCAAGCTCAACGCGTCCATGGCCTTCCATGCCATCAGGTATCTGGAGAGGGAGGGGCACTGGACTTTCTCGGAAGACGTGGACATCAGGACCAAGGTGCAGATAGCCGTGCCGCGCCGCGACCTGGATTCGGCCGAACTCTCCGACCCGCTGATGTGGCCGGTGCTGGAAATGCTCATGAGACGCTATGCAGGGGTGTTTTCATTCCCCGTTCCCATCGAGGAGGACTGGCTTTCATCGCGCTGCGGAATAACTGTGCCCCAGTTGAGGAGGGTGCTTTACCTTTTGTCCGTAGAGCATCTTGTCAGGTATATCCCGGCTGCACATGCCGATGTGCTGTACCTCCATCACGACCGTCTCCGCCCCGGCAACGTGATGATTTCCAAGCAGAGATATGAGATGCTGAGGGAATGCAGCCGGCGCCGGCGGGCTGCCATGGAAGAGTTTGTCACCGGCGGGGACGTCTGCCGCCAGGAGTTCCTGCTGCATTACTTCGGGCAGGAGGAATCGGCTCCATGCGGTAAGTGCGACGTGTGCCGCAGCGCCGCAGCGGCTGCCAGTCCCGAAGAAGTGGCGGCCGTGCTGAAGAGGACTATTGCAGATAAAGACGGAAATTACACACTTGCAGACATCCGTACCGCCTTCGGGGCGGCGGTTGTCCCAAAGGTCTGGCTCAAGGTCCTCCGTGAAATGATTGACAGGGGAGAGGTCCCGCCTTACAGGGATTAGGTCACTATCACCTTTACACCCTTGGCTTCCAAAGCCTTACGCTGATCGTCGGAAATGCCGCGGTCGGTAATCAGGATGCTTATCTCGGAGGTGTCGCAGATACGGCCGAACCCCCTTACTCCAATCTTGGAGGAGTCCGCGAGGACGATTGACGTGCCGGAAACCTCTATCATCTGATGGGTGAGTTCGGCTTCCTCCATGGTTGCACAGGTGGCGCCGAAGTCGGGATCCACCCCATCCACGCCAAAGAAAACCTTGCTGCAGTGGAGGTTCCGGAGCATCTGCTTGGCCTCGGTGCCGGTGACGCACATCGAATTGCCGTATAGCATGCCTCCGAGTTGCATTACGGAAATCCCCGACATGTCTCCAAGGGTCACCGCTATGTTTACGGCCGGGGTCACCACGTTAAGGCGGCCTTTGGGCTTGAGAAGTTCCGCAAAGACACCTACTGTTGAGCCGGCGCTGAGGATTATGGAGTCGTTCTCGGCAATAAGGTCCAGGGCGCTGCGGGCGATTTTCTGCTTCTGCTTGAAATTGATGAGCCTCTTTGTGTTGAGGTTGATGTCCAGGACCGGGGCCGATGTGGGAAGGGCGCTGCCATAGGCCCTGTACAGCAGTCCCTGCTTTTCCAGAAATGTAAGGTCCTTGCGGATAGTCGTCTGGGTGACCTTCAGGTCTTCTGCCAGGTCGGCAACCCTCACGAAACCATTCTTAAAGATGTTGTCCAGGATATATTTCCGGCGTTCGGCAATGCTTGTCATGGTATTGGTTTCAGTTCAACAAAGATAATTTTTAGCTCTGTTTTTTGCAAGAATATGGCGAAACTTGTTATTTTCTTCCATGAAACGAAACAAAACGAAACAAATTTCCTGTGATTTTCCTTTGATGAATAAATATTTTACATAAATTTGTAAATGATAACCCTAACAGTTCCATATATGAGAACCAAAACCCTATTATTGCTGTTTCTGGCATTCGTGGCCGGGGAATTGTCCCTCTATGCCCAGGGCCAGAAAGGCAGGATTCCCGTTCAGGGAACAGTGACCGATACCAAGGGAGAACCCCTTGCCGGCGTCATGGTCTATGTACAGGGCACTTCCAACGGAGCCCTGACCGACTCGGACGGCAGGTACTCCCTCAGGGATGTCCCGTCAAACGGCACCCTTGTGGCCAGTCTCATCGGCTATGAAGAGCAACAGTCCGATGTGCAGGGCCGCAAAACCATCAACCTGTCTCTCAAGGACGATACCCTGATCCTAGAAGAGGCGGTGGCAATCGGCTACGGCAGCCAGAAGAAAGTCACGCTGACAGGTTCCGTGGCAACCACTTCTGGTGAAGCCCTGGTCAAGAATTCATCTGTAAACCTGTCCCAGGGACTCGCAGGACGCCTTTCTGGAGTTATCGTGAACAACCGTTCCGGAGAGCCAGGCCGTGACGACGCCATCATGTACATCCGCGGCCGCAGTACACTTGGGACCAATACCCCGCTCGTTATCATCGACGGCGTCCCCGGCAGAAGCGATGAATTCGGCCGTCTCACCGGTGATGAAATCGAGAGTGTCACTGTCCTGAAGGATGCTTCCGCGGCAATTTACGGAGCCCGTTCCGCAAACGGCGTCATCCTGGTCACAACCAAGAGGGGAGCCTTCAACAACGCCCCCAGGATTACCTTCAACTATGACCTCGGACTCCAGCAGCCCACAAGGCTCGTCAAGATGGCGGATGCTGTCCTGTATACCAACGCGTACAACGCCGAACTTGCCATCACCGGTGCCGCCAGGATGTACAACGACACCCAGCTGGAGCACTACCGTACCGGTGACGACCCTATCCTCTACCCCAACACCAACTGGCTCGATGAGATTATCAAGCCTGTCTCAGCGCAGCACAAGTACGGCGTGACCATTAACGGCGGCGGTGACAGGGTGGCATACTTCGTCCAGCTCAACGGCCAGTACCAGGACGGTATCTATGTCAAGAGCGCAACCAATTACAACCAGATAAACCTGCGTTCCAACATAGATATAAAGGTTACCAAGAGCCTGACCCTGGGATTCGACATCCAGGCCCGCCAGCAGCACAAGAACTACTCGGCATTCGCTTCGGATGAAACAGGTATTTTCTACAATGCGGTCCGCATGAAGCCTACCGGTGCCACCTATTATCCCAACGGACTCCTCCGCGGCGGCCTCAACCCCGCCGTCCTGGTCCAGGACCTTACCGGTTACAACCGCAGCACCATAAACACCATAAACTCCACTATTTCAGCCAGCTGGGATATGAGTTCCCTGGTTCCCGGACTCTCCGTGAACGGCAAGGTCGCCTACGACGTCCGTTCCAATTTCCGCAAACAGTGGCATCAGCAGTGGAAGTATTACAAGTTTGACGAGATTACGGAACTCTATGAGGAGAGGCTCAACGACTACTGGACCACGCCCACCCTCAACGAGTACCAGAACCACTATTCCACCCTTACCCTCAACGCCAACGTCAATTACGACCATACCTTCGCCGGGAAACACCATGTGACAGCCCTGGCCGGTTTCGAGCAGAGCCACTATCGCAGGGATTACCTGATGGCCGGACGCAACCGTTACAATTCCGACATCCTGGACGAGCTCTTTGCCGGCGATGCGGACAAGACGTATTTCTCCGCAACTGGCCAGGCTTGGGAAACCGCACGGCGTTCTTGGTTCGGCCGTGTGGGTTACGACTACATGAGCAAGTATCTTTTCCAGGCTATTTTCCGCTATGACGGTTCCGAGAATTTCCCCGCCGACAAGCGCTGGGGCTTCTTCCCGGGTGTTTCCGTAGGCTGGAGGCTGTCAGAGGAGAACTTCATCAAGGACAACATCCCCTGGCTAACCAACCTGAAGCTTCGCGCTTCGTTCGGCGAGCAGGGTAATGACCAGATCGACGCGTTCCAGTACCTGACCACCTATGGTTATACCACTGCCAGCGGCTACAAGCTCATGCTTGCAGGCAAGGAGGTCAGCATGATCCTCCCCGGAACCATTCCAAATGTGGATGTCACCTGGGAGGTGGCCAAGACATGGAACGTGGGTATTGACGGAAGCGTGAAGAACGGTCTCCTGACATGGGAAATCGAGTGGTTCCGCACCCGCCGTTCCAACATCCTCTGCACCCGCAACGCTTCTGTGCCGTATTATTCCGGCATGACCAGCAGCCTGCCTTCGGAGAACATCGGAATCGTACGCAATACCGGTGTGGAACTCCAGCTGGGGCATGAGAACAAGGTGGGTGACTTCACCTATCATGTCACCGGCAATTTCCTCTATGCCCGCAACCGGATTGAATTCATGGACGAGGCACCATGGCCAGAGGGACACGACTACATGAAGTTGACAGGCCTCCCCATGGGCTCCGGCCTGTATTACCACGTGCTCGGAGTCTTCAAGACCAAGGAGGAACTGGATTCTTACCCTCACATGAGCGGCGCTACTTTGGGAGACCTCAAATATGAGGACAAGGACGGTGACGGCTCGATCACTACGCTCGACCGCTACCGCAGTCCGTTCTCGTCGATTCCCCAGATTGTCTACGGTATCAACTTCGACGCCCGCTGGAAGGGCTTCGACTTCTCGCTCCTCCTTCAGGGACAGGGCCGCGTGAGGTTCTACTATGCCCCGCTGATGGATCCGGTATCGTACAACGTCGAGAAAGAGGCCGCCGAGAAGGCCTGGACCCTTGACAACCCGGATTCGGACTATCCCCGCATCGGTTCCACTGTCAGCCTTGGCTCGGTCAACCGTTCCGACTTCTACATCCGCAATGCGGCATTCCTTCGTCTGAAGAATGTGGAGTTCGGCTACTCCATACCCAGGAGAGTTTTCGGATTCAAAGTGGGAATCAAGGGGATGCGTTTCTATGTGGGCGGTTATAACCTCCTCACTATTTCTTCCCTGAAGAGCGTTGACCCGGAAAACAACGACGAAGGCTACCAGACTTATCCGCAGACCAGGATATTCAACACCGGTGTTAAGATAACGTTCTAATTCGACGGCGATATGAAAAAGACATTCAATATATTGATATTGGCTGCAGCGGTCCTCACCGCGGCGGCGTGCAAAGACGGTTTCCTTGACAGGACTCCGCTTGACAAACTGACCGAGGATGCCGTGTTCAACAGCGTAGGACTTGCCGAGGCGCATGTGAATTCCATGTACTCGGTGCTCCCCGATTTCCTTCAGGAGGGAAACATCGGCTGCATCTCCGATGAGGGGTATTTCCGTTACGGAGGCACTTCCACAAGGTATATCGCCATGGGAAGCATGGATCCGGACAACATCGTCTACATGGAAGAAGGCGGCGCTGCACATAATACCAGGACCACCGTCCTCAACATCTGGAACCGTGCGTACAAGTACATCCGCGACATGAACTATTTCATCAGCAGGGTGGAGGCCGGTACCGAAATAGACAAGGATCCGGAAGAGAGGGACAGGCTGCTTGGCGAGGTGTATTTCCTGAGGGCATGGATTTATACCAATATGGTGGAACGCTATGCCGGAGTTCCGATGATCAAGTACACATTCGGCCTGGACGACAAGTTTGGAATTCAGAGGAACGACTATGACTACTGCGTTGACGAGATACTCGCCGACCTTGACAAGGCGGACAACCTGCTTCCTTTGAAGAGTCGCGCCGGACGTGCCAATAAAGTGATTTCCAAGGCATTGCGCTCAAGGCTGACCCTACTTGCCGCATCCCCGCTTTTCAATGACCCCCAAAATCCCGAGGGCGGCATCTTCCGTGGAAAGTACAGCCAGGACAAGTGGACCAGGGCGTTCGACGCATCCAAGGAAGCTGTGGAGATCGCTGAGGCCAACGGCTACAAGCTTGCAAATACGTATGACCAGATATGGAAGGACGTGGAGTGCCCTGAGAACATCTGGTGCAAGTTCCTCTCACCCCTCGGCTATACCGTCCACAAGGGCCAGCTCCTGTATCCGCCGGAGCACTACAGCGGCTGGAGTTCCATGGAGCCCACGCAGGCCATGGTGAGCGAGTATACCATGAAAAACGGCAAGATGTGGTTCGAGGAGGGCTCGGGATACGATCCTTCCCATCCTTTCGCCAACCGCGACCCCCGTTTCTACAAGACCGTGGCCGCTCCCTTCTATCCGTTCAGCTATACCAACACCGACGGCGACCTCAAGACCGTCAACCTGGAGCTCTACCTTTTATATGAAAAGAAGACCCGTGACGATTTTGACAAGACCAAGGGTGCAACCAAGATGCTGGACTATTCCAAGAAGCCGCTTGACCTGGGAGAGTATCCCAGCACCACTTTCTACAAGCTCCACAAGTGGCATGACCCTGCGGTGCAGATCTCCGAAAAGGAGACCGGTTCGGTCCTCTATCCCTGGATAAGGCTTGCCGAGATCTACCTGAACTATGCGGAAGCCGCTTACATGGTGGGCGAGGAGGGAATCTGCCGGGATTATATCAACAAGATACGTGACCGCAAGGATGTCATGATGCCCCATATCGAGGATTCCGGTACCAATCTCTGGGACCGCCTTGTCAACGAGCGCCGTATCGAACTTGCGTTCGAGGCGTTCCGCTATTTTGACGTACGCCGCTGGAAGGTGGCCGACTTCTATGAGAATGTGGACCTTTACGGCTTGTTCGTCATGGTCCTGGACGGTGCAAAGAAAGACACTGTCTACCGCATGCCAAGGATTTACGACCCCGCCTCGGAACTCAACAATATGGTTTATTACTCTGAAGGACAGACTTATGACTACACCTGGCTGGGCCAGACCTACACAATAGACTACGGTGACTGCGCCAAGGGGGTCATGCCTGCCAAGAAAATGTTCCCGGCAAACGGAAGCAACTACCTGATGCCGATCCCGAGGCCTGAAATCACCAAGAGCGAAGGTTCCATCATACAGAATCCCGGATACAATTGATAATGAGGAAATCCCTTTCGGCAGTCATAATCACCATCCTCCTTTGCAGCCTCGCCGGCTGCAAAGGGGGAGGTCTAGCCATGAGCTATGGCTCCGCGGATATCTCCACCACGGAGGATGAGCATGTGATGCTTGCCGGATTCGCGGCCCGTACCCATCTTTCGGATGGTATCCACCAGCATCTCTATACCCATTGCCTGGTGCTCAGGGACCGCTCGGGCGAGAAGGTATGTATCATCTCCAATGATCTCATGGAGATATCCCCTGCCCTTTCGGACACCATCCGGAACTTGATTTCGGAACGCTCCGGCCTGGAGGTGGACAATATTCTCATGCATAATATCCACACCCATTCGGCGCCCCGTTGCGGCGGTGCGTCCAATGTCACGGGAGGGCCCAACAGGGCGTGGAAGGACAGGATGGTTGAAACCGTCACGGAGAATGCCGTAAAGGCCATCGGTGGGCCGTTCAAGCCCTTTGTGCTGGAGACCGGCAAGGCCACCACGTCCATAAACGGCAACCGCTGCGAAAAGGAGACTGGCCCGGTGGACCGCGATGTATACGTGGCCCGCTTCCTGCAGAAGGGGAAGCCGGTGGTCTCGATAGTCAACCTTGCCTGCCATCCGGTATGCATGGGGGCCGGCAGCTATCTGCTTTCGTCCGATTATCCCGGGATTTACGGAAAGATCCTTTCCGATGAGTGGGGAGGGGAAGTGTTCCAGCTTACCGGTGCCGCCGGCAACATGGACCCGGCGGAAGGCACCAAGAGAAAGGAATACGCCGAGGAGACCGGCCGCTGCCTGGCCGATTCGCTTCTTGGAATGTCTTTCACGAGGGTCCCATCAAAGGGGCTCCTGCGGCTGGTAAACACCACGGTGGAACTTCCGTTCCAGATAGATACCGTAACCGCGGAAGCCGTATCCCGCCATGCCGATTCGCTCGCATCCGCTGCCAGGACCGTTTTCCCGCGCTTCGCGGACGACGTGATGGGCTGGAAAGAGGAGATACTGGAAAGGTTCCAGGCCGGTCCCGTCCCGTCCAGACTGCGCTACCATCTGCACGGGCTTGACGTGGACGGTGTTATCTTCTTCTTCTCCGACGGCGAGCCCTTCTGCGAGTACCAGATGGAGGCCAGGAAGGCTTTCCCGGACCGGACCATATTCTTTTCCGGATATACCAACGGCCAGAATTCGTATCTTCCTTCAGAACGCGCCTACGAGGTGAGGACCGGATATGAATATGAGATTGAACAGATGCACGTATATATCAAGGCTCCGTATCCGCTCTCGGACCGGATGCCCGGGATATATCGTGAAGGCGTTATTGAAACAATTAAGGAAACAATTGCATCTGAATGATATGAGGTGTAGACTGACTGCCGCCTTTGTCCTTTTGGCCCTGGCCTTTCCCGCCTTGGCCGGGGTCCGGTATGACATAGTCCCTACACCCCTGTCGCTTGTCGAGGCACCTGGAGAATACCGGATTACCGGTGCCAGCGTCCTGGAGGTGAACGACCCTTCGTTCCGGGAAGTCGCCTACGATTTCCGCAGCCAGATTGAGCTGACAACCGGCTTCTCCCTCAACGGGTCAGGTAATCCGATTGTGATTAATAAGGTCGAAGGCCTCGGTCTTGAGGCTTACCGCCTTGTAGTGGAGCCTTCCAGGATAACCCTTGAAGCTTCTGCCGTGAACGGCGCGTTTTATGGCCTCCAGACCATCCTGCAGCTTCTTCCTGCCGAGGTTTACGGGAAAACCAAGGCAAGGGGTGTCAAAAAATGGACAGTTCCTTGTTGCACCATAGAGGACGGGCCGGAATTCTGGTACAGGGGTTTCCTCTTCGACAGCGGCCGTTTCTTCTTCCCCAAGGAGGAGATAATGAAGTTCATCGACCTCATGGCGATGCACAAGCAGAACATGTTCCACTGGCATCTCACCGAGGACCAGGGCTGGAGGATCCAGATAGACAAATATCCTCTCCTTACCGAGGTGGGGGCCTGGCGGAAAGAGACGGCCTGGCACAGCGGCATCGGCAACGGCATTCCCCACGGCGGCTTCTACACCAAGGACGATATCCGCGAAGTGGTGGAATATGCCCGGAGGCGCTGTGTAACCGTGATTCCGGAGGTTGAGATACCCGGACACAGTACCGCCGCGATAACTGCTTATCCGGAGCTAAGCTGCTTCCCGGACAGGCATTACGAGGTGGAGACCCGATGGGGAATCTGGAAGAACCTGTATGCCCCTACTGCCACAACTTTCCGTTTCCTGGAAGACGTGTTCACGGAACTCTTTGAACTTTTCCCGTCGCCCTACTATCACATAGGAGGCGATGAGGCACCCAAGGACGTTTATAGGGAAAGTCCTTATTGCCAGGACCTTATGACGGTGCTTGGCATAGATGACGTGGAGAAGCTGCAGACCTTCTTCGTGAAGAGGATGGGCGATTTCCTCCGTAAGAACGGAAAGACCGTGATCGGCTGGGACGAGATCCTGGACGGGGGAGCCCTGGAGGATCCCATAGCAATGTCCTACCGCGGCCATGCCCCCGCTGCAAGGGGGATCAGGAGGGGGATCAGGGTTATACTCACCCCCAACCGCTGGTGCTACCTCGACAACCAGCAGCAGGACCAGCCGGACAGCGTGGCCCAGGAGGTTTTCATGCCGCTCAAGAAGGTTTACAATTATTACCCGGCGGTGGATTCACTGCGGGCATTGAGTGAAAAGTATATCGTTGGTTATGAGACTTGCTTGTGGACAGAGTATATCTGGGACAACGCAAAGGCTGAGTATCAGGCGTTTCCGCGGAATGTGGCGGCTGCCGAGGTGGGCTGGACATCCCGCCCGAACAAGGAATGGGAGTCTTTCCGCAAGCGCATGCCAAAGATACTGAAACGCCTTGACATGAAGGGCGTGGGCTACTGCAGGGCATATTATGACGTGCTCTTTGATTATAACCGCAACCTTCCGTTCCCCAAGCAGATGAACCTGGAACTGGACGACCCCACAGGAGAGATACACTATACCCTGGACGGAAGCGTCCCCACCATGCGCTCACCCCTCTATGACGGCAAACCCTTCACGGTTGACAGGGGCAGCGTTGTAAAGGCCCGCGGCTTCCGGGGCGGAAAGCCCATAGGACAGGTGGTTACAAAAGAATTCGCAAAATGAGAAGGGCTCTTGTAATAATGCTATCGGCTGCTGCGCTTCTCTCCGGCTGTTCGGGGGGTAAGGTGTTGAGGGGAGATAATCCCTTCAGGATCATTCCGCAGCCGCTTCATGTCACCGAGGCTCCGGGATGCTTCCGGATTACGTCCGGGACGCCTTTGTGGGTGGATGATACGCTCTTCCTCCGTACGGCCGGAATGCTGAACGGGAGGCTGGAGAAAGCGGCAGGGTGGTCACTTCCCATTGCCGAGGAATTCCCCCAGACCGGTGGCATCTATTTCATGATGGTGGACGGTTTTGGCCCGGAAGAGTACAACCTCAGGGTCCAGCCGGGCCGGATAATGATCGAGAGCGGTGACGGGGCAGGTGCATTCTATGCCGTCCAAACCCTCCTGCAGATGGCTCCGGTTGAGATTTTCTCTGACATTCCGCAGAGAGTAAGGGCATGGGAAATCCCGTGTGCCGACATCAACGACAAGCCGCGTTTCAAATACAGGGGAATGCACCTCGACTGCTGCCTGCATTTCTTCGATATCGACTTTCTCAAGAAGTACATCGACATAATGGCCCTCCACAAGGTGAACCGTTTCCACTGGCACCTCACCGAGGACCAGGGCTGGAGGCTGGAGATAAAGAAGTATCCCATCCTTACGGAAAAGGGCCAGTGGCGCAGGGAAACCGTCATCGGAAGCCTGTCTTCCGGAATATACGACGGAACCCCGTACGGGGGTTTTTATACCCAGGAGCAGGTGCGCGAACTGGTTGAATATGCTGCGGAGCGCCATGTGACGATAATTCCCGAGATTGAGATGCCGGGTCATGCGCTTGCAGCCATATCCTGCTTCCCCGAGTTGAGCTGCGGGCTCGAGGATCACTATGAGACGGCGACCAGGTGGGGCGTGTTCCGCCAGGTTTTCTGTCCCAAGGAGGAAACATTCAAGTTCCTGGAGGACGTCATCGACGAGGTGGTGGAACTATTCCCCTCGGAGGTAATCCATATAGGCGGTGACGAGTGCCCCAAGACCAGTTGGAAGCAATGTCCTCACTGCCAGGCCCTTATACGGAAGGAGGGTCTCAAGGACGAATTTGAACTCCAGAGCTGGTTCATCCAGCGGATGGAAAAATACATAAATGCCAAAGGCCGCCAGATAATCGGTTGGGATGAAATCCTGCAGGGAGGCCTCGCCCCCAACGCCAAGGTCATGTCGTGGCTGGGCGAGGAAGGCGGCATCAAGGCCGCCAGGCAGCACCACGAGGTTGTGATGGCCCCTTATCCCAAGTATTACCTGGACTACTGGCAGGCCGACCCCGACAGCGAACCCCTTGCCATGGGAGGCCCCACTACGCTACGCACCATGTATGAATACGAACCCGTTCCGGAGGTGCTTACTCCTCAGGAACAGGAGTATATCATTGGCGTGGAAGGTTGCGTCTGGACCGAATACATGCCCACGCCGGCGCGTGTGGAGTACATGGCCTGGCCAAGGATGTGCGCCATTGCGGAATCCGGCTGGTACGGCGGAGAAAAGGACTGGGACGGGTTCACCCGCCGCCTGGAACATCATCTGGGCAGGCTGGACAGGCTGGGCGTCGGCTACTGCGATGCCTTCTTCAACCCCTTCATCGAACTGCACAAGGATACCCCTGCGGACAAGGTGGTGACTGTCAGCGTGGACGCCCCGGACGCGGAAATCCGGTACACCCTCGACGGCAGCGCCCCCACAGAGGCATCGCATTTGTACGAAAAGCCCTTCGTGATCAACCGCCAGCAGGTGGTTACGGCGGCGGCGTTCCGTGACGGAAAGCAGATTGGACAGACAAAACATAAAACTTTTTAGATAATGGCAATAAGACTGACAGAGCAACCTTCGCTCTATGATCACCTGGAAACCAAGTCGGTGGCGGAACTCCTGCGTGATATCAACGAGGAAGACAAGAAGGTCCCTCTTGCAATCGAGAGGTCGCTTCCTGAGATTGAACGCCTCGTGACAGCAATTGAAAAAACCATCCGTGCAGGTGGGAGGATGTTCTACCTGGGATGCGGCACAGGCGGAAAACTGGCCGTCCTGGACATTCTGGAGGTCCCCAATACCTATGGCGTGGACCCGGAAATCTGGCAGGCCGTGCTGGCCGGGGGAGTGGAGAACCTGGTGCTGGACCTGGAGGAGGCCGAGGACGACGTTGAGGAAGGTTGGAGAACCCTCAGGGACAAGCATCACATCACTCCCAAGGATATCGTGGTGGGACTTTCCGCCAGCGGCTGCACCCCCTACGTCCTTGCATCCATGAAGGCATGCAAGGAAAACGGCATTCCATGCGGTTCCATCTGCAACAATCCTGGTTCCCCCATCTCCGCATGGGTGGATTATCCTGTGGAAATAGTGATGGGGCCTGAATTCATCACCGGAAGTACCAGGATGAAATCCGGCACTTCCCAGAAACTTCTCTGCGACATGATTTCCACCACTGTCATGGTACGCCTCGGCCGCGTGGAGGGAAACATGATGGTCAGGGCCAACCTCATCAACAACAAGGTAGTGGACCGCTGCGTCCGAAACCTCATGAGCCGTAATCCGGAACTAACTGATTATCAGTTCTGTGAGGATGCTGTAAAGAAATGCGGCAACGTCAAGGATACGGAGGCGTACCTTTTCCGGATGGGTGTCTTGAAAACTTTACCGGCAGCAGCGTTATGAGAAGATTACTGAAAACCGTTTTCCTGCCCGCGACATTCGCGCTCCTGGTATCATGCGCCGGAGAACAGCCTGATGCAAAGGTGGCAAAGGCCTATCCTGGGCTGGTCATCAATGAAATTGCCGCCCACGAGGAGCATAAGACCGACAGCTGGGTGGAAATCATGAACACCTCGTCAAAGGAGGTTTCACTATCCGGTCTGGGACTTTACGCAACGGACGAGTACCTCAACGACAAATGCATCTGGTCTTCATCCGGCGGCTCCCTCGCCCCCGGGGAAAGGCTGGTTGTCACTACAGCCGATGAAACGCTTGTCACGTCCCTCGGATCATATTCCGAATTCACCCTTAGGCTGGGTACTGAATCCGGATCGGTGGACAAGTTCGTCCGCAGCAGGGACTGTGCCTTCACCCAGTACAAGAGGGGGTCGTACCAGAGGATTCCGGACGGAACCGGATCATGGCGTAATTTCACTTACAACAGCAAGGATAAGGAGAATATTGTTTTTGACTACAATGCTCCCAAGCGTACTGCAATCTGGACATGGAGTTCCCATATGGCACCTTTGATGGAAAACGATGCGGCCGTCATGAAAGAGCTCTGGCGAAAGGGATACCGCCACCTTCTGCTCAATTCGGCTGCCTTCACAAACCGACAGCAGGAATGCGCCATCTTCATGGACAAGGCCGAAGAGATCGGTTTCATCGTCCATGGCTGGATCCAGGCTTTCTACAATGGAGCATGGGACCTGCCTATCAACAAGGAAACCAAACAGATAAGGGAAGAGGTATACACAGCAATCCATGAAAAGGGGCGTGTCGCCATCGAGGACTTTGGCGTAAAGGGCCTTCATCTGGACTATATCCGCTGGCCGAACAAGGCCCTGGAATATAATTTCACAAAGGATGTCAATTCCGTGGCGGCCGTCAACCGTGCCTGCCGCGAGGTAAGGGAACAGTGTGACAGCTATGACGAGGGTCTCGTGACATCCGCCGCCCTTATGCCAGAGAAGAATTCCACCAATACGTACGCCCAGGACCCCTCCCTCATGGGGAAGTACCTGCACATACTCATGCCGATGTGCTACAGGTATTCCTACAACTATTCCGATACCGGCCTGGTTAATGTAATGAACTGGTTCTGTGATAATTCCGCCAATGCGGAAGTCTGGTCCGGAATGCAGACTTACGACAAAAGCGAAACACCTCTTTCCTCAGAAGCCATACTTGCGGATGCAACCGTCTACGCCCAGTCAAAGGCAACGGGTGTGGTCCTGTTCCGATTTGGCCTGGGAACTCCTCCGGATATGAATACGCTCTACAGCGAAGGATATTAATTCTTAACCATCAATACCAAATCACATGAAAAAAGTACTATCTTTCATGATTGCGGTTCTTGCCGCGGGTGTGCTTTTCATTGGTTGCAAGAACAACAATGAAATCGACAAGCCCGATGCAAAGGCCGTTGCCACCCTGACGAGCGATGAACTCATCAATGCCGTGGCGGCTATGTATGCGCAGTGGGAGGAAGACACCACCATCCCCGAGACGCTTACTGTCGGTTCCGTGGAACTGACGCTTCCCCAGTATCAGTATGCCATGTGCAAACTGATCGACAATCTTGCCAAGGGCGACAAGTCCAAGGTCGATGTCCTCAACTATAAGGCGGCCGACCACCCGGAGAGGGACAGCTATGACGAGGATGAAATAGCTGTTGTCAACGGCCCGGCCAACAACTCGGAGACCGAGGACCTTGGAAACATCGCAAAGCGGATGATGGAGGCTATGAATACAAAGGCCCAGGTACCCAACCAGACCCTTTTCTACCGTGGCAGTGACGCCATCGCCTTCTCCACCAACCGTGCTACAGTCACAATGGCGCGTGCCATCGCCGCCTACAAGGCCGACGGGAAGTTCCCGGCAAAGGTTTCCACCGAGTACCTGTCAGCTGCTGCGACCCTTATGGGCTTCGCCAAGGAATTCGTAAAGATACTGGATGTATGGAAGAACCATGTGGGAACCATCGAGGCTGACGGCGCACACAGCGTTGACAGCAAGAAGCCTTGGGTCGATGTACACTACATTCCTACGCAGACCACCACGTTCCCCAACTCAGCCGAGAACAGCGAGCCCGAGACAACTATCGAGGTAGCCGGCCAGACCTACGGAATGGAGCAGTGCTGGACCATAGCAGCTCAGGGTATCATCAACATGATTACCATCGAGGGTACTTCACTTGTACCTACCGTACAGAATGTGCGTGAGCATACCCTGGGAGACGGCGTGGGCCTCAATGCCTCAATCCCCACTCCTCCGGAGATGATTCCTTGGCAGCATCCGTACTATGAGTACGCCGGCCTGCTCAACCTCAGCTCCAAGAATCCCTGGAAGACCGAGCTCTTTGCAGCCGTCCTGCCTTGGTGGTACCTGAAGAGCACCATCAGCAACGGCCGTGTCACCAACTTTGCCTCGATAGGCAGCTTCGGTGTGGAAGGCTACACCGGAGAACTTTCCGCAATGCGTATGCTCCTGATGATGGCCCGTTACTACAAGTATCTGCTGGACAACAACATCACCAAGAACGTCTACACCGCTACCAAGGGACTTGTCATCGACCATGACCTCTACGGTGTCAAGGAGGCCGACATCATCCTCCAGACAAGCGAAGAGATGACATTCGATGCAGAGTCTGCGGCAGGTGCCAGCATCAAGTTCGCTGCCAATACCGCATGGACCGCAACCGCCAGCCAGGGTTGGATCCACCTCGATCCCGCATCCGGCGACATTGAGAATCCTGCCACCGTTACCGTAACGGTGGACAACAACACCGGCGATGCGCGTGAAGGCACCGTAACCATCAAGGGCACCACCGACGAGGTTACCGTTACCATCAAGCAGCTTGCCTATGTACCGCCGAGCGGGGCTACCCTCAAGGATTTCGCCACGGAGCTTGTGAAGGTCCTGGACGTTTGGAAAGCCAACGTTGGTACCATCCAGCCTGACGGCCAGCATCAGGGTGACAAGCGTTTCTTCAACGTACACTACATTCCTACATGGTCCAACTATGGTGTTGAAGTTACCGACAATGTGTCCCAGCCTGAAACCACCATTACCGTAGGCGGCGAGACCTACACCATGTACGAAGCCTGGGTGGTGGCCGCAAAGGGTATTGTCGAGATCCTTACCAAGGAGGGCATGGAATGCGTTCCTGATGCGCAGGATGTGCTCAAGCACACCCTCGGCGGCGGCAAGAGCCTCAGCATACCGGTTCCTGCAAAGAATTCCACATGGAACAAATGGGCATATCCTTGGTACGAGGACGGTGACCTGAACCTTTCCGAGACCAAGCCTTTCACCGTTGAGATGCTTGCCCAGATGGCGCCATGGTGGCTGAAGAGGGCACAGACACTTGACTCCGGCAAGGGCCGTATCAACAACTTCCAGCAGCTTGGCGACTACAAGTTCGCCGGCGGACAGTCAGGTATGATGTGCGCCATGCGTATGTACCTCATTATGATCCGCTTCTACAAGCACCTGCTGGACAACAACATCGAGAGCAACGTCTACGAGGCCGTCCAAGGAATGAACATCGACTTCGACCTCTATGGTGAAGGCATCCCCGCCGAGAGCAGGAACGACATGAAGGCATTTGCAAAGCAGTTCGTTACATTCCTGAATGTATGGGAGTCCCATACAGGAACCATCTACTCTGATGGCAAGCACCAGGGTGAAGCCGCATGGCAGAATGTCCATTATATCCCGACCTATTCCGATTATCCGGATTCCGATAACAACAAAGAGGATGAGGCGACAATTACCGTGGGTGACAAGACCTATAAGGTTTTTGAGGCCTGGGATATCGCCATAAAGGGTTTTGTGGAGATGTGTACCAAGGAGGGCACGACCGTCTGGCCTACCGCCCTTAACACACCTGTGCATACCCTTGCCAACGGGAAGCCCCTCACCATGGATATACCTGAGCTCGAAGCCGACAAGTGGAACAAGTGCAAGTATCCATGGTATCAGAACGAAGGTGCAGCCAACTTCGGTGCAGATCATCCCGTGAACATCGAGGTCCTCCGCCGTGTCCTGCCTTACTGGCTCAACCGTGCACGTCAGCTCGACAGCGGTAAGGGCCGTATCGGCAACTACCTCGATATGTCTGCCAGCGGACTGGAAGGGTATAGCGGTGAAATATGCCCTATGCAGAGCCTCCTCATACTGTGCCGCATCTACAAGTACCTGCTTGACAACAACATCACGGAGAACGTTTACGATGCCATAAAGGACCAGACCTGGGATCCCACTCTGTTTTAACTGACCTGTTTCCGGCTGCGGGGGCCTGACCGCCCCCGCAGTTGCTATTTCTCATAAATCTTTTAAACATGAAGAAGTTGTATCTGTGCATGGTGGTTTGCCTTGCCGCCTTTACCGCTGTGGCGTGCGGGAAATCCGGAAACGACAAGCCCGGGGAAGATGACGGCTCCGGCCCGTTTGTGTCCAAATCCTACAACGGTGACATAATCCAGGCGGTTGCCGAAGCCTACAAGGAGTTCGAGGAGACCGACGAGATGGGTGGATATGCCAATGTCCAGGGAATCAAATACATGAAATCCAGGTACATAGGCGCCGTGATGCAGCTTATTCCCAAGATGGTATCCGACCCCGACCACTGGCAGGACGAGGATATTGAAATCCCTGTGATGTCTCCCGGTTCGGATAACAAGAACAACACCTTCGACCCTAACGTGATTTCGTTCGATGACGTGGTTTGGGCCATGAACAAGATGATGGAGTATGCCGACGCCCATGGCGGATCATTCCCAAACTATGTCACTTTCCCCACCAAATACACCGAGGACGACGGTACCCAGCACGACAACAAACTCACTTTCACGAATCTCTGCGTCATAATAGGACGGGTAATCTCCGAGTATGTCAAGGAATGCAAATTCCCCGAAGAAGTATCTTCCTGGCAGTCCGATTTCCTCCGAAAGACCACCAACTGCGCGGTAGGGGATCCGGTGGTGAAAGCGGCTATGGACGCGGCCCTGAAAGGTGTAGCGGATACTCCCCGTGCAAAGGCTGAGGCTCTCTTCAACTATTCCCGTGACGAATGGGAGTGGGAGGACTACTCGAACACGAAAAAAGGCTCCGTAAAGACCATTGAAGTCAAGGGCGGCAACTGCTGCGACCTCAGCCACGCCCTGATTGCAATGTGCCGCACTGCCGGCCTTCCCGCCCGCTACATGCACGGCCAGTGCCAGTATTCCTCCGTAATAGGCCATGTATTCGTGGAAATCTGGGTTGACGGCAAGTGGTATATCTGCGACCCGTCCAATAATTCCAATACCTTTGGTAAGCACAACTGGTCACATATGGTCACTTTCAACGGCCGCTATAAGACCTTACCTTTCTGATAATCAAATATTTATAGTTATATGAAACGAATCCTGACCGCATTCCTGGCCGGACTGTGCATCGCCGGATGCTGCCGCCCGGCGGAGCCAGCCCCCAACGGCGTCTGGCTCTGGTCCAAGTTCATGAACGAGGTTGACCTTGATTCACTTGCCGCCAAGGACATCAATCACATCCTCCTTAACGAGGCCGCCTTTACCAAGCACGGGGTTGATTCCACCCTTGCATTCATGGACGAGGTCCACAAGAGGGGATTGAAGTTCCATGTCTGGTTCCAGTGCTTCTACAAGGACGGAAAATGGTTCAACCCGGTTGACGATTCCCTTGCCTGCTACAAGCAGGACTATTTTGACGAAGTCATAGGCCGTGCCGTGGATTACGTCAAGATGGGAGCCGACGGAATCCACCTGGACTATATCCGCTTTGGCGGGACGGCCTGGAAACACTGTCCTTCGGAGGAATGCACCGGTACCGGCTGCGTCACCGAATTCTGCCGCCAGCTTAACGCGGCAACAAAGGCCGTGAATCCCTCCATAGTCCTTTCCGCAGCCCTGATGCCCGAACCGGACAGCGAGTATTATTATGGCCAGGATCCGGCCCAGATGGGTCAGTACATCGATATACTCATGCCGATGATCTACTATCACTGCGGGAATTACCGCAAGGGAGGCGCTGAATGGGCGAAGATGGTTGCCGATCATTTTGCCACCAAAGGCGCCCCTGCCAAGGTCTGGGCCGGCATAACCACCTATTATGATACCGACACCACCCTTGTGGTGCCCATGGATGCAGAGCAAATCCTGCGTGATTGCCGCATGTTCAAGGATTCTACAATGGCTGAGGGCATTGTGCTCTTCCGCTATGGCCTTGGGGAATTCCCTGACCTTCACGGACTTTGGAACGGCATGGAGGAACCTGAATGATACTCATAGCAGACAGCGGCGCCACCAAGACCGAGTGGGCTGCGGTTAACCCCGACGGAAGCGGAAGGATTTCGTTCTTCAGCCAGGGATACAATCCCAACTATATCAGCGGCCCCGACATCGTGAGCGACATCAGGGCTACAATTCCCGACGGGCTGGATCCAGAAAAGGTCTCGGCGATTTACTTCTACGGAGCAGGGGTGACTCCCATGCAGTACGGATTCATGGAAAAGACTCTCCGCGAGGTTTTCACCGCTGCCGGGGAGGTTTTCATCGCAATGGATACGCTGGCTTCGTGCAGAGCCCTGCTCCAAAGGGAGCCGGGCTTTGCTGCTATCCTTGGAACCGGCTCAAACTCATGTCTTTACGATGGATGCAACGAGGGAATGAACGTAGATTCCTGCGGCTTCATACTGGGCGACGAGGGCAGCGGCGGCTATCTTGGGAAACGTCTGATAACGGACTATATCCGGGGCAACATGCCCGCCGGGGTGTACGGACTTGTGGGGAAGGAACTGGGCCGTTCCAACGAGGAACTGATTGACATCATCTACACCAGGCCTTTTCCCAACCGGTTCTGCGCCCAGTACGCGAGGTTTATCTCGGAAAACCTGGGTACCGACCCTTATTTCCCTGACCTGGTCAGGGATTCGTTCCGGAAGTTCTTTGAGAGAATTGTGACTCATTATCCTGATTATCAGAAGTATACCTTTAAGTCCGTGGGCTCTGTAGGCTATTATTTCCGGCCTCTTCTGGAGGAGGTGGCCTCCGAGTTCGGGATGAAGGTGGGTACCGTGCTGAAGGCTCCCATGGAAGGGCTCATTAAATACCATACCGCTTGACATGGAAAAGGAAAGAAACTATATCGTTCCCCTCTGTTTCATAGGGATGATGTTCTTCACCGTGGGCTTTGCCACGGGCATAAACGGGTACTTTGTCCCGTTCCTCGAGAATAACCTCGGGCTCAGTTCCGCCCAGTCGTACATGGTGATAGCTGCGACCTTCCTGGCATTCCTGGTGTTCAGTTTCCCGGCCTCGTCCGTTATAGCAAAGATAGGCTACAAGAGGACCATGTCGCTGTCGTTCTTCATGTTCGCCCTTGCCTTCTTCCTTTTCATCCCTGCTGCCCGGCTGGAAAGTTTTGCGCTGTACCTTCTGGCATGTTTCATCAGCGGAACGGCCAATACTGTGCTCCAGGCGGCCATAAATCCCTATGTGACCATCCTCGGTCCCATCGACAGTGCAGCAAGGCGGATCAGCATAATGGGAATATGCAACTCATGCGCCCTGGCACTTCCGTCGGTCTTCATAGCCGCGGTCACCAGGAAACCCATCGAGCAGGTGGGACTGGCCGACCTGGACCTTCCCCTTTACATTATAATCGGAGTGGTGGCCCTGCTGGGTATAGTCACCTTCTTCGCCCCGCTTGAGGAAATCAAGGCCGAGGGCGAGGAAAACGAGGAAGACTGCCCATATGCCGCTTCCAAGACCTCCATCTGGCAGTTCCCGCACCTTGTTTTGGGAGCCCTTGCACTTTTCGTGTACGTGGGGGTGGAGAACCTGGCACTGCTTACGGTGCTGGACTATGCTCAGGACCTTGGCTTGAAGAACCCCGAGAGCTATACCATCTGGCCCGGAATAGGGATGGCGGCGGGTTACATAATCGGCATCCTGTGCATTCCCAAGGTGATTTCCCAGGTACAGGCTTTGAGGATATGCACCTGGGTGGCTGTTGTGGATTCGCTGCTCATCGTGCTCACCCCTCCGCAGTTTTCCATCTGGTGCGTGGCCCTTCTGAGCTTTGCCTGCTCGCTCATGTATCCGGCCATCTGGCCTCTCGCCATAGTGGACCTTGGAAAGTTTACCAAGAAGGGCTCCTCGCTGCTGGTGGCCTCCATCGGCGGCGGTGCCCTGATCCCGCTCCTGTTCGGTGCCATGAAAGACTGGGTGGGGAGCCAGAACGCCTACTGGATATGTCTCCCGTTCTACCTCCTGATAATGTTCTATGCCTATTACGGCTACAAGATCCGCAGGAAATGAGGCGGCTGGGACTGATATTGGCCCTGGCGGGCCTGCTTTGTGCCACAGACATCTTTGCCTGCACCACGGCCATTGTGAGTGCCGATGCGTCCTCCACGGGAAAACCCATGATCTGGAAGCAGAGGGACTCCCATAACATCCGCAACGGCATGGCGCACTTCAAGGGGCCCGTATTCGATTTCACCGCCGTGGTTCCGGTATCGCAAAAGGCCGTCAAAGCGGCTTTTGCCGGAATCAACACGGCGGGCTTTGCAATAGCCAACAACCTCTCCTACAATCTTCGCGAGGACCCTTCCGACATGTCTACCCGTAACGGTGAAATCATGTTCCAGGCCCTCGGGACCTGCCGTACCCTGGACGATTTTGCCTCTTTCCTGGATAACCGTCCCGATTCGCTGAGGTCAAGTGCCAATTTTGCGGTAATCGACGCTTATGGCGGTGCGGCCTATTTCGAGGCTGAAGACGGTGGCTATACCCGTTTTGACGTTCCAAAGGGCGGCTTCCTGTACAGGACAAATTTCTCCCTTTCAGGAAAGGAGGGGCAGGGAAGCGGTTATGCCAGGTATGCGGCCATGGAAAGGATAATGTCAAAGAAGCCCGGACGCGGCTATTCTCCCGGGTTCTTCATGGAAGCGGGCCGGTCCTTCTATGGGGGTATTACCGGAAAGGATGCTTTGCGTGGGGCCGGAGATTATATCTACGACCATGATTTCATTCCCCGGGCCACCACTGCCTCTTCCATTGTAATTGAAGGGGTTACTGCCGCTGACAGGCCTGATTCCGGGATGATGTGGTTCGCCCCGGGCTATCCTCCCTGCTGCTATGCGATTCCGGTCTGGGTTGCCGCCGGCGACAGGATACCTTCCTGCATAGGGGACTCTTCTCCGGCCAACATCTTTGCCCGGGAACTCATGCAAAGGCTTCATCCCCTGACCTGGAAGGGCGGAGAGAAGTATCTGGACGTGAGACTGTTGAAGACAATCGCCCCCTCCGTCAGGAAGGCGGAAAGGACAGAGTTCAAGGCAGGACGCAGGCTGGACCGCCGCTTCCGCAAGGATGGGATAGACCTTGATGCCGTTGCAGCTTATAATGCCGCCGCGGATGAGCGCTTTGAAGCATTCAGGAAAACTATTAATGGTGAATAACATCCTTTTGTTATTCATAAAACTATTGTTTAATACGTGGATTTTACACCTTGGACACTGCTTGTTGACGTAGGAATCGTATCCCTGCTGCTTCTGCTCGGAAAGTTTCTCCGGGCTAAGGTTGGGATAATCCAGCGTCTGTTCCTGCCACCCAGCCTTCTGGCCGGTTTCTTCGGCCTTATCCTGGGCCCGGAAGTGCTTGGCTGGTTGCCGCTTTCGGACCGGATGGGAACCTATGCCGGAATCCTTATAGCCCTTGTGTTCGGCAGCCTTCCCCTTACTTCCAGCGGCAGGGGAAAAGCCGACGGGACTTCCCGCATAGGCCGCATGTGGGCATATTCCCAGGGGGGGATGCTGCTACAGTGGGCCCTCGGCGGGATTCTGGGGTTGTTTGTACTCAGGTTTTTCTGGAGCGTCGACGGATCGTTCGGACTGGCGATGCCGGCCGGATTCTGCGGTGGACACGGAACCGCAGCGGCTATAGGTGAGGCCTTCTCCAAGTACGGAGTGGAAGAAATGCAGTCGCTTGCCATGACCAGCGCCACCGTGGGAATCATCGCATCTGTGGTAATTGGCATGTGGATGATTTCATGGGGCGCAGCCCATGGCAAGGCGGCGTTCCTTACCCGTTTTGATGCACTTCCCGCCGAGCTCCGTACCGGAATCCTTCCTGCCGACAAGCGCAGCAGCATGGGGGAGGCTTCATTCTCGGCCATTTCGCTGGACTCCATGACGTTCAACTTTGCCATGGTGGCTTTGATAGCTCTTGGGGGGTACGGCCTCAGCAAACTGGTGGCCCTGGCCTGGCCGGTGCTGATGCTTCCCGTTTTCAGTTGCGCCTTCATCGTCGGGATCCTGGTCAAGAAGATACTGTCCTGGATAAAGACCGACGAATACGTCTCAAAGCCCATAGTGGGCCACCTCAGCGGGGCCTTTACCGACTATCTGGTCGCCTTCGGGGTGGCATCCATCCGGCTGGAAGTGGTTGGCCGATACATAGTTCCTCTGCTCATACTGCTGGTCTTGGGACTGCTGTGCACCCTTGCCTATGTATTCCTAGTGGGGGCGCGCATACATCGTTCGTACAGTTTTGAAAAATCCATCTTCACCTGGGGATGGTTCACCGGAACCATGGCCATGGGAATTGCACTGCTCAGGATTTCGGATCCGGACGGTAAGAGCGGCTGCCTCGACGACTATGCCTTTGCCTACCTTTACATTGCTCCGGTGGAGATAGCGCTGGTGACATTCTCGCCTGTGGCCTTCGCCGCCGGTTACGGCGCCCTGTTCGTGGGATGCTGTGCCGTATTGGGGATAGGGATAATGACTTTTGCCGGAATAAAGGGATGGTTTAGGAAAGCGTAACAGGTTATGTTCAAGAAAGTTATTTTGGTATTGGCCATTGCTTTGGCAGTTATTCCCGGGGCCACGGGCCGTGTAAGGAAGAAGGCCCCGGATCCTGGCATGATGCATCTGCAGACCTCGTTCCACGTTTATGATTCGCTTCAGAAAAGGATTTTCGGCTTTGCCGAGACGGCCTACCGTGAAAAGCGGAGCGCTGAAATGTGGTGCGACTACCTTCGTTCGCAGGGATTTGCTGTGGAGAGGGGAGTGGCCGGAATCCCCACTGCTTTCGTGGCCTCGTTCGGAAGCGGCTCGCCCGTTATCGGATTGATGGCGGAATACGATGCGATAGCCGGCATGTCGCAGGATACCGTGCCGTACCGCAAGCCTCTCAAGCCTGGTGAACCGGGACATGCCTGCGGCCATAACCTCCTTGGGACAGGCTCAGTGGCCGGGGCGGTGGCCGTTTCCAAGTGGCTGGCAGAGGGCCATTCGGGCACGGTGAAACTCTTTGGCTGTCCTGCCGAGGAAGGTGGCGGAGGCAAGGCTTACATGATGAGGGCGGGAGTCTTTGAAGGGGTCGATGCAATGCTTGACTGGCATCCCGATACAAGGAATACCGTAAATACCCAGAGCGGCCTTGCAAATGTGCAGGTGCTGTTTACCTTCCGTGGCAAGGCTTCGCATGCCTCAGGCGCTCCACATGCCGGACGGTCGGCCCTTGATGCGGTTGAATCATTTGACTACATGATGAACCTCATGAGGGAGCACGTGCCCCAGGATTCACGGATTCATTACGTCATTACCGATGGTGGTAAAGCCCCCAACGTGGTGCCTGATAAGGCATCCGTAAAGTATTATTTCAGAAGTCCTTCCAGGGATATAGTTCAAGAAATCCTTCAGAGGGCCCTCAAGGCTGCCGAGGGGGCGGCCATGGGTACGGGTACCACGATGGAATATGAGCTGGTCTCCGGCAATTACGAGAGGCTGAGGAACGATGCCATGGCCGACCTTGTGGGACGGAATCTCGCGAAGGTTGGCGGGGTAGCGTATGACTCCCGCGAGATGGATTACGCACGGGCGCTGATGGCGGAATCAAAGGTGGATCCTTCCCTCCTGGACAAGGTGTTTGTGGTGGTGCCTCCCGCAGCAGAGGGCTATGAGGCCTATGTATCGTCGGATGTGGGCAACGTCACCTGGGGAGTACCGACAGGCAGTTTCCGTTATGCGTGCTTTGTCCCCGGCGGGGTGGGGCACAGCTGGCAGCAGGTTTCCAGCGGCGGAACCACCATCGGGACAAAGGGGGCGATAGGGGCTGCAAAAGTGTTGTATCTGTCTGCTATAGAGCTTCTTACTGATTCTGACTTAATGCGTCGCGTTAAGGAGGAGTTCCTTTCCCGCAGAGGTCCTGATTTCAAGTTCCAGCCCCTCATGGGTGACCGTCAGCCGCCGCTTCCCTGAGGCTCTATCCTTCGATAGTGAGCCCGTCGAAGGCCGGAAGTACCTGGGAGGCGATGCCCCTCTCGCTGCAGAGCCGCCCGAGTTCGCGGGAGAATTCCGCATGGGGAGGGAAGCTGTGCGAGAGATGCGTCAGCCAGGTGTGGCGCGCGCCTATCCGTCCGGCCAGGTCCAGTGCCTCGTACAGGCTGAAATGGGAGTGGTGCGGTTTGTATCCCACAGTGTTGAGGGTCAGGTGTTCAAGGTCCCGGAGTTTGGAGAACTCGCTTTCGGGGATGGAACTCATGTCGGTGAGGTAGGCAATGCCGCCAAACCGGAAGCCAAGGACGGGCATTGTGTCGTGGAACCCTCGTATCGGGATGATTTCCACTTCCTTCCGCGGCGGTACGGGGCCTTCAAGAGCCTTGTAACGGTACCCCACGTCGTGGACCCATTCCAGTTCGTATCCGTCGTTAGAGAAGACCTTGAAGGGCTTGTCGTCAATCCGGTGGACGTTCCATTCCGGGGCACCGGGATATTTCACTTCCTCAAAGGCATAGGAGTATTCTTTCCGGATTGATAGCTCCACCTTCTCCTCGCAGTAAATCTCCACCGCCTTCCGGTCAATGTAATTCAGGGAGCGGACGTCATCCAACCCTCCGGTGTGGTCCTTGTGGTTGTGGGTGAGAAGGATGCCGTCCAGGTGGCACAGCCCGTGCGATAGCATCTGCATCCTGAAATCCGGGCCGGCGTCAACCAGTATGGACAGGCCCCCGTATCGGACGAAGGCCGAGGAACGGAACCGCTTGTCGCGGCTGTCGGGGGAGGTGCATACCCTGCATCTGCAGCCTATTATGGGAATTCCCTGGGAAGTCCCGGTCCCGAGGAAAGTGAGGGTCGCTTTCATATCGTCACCTCGGTTATCTGCCCGGAAAGGGCGGGGTCATAGGGCCTTTCCACCCTGATGTAATTCTCTGTAAATCCCGACATTACGCCTCCATGGTCGGATGATTCCCACAGGACCCTGGCCTTGAGGCCGCGGTTGGCCTCCACGAATTGGGAGTTGAGGGAAGCGCACAGTTCCTCCAGTTTCCGGACCCTTTCCGTCTTTACCTGCTCCCTTACCTGGCCGGGCATGGAAGCCGCCGCAGTTCCCGGTCTGCGGGAATAGGGAAATACGTGTATGAATGCGGGTTTTATCCTCTGTTCCAGGAAGTTGTACGTTTCCATGAAGAGTTCGTCCGTCTCGCCGGGAAGCCCTGCGATCACGTCTATCCCGAAGAATACCTTCAGGCTGCCGGGCCGTTCCATGCGTGAACGGATATAATCTATGCGCGAGGCGAACAGGGCGGTGTCGTATTTCCTGCGGGCGGTTGCCAGGACGGTGTCGCTGCCGCTCTGGAGAGGGATGTGGAAATGGGGCAGGAACTTGGTCCCCGAGGCGATCCAGTCCACGACCTCCTCTGTGATGAGGTTGGGCTCTATGGACGATATCCGGTATCTCTCAATACCTTCCACCCCGTCCAGCGCCTGGAGTAGGGAGAGGAAACTCTCGCCGGTGCTTCGGCCGAAGTCGCCGGTATTCACCCCGGTGAGGACTATCTCCCGGATTCCCTTGGAGGCTATCTCGCGTGCGAGCCTTACCGCCTCGCATACCGGGATGTTCCGGCTGCGCCCCCTGGCAAACGGTACTGTGCAGTATGAGCAGAAGTTGTTGCAGCCGTCCTGGACCTTCAGGAAGGAGCGGGTCCTCTCGCCGGAAGAATAGGCCGGGAAGGTATCCATTACGTCGGCCTTAAACGTGGTGCCCCTTACAAGGCTCAGCGTTTCGGGAACCACCAACGACTTCTCTCCGGTCCCGAAAACCCTGCTGACGCCCTCCAGTGCGCTGATTTCGTCCTTCCGGAGATGGGCCGAGCAGCCGGTTACGATTATGGCTGCCCCGGGTGAGAGCCGGTGGGCCCTCCGTATCAGGTTCCGGGATTTCTTCTCGGCATGCTCGGTTACGGCGCAGGTGTTGATAAGGTAGATGTCGGCAGGGGAGTCCCAGCCCACGACCTCCATTCCGGCGGCCGCAAAGCCCCTTTCGTAAGTTGATGTCTCGGCGTAGTTGAGCTTGCAGCCAAGGGTTGCGAACGCTATCTTCTCCATCATGCTAGGCAAGGATTAGGAATACGCACGGCCGCTTGCCGATGATCGGCGGAGCCTCTTGCCTCCAGCGGGCCACCGTCTTCATCCGGTAAAGGGCGTCGGGCATGGTGGCGTTTGCGGCTATCGAAAGCCTTGTGGAAGGGTTGCATGTGGCGATGAGGTCTCCCAGCAGGGCGTCGCTTCGGTAGGGAGTTTCTATGAAAATCTGCGTCTGATGCAGCTGGCGCGACCTTTTTTCCACCGCGATGATGGCCTGGCGGCGCTCGTCGGTCTTTGCGGGAAGATAACCGCAGAAAGCGAAGGACTGGCCGTTGAGGCCGGATGACATCAGGGCAAGCATCAGTGAGGAAGGCCCTACAAGCGGGACCACCTCTATGCCGTGACGGTGGCAGAGCTCCACCAGGACGGCGCCCGGGTCGGCCACAGCGGGAAGCCCGGCTTCCGAGATGAGTCCCACGTCGGAACCTCCGTCGAACAGTCCCAGGAGGGCTTCCGCCGCTGCGGGGGAGGTATGTTCGTTGAGGGTGTGGAACTCCAGGTCCTGGATGGTTCCCTTCAGTCCGGCCCTGGACAGGAAGCGCCTTGCCGTGCGGACCTCCTCCACCACGAACCTCCTGATCCGGGGAAGTATCTCAAAAACGGTCCTGGGAAGCACTTCCACGGGGTCGTTGTCTCCTATCGGAGACGGTATCAGATAGAGTTTTCCCTTACTCATCGCCTTTGTTTATCCATTGTCCCTTGCCGTCGGGGCCGATCTGTAAGGTGACGGTGCGGCCAGTGCGCCTCTCCCTGGTGTCGCCGGCCTCCCTTTCACGCCGTTTCTTCCTGGAAGTGAACAGGCTCCTGAAGAACTGCCGGAAAGTGTCGAATTCCCTCTGGTATGCAAGACCGGCCCCGTTCCGCTGCAAGTTGTCCAGGTAGCTGGTGTACTGGTCGGCTGAATGCGAGAACAGGTTCAGGCGCAGGGTTCCCTGACGGTCGAGCTTGACCTCTATGTCCAGGTCGCCGGTCATATCGGTCCGGGTGCCGCTGGTATGGTACTGGCGGTTCCCGAGGGTACCGTTCACCACCACCCGGTTGTTGAAAAGCTGGGTGGATACGGCCACGTCGAAAATGTCGTTGCCCCTGTCGGTCGGCTGGTAATTCAGACCAAGGTCCAGGGGGATGTCCAGCTTCTGGAATATGTTGTTCAGCTGGTTGGACATTATGCTTGAAACGTTGTTGTACAGCAGTTCGGAGTTGTTCACGATGCCGGATTCCTCGGGAGGCATGAAGCCTCCGGTGATAAGCAGGTAGAGGAACTGGCGCTGGATCTTGTCGGTGGTGTTTAGGGTGCTCTCCACCTGGGACTTGGTCACGGGGTCTATGTCGGGGACGTCGATGGAGAGGGCGATCTGGGGATTGCTGAGCCTGTCGGTTATGTCTATCCCGCACACGACAGTGCGCCTTGTAGAGGTGGAGTCGGACAGCAGGTTGGCCAGGGATGTCTTTGTGGTGTACTTGGCCTTGATGTCCAGGTCGGAATCCATTATGTCGCCGTTGAACTTGATGGAACTGCCCTCCTGGAGGGTGAAGTCCTTTTGCACGAGCCCCATAACCGACAGCCTGTATTGCCCGGAATTGATTCCGTATGAGCCGTTTATGGTAAACGGACGGCCGGTTTCCGCCAGAATTTCAAAGTTTCCGGAGCCGTTGCCGGTGAGGACGTTACCGGTGGATTTGTCAACCTCCACGTGGGCTGTGATGTCCGGAGTAGCCCTGAGGTTGAGCCTTACGTCCAGTGCGCTGCCGCTCTTTCCCTTGACCGTATAATTGTTCATCATCAGGTCATAGGGGTCTTGGATGGCCTCGATTGCGGGCTCATAGAATGTGAGCAGTTCCCGCCTGGAGGCCGTGGAAGCCGAGTTCAGGGGGATGTGGATGTCGCCCTGGCCGGAGGTGCTGGCATTGATGTCCAGGAGGATATGGCTGATGGGACCGTTTATGTCCACGCTTCCGGTTCCGGAGACATGGCCGTAGAACTGGTCGTTCTGCGACTCGGTGGTGTCCAGGCAGAGCATGTTGCGGACTCTTATCCCAATGTCCAGGCGCATGTCCTGGAAGTTCTTGTAGTACACTCCGCCTTTAACGGATCCCTGTCCGCCTTTTCCGTCGGTTATGGCGACATCGTTGAATACTATTCCTTGGCTGGACACTTCGGCCGGGCCGTTGACATTATAGGCCACTCCCGTGTATTCCACTTCCAGCAGGCCGTCCTGGATCTGGAGGTCCTGGCTGTTGACCTTTATGTCCGACAGGGGGCCGCTTGCGGTTATCTTTCCGGTAAGGCCTCCGCCCATCCGGCTGAATACGCCTTCCAGGAACGGCTGGGCATAGCCGAGGTCGAACCTGTCGAGGCTGGCCTCCATTTCGAGGGTCTTCCTTGAAGGTGACAGCCATCCGGTGGCGTCGATGCTGTTCCTGCCGTCCAGGTCGTTCCTGGCCAGGAGGTCGAACCTCTTCAGTTCCTCATTCCAACGGCTGTCGACCTTCAGCAGTCCGGCCGGCTTCCCGGCGATCATAGTTGAGTCGCAGAGGACTGAGACCAGGATTCCGGGGTTGGGCTTGGTGGGGGAGGTGATCATGGCGTGGCCGGTTGCACGTCCGCCGATGCCGTATTCCTCGCCGATTATCGAACCCAGCATGGCCAGGTCGAATTTCTCCATCTTGACCGACAGGGTGTCGGATTTGTCAGGGGAGATGCCGCCGCTGAGGTTCAGCCTCTGGTCGTTGCAGGAAGCGAGGAACCGTGATACGTTTATGTCGCTTCCTTCCAGGACGATGTCGTCGGAGGAGAGGCTCCATCCTTCGCCCTGGTAATAGATATTAGACGGAAGTGCCTGTGCCACAAGGCGAAGGACACCGTCTTCATTCCTGCTCACCTCTCCGGTCATGTACAGTTCACCCCTGTTTTCGGGGGATGTGGAGTTGTCGTACGATACGGAGAGGCCTATATGGCCGTCGTCGGCGAAAACCTCTCCCTGAGCGTCCTTGAAGACCATCGATCCGACTTTCAGTTCTGAACTGGTGAGGGTTCCGCGAAGGGTGCTATCGGCATTGCCCAGGTCCAGGGCCAGGTCTTTCAGGTAGGTGCCGTTGAACGCGATCCTTCCGGAGCGGACGCTGCCGGAAATCATTCCGTTTTCAGTTATGCTTACCGCCGCCTTTGTCCCGGGAGCCACGTAGGTGCCCGGAGCTATGAACGACAGCAGGTCCCTGGTGTCCTTGAAGCTGAGTTCCATGTCGTAGGCGGTGCCGTCCCACTCGGGCCGTTCGCCCTTGAGGAGGGCAGGCAGTTCCCGGGCTACGGTAAGGGCCGTGAGGTCGTTCAGCATTGAGGTTATGCCCTTGGTGCTCACGTAGCTGCCTTCTGCAAATGTTGAATTGAGCAGGATCCTTTCCATTCTGTCGTTGGAGTGCGACTGGATGCTTATGTCGCCTATGTCATGGTGCCCGTTGGCGTCCTCCATCTTGAGCCCGCCGATTGTCATTCCCCCGATGAGGTCTCCGTTCCCGGTTTTCATGAAGTTGGCGTTGGCCTGGAACGAGACCTTCGACCGCTCCCTCTTGTCCAGTTTGAGGGCGTTGAGGTCGGCGTAACCCACGTTTGCGTAGAAGTTATATGCCGCGTTGTTGGTTTTTCCGGACAGGTTGAACAGTCCCTGGAATATGAAGTTGAGGTTGGGGTCGTTGCAGACTATCCTGCCGTCGAAGGCGTCCTGGCTGTAGGTGCCCATGGCCCTGATCCCGGTGTAGGAATACCCCAGCGCCTCCAGCTTGCCGATGCTCAGCGAATCTATCCTGACCTCGGGGCTTCCCGGCTTGAGCGTGGCCTGGAGGGCGGATTTGAGGGAGACCTCGCTGATTTCATCGATTCCGGCAAGTGCACCCACGTTCAGGTTGTCGGTGTCGAGGGTGCCGGCTATGACCATGGGATGGCTCTTGTCGAGCATGTTCCGGATGTGCAGGTCGGCGCTGGCCCTGCCTAGTGAGGATGCAAGCAAACCCTTGGCTTTCAGCTGGTTGAGCGGCCCGCTGCCCTTCCCGTTGAATGTGAAGGTACGGCCCTTCCCGATATCTCCCAGGTCCAGGCTTGAGCCGGGTGCCCATTCTCCGATGAACATTCCCAGGCCGTTGGGGGTGAACTTGAGGTCGGAGATGGTGAAATCGGTTATCATCCCCTTGGTGTCAGGAAGTCCGGTTACCCTCCCGTCGATGCCGCCGGACACTCCGCTAGGCAGGTCGCTGAAAGATATGTTGCTGACCGACAGGTCGTTGACATAGCCCGATACGTTCCCTGAGAAGTTGGCCCTGAAGGTATTTCCCCAAAGTGCAGGGGCAAACCATGCTATCGTCCTCATGTCCAGGAGCGAGGGGGCGATCTTCCCGTCCATCTTCACCTTTGTGATGTACTTGTTGAACGAACGGGTGTTCTCATAACTCATCATGTACAGGGGTATGCTGATGTCGGAAAGCCCGTCCCTGAGTACGATGTCCTCCACTATGGTCCTGCCGTTTCCTACCCTGGTCCTGCCGGACAGATGGCTTATGTATATTCCGCTCTTCTCCCTGATGGTCATGTGGTCCACGATTCCGCCCACGATTCCGCCCGACACGGTGAGGTTCCGGCCCTGGATAGAGGTGACCAGGTCCAGGTCGTCCCAGTCGATGCCCGGGGCATAGCCGTTCTCCCTGGTGGCGAGCCTTTCATAGTCGAGCAACCTGAAGGTGAAGTCCTGAATGTCGACTTCCTTTATCTCCAGTATGTCGCCGGGGGGGCTGTCATCCTCCGGGCTGTCACCCGATGGAAATATCCTTTCCAGGTTCATGGTGCGATTGGGCTCGGAAACCAGGTTGAATACGCCGTCCTTGACGCGGGCTTCCTTGATGAGGAACCTTTCCTTACGGAGCAGGCTCATCAGGGAGAACCGGGCGGTTATGTAGGATGCCTTGGCGAAAGTGTCTACCGGAGCATGGATTCCGGGATCCAGGTACGGATTGGTGTCCAGAATGAGCAAGTCTTTGACTACTATTGCGTCAAATGGCTTTATTTGAATCTTTCCTATAGATATTTCGCCGTTGATTGTGCCCTTGAGGGAATCTATAGCCTTGCGGGTGAGCCAGGTCTGGACAACGGGGGACTGTACGGCTACGATGATGCCGAGCAGCAAGAGAAGTATTATCCCCAGGATGTATCCCGTTATTGTCAGAGCCTTTTTCACGTGAAGGGCGATATCAATTCAATCTACAAAAATAATAAATTATTTGTACCTTTGCGGTATTCAAAACGATATTTATGGCGGACATCATACTTGGGATAGAGTCTTCATGCGACGATACGTCGGCGGCAGTGATCCGCGACGGCTATCTCCTGTCCAACGTGATTGCCAGCCAGCAGGTTCACAAAGACTTTGGCGGAGTGGTTCCGGAACTTGCCTCCAGGGCCCATGAACAGAACATAGTGCCCGTCGTGAGCCAGGCTCTCCGGAAGGCGGGGGTGAAGGCTTCGGACCTTACCGCCATCGCCTTTACCCGCGGGCCGGGTCTGCTTGGGTCGCTCCTGGTGGGCACTTCGTTCGCCAAGGCACTGTCACTGTCGCTGGGTATTCCCATGGTGATGGTGAATCATCTCCACGGGCATCTGATGGCCGGGTTCGTAAGGGAGGACGGTAAGCCCGTGCGGGAGCCTTCTTTCCCATATCTGTGCCTTCTGGTCTCCGGTGGTAACTCCCAGATAGTCAGGGTGGACAGCCCGCTGGAATATGAGATACTGGGCCAGACGATCGACGATGCCGTGGGCGAGGCCTTTGACAAATGTTCCAAGATGCTGGGGCTGGGCTATCCCGGCGGCCCGGTAATCGACCGGCTCGCAAAGCTGGGCGACCCGCTCCGGTTCAAGTTCGCAAAACCCCACATCCCCGGACTGGACTACAGTTTCAGCGGAGTGAAGACCTCGCTCCTGTATTTTGTGCGTGACCGTATGGCGGAGGATCCTTCGTTCCTGGAAAACAACAAGGAGGACCTTTGCGCCAGCTTCCAGAAGACACTTGTGGACATATTGATGGACAAGCTCATAAAGGCTGCCAGGCAGACCGGAATCCGGGAAATCGCCATCGGCGGAGGGGTTTCCGCAAACAGCGGACTCCGTTCCCGCATCACCGAGGAGGGACTCCGCCGCGGCTGGAACACTTATCTTCCCGAGTTCAAGTTCACTACGGACAATGCAGCCATGATCGCCGTGGCCGGATATTTCCGGTACAAGGCCGGCGAGAGAACCCCTCTGGACGTGGCTCCGGTCAGCCGTTCAGCAGAATTCTGATATGGTCCCTGTTATTGCCCACCCTCGTTTTTCCACCCTCGGCCTGCGGCCTCGTCCTTCCCAAAACCTTCGGTTTAGGGCCCCTTCCGCTACATGCGCGGATGCATATGGTTCCAAAACGATGTGGGCAATAACCAGTTTCTAGTAACGATGAAAGAGTTTGAGATAGCGCTGAAGATCGGGAAGCCGCTGACGGAGGAGATTCTCCGCGCAGAAGCGTCCAGGGCCCTTGGCGTCAAGCCAGAAAAGGTGGCCATCGTGCGGGTCGTGAGGCGTTCGGTGGACGCCCGTCAAGACGTGCTTTACAGGTACCGGGTTGAGGCTTACCGTGAAGGGGAAGTGCCTCAGGATTATGTACTTCCGGAATATCGCGATGTGTCCGGAGCACAGCCTGTCATCATAGTCGGGGCCGGACCCGCAGGCATGTTCGCGGCGCTCAAACTTCTTACCCTTGGGCTCAGGCCGGTGGTGCTGGAAAGGGGCAAGGACGTACATCGCCGCAAGGTGGACATGGCGTCGCTCTCCAGGACCGGGGTGGTGGACCCAGATTCAAACTACTGCTTCGGAGAAGGGGGTGCCGGGACTTTTTCCGACGGGAAACTCTTCACCCGTTCATCCAAGAGGGGCGACATCAGGGAGGTCCTGCACCAGCTGGTACGCTTCGGGGCGGATCCGTCCATCCTCCTGGACGCCCATCCGCACATCGGTTCCGACAGGCTTCCGTCGGTGGTGGAAAACATCCGGAAGTGCATTGTCTCGCATGGCGGGGAATATCATTTTGACACCCGCGTGAAGGATATCGTGCAGACTCCGGACGGACTGGTGGTCAGGGCCGATGACCTGGTGGAAGGAATTGAAAAAGAATTCATTGCAAGGAACGTCATACTTGCCTCCGGGCATTCCGCCAAGGATATTTTCAATATTTTCAGGGACAAGGGCTGGAAGATCGAACCCAAGGGAATTGCAATGGGCGTGAGGGTGGAGCATCCCCAGTGGATAATCAACCAGGGCCGGTATCACGGCAAATACCAGCCATTCATGCCCACTGCCGAGTATTCCTTTGTCACCCAGGTGGAAGGGAGGGGAGTCTTCTCCTTCTGCATGTGCCCCGGTGGTATCCTGGTGCCGGCGGCTACGGGGCCTGATTCGGTGGTGCTCAACGGTATGTCCAATTCCGGGAGGAATTCCAAGTGGGCCAACGCCGGTGTGGTGGTACAGATTGAACCTGAGGACCTTCCGGAGGAATATTCGGAATACGGGGTGTTTTCCATGCTGTATTTCCAGAGGGACGTGGAACGGAAGATGTACATGTATTCACGGTCCAAGGTCAGGCGGGACCGTCAGGGTCGTCCGGTGGAGGAGGTCAACCTTCTCCGCGCCCCTGCACAGAGGATGATGGATTTCTGCCGCGGGGAGGTATCGTCCACCCTTCCGGCCACGTCGTACCATCCCGGGGTGATATCTGCCCCGCTTCATGAACTTCTGCCGGAACACGTTGCGATGAGGCTCCGGAAGGCTTTCCCCATGGTGGGGGGCAAGATGATCAAGGGTTATTACACCAATGATGCCCTGCTGCTCGGGGTGGAGTCCCGGACATCGTCGCCGGTCCGCATTCCCCGTAATCCGGAAACGCTTGAACATGAGCAGGTTCCCGGACTGTATCCTTGCGGGGAAGGAGCCGGTTACGCGGGCGGGATAGTATCTTCGGCCATCGACGGGATAAACTGCGCCATGGCTGCCGCCGGAAGAAGTTTTTAGAGAAAGTTTGGTAGTCGGTAAAAAATCACTACCTTTGCGTCCGGGTAAGTCTTGCACGACCAGCTCCCTCTGAATTCCCCCAGGACCGGAAGGTAGCAAGGGTAGGAGGTCGTAGCGGTGCGATGCAAGTAGCTTACCCTTTTTTCTTTTGATAATAATTCCTATATTTGGCAGGATATTAATGATCTTGCCATGAAAAGACTTTTGTTAATACTTGCAGCCGTATCGCTCCTTTTCGCATGCAAGAAGGGGGGCGATGACAATATCAAGTATGATGTCGTAACGCTTGGCGCCGAAGTTGCCGGAAGCAACATCACCCTTTCGGGGAAACTCGGCCCGGACATCGATGTGGCGGAGGTTACCTCGGTGGGATTCTTCGTGTCTGAAGACAAGGCGGTTCCGGAGTCGGGTTCCAAGGACTTTGCCGCCACTCTCAAGAGCAAGTTCGAGAAGAAGATAACCGTAGCCGACCTGGACGGGAAGACGGCCACCACCTTCTATTACAGGGCATACGCCAAGGGGTCCAAGACGTGGCTCGGCAAGGTAAAGGCCTTTGCCACGGAAAAGATAGCCGTAACCAAGGTCACCCTGGATAAGACTGTCCTGGGTATGACGGTGAATGAATCGGTCACTGTCAAAGCCACGGTCACCCCTGCAAACGCATCCCGTCCCGACGTCTCATGGAGTACGTCTGATGCCAAGGTTGCCAAGGTCTCCGATGCCGGAGTGGTCACCGGCGTTGCAAAGGGCAAATGTGTCATTACCGCTGTGGCCGACGGCGTGAAGGCAACCTGCGACGTGACCGTACGCGGTGCCTGCCCTGCCGGCGCGGTGGACATGGGAACCAGCGTGTTCTGGGCCGAGAAAAACCTTGGCGCGTCCGCTCCCGATGAAGTGGGAGATTATTTCTGCTGGGGCGAGACTGCACCAAAACAGGAGTATACGGCTGCTACTTACAATGGCGCATGTGACAGATATGGATTGGGAGAGTTACTGAAGCCTGCTGACGATGCAGCCCGTGCCATTCTCAAGGGCAATTGGCGGATGCCCACCAAGGATGAGTTCCTGGAACTTATAGCCGCCTGTGACATCGAGTTTTCATCGATTGTCCCCAGATCCAAAGAAATACTGACATTTACAAGTAAAGCCACCCGGAAAACCCTGATTTTCCGGATATCATATGGCGTTGGAATGAAGTATGACAAGGATGTTTATTGGAGCGAAGGCTTCGGCATGTATTGGACGGCAACCAATCACTCTTCCTCGGCACGTGCGCCTTATCATGCCCAGCTTAAATCCGGAAAGTATTATGTGGATGACACGTCCGTGGCACCGGTCGGTAAACACTACGGTCTCCAGATTCGTGCGGTAATTGACTGATATTTAGATTCTTCTCTTACTATGAAACGAGAAAGGCAACTTGTAATCGATTACGTGGACTACGAGTCCCCCGAAGAACTGGAACCATTGGACAGGGAACTGGTCCAGGAGGCGATCCGGGCGCAGGAAGGGTCTTATTCCCCTTATTCACACTTCCGGGTGGGAGCCGCCCTCAGGCTCGAGGACGGTACCATAGTCCGCGGAGCCAACCAGGAGAACAATGCCTATCCCGCTGGCCTCTGCGCCGAGAGGACGGCTATGTTCCATGCCGGGGCGTACTATCCCAACACCGCGTTTGATACCATAGCGATAGTTGGAAGCGATTCAAACGGTATCTGCGAGACCCCGGCCACACCGTGCGGGGAATGCCGTCAGGTTATGGCCGAGTATCAGACCAAGTTCGGAAAACCCCTGAAAATCATTCTTGTGGGCCGGAACAAGATACAGAAATTCTTCAAGGTGGACGACATCCTTCCGTTCATCTTCGAGAGCCTCAAGGCCGGAGAAGTGTTCTGAAAAGGGGCTTGCACGACCAGCTCCCTCTGAATTCCCCCAGTACCGGAAGGTAGCAAGGGTAGGAGGTCGTAGCGGTGCGATGTAAGTAGCTTACCCTTTTTTCTTTTGATAAAAATTCCTATATTTGACAGGATAATAATAATCTTGCCATGAAAAGACTTTTGTTTATACTTTCAGCCGTATCGCTCCTTTTCGCATGCAAGAAGGGGGACGATGACAATATCAAGTACGATGTCGTAACGCTTGGCGTCGAAGTTGCCGGAAGCAACATCACCCTTTCAGGGAAACTCGGCCCGGACCTGGATGAGGCGGAGGTAACCTCGGTGGGATTCTTCGTGTCTGAAAACAAGGCGGTTCCCGAGTCGGGATCCAAGGACTTTGCCGCCACACTCCAGAGCAAGTTCGAGAAAAAGATAACCGTAGCCGACCTGGACGGGAAGTCTGCCACCACATTCTATTACAGGGCATACGCCAAGGGAGCGGATAAAACTTATCTGGGTAAGGTAAAGGCCTTTGCAACGGAGAAGGTTGCGGTTAACAAGGTGGAGGTTACCCCGGCGGTCCTTGGACTTGAAATGGGAGGAAAGCCGGTTACCCTTACGGCAAAGGTTACTCCTTCCAACGCATCGTATCCCGAGGTGACATGGGCAACTTCGGATAAAAAAATTGCCTCTGTTTCCGACAAAGGGGAGGTCACCCCTGTGGCAAAGGGGAAATGTGTAATAACTGCAATTGCGGACGGAATCAAGGGAACCTGTAACGTGAGTGTCCGCGGAAAGTGCCCTGAAGGCGCAGTGGACATGGGGACCAGCGTATTCTGGTCAAAGTTGAACCTGGGAGCGAACGAGGTATATCAAGAGGGCGACTATTTCTCATGGGGAGAGACTTCTTCCAGGGGTGAGTTTACTGAAGAAAAGTATAGCAAGGTTGGAAACAATTACAAGGAAGGCGAGAACCTGAAGCCGGAGCATGACGCCGCCCGGAAGATACTTGGAGGTGACTGGAGGATTCCCACCAAGGAAGAGTTTGAGGAACTGTTCGCTGCATGTGACATTTCTCTTAGGCAGACAGGCATCTATGAAGGTGGAAAGAATCTGGAAGTCCTTACTTTCAAGAGCAAAAGCACGGGAAACACAATAGAAATCAAGACATCGTATGGTTGTAGCTTTGCTCCATATGACGGATGGTTATATGGCTATGCTTGTTATTGGACTGCCACCAAGGGTAAAGATGCCATATATTGTGCGCAGGTTCGCAGTGGTAATTATAAAGTCTCTGAAAGTCTGTTGGTTAATAATACTGGCTATACAAAATTCCTTCCATGGTATGGTATGCCGATCCGTCCCGTAACCGACTGATTCCCTGCCGGGAAACGGGCAACGACGGAACATTTTAACATTTATTTGTCTATCTTGACAGAAATTTGTTATTTTTGTAGGTAATTATTGAAAGACAACCGATTACATAACTTATAATTTAAAAGTGTTAGAATTATGAAAAAAGTTTACGCCATCATCGCAGTCCTGACACTCATGGTCTGCGCCGCTTCCTGCGGAAACAACAAGAAGGCCAAGGAGCCCGCTGAAACCAAGAAGGTCGAGAACGTGGCCAAGGAAAAGAGCGCAGCCGATCAGATCAAGGACGCTGCCAACGAGGCCGCCGTGGATGTAGCCAAGACTGGTATCAACGCTGCCGCAGAGGCTGCCAAGGACGCCGTAAAGAAGTAATCAGGCTCCTGTGTAAAACAGAATCGCCCTCCCTGAATATCCAGGGAGGGCGATTCTTGTGAGAGCCAGACAGGAGGTTCGAACTCCCGACCTGCGCGTTACGAATGCGCTGCTCTACCGACTGAGCTAATCTGGCATGCCGGTTTCAAGTGAACCGGGGCTGCAAATATAAGAATTTTTCATTAAATTTGCGACCACATGAGATTTTTTTGACATTTATGAAATCGGACGTAATAGTAATTGGAGGCGGAGCTGCCGGCCTGATGGCGGCCATCGGTGCGGCCAATTATCTTTCCAAGACTGAAAACGGCGGCACTGTGACCGTGCTGGAAAAGATGCAGAAGCCCGGCAGGAAGATAATGGTGACCGGTAAGGGCAGGTGTAATTTCACCAACGTGAAGCCCTGGGAGGAGTTTTCTTCACACATCCGTACCGATTCCAATTTCGTAAGCCCATCATGGCATAACCTCACGCCGGAATCACTGATTTCCCTTCTGCAGGGCAGCGGCATGCGCAGCGTGGTGGAGAGGGGAGAAAGGGCTTTTCCCGAGTCGCACATGGCCTCCGACGTGGTGGACACCCTGGTCAGGGGATGCACCCTCCTGGGAGTGAAGATAGTAACCGGCTGTGAGGTCAAGGGGATAGAGAGCAAGGCGGGCTTCTTCAGGATTTCATGCATCAGGACCACCGTAAAGGAATTCAGGGGCCGGCCCGATGAAAACGGCCGCTTCTCAGCCCCGCCCAGGATTG
Organism: Bacteroidales bacterium; assembly: GCA_017437755.1. GTDB lineage: Bacteria > Bacteroidota > Bacteroidia > Bacteroidales > UBA932 > Cryptobacteroides. Next base: position 41,465 of record JAFRXI010000007.1, read on the forward strand.
AGACCACCCGCGAGGAGGAAAGTTACAGCTCGTCGAGGCTTATAGTGGCTACCGGCGGTCTTTCTTATCCCTGGACCGGTTCCACCGGCGACGGATACCGCTTTGCCCAAGGCTTCGGCCTGGAGGTTACAGGGCTTTATCCGTCTCTCACCGCAATTGTCCCGGAAGGATACAAGAGTGAGGCCAACCCGCTTGTGGCCGATATGAAGGAAGCATTCCGCGGACGCGGAAAGGGTTTCCGCAGGGCGCCCAAGGCCGACAAGCCCCATCCTCTCCCCGAGAACTATCCCGATCTTCCCGGCCACATCGAAAGGATCACCCCTCTGTCGGACCTTGGCGAGCTTCTCAACGGCAATTCCATTGATAATGTCAAGCTTACTGTTTTCATTGACGGCACCCTCTCCCAGAGCGAATTCGGTGACCTTGAGTTTACCGACGGGGGCTTGGAAGGACCGGTGGGTTTCCAGGTGAGCAGGAAGGCCGTGAAGGCCCTGATGGACGGTTCTAAGGTGTCCGTAAGCATCGACCTCAAACCCGCAGTGGAGCTTGAAAAACTGAATGAGGACGTGCATCAGAAGTGGCAGGAAGTGCTTGATGATCCAAGGAGCAGGGGCGTTTACTTCCAGAAACTCTTCAGGATAATGCTGGGCAAACTCATGCCTTGGAACCTGACCCTGGGCTTCCTGAAGATGAATCCGAGGGTGAGCGTCGACACCCTGGCCTCTTACCTCAAGGACTGGCGGATGGACATCGCCGGATTCGTGGGCTTTGAAAGGGCCGTGGTAACCGCCGGAGGAGTCAGTACGGGAGAGATCGTGGCCAAGACGCTCGAATCCCGCAAGGTGCCCGGACTGTACTTTGCCGGCGAGGTCCTCGATATGGATTCCGATACCGGAGGATACAACCTCCATACGGCTTTCGCCACCGGATACCTGGCCGGGGAATCGGCCGCTAAATCACTCCAGAACCGATAAGCTCGGCTCCGTTGTACCATACTGCGAACTGCCCGGGGGAGATTCCTCTCTGCGGGGAGTCGAACAGTATGTACAGAGCATCGTCGCGCATTGTCAGGGTGGCTCCCTGGAGTGGCTGTCGATACCTGATACGGACCCTCTTGCGGGCGGTTTTCCCCGGTTCGAGGGCAAGGTCCGGCCTCATCCAGTGGATATCTTCAGGGTTGATCCGGATGCAGCGTCCGTAAAGTCCCTTGTGTGAGTGACCTTCGCCAACGTAGATTATATTCCGGGGAATGTCGGTGGCAATTACAAAGACCGATTCCGAATGCCCTCCTATACCGAGTCCTTTACGCTGCCCGATAGTATAGAACTGGGCGCCCTCATGGGTCCCGATGATTTTTCCATACGGGTTAGGGCGGTACCTCGTTTTCTTTATGTGCTTTTTGCCGCTGCGGTAGGTCTCGGTCTCGAATTCTATATTGTAAGTAATTGGTTCAGAGAGTTTTCTCAGAGTATCCGACGGCAGTGCGGCAACCTTTTCCAGGTTGAACGGCGACTCGCCTAGAGGCTCTCCGTCGGATGTGAGAACCTTCTCTTCCCTTACTGCAGGGGCTGTCATTTCCAGTTCCCGGCCCGGGTTCAGCAGTGACGAAAGGGTGTCCTTCATGAAACGGTATTCCTCCGATACGGAATAATATCCGTCGTATACTTCCACCACGTTTCCTTCCACGCTGCGAAGTTTCTGCTTGAGGAATGTAGGAAGGTCCACCTTCCCAACGAAGCAGATACCCTGGGAATCCTTCTTTTCGGCGGAGGGAAGGTCGGCTTCCCTGGCGAGAGCCCTGACCTCGGGCTTTGACAGGCCGCCTATCGGAAACAGTGCGCGGGAAAGCTGCCCCTGGGTGAGGCGGCAGAGGAAATAGCTCTGGTCCTTGTTGGGATCAATCCCTTCAAGCAGGCTCCAGACCTGCTTTCCGTCGTGTGTTACGGCCGGCTCTTTCCGGCAATAGTGTCCGGTGGCGACCATGTCCGCGCCAAGGGCGACGGCCTTTTCCATGAATGCGTCGAACTTTATTTCCCGGTTGCAGAGTACGTCGGGATTGGGGGTGCGGCCTTTGGAATACTCGTCGAACATGTAGTCAACCACCCTCCGACGGTACTCCTTGCTCAAATCCACAAAGTAGAAGGGGATTCCAATCTTCCGGGCCACCAGTTCGGCCACGAAGCGGTCCTCCTCCCATTCGCAGTCGCCGTGCAGGGTGGCGTCGGCATCGTGCCAGTTCTGCATGAACATGGCAAAGACGTCGTATCCCTGCCTTTTCAGAAGCAGGGCCGCTACGCTGGAGTCAACACCTCCTGAAAGTGCGACACATACTTTCATTTGCCGTGCAGTTTATCCAGAATGAGATGCATCCTTTTCCGCGAAGCCTTTTCAGGAGCGAACGACAGCAGGAAGAGGGCTGCTGCGGCTACCGATGAAACCCATCCCCAGAGGGCTCCGGCAAATATGAAAGCCAGGGTTGCCAGGGCAGCCAGAAGTATGAACAGACCTGCGAAAGCCACGGGGGTGAGCGTCTCGGCCTCCTTGAATGTGGCTGCGTAGGTGTGGAGCCCGTCGGTGCTGTCCAACGGGGAGGAGGCGTCCTCGATGGTGACGGATATGAAACGGTAGCGGAAAGGACCGCTGCTGTCGAGGATGGCACTTCTGGAATCGGTCTTGTATATCCGCCCCCCGCAGGATGACATGGTGTCGCAGACGTAGTCCAGGGCATAATCAGCCCCGTACGGCGTTCTGACCATGGCAAGGCCGCTGTCCATCAACTTGACGCTGCGGGGAATGTTCATTTGATTGAATCAGAATAGTTTACCCGTATTGTACTTCCTTGCCAGGGAGGATAGCTCGTCCTTTGTGGCCGGCCTTTGCAGCTCGGCTTTGCGCTCATCCTCGAACTGCTTGCGGAGAAGTGCGAACTGCCTTTTGGTATCCAGCGTGAATTCGCCGGAGTCGATCCATGCAAAATATGACGGTTCGTTCTTCCAGACTTCGCGGGCGGTCTTTCCCTTGTGCTTCCCGAAGCTTATCACCGCTTCATGGGCGTCGTTCCAGTAAAGCCGTCCGGCGTAGTCCACGGTGTGCGGCCTTCCGGCCACTCCGGAGAGGAATTCCACGTCGTTGCGGAGTTTGTCGGGATACATGTCCAGCTGGCCCTTGAGCACTTCGTAGGTGGCCATCGTATCGGCCTCCGCGGTATGCGCGTTGTCAAAATCCTTTCCTCCGCAATAGAAGCGGTAGGCGGCCTTCAGATTCCGCGGTTCCATGAAATGGTAGATGTTCTGGACATCCACCATCACCTTGTCGTGAAGGTTGACTTCCAGCTGGGGCCTCACCCATTTGCGTACCCTTTCAAGTTCCTCGGCCAGCATCGGAAGGTCGAACTTGGCGGAATTGAATCCGGCCAGGTCGGCGTCGGAAAGCCATTCCATCACTTCGTCGACCCTGTCGCAGAAGCGGGGCTCTCCCTGAAGGTCGGCGTCGACTATCCCGTTGACGGCCGAGGCTGCGGGGTTCATGGGATGCTGCCTTCCAAGGACATAGTCCCAGGGCTTGAACCGCCAGGTCTTGATCCTCTGCTCCCCACCGGGAAGGACCTTTACAAAGGAAAGTTCTGCTATGCAGTCGGTTGCAATATTGAGACCGGTGCTTTCTATGTCAAAGAAGAGCAACGGTCTCTTAAGATTAAGTTCCATTCGCAGAGGACTTTATGAAATCATTATCGGCATCAGGATGCCGCAGATCTTCTCGCTTTCCGCCTCGTCCTCGGCGGGGAGGATCAGAGCGGCCCTTCGGGAATCGGCAAACTTCATGACAATTCCGTTGCAGCCCATGTTGGACAGGATTTCCGTGAGGAAGGTGGACTTGAAGCCGATGGTGAGGTTGTCTCCGCTGTAGTCGCAGGCAATCTTCTCATAGGCTGCAAGGGCAAAGCCCAGATCCTGGGCGGTAACCTCCAGCTGGCCTTCCCTGAGGTCGAACTTGATATGGTTGGAGGCCCTGTTGGAGCACACGGCCACACGGCGTACCGTGTTGAGCAGCAGTGTCCTGTCTATCTTGAGGATGTTGGAATTCTTCTGGGGGATCACGTCGCGGTACTTGGGATACTTGCCCACGATGAGGCGGCATACCATGGTGACGCGGCCGGTGGAGAACACCACTGTGGAGGAGTCGAACTTGACTTCAACGTCGCCGTCTTCCTTGGCGATTATGGAGCGGAGGACGCCGGCGGGTTTCTTGTGGAGGATGAACGAAGCCTTTTCGGGAGCCTTTACGTCAGGGGTGGTGTAGCATATGAGCTTGTGGGAATCGGAAGCCACGAGGGTGGTGGAATCCACGTCCATGTCGAAGAAAATACCGTTCATCGCGGGACGGATCTCGTCGTCGGCGGTGGCGTATACGGTTCCGGCTATACCGTCCACGAGCGACTGGGCGGGGAAAATGACCGTGATTGCATCGTCCCCGGTGGTCTTGATGGCGGGATAGTCGTCGGCCGGGAGATATGACATCACGGAATTACCGCTTGCCCAGCTGCACTCGAAGGTGCTCTCGCCTGTGGTCCTTATCTTGATGGGCTGGTCCGGAAGCTCCTTGAGGAGGTCGGTGATGTGGCGGGCGGGAACGGTTATGCTTCCGTCTTCCTCGACCCCGTCCACCTGGATCCTGGTGCGGAGGGTGAGCTCGGAGTCCGAAGCGGTTATCTCCAGGACACCGTCCTTGAGGGCGAAGAGGAAGTTTTCAAGTATTGGAAGGGGAGATTTTGAAGGGATTGCCTTTGATACGTCCATCAGCCCCTTGAGCAGTTCCGTGCTGGAAATGTTGAGTTTCATGATATCTGTTTTTATTTATTTCCTTATGTCAACTTACAAATTTACTAATATTTTTCATCTTTGCAAATGCGGATGTAAGTTGACATTTCCTGAGTGCACGAAAACTACAAGCGGCTATTTCGATATGTCATGGTGTCGGATTAGTAAAATATGGTGAGGTGAAACCCAGTTTAATCAACCCATTACGGATATCCGGATGACTCATGAACAGTTTCCAAATCAGACCTGAACGGTAATTCTCGATCATTATGATCTGAGGGCCTTGGTCTATGGCAAGAAATGACGGGGCGTACCAGTTTTTAGAGAGATTGAATGCATCGATGAAACCGTATTCACCCCAGACCTTGTCTCCCAGTTCTTCGTATAAATACCGGATGACCTCCAATGAATACTCCGGAGCATATGGAATGGAGGACACAGCGGCAGTGGGACTGATGACACCGCGGTCATTTCCGGGGCTGTGTGCAGAATAACCGGTATCCCCGTCGCTTGCGGTTAACCCCCAGCATTTTTCTCCGTAACCCTTATAATTCATGGGGTTCTCTATGCAGTATTGTCGGTTAATCCTGACATGGGCGCGCATTTGTTCCCCGTAATCCGCATATGAATCCTTAAGACCATTGGGGTCAAGGCCGAGATATGAATAATGTGTAAAGAACAGGGGACCACCCATCCCCCGGTCATTTCCTAAAGGTAGAGTGATGCCGTAATAGGACCGGCCGTTCAAGAAAGTATTGGCGTTAGCCCATCCACGCGTATATACATTCTTTTCAATAGGGTAGGTTGGGGAAGAGGCCGCTAGGATATATACGATCTGGCACTCGTTCTGACCACGTATGGCAAAGTTTTTTGCCCATCCGTTATTGGGAGACCAATGCCAGTACAATACCTCTTGTCCCCTTGTGAAGAAGTTCCATTCGGCTTCTTTCCAAAGCATATTGATGATCCGCCTTATGGAGTTCTCTACTTGGTTGTCCTGATTGAAGTATTGGTGGGCGGCAAGGAGCCCCTGGAACATAAATGCGGATTCGACGATATCGGCACCGTCATCCTTCCTGCTGAACGGGATGGTTTTGCCAGTTTTGCCGTCCATCCAGTGAGGCCACATTCCGTGATAGCTGTCCGTTGTCTTATCGCTCAGGAACTTCACGATCTTCAACATTCGTCCGGCACCTTCGTCCCTTGTGATGAATCCGCGTTCAATTCCCACGATCAAGGCCATAACCCCGAATCCGGATCCACCAATCGTGGCCGTCTCTGGTTTCCCGTTGCTTCGTTCATGTACGAGTCCGGATTCTTCATGGGCATAATCCCAGAAGTATTTGAAGGTTTGCCTTTGGATGAGCGTCAATAACGCTTCATCGGACAGTCTCTTCTTGGGTTGAGGCTCTTTTGCCTTTGCCGGAGATGAAACCATAAAAACTGTCGCAATGAATGCGATAATCCCCCAATGGTGAATTTGTTTCATATTGTTTCTTTTAGTATGTCCTCTGATTTCTCCAATCCCCGTGAAGGTGGTCAGTCCGTTTTAAAGGGATTTCCATTCCGGAAGTATTCTCCAGCCAATCAAACAGGTCTTTGTCCAGTTGCTTGATCAAGTCCTGATACTGAGGGTCGTCGATGAGATTATGCATCTCATCCGGATCTTCTTTCAGGTTGAAGAACTCATTTGTGTCCCAGATTCCGTGATAATGGATATACTTGTATTCGTCCGTCCGGACACCGAACATCGTCGGAGTCTGCGGGAACGGGTATTCCCAGTAATACTCGTAATAGATGCGGTGTCTCCAGTCTTCCGGCGCCGGCTGGCCTTTAAGCATAGGCAGGAAAGAATCTCCTCTCATATGGGACGCTTTTTCCCTGCCGCAGGCGTCCATAATCGTAGGCGCAATGTCAATGTTCTGGACCATATCCGTCACAACTGTGCCTGGTGGAATGATTTCCGGGCAATATGCCAACATAGGGACCCTGACGGAAGCTTCATAGAAATTCCGTTTGTCAATCAGGCCGTGTTCGCCCCAGATGAAACCGTTGTCTCCCATATAGATGATCAGTGTGCTCTTGTCCAAGCCGGTCTTGCGCAGGTAGTCCAATAGCTCGCCGATGGAGTTGTCCAAACTCTTAATGGCTTCGCAATAACGGTTGAGTTCGATATCCAGGTTGGTCCTGCCATTATACAGATAGTCAACTCCGTGCCAGCTTTCCCGCTGGTTCCTGACCCAATCCGGCATCCGGTCTTCGCCGTACCAGCCGCGACCGGTGGCCGGAACCCCGTCCGCATCCTTTGACGGGAGCGGATGAACCCCATAGTAAGGCGTCATAAAAGAGGCTGGCCTGGGATTGGGGAGGCCTTCATAACAACCTTTTACTTCCTGAGAAGCGTCGAATGGCTCATGGACATTCTTGTGGGAAAGATATACAAAGAAGGGCTTGTCCTTGCAGTCCTCAATGAATTCTATTGCGTGACGGGTTAATATGTCTGCCACATACTCTTCTTTAGGGAACTGTGTCCATTCTCCGTTGATGTTCAGTCGTACATCGTAATAAGTTCCCTGTCCGTTCAGGCTCTCCCACTGGTCAAAGCCGGGCAGGGGATTGCCGGAGTGGTTTCCCATATGCAGTTTCCCGAAGAAGCCGGTACGGTAGCCTGCGGATTGAAGATACTCCGGGAAATATATCAGGTTGTCCGGGAGAGGAGCGTCGTTATCCACGACCGTGTGCTCGTGGGAAAACAAACTGGTCAGGATAGAGGCCCTGCTGGGAGAGGACAGGCTGGTCGTGACAAAGGCATTTTGAACGTATGCTCCTTCCCGGGCCAGAAAATCCATATTTGGCGTTTCCAGATAGGGAATGACATTCAAGAATCCCATATAATCATAACGGTGGTCATCGCTAAGGATAAAGATGACATTTCTGGGGGTCTCTCCGTTTTTGGGAGTCTCTCGTTTTGCGTTGTCAGGGTTTGTACAAGCCGGGATACAGAGCGGCAACGTCATTAAGGCGGCTTTGAATTTGGCCTTCATATAGATGTTCAATTATTAATGTCCACAATAGTTATTTGAATTATGATTTCTTCACCCAAAAGGTCTGCTTAGTTCATTATTGGACAATGATGAGGTACAGTCTTGGTTAAAAATGTTAATGATTATTGTCTTGTGGATTGCCGTTGATGTGTCTTTTCATACAACAATCCCGCTAGTTTCTTGGCCTGTCGAGGGTATCTGTCATATAAGTTTGTGGTCTGGAAAGGATCGTTTTCCAGATTGTATAGCTGTCCGGCAGGAGCATCCTGTTTTACACATGCATTTTCAATGTTACTATTAATCTGATGCGACCATTCATGTCTATTCCACTTTTATGACCGGAGAGACTCCTGACACTCCGTTTTCGTTGAAAGCCTCAACGGCAAAATAATACGTTTGCCCTTTTGTAAGGCTACGGTTAATGTGCTTGCAGTCATTTCCGTAAACCATCCATGAACTGTATAGTTTATCCGGTGCTATTCCCCACAGGACGTTGTAGCCTTGTGCACCGTCGGACGGAATCCATGACAGGCTGACTTCCCGGGAATCCTTTCTCCTGTCTGCCGAAACGCGTGATACGACGGCTGGTTTCTCTCCGTGACCGTTCCCGAACACTCGTATGGCAGAAACGGAGAGATTGGGAGTAGGCACTTCAACATTCCTGAACTTTATATACCTGGCTTCAACTGGAGAGGGGAGTTCTACATAGTCATTGGGAACATCCTTTCTGTTACTGCGTTTGTCTATGACTCTTTTCCATCGGCGTCCGTCGGCAGATGAAAGGATTTCATACCGGTGGCGTAGGTTTGGGTATCGCCCGTACATGTCACTCTGGAAATCATTGTAGTTGATTTGAATCGCACGTACTGTACTGACATCATCCAAATCAATACAGACCCACTGGTTGTCATTGTTCCTTTGGGCCACCCAATAAGTGGAACTGTTCTCGTCGGTAATCCCGGAGCATGGGAACCCTTCCAACTCTGAAGATGCAGTTACATTTTTACGATATGACAGCAGCATCCATCCCCTAAACGAACCGTGTTCATGCATGTGTGAAGGAGTATAATGTGGATAGTCTCCGAATCTTGTATCACAATACATTATTCCGTCTTTGTCAAAGAAGGAGGGGAACATACACAATCTTCGTTCCCAAATCATGTTGACAGGAAAAGACATTGAAGCGAAGTGCCAGTATTGTCCGTCTGCAGTTTGTACCGTGCTTCCGTGCCCGGCTCCGTTCATATAGCCTCCGCCTTTGTATGAGACAGGATTGTGTTCCTGATACGAAAAAGGCCCCAGCGGATTGTCGGAAACATATACACCATCGGCATATACATTGAATTGTGTCCCCGGCGCAGCGTACTGCAAGTAGTATTTATCATTATACTTGGTCATCCACGGACCTTCGATATATCCGCTCTGAAGGGTATCTGTATGGTTCTCTCCAAATCTTTCCCAGCCATGGAGTTCAGGGTTCAGATTGAACAGTTCCGTTTTCTCTCCTTCTTGGATGAACATGTGCTTCCTGTTCAGACGGACGCCCCGGATGGGGTATTTATTTGACGATCCCCAATACATGTAGGCATCCCCGTTGTCGTCGATGAATAAATCCGGATCCTGCAGGTTGTTCAGGATAGCCGGTGTCGCTTCCCAGTTGCCAGAAGAGGGATTATCGGAATACAGGACGCTCATGCTTCCTGACGGGTCACCACAAACAAACAGCAGGGAATCCCTGTAATTGTGTGCGGCAGGTGCGTTGCATCCCTGTGGGTACCAGTTGGTCCCTGGTTTGATGAATGTCCACGAGACCAGGTCATCCGATTGCCAGTAACCTAGGGAGCGCGTGACAAACATATAATACTTGTCACGGAAACGGACTACTGCCGGATCAGCTCCGGACCGGTATGAAATACCCCTCGCAGCGTTGTAAATCATGTATGTGTAATCAAGATTCAACGGATTGCAATAGGTCTCATTGGAAATAGCCTGGGAACTGCAGGCGCATGCCCCAATGGCGACGGGTATAAGAAATAGCAGTTGTTTAATCATCAAATGTTTTAATTACATAAGGAATCAATCCCTTCATTTCCTGTCCTGTCTATATTTGGAGTGGGTGCTATGCGCCCGATAGGATGGCTATATATGCTCATGGCCTGCCGGGCATGTTCGTCACTCATAATAACAAGGTTATTGGGTATATCCTGCTCCAACTCCTTGGAACAGGATATACCCAGAAGAAATGGAAAGACAGGTGTAACTGCCAACCCCATAGTCGAAACCATATTCTTCATTATCGACGACCTTACTCTTCAAGCGGATCCAGCAACAAATCAGAAACTGTTGTATACTGTGCGAACGGCAGGGGATAATAGGCGGTCTCCGGTTTCCAGTTATAGTCGGCCAACTCTGTTGCGGCCTTACCGGTTCTCAAAAGGTCAGAATAACGGTCCCCCCATTCAAAGCATAATTCCATCCGTCGCTCGTCCAGGATCTGGTCGACGGTGACATTTGACAACTCAGGCATGGCCGCCCTTGTCCTGACCTTGTTGAAAGGCTCGTCTCCGTTCTTGCCGTTCCTGACTTTTGCTTCCGCATTCATCAACAGGACATCGGCATAACGCAATATTCGGATGTTATTGTTCTCTCCATATTTTGTGCGACCCGGGGTGAGTTGATTTTCAGGAGTATATGCTTTCCCGTTCCAACAATCCGGCTTGGCGGGATCGGTCCGGGGATTGATTGCGTCACCGCTTGGCGTGGTTTCACCCGCCTTCAGGAATGATGTGGTTGCTCTTACCGTTTCCCCACGAGCTATTGCCCAATTGCGGAATTCTTCAGTGATTCCGCAATGGCCCCAACCGGAAATATTCCCGGAATTAAGAGGTCCCTGGCATCCGAACCACTGGTCTGGATCGATCTTGTCTCCAGACCCGTTTCCAAAATCTGTAAGCTGAACTTCGAATATCGCCTCGTCACACAGTTTACCGGGAATTTTGAACAACTGATAGAAGTCATCGTACAAGGAGAATGCCCCGTTCTTGATGATATCGTCAGTCAATTCTTCCACTTTATCGTAATCCCCCATAATCAGATGGATTTTTGCGGCCAGGGTTTCGGCCGAGAAAGCGGTTACTGCCCCGATGTGCTCATTCTGGTTGGGACGGATTCTGGGCATGTTTTCAATTCCGTACTGAAGATCCTCCAAAGCATACTTGTAGACCACGTCCCGTTTGGAACGCCGCAGATTTACCTGGTTGTTGTCTTTCAGAATGGTTACGTCTCTAAAGGCTTGGGCAAGACGGAAGTAGGCATATGCCCTCATGAACAGGACCTCTCCTTTGTAGGCACGGTATTTTTCCATATCGCTGGAAGAAGTAATATTCTTTGCATAATTATCAAGGGATGTCAAAGCTCCGTTGGCAACCTTAATTATGTTGTAATACTGCTTCCATATTTCGTCAATCGCCCAGAAGGAATCGTCATAGATAAACTTGTCGATATTCTGGAAAATGGCGTTTTGCCAAAGGAATACCTCTGCGTCATGTCCTATTGTAAGTTCCCAGATTACCCAATGCATTCCGCTGGTGCGTATTTTGGCGTATACTCCTGAAACCGGCTGGTACATTTTGGTAATATCTGCGTAGTCAACATCTTCTTCGGGGATCTTCCCTTCAGGGGCTTTTTCCAGAAAACCTTCACATGATGTCATGAAAAGGGCAAGGAACAAAGACATGATGCATGAAGCATATAATTTGAATGTTTTCATTGCCGAATATGTGTTAGAAATGTTAGAAATCAATTTTTATGCTGAAAAGATATGTGGAGGTAAGCGGGTAGACCTGGGTGTCCCAGCCTTCTTTATCTGTCAATTCCGGAGTAAACGTATTCGCCTTGAAGGTGGTGAAGGGCCTGTCGGCTGTCAAGGCTAGACGGATTCCGGGAAGGACGTATCCCCATAGATTGATGTTCCGGAAGGTGTATCCAAGAGTAATGTTCTGAATCCGGAAAAAGTCTGCACTTTCAACAAAATAGGAACTGTAACGCTGATCGCTGACATTCCAGGTCTTGAGCAATGCCGCTGCGGACGGATCTGTATTCGTGGAGCCGGCAGAGGTCCATCTGTTCTTGTACTGTGCAAGGTCGAAATTGTAATCCTGCTGCGCGTACCTCAGCGCCCTCTTCCTGTTGAAAATCTGAGCACCGGCCTGGCCGTATGTGGTCATGCTGAAATCCCAGCCCTTGTATCCAAGCGTCAGGTCCAGTCCATAAATCAGGTTCGGGATATAGGATCCCAGGCAAGTCCTGTCATTTCCGTCCAGAACATCGTCTCCATTAAGGTCGGCATACTTGAGATCTCCTGGAACAAGACCGTTTGCTACTGCAATCGGGTCATTTGCACATTCCTCCTCGGTCTGGTAAACACCTACCATTTTGAAACCATAGTAAGAGTTCATCTGTTCACCGGGGATATTTACGGTTTTTCCGCCTTTGATGATGGTGGCTCCGCTGAGGTCTATGACACGGTTCTTCAATGTGGAGATATTGGCACTGATCCCATAGCGGAAGTCTTTCCCTATCCGGTCTTCCCATGAAGCCAGGATATCAACACCTGTATTGAGGATTCTGCCATAGTTTCCCGCAAGTGTTTTGGTGCTGAAAGGAAGTAGGGGTGAAATAACGGCATTCTCGGTAATCCTTCGGTAATAGTCAACGTCAATGCTCAATCTGTTCTGTAACAGGATCAGATTGATGCCGGCATTGAATTCATTCACGACCTCCCACCTTAGCCAACTGAAATATGAATCGTTCTGATACCCGTCGATAATGTTGTTGCCATATACCCCAGAAGTGGTTTTGCCGGTTGTAATGGAAGAGAAACCGTCACTGGCTGCAACGTGGTCGTTACCGAGTTTTCCCCAACTGACCCTTAATTTAGCATAATCCAGACCTTTGATCCCCGCCATGAACGGCTCCTGGGAAATAACCCATGCGGCGCCGACAGATGGGAAATACCCCCAATGTTCCTGATATTTGCTGGATCCGTCGGCGCGGAAAGTGGCGGTAAGTATGTATTTGTCGGCATAATTGTAACTGACGCGGGCAAATGCTGAAAGACCTCTGTAGCAGGAGCCGTTATCTTCTACTGTCGCACCGGAAGAATCTCCGTTTTTAAGGTACAGGTACTCTTCTGCCCCGCCCTGGACGTTGGCTGTCTTGCCTGAAAGCAAGCGGTATTGTTCTTCTCGGGCAGAGAAACCGGCCATCGCGCTCAATCGGCTTTTTCCGAAACTCTCGTTGTAAGTGAGCGTATTGTCGAAAATATAATTATAGAAGAGGCTTACATTCTTTGTCAGGGATGTATTTGCATTCTGCTGCCAGCTGCTGACATAGTATGTGGGAGTGAAGGATCTTCCCTGTACGGTATTGAAAGAGTAGGAGTAACTGGACCGGAAAACCAGTTTTTTCGGGATGAAAGAGATCTCGCCGTAGAAATTGCCGAGTGCCTGGAAAGCCAGGTTTTTTGAATCATGGTATTCTGCGGTTGCAAGTGGATTATAGAAATTGGAAGTATAACCTATTACATCAGGGGAACCATATTTATTTGGGAAAGTGGCTTCGTTGCTCTCGTCCGTCTTTGCGACGATAGGAGGGCAGTTGAATGCCGTTTGCCATGCCGAATTGTTGGGGGTCTGCTGTACCGAATTACTGAAATGACCATTGAATCCGAGTTTCAACCACCTGGTTGCTTCAAAGTCAACGGAACCTCTCAGATTGAACCGCTTATAGTTGTTATTGACATTCAGGATACCATCCTGATAAAGATAGCTGGCGCCTACTGAGTACGTGGCTTTTTCCGATCCTCCGCTGACGGAAAGGCTGTGGTTGGTCATGCCGGCCGGGCGGAGCAGTTCGGAATACCAGTCATTATCCGCGCCAAATGTCCAGTTATGGAAATCCGAACTGGCATAACTGCCTCCGTATAAGTCGATTGATTTCTTGATCGTGGCTTGATATGAATCATAATTCCCTTCCAGAAGCATAGTGGCATATTGTTCTGCATTACACAGTTTCAACACGTTGGATGCAATCTGGACACCTGCATATCCTTCATACGTAACCTTCGGCTTTTGGTTAAAAGATCCTTTTTTAGTAGTAATGATGATGACTCCGTTTGCAGCCCTAACGCCGTAAATTGCAGCGGCGGAAGCATCTTTAAGAACAGTGACTTCCTGAACATCACTATTATTAAGGAAATTGATGTCGTCATAGAACATCCCGTCAACGATGAAGAGCGGCGTACTGTTCGAAAAAGAGCCTATACCACGGATCTGTACAATAGGACCGGAACCGGGCGTTCCGCTGTTAATAACGTTGACTCCCGGGACCTTCCCCTGTAAGGCGGTCATCGGTGAACTGGAAGGGACGGCCATGATTTTCTCATTTTTGACTACGTTAATAGGAGCAGTAAGGTCTTTGGCCTTTGCAGAACCATATCCTATCACAACAGTCTCTTCGATGCTCAGATTATCAGGGACTAAAACAACATTAAGGTTAGTTCTTCCTGCAACGGCAAGTTCCTGGGAAGCCATGCCGAAAAAACTGAACACCAAAACGCCATCTTCGGGAATGCCGTTTATGGTGTAGTTCCCGTTAATGTCTGCACTAACACCCTGTGACGTTCCTTTAAGGATAACCGTAGCACTGGGCAAGGGGTCACCGGATTCATCAGTAATGATACCGGAAATGCTCATTAACTGTGCCTGAACCGTTAAGGAAGAGAACAACAGCAAGATCATGACAAAGCAAAAGTTTGTCTTCAGGTGGTTTTTTTTCATAAATGGTTAATATATAAATGGTTTTGACTGTGTTATTGTGTGCTTGTTGTGTGACAAAGATATTTTTTTGAATACTTAATGGAAATATTATCATTACTACTAAACTACCTTTACTGCAAATCGGCCCATACACAAAACTACGACATAAGTCTGTAACAGTCTGTATAACAATAATTTAGTATAGCGGCCTCGGTTGAATGTGAATATACTATCGATGCTTGTGATTTATTGGCAAGTCGAGCGGAATGACTTATTTTTGTCAAAGGCGGGAGAATCCGTCGGATAAAAAACAAAACATATCATGAAAAGAACTATTATTAAGTTAGTTGTGCCCGCGATCATCAGTTGCGTCGTATTGTCAGTGTCATCCTGTGATAATTCGGACCATTCCCATATGGATCGTTATATAAGTCACCTGATGAAAAAGATGACTCTTGAAGAGAAGATAGGTCAGTTGAATCTTCCCGTAACAGGAGAAATAGTTACAGGGCAAGCTCAAAACAGCGATGTCGCAAAAAAGATATGCGCCGGGGAGGTTGGAGGCCTGTTTAATCTCAAAGGAGTCTCACGCATCCGTGAACTGCAGGAACTGGCCGTAGAGCAGAGCCGGATGGGTATTCCGCTCCTGTTCGGGATGGATGTTATACATGGATATAAGACAGTCTTTCCCATCCCCCTCGGCTTGTCCTGTACGTGGGACATGGATGCTATTGAGACTTCCGCACGGATTGCGGCAACGGAAGCAAGTGCCGATGGAATATGCTGGACATTCAGCCCGATGGTGGATGTTTGCCGTGATCCCAGGTGGGGCAGAATTGCCGAAGGCTGTGGGGAAGACCCTTTTCTGGGAGCGGCTGTCGCCAAGGCCATGGTTAAAGGGTATCAAGGCCGGAGAATGGAGGATAATCGAGAAATTATGGCATGCGTGAAACACTTTGCCCTATATGGGGCACCAGATGCGGGAAGGGATTACAATACCGTTGACATGAGCCGCCAACGCATGTTCAATGAGTATCTTATGCCATATAAGGCGGCCGTTGATGCTGGTGCCGGAAGTGTCATGGCATCGTTCAACGAGGTTGATGGCATACCAGCTACAGGCAACAGATGGCTGATGACAGAGGTGCTTCGTAAACAATGGGGGTTTGATGGTTTTGTCGTCAGTGATTATACTGGAATTTCCGAGATGATTGACCATGGGATGGGAGATACAACGAAGGTGGCATCCCTTGCCATCAATGCGGGAGTTGACATGGATATGGTCAGTGAAGCATATCTGAGTACTTTGGCCAGGTCAGTTCGGGAAGGAAAGGTGAGCGAAAAAGCCATTGACAGGGCTTGCCGTTCTATTCTGGAGGCAAAATATAAACTCGGACTTTTTGCGGATCCTTACAAATACTGCAGTGAAGAACGGGGTGAGAGGGATATCTTTACGGATGAGAATCGTCGCGTCGCGAGGAAAATCGCCTCTGAATGTTTTGTGCTGCTGAAGAACGAAGGAAACGTTCTCCCATTGGAAAGAAAAGGGACCATAGGAATCGTGGGACCTCTTGCGGACAGTCCTGCAAACATGGCCGGAACGTGGAGTGTTGCTGCAGATCTTGAAAAATCCGTTTCCTTGGCAGAAGGCATCCGTTCCGTTGCTGGAGACATGGTGAATGTCCTGACTGCAAAAGGATGTAATCTTATGAGTGATCCGTCATATGAGGTACGTGCTACGATGTTTGGCCGTTCTCTGAACCGGGATGGCAGGTCGGAGGATACTCTGCTTAAAGAGGCTCTGCAGATTGCGTCTGAATCAGACGTGATCCTGGCGGCTCTTGGGGAATCATCAGAGATGTCAGGGGAATGCAGTTGCCGGACTGACCTTACGATGCCGGAAACTCAGACCAGGCTTCTGGATGCGCTTGTGGATACCGGGAAACCGGTTGTGCTGGTTTTGTTTACAGGACGCCCCCTGGTATTGACTCGTGAGCATGAACGCGTTCAGGCTATCCTGAATGTCTGGTTCGGGGGAACGGAAGCCGGACTTGCCATTGGAGATGTTTTGTTCGGTGATGTAAATCCTGGTGGCAAACTGACCACGTCATTCCCGAAGAGCACAGGACAGATACCCATTCATTACAATCATAAAAACACCGGACGCCCTCTGCCGGATTGCGCTTGGTTCCAGAAATTCCGCAGCAATTATCTTGACGTTGACAATGAACCGTTATATCCCTTCGGATACGGCTTGAGTTACACTACTTTCCAGTATGGAGACATTGTATTGGACAAAAAAACCATGGATGGTACGGATGAGATACAGGCAAGTATAGTCGTGACCAACACCGGTGAGCGTGATGGCCATGAGGTCGTTCAAATGTATATAAGGGACCTGGTTGGGAGTGTGACCCGACCCGTTATGGAATTGAAGGGCTTTGAAAAGGTGTTCCTGAAAGCGGGAGAGTCCAAGACGGTTTATTTCAGGATATCTCCGGATCTTCTTCGTTTTTACAATTATGACCTTGACTATGTTTATGAGCCGGGAGATTTTTCTGTCATGATAGGAGGGAATAGCCGTGATTTGAAAAAGGCTGTCTTTACTCTACTTTAGAGTAGACCGGCCTTTAAAATTGATGATAAACCCTGTCAGGCTCTCTTCCGGAGCAAGGCCCAGTTTCTTGCGAATGCGATAACGTGCCGCATCTACACCCCGGGTAGAGATATTCAGTTGCTGTGCTATTTCTTTGGTTGATTGATTCAGTTTTAGCATGGCGCAGAACCTCATGTCGGTAGATGTAAGGGAGGGATATTCTCTTTTGAGGCTACTGAGAAAGCCTTCATGGATCCGATCGAAATGGATTTGGAACCTAAGCCAGTTCTCTTCGTCCGACTCGATGCTGTTGACAACATGGGACATCAGTATATCCCGGTTGGATTTATTGATCTTTCCGTCGAGGTAAAGCCGCTGAATATCCTCACGCAAGGCCGATATTGACTGTCTGAGGGAAGAATTGTAGAGTACTTCCGTAGAGAGTTCCTTGCTTTTGTCGATCAGGTCTTTCTCAAGCATTTCCTTGTCAACGGACAGGATATCCCGGGATTTCAATGCCTGTTCAACCTGTGAATATGCATCCTGAACCAACCATTCCCGCTCCTTACGTTTGATGGCAACTTGTAGGAATAACCAGATAATCAATATGATAAACGTAATGGATAATAAGGCGAACAGGATAATGAAGATAGATTTCAAGTACCACGGGCGGCAGACTTCAAAGCAAAAACGTAGAGAGGAGAGGGTCCGGACTGAATCATAGGCTTCTGCCTCGATGACATAGTTGCCTGGGCGGAGATCATTTTCCCGGAAAACATTTTGTGATGGAAGGTCATTCCAAATACCGTTCGGATGCCGCCCAATCCGGTATCGGATCCGATAAACGGTTTGGGAATAATCCGGGTAGCAAAATGAAATGGAAATGGAATTGTATTTATAAGGTACTTTGATAGGTGCTGACAGGCTCATCAATGAATCCAAGGCCATTTTCCTGCATGAAACATGGAAGGACCTTATCATCAACGATTTGGTGCATGTAGAATCCTTGCACGAATCCAGGGCACGGCGCGTAATGAGCCCAATTGCATTGTTCATGCATAGATAGGACTCATCTGTATCCTTATTGTATACAAAACTGTACCTGCCGTCATAGGAAGAACTTGAAAACATAGAGAAAGGGAACTCTCTAATGACATGCAAGCGGCTCCCATCGTCTTTCACGAAATATGCACTTTCACTTCCACAGAACCAGTATTCATTATTCTTGAGCGGACAAACTGAAGTGACCCCCTTAATCCCGGAGAGCTGGTCGTTCAGTTCCTGGAACAGGACGATGGTGTCGCGGAGATCGTCGTATGTATAAAAGTTGTCTCCATCTGTCATAACAACTCTTCCCTTCAACTTGAAAAGACTGTACTTCAATACCCTGTCGTTTCCGATTTTGGAGAATCTTCGTACATGCTCCGCTGAAGAACCGTCTTCCGACAACCTGAAACGGTAAATCCCCTTACGTAAATGCTGGGCCCATATGTTCCCAAGATGATCCTGAACCAGATTCTGGGTCAGATGTACATCTCCGGAGACGGGTTGTATGGCAAATGATCCATCTGCGTTAGTCTTGAATATTACAGGATTGGCATAGGTCCCTTCCATGAACCCCGGGGAACCGTAAAGGTCAAGTTCCTTAAAACATAGTCCACTTCCGGGGCCGGGGATTCTCCTGAAGGACTTCCCTTGTATCAGATATGTTCCGTTGTTGTGTCCGCATATGATGTTTCCGTTCCAATCTTTAAGGAACCATGTTTGTCCGCTAAGATCGGGAATAAGGGAGATATTCGGCCCTTTTGCATAATAGAGGCCCTGATTTGACGCTATATAGGCAGAACTGTCATTCCTGGCCAGGACATCGTATACCATTCCTATTTTTCGTTGAGACGGTTCAAATATGTAGACTCCCAGGTTGGATTGTATATATGAAATCCCGTCATCCAAAGCCGCCCATATATTGCCTGATGGATCACAGAATAACCCCAGCACGGTGTTGTTCTGCAATTTAGTTTCACTGTTAAGATGCCATACCTGATGTCCTTCCTTATCCAGGGCTAAGATCCCGTTTGAAATAGTCCCCAGAACGAGGTCGCCTCCTTGTGTCAGTATCGCTTTGTTAACTGGGTGGCTCTTGAAAATGGCATCAGCATCGGTATGGAACTTTTTCAATGACGAGAAATCACCTACAAACAGGCCATCTGACGGGGTGATAAAAACATATCTCCCGTTTCCCAGGGGAAGGATCTTGATTAAGTCATGGATTAAATTTCCTGGGGAGGAGACTTCGGTCAAATGGTCGGAATCCAATTTATACAAGCCCGCATTTCCCTTATGAAAATAGATCGTTCCATGTATATCAGCGACAGGGGTGTAAAGCCCGTCCAGCGGGATGGCTTCAACCTTATCGTCACGATAGAGAAAAAGGCAGCCGAAAGAATGGAAGATCACTTCAGATTCCCGCTGCAGGATAGTCCAGATCTCCTCATTGTGCATGGAATAATCAAGCAACCTTCCGGATAGTGAAACATACTTCAGCGAGTTATCCGGCATCCTTTGGAAATAACCGAACTCTTCAAAGGCGCCGACATATATCCGCCCATCCTTTCCGACCAGGACGGACCTGATTATCCCCTTTGTCGGCAGGGGATGCAGGATCCAGGAGGTCCCATCAAATTCCAGCAGCCCCATCGCATTCCCGACGTATAGGATGCCGTCTTCATCCTGGTCTATAGCCCAGTTCTGCATGCCCGCTTTGTAGGAGGATACAGAATAGTTCCGGACAGGAGGGGTAAACGGCAGGGACAGGGCAACAATATTCCCCTCTGTGAGGAAGAGAATAAGACAGGAAAGGAAAAACCACGCCGTAGATGACCTGAAATTCATAACAACTGGATTCAATGATTTTGGACTTGGTCCTGCAAGTCTGTGTCATACTGAAATGAATTTAAGCAAATTCTTCTGGTAATGTAACGACCGGTCATTCAGTTTTTTTTACAAAAATATATTTTTGAATCAATATTGTCAATACTGATTCCAGATTTGTGTTCCTTGAGATTCGGTTACCGGGCGCCATCGAAAACTTAATCATAATTATAGTTTAAAATGGCATATAATTTGAAATTTTGTACCCGGCCCCGCGGCTCTTTGCCTGACCGGCCCCTTTGAGAATAACAATTAAGATATAGTATCATGAAAAAAGGTTTCATTACCGTTTTGTTTTCGGTAGTTTTGAGCGCCATCACCGCCTATGGCGTGGTGAAGGCATGCAATCCCTCGGAGCCCGCACAGACACCTGCGGGTACTTCCGGGGTTGAATACAGGACTGTCAATCTGGCAGAATCCGATTATCCGGATTTCACATATGCCGCAGAATCCGCCGTGGATGCGGTGGTCTACGTGGAGGTGACGGTCCAGAGCCGCAGGCAGGACCTGCAGATAGACCCGTTCTTCCGTTTCTTCTTCGGCGACGAGTTCGGCCAGCAGCAGTCTCCGCGTGAGCAGAAGGGCAGCGGTTCGGGCGTCATCATCCGTCCCGACGGATATATCGTCACCAACAACCACGTGGTGGCCAACGCTACCAAGGTGGGCGTCACCCTCAATAATGACAAGGTCTACGAGGCCACCGTAGTGGGTACCGACCCCGCAACCGACGTCGCCATCCTCAAGATCGACGCCGAGGGCCTTCCCACCATTCCTTTCGGCGATTCCGACAAGCTCCGCCTGGGCGAGTGGGTCCTGGCGATAGGCAGTCCGCTTTCATATAACCTCCGTTCCACCATCACCGCCGGCATTGTCTCGGCCAAGGGCCGTTCCATGCCCAACACTTCCGGTGAGTTCAAGATCGAGTCCTTCATCCAGACCGATGCTGCCGTGAATCCCGGAAACTCCGGCGGCGCCCTCGTCAACAAGGAAGGTGAACTGGTTGGAATAAACACCGCCATAATCTCGCAGACCGGCGCATACAGCGGTTATTCCTTTGCCGTTCCAGTGAATATCGTAAAGAAAATCGCCGATGACCTCATCGATTACGGCTCCGTGAAGAGGGCGGTCCTGGGAATCACCATGCAGCCCATTGACGATAAAATTGCCAAGGAATTGAAACTTTCTTCGCTTGCGGGCGTATATATTTACGAGGTTTCCAAAGGGGGTGCCGCAGAAAAGGCCGGACTCCGCAAGGGCGACGTGATAATCGCAATTGACGGGACAAAGGTCAAGGACGGTGCCTCGGTACAGGAAAAAGTCAACAGCTACCATCCCGGCGACAAGGCCACGGTAACATATATCCGTGACGGAAAGGAGCACCAGGTGGAAGTTACTTTCCAGGGAACGGCTGCAGCCACCGGGGAGAAGGACATTGACGGAACCACTGCATTCTATGGTTCCAAGATCAAGGCCGCAAGTCCCGAAACACTGTCAGCCCTCGGACTCAGGGGAGGAGTGGAGATTGTGTCGGTAGGTCCCGGAAAGGTGCTTGACGCAGGAGCCGTGGCCGGATTCATAATCCAGTACGTGAACGACGAACCCGTATCGAAACCTGAAGAAGTAATTGAAATTGCCCGTAAGGCGAAGAGATCGGTGTTCATCCAGGGTATTACCCCAGAAGGCAAATCATCTTATTTCGGCTTCGGCAAGGAATAAGGTTAGAAAATATGAGACAACTCAAGATTACAAAGTCCATAACCAACCGCGAGAGCGCCTCCCTTGACAAGTATCTCCAGGAGATCGGTCGGGAGGAGCTCGTTTCGCCTGAAGAGGAGGTTGAACTTGCACAGCGCATCCGCAAGGGTGACCAGGTGGCCCTGGAGAAGCTTACCAGGGCCAATCTCCGTTTTGTGGTGTCGGTGGCCAAGCAGTACCAGAACCAGGGGCTCAGCCTCCCTGACCTTATCAACGAGGGTAATCTGGGACTTATCAAGGCGGCCGAGAAATTCGACGAGACAAGGGGATTCAAGTTCATATCATATGCGGTTTGGTGGATCCGCCAGTCCATCCTGCAGGCCCTCGCCGAGCAGTCCAGGATAGTCAGGCTCCCGCTCAACCAGGTGGGGTCGCTGAACAAGATCAACAAGGCCCTGTCCAAGTTCGAGCAGGAGTTCGAGCGCCAGCCCTCGAACGAGGAACTGTCGGAAATGATCGACGTCCCCAAGGATAAGATTTCCGACACTCTCCGCGTTTCCGGAAGGCATGTCTCGGTTGACGCTCCGTTCGTGGAGGGCGAGGACAACAGCCTTCTGGACGTGCTGCCCAACGACGACTCTCCCAGCGCCGACAAGGGCCTGGTCAACGAGAGCCTCAATACGGAGATCGAGCGTGCACTTTCCACCCTTACCGACAGGGAGAGGGAAATAATCAAGTCCTTCTTCGGAATCGGATGCCAGGAAATGACCCTGGAGGAGATAGGGGAAAGGTTCGGTCTTACCCGCGAAAGGGTCCGTCAGATCAAGGAAAAGGCAATCCGCAGGCTCAAGAGCCCTTCGCGGAGCAAACTTCTAAAAGGTTATCTCGGATAGAATGACTCCAGAATTATTCATCGCCGGGGCGGCTTCAAAGGCCGTTGAGGCCCTATATGGGGTGTCGGTGGATCCAGCCGCGCTCCAGGTACAGGTAACAAGGAAAGAGTTTGAAGGCGACTATACACTGGTCGTCTTTCCTCTTTTGAAAATAAGCCACTCCGCACCCGATGCAACCGGGAACGCCATCGGCGGCTACCTCGCTGCCAATTACCCGGAAGTGGCCAGGTTCAACGTGGTGAAGGGATTCCTCAACATCCTGTTTTCCGAGGTCTACTGGAACGAGGTGTTTTCCGACATGGCGTCGGACCCCTCTTTCGGTGTCCTTCCGTCCTCCGGCAAGAACATAATGGTGGAGTTTTCGTCGCCAAATACCAACAAACCCCTCCATCTGGGGCATATCCGCAACAACCTCTTGGGCGATTCCGTGTCGAGGCTGCTGGCTGCATGCGGGAACAACGTGATCAAGGTGACCCTTGTGAACGACCGCGGCGTGCACATCTGCAAGTCGATGCTGGCCTGGAAGAAGCTTTTTGACGGAGCCACCCCTGAAAGCACCGGCAAGAAGGGCGACCACCTGGTCGGTGACTGCTACGTCGCTTTCGACAAGCTCTACAAGGAGCAGGTCCGCCGTATGGTGGAGGGCGGAATGGACGAGGAGACCGCCAAGAAGCAGGCTCCCGCCCTGAAGGAGGCCCACGAGATGCTGGTTAAATGGGAGCAGGGCGACCGGGAAGTCCGCGACCTCTGGTCTATGATGAATTCCTGGGTGTTCGCCGGCTTTGACCAGACCTACAGGGCCCTGGGGATAACCTTTGACCGGGTTTACTACGAATCCCAGACATATCTTCTGGGCAAGGAGCTGGTACAGAAGGGATTGCAGATGGGCGTATTCACCACCGACCCCGACGGGTCGGTCTGGTGCGACCTTACCGCCGACGGACTGGACAGGAAACTCGTGCTCCGCGGCGACGGCACTTCTGTATACATAACCCAGGACCTTGGCACGGCCGAAAGGCGCTTCTCGGAATATCGGCTGGACTCCCACGTGTATGTGGTGGGTAACGAGCAGGACTATCATTTCCAGGTACTTAAGCTTATCCTCGGCAAACTGGGATTCCCATGGGCCGGCCAGATATACCACCTGTCGTACGGCATGGTGGAACTTCCGGAGGGGAAGATGAAGTCCCGGGAAGGTACCGTGGTGGACGCCGACGACCTTATGGAAAAGATGTACGAGGAGGCCAAGGCCACCTCGGAGGAGAGCGGCAAACTGGCTGACATCCCAGCCGAGGAGAAGGAGAAACTCTACAGGATGATCGGCCTCGGCGCCCTCAAGTATTTCATAGTCAAGGTGGATCCCAAGAAGACCATGCTCTTCAATCCCAGGGAATCCATCGATTTCAACGGCAATACGGGCCCCTTCATCCAGTACACCCATGCCAGGATCCGTTCCATCCTCCGCAAGGCCGGAGAGCAGGGAATAGGATTCGGCCCGGAGTCCATAGGCCAGGGGGTATCGCCCTCTGCAAAGGAGATAAGGCTGATAAAACTTCTCAACCTCTATCCTTCCAAGGTGGCCGAGGCCGGTGCGGCCCTGTCTCCGGCAGTTATCGCAAATTACTCGTACGACCTTGCCAAGGAATTCAACCAGTACTATCACGACACCCGCATCCTCCAGGAACCCGACCCGGCAATGAGGGCTTACAGGCTGGAACTCATCTCCACCCTGGCTTCGGTCCTGGTAAAGGCCACCGGAATCCTCGGAATCGGCCTTCCTGAAAGGATGTAAGCTGTTTTTTATGGAGGCCGCCCCCATGATCCCTACCTCCAGGAAGGAGGTGGAAGCCCTTGGATGGGACTGGATCGACGTCATTTTCTTTACCGGTGACGCCTTTGTCGACCACCCTTCCTTCGGGACGGCGGTCCTGGCCAGGTGGCTGCAGAAGAACGGGTACCGGGTGGCAGTGGTGCCTCAGCCGAATTGGAGGGACGACCTCCGCGATTTCCGCAAACTGGGGGCACCCAGGCTCTTTTTCGGAGTGAACGCCGGGGCGATGGATTCCATGGTGAACCATTATACCGCGTCCAAGCGTCTCCGTCACGACGATGCCTATACGCCCGACGGGAAGGCGGGGGCGAGGCCGGATTACGCAGTAACGGTCTATACCCGGATCCTGAAGGAAATGTATCCGGATATCCCGGTCGTGATAGGCGGGATAGAGGCATCCCTCAGGCGGTTCACCCATTACGATTACTGGAAGGACGCACTGGTGCCCTCGGTACTGGTGTCCAGCGGCGCCGACTACCTTGCTTACGGGATGGGGGAGAAGGTGATCCTGGAACTGTCCAGGGCGCTGGAATCTCGTCGGAATCCCCGGGAAATGAGGAAGATACCGCAGATCGCATTCTTCTCCACAGGAAAGCCTAAGGTGCCGGAAGGAGGGATCCTGCTGCACTCTTACGAGGAGTGCCTGGCGGACAAGGTCAAGTTCGCCACGAATTACCGGACCATAGAGACAGAGGCAAACCTCATGCATCCGTCTGTCCTTGTGGAACCGGTGGGGGAGGGCTATGTACAGGTGAATCCGCCGTTCCCGCCCCCCACTACGGCCGAGATGGATTCCTTCAGCGACCTGCCATACACCAAGCTGCCCCATCCCAGGTACAAGGGAAAACGGATTCCGGCATACGACATGATAAAGTTTTCCGTGTGCATACACCGCGGATGCTTCGGGGGCTGCAACTTCTGCACCCTTGCCCTTCATCAGGGGCGGTTCATATCGTCGCGTTCCCCGGAATCGGTGCTGAAGGAAGTCAGGGCCCTTGTCAACCATCCGGAATTCGCCGGAAATATCTCCGACGTGGGGGCTCCCTCGGCCAATATGTACGGCCTGCACGGAAAGGACGCCTCTTTGTGCGGGAAGTGCCGTCGCACATCCTGCCTCTTCCCTGCGCGCTGTCCCAACATGGACACCGACCATTCGCGCCTCCTGGATCTCTACCGCAGGATTGATGCGGTGAAGGGGATACGCCATTCCTATGTCAGCAGCGGCATCCGGTACGACCTTTTCCTTGGTCCCGACGGCTTCCTGGACCAGTCTTCATACCCATATCTGAAGGAAGTGATGCTGAAGCATACTTCCGGGCGCCTGAAGGTGGCTCCGGAACATACCGAGGATTCCGTCCTGAAGTACCTTGGCAAGCCTTCGTTCCGGTTGTTCGTACGCCTGAGGGACGAGTTTGACAGGATCAACGCCGAGGCCGGCACCCACGTCGGCCTTGTGCCTTACTTCATATCGGGGCATCCCGGCTGCACGATGAATGATATGGAGAGGCTGTCGCGGAACCCGGCGCTCAGGGGGCTGTTCATGGAACAGGTCCAGGATTTCACTCCCACCCCCATGACCACTTCGTCGGTTATGTATTACACCGGAATCGATCCACGAACCATGAAACCGGTGTTTGTGGAGCGTGATTTGGACAAGAAAAGGGCTCAAAAGTCTTTTTTCTTCAAAAAATCCGGGAAACTTGTGCCTAATAAGAAAAAAAGTTCTATTATTGCACCGCATAAACGACACAAAAACTGAACAGGATATGATGGCCAAGGATAACAAGAAAAGACATGTAGTCAGCTATGAGAATATGTCGCCGGAACTGTCGGCGGCTTTTGCCGAGAAGTATCCTCGTGGATTCAGCGACTACCTTTCCGATCTGACAAAATATCCAAAGCCGGACGGCACGTCCTTCTATGCCGTCACGGTTGAGATTCCCGATGCCATTTACCTTGTGAAGATCAAGGTCAAGACAGACGACATCGAGGATATCGAGCGCTGGCTCGAGGGCGAAGAGGATGCTGAGAACGAGGCTGTGGCCGGTGGCAGCGCCGATGCTTCCGATGCTTCCGGAGAGACCCTCCCGGACGACAATATCCAGCAGTATTCCGACGGTCCGGATTCGGACGTGGATTAATCTCCAAGAATCTAATCGGAGAGGCCTTCCGCCATCAGGAGAATCCTGGGAACGTGGAAAGGCCCCTTTAACATAAACAAAATGATGCCGGACAATGCTGCTGTCAGATATGTCTGGGGCCCTTTGAGGTCAGCGCTCGGAAAGTTTTCCGAGCGTAACATCCTCCTTGTGCTGTCGGTAGTCACCGGCCTTCTTTGCGGACTGGCCGCGGTTGTCCTCAAGCTTTCAATCAAATATATAAGCCACTGGCTGATGTCAGGTCTTAAGGCCGCGTCGCTGGACTGGATGTACCTGGTCCTTCCCGGGGTGGGGATGCTGCTTTCGCTGCTCATAGTGAAGTATATTATAAAGGACAATATAGGGCATGGGGTTACCAGGGTGCTGGTGGCCGTATCAAAGAACGAGTCCAGGATCCCGAGGCACAACACATGGTCGTCGCTGGTGACGTCGGCCCTTACGATAGGATTCGGCGGTTCCGTGGGAGCCGAGGCGCCCATAGTCTATACGGGGGCGGCAATCGGATCCACACTCGGCAGGTATACCGGATTGAGTTACAGGAACATAACGGTTCTGTTGGGATGCGGCGCCGCAGGTGCTGTGGCCGGTATTTTCAACGCACCCCTCGCAGGTGTGCTGTTCACCCTGGAGGTCCTGCTGTTCAATATTTCCATGTCTTCCATACTGCCGCTGCTGCTGTCGACGGTTTCGGCCACTATAGTTTCGTACGTCTGCCTTGGCCGGAATACGCTGTTTGCCTTTACAGTGGAGCCGTTCACAGTGGGCAGCCTTCCCCTGTATCTTGCACTGGGGGTGGTCTGCGGCCTGTTTTCGGTCTATTTCATAAGGACGACCCTGAAGATGGAGGATATACTTGGAAAGGTTGGGAACCCTTATGTGAGGTGGGCTGCCTGCGCAGTGGGGCTGGGTATCCTGGTTTTCCTTTTCCGCCCCCTTTTCGGGGAGGGGTACGACTCGCTCGGGCGGCTGCTTTCGTCGCCAGGTGATTTCACCACGTGGAAGATGGTGGGATTCTTTGCCCTGGTACTCCTGCTGAAGGTTTTTGCCATGACGCTGACCAATGCCGGCGGAGGGGTTGGAGGTACTTTCGGCCCTACCCTTGTCACCGGTGGGCTGGCCGGGTTCGTAGTGGGGACCGCCCTCAACCTGATACATCCGTCCACGGTACCGGTCTCCGGTTTCGTGCTGGTTGGAATGGCCGGAATGATGTCGGGAGTCATGCAGGCGCCTATGACTGCAATCTTCCTTATCGCCGAGATATCAGGCGGTTACGGCCTTCTTGTCCCGCTTATCCTGACATCTGCTGTGGCCTTCGGGACAACCCGTCTTTTTGAGAAGTATTCCATCTACACAAAACGGATTGCCAATACCGGAGAGCTCCTGACCCACGACAGCGACCAGGCCGTGCTCACCCTTCTCAAGACCTCGGAACTGGTGGAAACCGACTTTTCCCCAATAAGGATAGATGCCACCCTGGGTGAGCTGGTGGATGTGGTGGCGTCGTCAAAGAGGAATATCTTCCCGGTGGTCGACGGCAAGGGCCGCTTCCAGGGCTATGTTTCACTGGAGGATATCCGAAAGGACATGTTCCGGAGGGAAATCTATGACAAGGCTCATGTCTTCAATTACATGCGTTCGGCCCCTGCCTACATCTCGCCGGATGAGAGCATGGAAAGCGTGATGATAAAGTTCGGGAAGACCGGAGCCTGGAACCTTCCGGTGGTATCGGAGGGAAGGATATACGTGGGATTTGTATCCAAGTCAAAGATTTTCAACGCTTACCGTGACGAATTGAAGGAAGTTTCAACCGAATGAAAGATATTTATGTCAATTGGATAGCCCGGAAACTGGGTGTCAAGCCGTGGCAGGTGGAGAATTGCGCCGAACTCTTCAAGGACGGCTGTACCATACCCTTCATCAGCCGGTACCGCAAGGAGAAGACCGGTGGGCTCGACGATGTGGAAGTATCGGAAATAAGGCATTGGAATGACGTGTTCGACGCCATGGACAAGCGCAAGGCCTCTATACTCGCGACTATCAGCGAGGCCGGGGCGCTTACTCCCCAGCTTCAGCAGGCAATAGAGAACTGCGTGGTTGCTTCCGAACTTGAAGACCTATACCTTCCGTTCCGTCCCAAGCGCAAGACCAGGGCTTCGGCTGCCGCCGCCCTCGGGCTCGGGCCGCTTGCCGACCGGATGTGGAAGGTTGAGACGGCGGACCCCTCAAGGGATGCCCTCAAGTATCTTGGTGACAAGGTCTCCAGCGTTGAGGACGCCCTTTCCGGGGCCAGGGACATCATTGCCGAGAAACTGTCGGAAACGGCCTCCATCAGGGAGAACCTCCGCGATATTTTCCGCCGCAGGCATATCGTCTCAAAGCTTACCAGGGCCGGGAAGGAAAACCCGGAAGCTTCCAGGTACCGCTCGTATTTTGATTTTTCCATGCCGGTGGGACGGATTCCGTCGCACAACCTGCTTGCGATGCTGAGGGCCGAGGGAGAGGGAATCCTGTCGGTGAAAATAGATGCCGACCCGGAAAAGTGCTGCAATAAGGTATATTACGATTTCTGCCACCAGAGGCGCTACCCTTCGGCGGCCCTGGCGGAGCAGATAAGGCTCGCTGTGGAGGATGCCTACAAACGGCTGCTGGAACCCTCCATCTCCGGCGAGATAATCCGCGAGGCCAAGGAAAAGGCCGACCTGGAGGCCGTCAAGGTTTTCGGGGAGAATCTGCGCCAGCTGCTGCTTTCGCCGCCGGTGGGCGAGAAGCGCGTAATGGCAATCGATCCGGGATTCCGGACCGGCTGCAAGGTGGTCTGTCTGGACGGAAGGGGAGCCCTCCTCCATTACGAGACCATTTTCCCGCATCCGCCGTCAAGCCGGAAGATAGAGTCGATACAGGCTGTCGCCTCGATGGTGGAAAAATATGATATCGAGGTGATTGCGATAGGAAGCGGCACTGCCGGCCGGGAAACCGGCGAGTTCGTGAAAAAGTGCGGCCTTCCGGAAGGCGTGAAGGTTTTCATGGTCAGCGAAGACGGTGCCTCGGTGTATTCGACATCGGAAGTGGGGCGCGAGGAATTCCCCGACCAGGATGTGACGGTCCGGGGTGCTGTTTCCATAGGGCGCAGGCTGATGGACCCGCTGGCGGAACTGGTGAAAATCGATCCCAAATCGCTGGGTGTGGGGCAGTATCAGCACGACGTGGACCAGAACCTCCTCAGGGAAAAACTGGACAATACCGTTGAACTGTGTGTCAACAGCGTGGGTGTAAACCTCAATACTGCAAGCCCTTACCTCCTGCAATACGTTTCCGGCATAGGCCCTGCCCTGTCTGGGGCCATAGTCTCATGGCGTGAGGCTCACGGCGGGTTCAGGCGCCGCAGCCAGCTCTTGGAAGTACCCCGGCTGGGGGCCAAGGCGTTCCAGCAGTGTGCCGGATTCCTACGTATATCGGGGGCTGAGAATCCGCTCGACAATTCGGCAGTGCACCCTGAAAGCTATCACATAGTGGACAAGATGGCTTCCGACCTTGGGGTAAAGACCGGTGACCTTGTAGGTAATCCCGACCTTTGCCGCCGGATCGTGCCTGAAGATTATGTCGGCGGCGAGGTTGGACTTCCCACCGTCAATGACATAATAACCGAGCTGGGCCGGCCTGGACGGGATCCGCGCGAGGCTGCGACCGAGTTCGAGTTCTCCCATGATATCCGTGACCTGGAGGACCTGAAGCCCGGGATGGAGCTCCCCGGCCTGGTTACCAATATCACCAATTTCGGCGCCTTTGTGGATATAGGCCTTCATGAGAACGGCCTCGTACACGTCTCCAGGATGGGACGCAGGGGAGTGACCGATCCGTCAAAGGTGGTCAAGCTCCATCAGCATGTGAATGTAAGGGTACTTTCCGTCGACCTTGAAAGGAAGCGGATATCATTGGAATTGATCTGACCTGATAAATGAGAGGCGGGAGGCGAGGGGACGGGAGATGATATTTCCGTTTGAGACGGCCTTTTCACCGGCGAGCCATACGGAATGTATCCTTCCCTTGAGCGTCATGCCCTCGTAGGGTGTCCATCCGCATGGACTGTCAGAGGCGTCAGGAACGGACACGGCATCGGGGTCCAATACGACAAAGTCGGCGTCAAAGCCTTCCTTCAACTGACCTTTCCCTTTGATACCCAATATCCTGGCAGGAGTTTCAGACATTACTTCAGCTATCCTGCCAAGAGGGATGCCGTCCTGTGCGGCTACTGCCAGGAGGGCGTGGAGGGAGTCGCCCACGGAGGGGACTCCGGAAGGGCATGAGGTATATGGACGGAGTTTCTCTTCCTTGAGATGGGGGGCGTGGTCGGATCCTATGGTGTCGATGGTCCCGTCGCGAAGTGCGTCCCTCAGGGCTTCCCTGTCGCGGGGTGACTTTATTGCCGGGTTGCATTTGAGGAAGGGGCCCAGGGCAGGGTAGTCCTCATCGCTGAATAAGAGATATCCTGCCGTGGTTTCGGCTGTTATGCCCTGGTTGTAACCCTTTGCCGTACGGATCAGATCCACCTCTTCGGCTGTAGAGACATGAAGTACGTGCAGCCTTGTCCCAAGCCTCATGGCCCTTTCAAGTGCGTCGGCAGTGGATTTTATGCAGGCCTCCCTGCTCCTGATCAACGGATGGAGGGTGAAGGGGACAGCATCTCCGTAGGCCGAGACGGCCTTGGCCATGTTGTACTTGATGATGTTTTCGTCTTCGCTATGGATAAGGATGCATTTCCCCTTTATGGAAAAAAGGGCATCGAGGGCGCTGCAATCATTCAGGAGCATGTTCCCTGTGGATGAGCCCAGGAATACCTTGATTCCTCCGAATGATTCCGGTGACTGGCTGCATAACCTTTTGATTTCCATGATATTGGAGGATGTGGCTCCAATATGGAAACCGTAGTTCGCGAGGCTCTTGGCACTGGCGATGCGGTATTTTTCTTCAAGGGCGGCGCCGTCGGTGGTCGGCGGAATGGTGTTGGGCATGTCCACGAAGGAGGTTACCCCTCCCATAAGAGCCGCCCTTGATCCCGAGGCGATGTCGCCTTTGTGGGTCAGGCCGGGTTCGCGGAAATGCACGTGGATGTCCACGGCCCCTGGCATTACGGCAAGGCCGCCCAGGTCTTCGGACGGTACGGAAGGAATGTCGGGAATGGTTTCCCCGCTGTCGTAAAATGCTATGGATGAAATCTTTCCGTCCTCGATAAGAATGCTTCCCTCTCCGGTGCGGGCACCGGTTACCAGCAATGCGTTTTTGAGGAGGGTCCTGCTCATTGGGCTTTGGGCCTGATTTTCCTGAATTTGAGTTTTATCACTCCGAACAGAGCCTCGGAGAAGATTCCTCCGCTCATCTTGGAGGTGCCCTTCTGGCGGTTGATGAAAATGATGGGAACCTCCTTCAGGCGGAATCCCAGTTTGAAGGCCGAGTATTTCATCTCCACCTGGAAACCGTAGCCTTTCATCCTGACCGCGTCCAGGTCGATGGTCTCCAGGACCTTGCGGCTGTAGCACTTGAAACCGGCGGTGGTGTCGTATACCTTCATGCCCAGGATGCCCCTTACGTAAACCGATGCCCAGTAGGACATCAGGATCCTGCCGATGGGCCAGTTCACTACGCTCACCCCCTGGCAGTACCTTGAACCTATGGCAAGGTCGGCGCCGTCGTCCTCGCATGCCGAGAGTAGCCTGGGAAGGTCGTCGGGGTTATGGGAAAAGTCGGCATCCATCTCGAAGACATAGTCGTACCCCTTTTCAAGGCACCATTTGAATCCGGTCAGGTATGCGGTCCCGAGGCCGAGTTTTCCCTCCCTCTCGATGATGAAAAGCCTGTCCGGATGAGCCTGCATAAGGTTTTTCACTATGCCTGCCGTGCCGTCAGGGGAGCCGTCGTCAATCACAAGTACGTGATAGTTCCCCTCCAGCGAGAAGACTCTCCGGATGATCTCCCCGATGTTTTCCTTCTCGTTGTAGGTAGGGATTATTACGGCTTTGCTGCTACCCATGGCGTTTAGTTTCCACAAAAATACCTATTTTTGTCTATATTTGTAAGCGGTTGTTTAATTTTTTTACAAAAAGATTCATGACTGGGATTGACTGCATAGCCGTTGGCCGGATTTCGCCGTGCGATGGTTTCGCCAAGATCATAGTTCCGGATGGCCCGTTGGGAGCCACTTCCACCTGGAAGGGGCTGGCTGCTTGCCTGGAGTCGCCGTATACGCTGGTCTATTCCTTGAATGCCGGCCTGCGGCTGGGAAAGGGCGCCCATTCTAGGATGCTCCAGATTGCCGAGTGGACCGGTGCGGCGATGGTTTACTCCGACCGTTTCAAGGAAAAAGCTGACGGGGAGAGGACCATGGCACCGGTAATCGACTGTCAGGCGGGGGCGCTGCGGGACGATTTTGACTTTGGCAGCGTCCTCCTTTTCAAGACACAGGTCCTCAGGCAGGCTGTGGAAATGATGGACCGGGATTATTCGTTTGCGGCAATGTATGACCTCCGGCTCAAAGTTTCACGGCTCGGCTCCCTGGAGCATATCCCGGAATACCTTTATTATGAGGTGGAAACCGATTCCAGGACATCCGGCGAGAAACTGTTCGACTATGTGGATCCAAAGAACCGTGCCGTACAGATAGAGATGGAGGCTGTGGTCACCGACCACCTGAAGGCCATTGGAGGCTATCTGGAGCCTGTTTTCAAGGATGTCCCGCCCTGTGGGGAGGAGTTCCCTGTGGAAGCTTCGGTGGTCATTCCGTGCCGGAACCGGGTAAGTACCATCGGCGATGCAATATCGTCGGCTCTTTCACAGGTGACGGACTTCCCTTATAACGTATTTGTGGTGGACGACAATTCCACCGACGGCACCGTGGACGTGATCAAGTCCTTCCTGGACGACCCCAGGCTTATCTATATCGCCCAGGACAAGACCTATCATGCCATAGGCGGTAACTGGAATGCCGCCATCCATCATCCCATGTGCGGTAAATATGCCCTCCAGCTTGATTCCGATGACATGTATTCCAGCCCGGATACTGTCCGGAAATTTGTGGAGGCCTTCCGCAGGGAAAGGTGCGCCATGGTGGTCGGGACTTATCAGATGACCGATTTCGACCTTAATCCGATACCTCCAGGAGTAATCGACCACAGGGAATGGACCGATGCCAACGGCCGCAACAACGCATTGAGAGTCAACGGCCTGGGTGCCCCCAGGGGATTTTATGTCCCTATTCTGAGGACGATAGATTTCCCCGTCACAAAGTATGGCGAGGATTATGCCGTGGGGCTCAGGATCAGTCGCGAGTACCGTATCGGGCGCATTTATGACGTCATTTACAATTGCCGGAGGTGGAGGGATAATTCCGACGGGAACCTGCCGGTGGAGAAAGTCAATTCAAATAATTATTATAAGGATAAGATACGCACATGGGAACTCCAGGCCCGGATGTCCATGAATAAATGCTGATTTTTTTGATTTTTTTTCCCAAAAAGGTTTGTGGAATCAAAAAAAGTTTCTACCTTTGCAATCCCGCTTCGGAAACGAGTGGGATTTTTTACGGCCTGAGGGTTCGTAGGAAGCAGAAGAGAGTTCATTGAAAAGACTGTAAAAGTACAAGCAAGTACCCGGTGCCGCGTGTGGTCGCGGCGCCGAACAATAAACGAGCGTCGATTCTTTAAAGCGTCATGGATTCGAGCTATCATTTATAGAATAATATACAATGAAGAGTTTGATCCTGGCTCAGGATGA
>JAFRXI010000049.1 GCA_017437755.1 Bacteroidales bacterium
CCGTCAACAGCAACCATCCGAAGGGCTATCTCTTCCAGGGCCGGTCCGACAAGTCCTGCAAGGTCATCGCCGACATCTATATCGACGACCACAACCTCGGCGGGCTCCCCGACTGGGACACCATCTACACGCTTCTTTCCGGTCTCCGCCGGAAGAAACGCTCCTGGTGGAAACGGACGTTCCGCAAAAGAAGCAGAAGGCGTTGACATCCACCTGCGACATCCTCTTCACCCTCCTCCGGAACGGCCTTTACGCCGACCGCGAGCCGGAAATGATTCCGGAACTGACGGTCGACGAGTGGGAAGGCCTGTTGGAAGAAGCCGGGAGACAGACCGTTACCGGGACAGTCTATCACGGACTGTCCCGGCTCGGTTCTTCCTATCCGCTGCCGTCGGAGGTCCTCTTCCGCTTCGTCGCCGAAGCCAACCGCATCGAGGTGGAGAGCCGGCAGAAGGAGCAGGTCGCCTGGAACGAGTTCCAGCGCCTGAAGGGGGAAGGCTTCCACCCGGTCGTCATGAAGGGACCGGCCGTGGCCTGCTTCTATCCGGCACCGATGCTCCGCGAGAGCGGGGATATCGACATCTACCTCCGGGATGAGGAGTTCAGGAAGCTCTGCGACAGTCTGGAAGGGACATACCGCCTCTCCGACGGAAGCGTCCATTATGACCGGCGGGGGGTCGATTTCGACCTGCATGACAAGTATTTCGATCTCCATCTCCCGGCGGAGCGGCTCCCGGAAGTGCCCTCCCCCTATGCCACGCTCCTGATGCTCTCGGCCCATATCCTCAAGCATGCCTCCGGCCCGGGCGTCGGCCTGCGCCAGTTCTGCGACATGGCCGTCGCCTGCGAAAAACTCTCCTTCGATCCG
This sequence comes from Bacteroidales bacterium, assembly GCA_017437755.1. Classification (GTDB taxonomy): domain Bacteria; phylum Bacteroidota; class Bacteroidia; order Bacteroidales; family UBA932; genus Cryptobacteroides. The sequence continues at coordinate 869 of JAFRXI010000049.1, forward strand.
GCCGTCCTGCTGGAGACCTACCGGAAAGCCGGCCTCTGGAAATGGAGCATCCTCCTCCATGCTTTCCTCCGGAAGTATCTGGGACTCAAAGACATCTTCGAGGGCACCCTTCCGACGGCCGACCCTTCGCCACTCCTTCGCATCGTCCTGGAAGGCGGCAATTTCGGGCACCATGGCCCCCGGCGGGAAAAAGTACTCGGCACCGATATCCGCCAGCGGAAAATCGACACCGCCCTCCGCTATGTCAGGCGCCTCCCCTTCTCCCTGAAATACGCCCCCCGTGAAACCTTCCGCTACCTCGGCGAACTGATCCGCGGGAATCTCCGCCGCGAGGCAACGACGGAACCTCAGTAACAGGACACTGAAACAGGTATAATTGACAAAAACGGTTGGTAACCTTGACAAAAGTGGTTGGTGACGGCCGCCGCGAGGAGGGCCATTTTCCGTAGCCCCCCGCAGCGGTGAGCCGTAGCCGTCGAGCCTGGTTATGCGAGACGGCGTCACCGGTTACCTTTCTTTTTCTCGTCGTTGAAATAGAGGTACCATTTGATGAAGTTATCTACTCTTGACTCTGCCAGGCCGCGGTGAGATCTTATCTGGTCTTTAATGTGCCCAAAGAAGGCTTCCAGTGCGTTTGTGGTTTTCGGAACCCCGGGACAATCTATGTATGTAAATAGGTTTGGCAGAGCCCTTTTCAAGTGGATATAAGCCTTCCTCAAGTCATTGTGTACGTAGTATTCCTGATGTGTTTGAGGGACGACCGCTTTCTGAAAGGCATACTCTTCGTTTTCTTCAACCCAGTTGGAATATACATTTAACCACCACAACTTATCGTTAACTGTATACACATCACTGAGTTGTAGAACTATGTTCCGAAAGAGCCTTGTTTCAGGATATCTTGGTTTTTGAGTGATTGATGCCAGACAATCTCGTTGAACATGGACAACGCAACGCTGCCGGGGTACATTTGGGAATACATACTGGACAGCCCGTATAATGTTATCTCCACCATCCGTTGTAACCCCGATGACATCATATCCTAAGTCTCTGATGCTGAGCAAGTCTGCAGCAATCTCGTTTTGATCTTCGTGTGCGGTAAAGCGATAGAAGATAGTCCTCTTCAAGTTCTCTGCGCGATACACGATGAGGCAATGGTCATCAGAATAATACGTTCCATCAATGAGTAGATATATCGGCCGGGACGTGTTCATTGTCCAGGAGGGCGATGAGTCCAGATACTCGTCGAACCATCTGTGTAGCTGGCGAGCACTATATCCGCTATCGCACGCTATATCTTCAATGGTTTGTTTGCCAAGAACCCATTTACGGAACCAGACGAGCCTGTTGCTTCTGCTAACACCTTCTTTATGTTTGACAAATGATGCTCCGCAATCCTGGCATTTATACCTTTGGCGACCCTCCCTAAGGCCCCAACGAATGATACTCAAAGAGCCACATTTGGGGCATCTTTGACGTCTCCTTATTTTCGGCATATCACTACTTTATTGAAACCGCTTTCAATAAAGTAGTCATAAATATAAATAAATCAAATACTTACTTAGTGTTTCACCAACCGAAAATGTCAATTATATCGGGAAGGGTAACGTGACTAGGGGCCCCGGAAAAAGGCAGCCGGTCCGGCTGCCTTTTCCCCGTGGCCCCTGGGGGACTTGAACCCATGACCCACGGATTATGAGTCCGCTGCTCTGACCAACTGAGCTAAGGGGCCTGCTGTGAAA
>JAFRXI010000050.1 GCA_017437755.1 Bacteroidales bacterium
CTCGGCCTTCGGCCTCGGACCCTCCCACCGTCGCTGTCGCTCCGGCGGGCCCCTCCCGCTGCATGCGCGGGTGCATACGGCTTCACACCAGCCCCCTGGCCGGCACGCCCATCGTTCCCGTCACCCTCCCGGCTCTGACAAGGGCTGTTTTTTCGCCATCGTGCTTCCCGTCCATGGCAGGGACGGGAAACACGGTAGCGGTGTGCTCCAACGTCATGCCCGATCCCAGGCGGAGGGCTTTTTACTGTCCCTGCCGGAGGCCTTATTGCGGCCACGCCGGAGTGCTTTTTTACGGCCAAGGCGGAGGACCTTTTGCTGCCACGGCGGAGGTCAAAGGCTCCGGTCGCTGGTCCTCGGCTCTTGGCGGAATTCCCGGTCGGGCCGGGAATCCCGCCTCGGCCTGCGGAGGCTCCCTCCGCCTTCGCCTCCACCTTCGCTTCCGTACTTTGCCTCAGCCTCCGCCTTTGCCTCCGCGTCCGCTTTCGCCGCTGTCGGGAGGCGTTGCTCCGCACGGGCGGGCCTGATTCGGGGGCAAATCGGGACCGATTGTGACACGCCTGTCACGGTCGGGCCCGAAAACCGGCAAAAGCAGTGCGGACCGTGCAGGAAAGGGGTTGGGAATTTAAAAAAATAAACGATTAAAGGCCCGTCTCAATGCCACGCAATGCGGTTTGTGTACCTTATCCGTTTTATTTTTTACAAAACGGATAGCATTCCTGACATTTGCACCATGACACGGATAAACGGTTTGAAGGAGTTGGCACACGGCTATTACCATTTGTGCACAGACGGATGGAAAGACGGTTTGTTGTTTCACGATGATGCGGCATATGTTTTTGGCATGAATAGCATTGCGCTGATTGCGGTCATGTTCCCGTCGGTGAAAGTCATATGCTTTACTCTCATGCCCAACCATGTGCATATTATTTTGTTCGGGCCGGGTTACGAATGTGCAAGGGTGTTCTGTTTCCTGAAACGGAGATTGTCGACAATGCTGGTCAGGAATGGCCGGCCAGGGCTTCCTCGGGGTTACGGATTCAAACTTATCCGTATAAATAACAGGAATCAATTGAGACAAAACATCATATACGTTGCCAGAAATCCCTACGAAAAGTTTGGAATATCGCCCTTCGGATACTGCTGGGGGAGTTTTTTTACCCTTTTTTCGGATCTTGGAAAGTTGGGGGCACAAATTGAAATGAACCGTATTTCAAGGAATAATCAAAAGAAGATGTTCCACACGCATGTCAAGTTTCCTCGGAACTGGATTGTCAATCCCAATATGGGCATGATTTGCCCTGATAATTACGTGGAGCCTCATATCGTGGAATCGTTATTTGAATCGGTCAGGCAGTACCAGGCCATGCTGGTGAAAGACTATGAGGCATTTGTGCAAGTTGCATCTCAGACCGGTGAGGACTCATCCTGGGATTCGTCGGATGTGGCTGAGCTGATAATCAAGGAATCCAAAGGTCATGACGCTGCATCTCTCTCTCAATCGGAAAAGGCCCTTTTGGCCGTGAGGTTGTCAAGGAAATACAAGGTCCCTGCCGATCAGATATCGTTCTCTTTGGGAGTCCCCCTGCATGTGGTTTTGCAAATACTTGGCTCTAAAGAGTATCGGATGATGACATGAATGCACGGGCGGGCCTGGAAACGCGGCAAATCGAGTCCGCCCGTGTCAGCGTTGTCACGGGCGGGCCCGAAAACCGGCAAAAGCAGTGCGGACTGTGCAGGGACGATGCATTTGCCGGGGACGGAACAATGGGGCGGAACAATATTGCATTTTGCCGGGGCTTGTGCAATTTGGGTGGCGTTTTATTATATTTGCAGCCATGAGAGCGGCATTTCTGGTAATAATGGTCATTGTGGCGGCGATTACGGGTTACGTTTCGTGGTGCATTTGGAGGATGACTCCCGGCGGAACGCCCCTGAAGGCCAGCCTGACAGGTGTTTTCATCCTTTGGATGCTTACTTTTTTCGTGGGATTTTTCGTGATGGAGAAGCTGCCCGTCGGGGTGTCGGCAGTGGTGTATAGGGTTGGAAACACCTGGCTGATAGCTTTTTTGTATCTGCTCATCTTTTTTATCGTTGCCGATGCCGCCAGCCTTTGCCACATCCTTCCAAAGGGCTTCATGAGGAATAACGGCACGGCCCTCGCATTCATCTCCGCCGCGGTGGCGATGATATTGGCGGCAGGAGCCATCCATTACCGGCACAAAGCGAGGGAAGAGATGTCCATCAGAACGGAAAAACCTCTGGACGAGCCACTTACGGTTGTACTTGCGAGCGACCTGCATCTTGGCTACCATAACCGTCGGGCGGAACTTTCACGCTGGGTGGACCTCATCAACAGGGAGAAACCCGACCTTGTCCTTTTTGGCGGCGACCTCATCGACATGAGCCTCCGTCCGGTCCTCAGGGACGACGATGCGGAGGTGCTCCGCCGTCTTGCCGCCCCGGTCTATGCCGTAACCGGGAACCATGAGTATTATGCCGGGATCGAGGCCGTGGAAAAGTTCTACAAGGATGCCGGAATCGTGCTCCTGAAGGACTCCACGGCGGTTTTCAAGGGAATCGGGATTGTAGGCCGGAACGACCGGACCTACCCGTGCAGGGCGGCCCTTTGCGACCTGATGCCATCCCCGGACCGGTTCACCATCGTCCTTGACCATCAGCCTTCGCATCTTGAAGAGGCGGAGGAGGCCGGGGCCGATTTCCAGTTCAGCGGCCACACGCATCGTGGCCAGGTCTGGCCCATATCGTGGATCACCGACGCCATCTTTGAAAAGTCCTGGGGAGCGTACAGCCGCGGCTCCACCCGGTATTACGTATCGTCCGGCCTTGGAATCTGGGGAGCCGGGATCCGCATCGGCACCAGAAGCGAATACCTCGTCCTCCGGATTTCAAACTAATTTAGTTACATTTGTGGTCCGATAATACAGGGAATATGGCAAATCCGCTGAAACAACTGGCAGGGGAGACCGCGCTTTACGGGCTCAGTACCATCCTTGCGAGGATAATAAACTTCTTCTTTGTCCCGATCTACACCAGGCTCCTTACCACGGAGAGCTATGGCGTGGTCACGGAGTTCATGGCCTATATTGCCGTGCTGCAGGTAATACTGGTGATGGGGCTGGAGACCGGATGCTTCCGGTTCGCGAACAAGGAGGGCGTGGATTCTCGCAGGGTTTACTCCAACGCTCTCGCTTCCGTAACGGCAGTAGGCGCAGCTTTCCTGGCTGTCATGATAGCCTTTGCCGGGCCCATTGCCGGCGCACTCGGGTATGCCGGATATGAGGCGGTGGTGATGTACGTGGGCGGAATCCTCTTCCTGGACAGCGTCACGGCAATACTCTTTGCCAAACTCAGACAGGAGCACAAGGCCCTGAAATTCGCCGTAATAAAGACCATAAAGATCCTTACCGAGACCGGGGCCAATTTATTGCTGTTCTTTTGGTTCCCTGGTTTCTGCGAGCGCCGTCCGGGGAATTTCCTCACGGCGTTCATCTCGCCCACTCCGGATTTTTCATACGTCATTTTCGCCATCCTGGTGAGTTGTGTGGTGTGCACCCTTGTGTTCATTCCGGACCTGGTCAGGTTCTCGTTCCGTTTTGACCGTAAGCTGCTGGGAAAGATGCTGGCCTACTCGCTTCCACTGATGGTGGCCGCACTTCCCGGCATAGTCAACGACTTCCTGGACAGGATACTGTTCCGCTTCCTGGACACCGGTGCCGAGGCTTGGCGGTCCAGCCTGGGTATCTTCCAGGCCGCGGTCAAACTGTCGGTGATAATGAACCTGTTCATCCAGATGTTCCGGTTCGCCGCAGAGCCGTTCTTCTTCCAGAGGGCCAGGGACCGGGGCTCCAAGGAACTGTATGCAGCTGTGCTTGAATTCTTTACGGCGTTCTGCGGGCTTATCTTCCTGGGAGTCATCCTCTATATCGACATCCTTTCCCTCATACTTGGACGCGACTTCCGCTCCGGGATAGGGGTGGTGCCCATCATGCTCCTGTCCTATATGCTGCTGGGCATGCTTTTCAACGTTTCCATGTGGTACAAGCTTTCGGAAAAGACCCGGATGGCCATCTGGATCACCCTGGCAGGACTGCTGGTGACCACCGTGGTCAACGTGGTTTTCATGCCCCGGTTCTCCTACTGGGCCGCCGCTTTCGGCCATCTGGCCAGCTACCTGGTCATGTTCGTCATCAGCGCCGTCCTTGGACAGAAGTATTATCCCATCCCGTACAAGTGGGGACGTATCCTGGCGTATTTCGGACTCATGGCGGTGTTCTATGCCGCCGCCGTCCTTGTGGGGAGCCGCTTCTTCCCCGAGCCCGGCATCCACTGGGGCCAGATATGCATCAACACCGTCCTGCTGGGGGCCTATCTGGCCATCTGCTTCGTGATGCTCAGGCCGCGGTACAGGGAGATATCAAAATATTGATTATCTTTGCAGGTCATGAACGCTTTGCTTTACATCCATTGGCACGTAAATCCCGCCATACTCCACATAGGGAACTTTGAACTTCGCTGGTATTCCCTCCTGTTCATTTCCGGGTTCATACTCGGATGGTACATTTTCCGCTGGTTCTTCCGCAGGGAAGGGGTCTCGGAAAAGCTCCTCGACCCGCTGCTTTTCACCCTGCTGATAGGCACGATAGTGGGCGCCCGCCTGGGACATTGCATCTTCTACCAGCCGGACTATTACTTTGGCAGCTGGAAGGGCTTCTGGGAGATATTCATGCCTTGGAAAGGCGGCCTTGCCAGCCATGGCGGAACCATCGCCCTGATTCTCGCAATGTGGTGGTTTGCGGCCAAATACGGGAAAAAGGAGAACTTCGACCTGCTCTGGATACTGGACCATCTGTGCATAGCCGTATGCTTTGCCGGGGCCTTTATCAGGCTCGGCAACCTGTTCAATTCAGAGATTTACGGCGATGTCACAACCCTCCCCTGGGGATTCATTTTCGACCTTCGCGGCGAAACCGAGCCCAAGCATCCCACCCAGCTTTACGAGGCTTTCAGCTATGCCATCCTCGGCGCTGTCCTGATCCTGCTATACAAGTATAGGATGGACAAGCTCTTCAGGGGCGAGGTGATAGGGATTTTCTTCATCGTGCTCTTTGGAGTAAGGTTCCTGATCGAGTTCATCAAGGAGCCCCAGGTTGAGTTTGAGCAGGACATGCTCCTTAATATGGGGCAGATACTTAGCATCCCCTTCATCCTTGCCGGCATCGGCCTGCTGATATACAGCCTGATAGCCAAAAAGCCCTTTGCGGTTGTAAAGGAAACTCCCGTCCCCCAGAAAAAACAGCCTACGCATTACGCAAAAAGCCTCCGGGTATGAGTGTCAGTTTACTTTTCCCCAGTAGGCATTTTTCCACCATATCATGTTTCTTTTAACAGTAATCAGTTCGTGCTGATAAAGAGCACGGTTGTTTCGACACACAGTGAGTCCGTCCAGTTGAATGTCAATTCTGTTGTCCTTGCCAATGAAAACAGAGCCGATAGTTACCGGAAACATTAGCTGGTTTCTAGATAATAGCGTGGCATCCGTATTGAAGACTGTTAGTTCAATCAAGTATTCTTCACTGTCTTTAGCCAGGGTGAGTGAGTGATTGTCTGTCATTAAATAGCCGTGACCGTTCACTTTACATTTGACAAGATGCGTGTCATGCCCAAAAGCCGGGAATAACACGTTTAAATACAGGGAATCAGGAGATCGGAATGAAGACGTTTGCATGGAGGCGGCTATTTCGGGTAAGCAACCATCAAGATCAAAGATGTTGTCATTTAGTTCAATGATATCGCTTGAAAGATAATTCCACTGTCCCTCCGATCTTATGATGCAATCTCCATCACTTGCCGGGAAGTGTCCCCAATTTCCGGAATATAACACATAGTTTCCTTCATCAGTTAATTCCAGTTGTTCGTTAAGGTTTTCAAAATCAAAGGGATAAAAAATGGATCTGGCATATGTGCCACTTATGTCCCTGTTATGTGGGAGAGATATCTTGGGAACAAGCGGAGGATTTTCAGACCCATCTTTTTTCCAGTACATTCCACGCCAATATATGTAACCGTCATGTAACATCACAATGTCATTGGCATAAATTTCCCTTTCAAACAAATCTTCCGGAAAACCTTCAATATCCACAACTGCGCAGTTATTGCTCCCTAAATCTATACTAAGCTCGTAATCTAACTGTTTTCGGGACAAAACATCCGTAGAAAGAATTCTTATAGAAAAAGTTGTGCTACCATAGAATCTTAATTGATTACCATCATCATGGTTAGAGGTAGAAAATGATTTAGGTACTTTCAAAACACGTCCAGGGGTGATTGTGAAGTTATTTTCTGCTAGCAGAAAATAACAGGAGTAGATGAAGTTATCCTCCATAGCTTCCGGTACGTTCAACATGACATATATGGAATCGGGCGAGCCCTTTTGATATGTTGTTATTGATATAACGGAATCGCTCAATTCCTGAGCATATCCAGCAAAGGTATCGCTGATTTGCAGCGCATCAGAAGATATGCGTTTCCATTTTCCATTAGACTTGGTTGATATTTTACCGCATTCTTCAGTCTGGAGCGTATACCGATGATGCTTTTCCAGGGAGAGAACACATTCTTGACCAGATTCGGACTCGGTCCTGTAGACCCCCCGCGGATTCCTGCACAAGCACGGAAAACAAAGGCATAGCAGCACAAGAGTAATAATGATCAATTTATCTGAACAAAGTTTCATATACCTATAAGCATTATTACTATTAATATCACTGTACAGTTCACGAGTAATTAGTTTTTTATCTTCTGCATTTACCCAATACTTTCCCTCCGGATCCACAAATCTGATGGGATTACCTGAGCAGTAGGAGTATGGGGAGATGTCGTAATGACGGTGAGCCAGGGGATCGGGAGAGAAGAACATTGAGAACCAGGGGGCATATACCCTGGCACCGAAGTCGTAGAGGACACCATATAGGTCCGGGATGAGTTCATTGCCGGAAAAACGGATGGTCTGGTTATTGCCAATGCACACCAATGGCGTTCCGTAAGGGGTGTATCCAAGCCGTTGGAGTATGGTATCTTCCGCGTCTACCACACGTCTCACGTTGCCTCGGCGGTCCTTGATAAAGTAACGCCAGGCAGGTTGACCGGCGGCACTCAAGTCGGCATAACCGTATGGTCGGAACACTTTCTTTGTTCCAGAGCGTCTCGTCCTGCGCGGAAAGCACTATCCCGAAAGAAAAGAATACCAATAAAAATAATACAAATTGTTTCATATTGGAAACGATAGTTTGTTGAAAGATTGGACACCGATTATGTGCTTCCCCAATAAATAAAACTTCTCCGAGTTCTAATACACGGCGAATATACAACTAATCATTGACAATAACAATCCCAGAAAAAACAGCCTACGCATTACGCAAAAAGCTTGCGGTAGCAACCCCAAGGTATATTTTTTGCAGTAATCTTGCGCCCGTACGCGAAAGAGTATAGGCGCAATTTTAGTTAGTATGCATCTTAATAAATGGCTTTTCGCCGCTGTTGCGGCTTTGATTTATACGGTACCTTCAAATGCGGCGTCCCCTGAGGCCGACACCCTCGCCGCGCAGGCAGGTGACACAGTTGTAATCTCCCTCTCAAAGGCTTTGGAAATCGCTCTTTCCGAGAACGTCGCCGTAAAGGTGGCGGACAGGGAGATCGAGAGGTCCCAGTATGCAAGGAAAGGCACTTACGCCTCCCTTTTTCCGCAGATAAACGCTTCCGGCTCATACCAGAGGACCATCAAGAAGCAGGTGATGTACATGGGCGGGGACGATGATTCCAAAGGTGGAGGAATGTCCTCCATGTTTGCCGGGGTCATGGCTCCAGTGATGTACTATATCAATCAGCTCTTCGAGGGTACCGGCATCCCCATGGTGCCTTACGTGGACCCCAATGCCGATGCTGCGCCGGCCTCTTCCAACGAGGGTTTCGAGGTGGGCCGCTGGAACACCTGGTCCGGTGGAGTGAGCGCCGCCATGCCGCTTGTGAACGCCCAGCTGTGGCAGAGCATCGGCCTTTCCGGCGACGCCGTGGAACTGGCGGTTGAAAAGGCCCGGGAGTCCAGGCTGGGAACCGTAACCAGCGTGAAGCAGGCCTATTTTGGCGTGCTTCTGGCCAAGGAGGCGTTCAACGTATACAGGAGCGTCTATGAAAACGCCCTGGAGAATCTCTCCAACATCGAGAAGAAATACAACGTCCAGAAGGCGTCGGAACTGGACCTCACAAGGGCCAAGACCAACCTTGCAAACGCCATCCCCAATGTCTACAACGCCGAATCGTCCATCATAATAGCTCTTTGGCAGCTGAAGGCCGTGATGGGGATCGACCTGGATACGCCCATCGACGTGGAAGGTGCCCTGGAGGATTACGCGTCCCACATGTTCTACGACATCAACGAGGCCCGTGAGGCCGGCCTTGAAAGGAACACCACCATGCGTCAGCTTTCCATCCAGGCCGAGCAGCTTGCAAAGACCGTGAGGCTGCAGCAGTATGCCTACATCCCCACGCTGGCGCTGAACTTCTCGTACAGCATGAACGCCATGACCAACGACTTCAAGTTCAGCGAATACAAGTGGACCCCGTATTCATTTGTGGGCGTCTCGCTCAGCATCCCCATTTTCTCGGGCGGAAAGAGGTACTTTGACGTGAAGCAGGCCAAGGTCCAGGCGGCGGAGCTCGACCTCCAGCGGATCAATACCGAGCGCCAGCTAAAGATAGCCATCCGCCAGAGCCTCCAGACCATGGAAACGGCCATGCGGACGCATATAGCGGCGGAGGATGCCCTTGGTTCGGCCGAGAAGGCTTACAGCATAGCGGCGCGCTCGTACGACGTGGGCCGTTCCACGCTGACCGATCTCGACAACGCCCAGCTCGCCCTCACGCAGGCCCGCCTCGGGGTCTGCCAGGCCATTTTCAACTTCGTGACCGCCAAGGCGGCCCTTGAGCAGACTCTTGGTTACGACTTCCTGGACGAGGAAGGCAACGTGGACCTGGACGCCCCTCTGAAATAGGATATAAAAAGTGAAATCATATATGAAAAAAGTTCGGAAAATCCTGATCTTAACCGCTTTGGCGGTGCTTGCAGTTTCCTGCGGCTCCCGTAAGAAGACCACTGACGTTGGCGTTACGCTGGGAGTCGGCGCCCAGGAGACCATCCCCCTCGTAGAGGCCGTGACGGCCACATCCAGGGATGTCCCCAGCGGCAGTTCATACGCCTCCACCGTGGAAGCATACGCCACCAACAACATCGCCCCGCAGACCGGAGGCCGTATCCAGAAGATAAACGTGGAGGTAGGGGACTACGTCTACAAGGGGCAGGTCCTGGCCGAGATGGACCGCCTCCAGCTGGACCAGACCCGTCTGCAGATAGTCAACGATTCCACCGAACTCGCCCGAATCCGCAGCCTCTATGCCGAGGGCGGTGTGGCAAAGAGCGACCTGGACGCCATGGAACTGGCCTACAACGTCCGCAGGGCCACCCTGAAGAACCTGGAGGAGAACACCATACTGCGTTCGCCCATCTCCGGTTACGTAACTGCAAGGAACTACGACAAGGGCGACATGTTCACAATGGCCCTGCCGCTTTTCACGGTGCAGCAGGTGATTCCGGTGAAACTCCGCGTGGGTATTTCCGAGAGCGAATACACCCAGGTGAAGAAGGGTGACGCGGTTACCCTCACCGTAGACGCGCTTCCCGGACGGGTGTTTACCGGAAAGGTCGGGCGGCTGTATCCCACCATCGATCCGGTGACCCATACCTTCATGGCCGAGGTGGTGGTCCAGAACTCCGACAGGGCCCTGCGTCCCGGGATGTACGCCCGTGTGAGCGTCACCTTCGGGATGAACCGCAGCATAGTGGTCCCGGACAGGGCGATCGTAAAGCAGGAAGGCACCGGACAGAGGTTTATCTATGTCATAAATAACGATGGCACAGTTACTTATACCCCTGTCGAGGTGGGCCGTCACATGGACCGCGAGTATGAGGTCCTTTCCGGAATAGAGGAAGGGATGAGGATAGTCTCCAAGGGTCAGACGGGCCTCAAGGACGGAATGAAGGTCAAAGAGAAAGAGTAGGATATGAGCATCTACAGAACATCGGTAGAGCATCCGGTAACCACCCTGCTCCTTTTCCTGGCCTTTGCCATACTGGGTGTATATTCCCTCGTACAGCTGCCTATCGACTTCTTCCCGGACATCGAGTCCAACGTGATAATGGTCATGTCGTCATATCCCGGGGCAAGTGCCGAGGATGTGGAAACCAACCTGACCAAGGTCCTGGAGAACTCGCTGAACAGCGTCAGCGACCTCAAGGACCTCAGTTCGCAGTCCAAGGAGAACATCAGCATCCTCACCCTGGAATTCAAGTACGGTACCGACATAGAAGTTGCCACCAACGACGTCAGGGACAAGTTGGACATGGTCAATTCCGTCCTGCCCGACGAAGCCTCCGTCCCGCTGATCTTCAAGTTCAGCGCCGACGACATGCCGATCATGATCATGGCCGCCACGGCCGAGCAGAGCGTCTCGGCCCTGGACAAGATCCTTGACGACGACGTGGCAACCCCCCTGGCCAGGGTGTCGGGCGTGGGAACGGTGTCGGTGGCGGGAGCTCCCAAGAGGGAGATCCATGTCTACTGCGATCCCACCAAGCTGGAGGCATACGGCCTTTCCATCCCCACGATATCCCAGATTATCGCAGCTGAAAACAGGAACATCCCGGGCGGAAACATCGACATCGGCAGCGACACCTACACCCTCAGGGTGGAGAAGGAATTCAAGGACCCGTCGGAACTGCTGGACCTGGTGATCGGTTATTCGGGCGGCCGGGTGGTGTACCTCCGGGACGTCGCCAGGGTCAGCGACGGCCTCGAGGAAAAGTCGCAGGAGTCCTATACCAACGGCGTGCGGGGTGCCCAGGTCATCATCCAGAAGCAGTCCGGGGCCAACACGGTGCAGGTGATCCGCAACGTGAAGAAGGCCATGAATGACATCCGGAAGAGGCTGCCTTCGGACATCCGGTTCACCACGGTCGTGGATAATTCCGAGAATATCATAAACACCCTCAATTCCCTGAAGGAAACCATCGCCATCACGTTCTTCGTGGTCATGCTGGTGGTGTTCCTGTTCCTGGGAAGATGGAGGGGAACCGTGATAGTGGTGCTTTCCATCCCCATCGCCCTGCTGGCGTCGCTTATGTATCTCTTTGCCACCGGCAGTACGCTGAATATCATATCCATGTCGTCGCTGTCCATCGCAATCGGAATGGTGGTGGACGACGCTATCGTGGTCCTGGAAAACGTGTCGACGCACCTGGAGAGGGGCGAGAAACCCAAGGAGGCCGCCGTCCACGGGACGTCGGAAGTGGGTATCTCCGTCATTGCGTCAACCCTCACGATGCTCTGCGTGTTCCTCCCGCTCACCATGATTTCCGGAATGGCCGGAATCATGTTCAAGCAGCTGGGATGGATAGTCAGCATCATCATGATAGTTTCCACCACGGCCGCCCTGACCCTGGTGCCGATGCTGTGCTCGAAGATGCTTTCCAACAAGCCCAAGACCGGAAAGCTCCATCTTGCCATATTCGGACCCGTTAACAAGGCGCTGGATGCCCTTTCGGCCGGATACAGCCGCCTCATTTCATGGTGCATGGCCCACAAGAAGCTGATCCTTGCCGGTGCGGTGGTGGTTTTCGCCGTCGTCATGGGCCTGATCGCACCGTCGGTCAAAACGGAATACTTCCCCAAGGCCGACCAGGGGCGCCTGAACGCGACCATCGAACTTCCGATGGGTACGGCCCAGGACGTCACCCGCGAGGTGGCAGAGGAGATTTACAATAAGATCCGTGCCGACGTCCCAGAGATCAAGGTGATGAGCTACCGTTTTGGCCAGGCCGACACCGACAACGCCTTCGCTTCCATGCAGAACAACGGTACTCACCTGATTTCCATGAATATAAACATAGGGAGCATGGAGCTCAGGGATCGTACGGTGTTCGAGATAGCCGACATCATCCGTGCCGACATCGCCTCCTTCCCCGAGGTGAGCCGTGCCACCGTGTCGGAGGGCCGCGGAATGGGCGCCTCGGCGACGGTCGAACTTGAGATTTACGGCTATGATTTCCAAACCACCGAGAATGTGGCCCGCATAATGCGCCAGAAGATGGCCGACGACCCCAATTTCTCGCAGGCGGTCCTCAGCCGTGACCAGTATACCCCTGAGTATCAGGTGGATTTTGACAGGCAGAAGCTCTCTATCAACGGCCTCAGTTCCACAACCGCAGCGGCCGCTTTCAGCGCTGCAATGAGCGGTTCCGTGGGCTCGCTCTACCGCGAGGACGGCGATGAATACAACATCCGCGTCCGCTACGCCCCCGAGTTCCGCCGGAGCATCGAGGACATGGAGAACATAATAGTCTACAACCCCATGGGCCGCGGGGTCAAGATCAAGGAACTGGGTACAGTTGTGGAATCCAAGGTTCCTCCCACCATCCAGCGGAAGAACCGCGACCGTCTGATTACCGTCACCGGTATAGTGGCCAGGGGACATGCCCTGAGCGATGCCGTCGCGGCATGCCAGGCCATGCTCGATTCCACGGAGATTCCCTCCGAAATCACCCCGGTGATCGCAGGCGACTATGAGGACCAGCAGGACATGTTCAGGGACATGCTGCTGCTGATTGCCCTGATCGTGATACTCGTGTACATGGTAATGGCCTCACAGTTCGAATCTTACATGGGCCCGTTCGTGATCATGTTCTCCATCCCGTTCGCCTTCGTGGGCGTCATACTGGGACTTTGGACAACCGGGACCGCCCTGGGCGTAATGGGCATGATAGGAATCATAATCCTGCTTGGAATAGTGGTGAAGAACGGTATCGTGCTCATTGACTACACCATCCTTTGCCAGGAGAGGGGGATGAGCGTCCGCGACGCCTCGGTGACCGCGGCAAAGAGCCGTCTCCGTCCTATCCTAATGACCACCCTGACTACGGTGCTGGGCATGCTGCCGATGGCGCTGGGCAGGGGAGAGGGCTCCGAGATGTGGCGCTCCCTTGGCATGGTGGTATGCTGGGGCCTTTCAATCTCTACCCTCGTCACCCTCGTGATAATTCCCACCCTGTACTGCGGATTTACCGAGCACAGGGCCAACCGACTGGCCCGAAAGGCCCAAAAAGCTGCAAGATCATGAAAGCCGTATTCATTGCCTACAACCAGGCCTATAACCAGGAAATAGTTGAACTGCTGGAGAATAACGGCCAGAGGGGCTATACCGTCTGGCAGGACATGGGAGGCCGCGGCGGAGTGGACGGAGAGCCCCACCTGGGCAACCATGCCTGGCCGGTCCAGAACCATGCCGTCCTGACCATGGTGGACGATTCCAGGGTGTCGCAGATACTGGAGGACCTCAGGAAGAAGGATGCCTCCGCCCCCGACCTCGGACTGAGGGCCTGGACGTGGAATATCGAGCAGAGTCTTTGATTAACAAAGATTTTATTATCTTTGCGGAAGTACTTTTAAAAAACTAAAGATAATATTATGGCAAAAATAGCTACTACTTCCAATTTCGACGGACTCCTCGCCGACGAGAAACTCGTGCTTGTGGACTTCTGGGCCACCTGGTGCGGCCCCTGCCGCATGCTTTCCCCCACTGTCGAGGACATTGCCGACGAGATGGCCGACAAGGTGACCGTGGTCAAGTGCAACGTGGACGACTGCGAGGACCTTGCCTACCGCTATGGAATCCGCAACATCCCCACCCTGCTCTTCTTCAAGGGCGGAGAGGTGATCGACAGGAGCGTAGGCGTCATCTCCAAGGCCGAGCTTGTGGACAAGATCAATTCTTTACTTTAATACTTATATTATGAAACGGATTTTCGTGTTGGCCGCAGTTGCGGTATCCATGATTTTCGCGTCATCGGCCCGGGCCCAGCTTGCCGAGGGCATGCATTTCGGTATCCTGGGCGGCTTCACGTCGTCCAGCGCCACCGTCAAGGATTTTGACGTCAAGTCAGTAGCCCTATATCATGCAGGCATCACCGCCAAGTTCAACCTTGGACTTGGCTTTGCCATCCAGCCTTCCATCATTTATCAGGTGAAGGGTGCCACCGTCGAACAGATTTTCGACAAGGATATCACCAAGACCAAGGATCAGTTCGACTACAAGTTCGGCTTTGTGGAGGTGCCTGTGCAGATCCAGTGGGGACCGGACCTGGTGGCCCTGAGGCCTTACGCCTTTGTGGAGCCCTTTATCGGCTACGGCATCACCAATGAGGCCAACGAGGCTTTCAAGTCTTCGTTCGAGTCCGATGTCATCGATTACAATGTTGACAAGGACCTGAGCAACATGAAGAATACCTGGAAGGAATACGGCCTGAACCGTCTTGAGTACGGCCTTGGGCTTGGCGCCGGCATAGAATTCTGGCATGTCCAGGTGTCGGCCCAGTACTTCTGGAACTTCGGAACCCTGTACCAGGGTGCCGACGGGGCCGAAGCGGAGGCAAAGGGTATCTTCAACAACATAAAGAACGCCTTTACCGAGAAGAGGAGCTTCAACGGCATCAAGCTCTCAGTAGCCCTGATGTTCTAAAGGATGCTCTCTCTCAAGGATTTCCTTGCCCCGAATATCAGGAAGGTAGAGTCGCTCATGAGGGAAAGCCTCACGAGCGGCATCTGCCTTCTTGACCAGACCAGCGATTCCCTCATGGACGGGGGAGGAAAGCGCATGAGGCCGGCCCTGTCGCTGCTGGTTGCGGGAGCTACCGGAGGAGTCAATCCGGACAGCATACGCTTTGCCGCTGCGGCCGAACTCCTCCATAATGCGACCCTCCTTCACGACGACGTGGTGGACGGGAGCCGCGAGCGCAGGGGCCGCCCCACCGTCATGTCGGTGCTCAGCAGCCCGGCGTCGGTGCTGATAGGCGATTTCTGGCTCACAAGGGCCATGGAACTGGTGCTGGGGGCGTCGCGGTACAGCGAAAAGGTTATCCGCATATTTGCCAGGACGCTTTCCGACCTTGCGGAAGGAGAGATGCTTCAGCTGGAGAAAGCCGGCTCCGGGGACACCACCTTCAAGGATTACCTTAGGATAATCCATTGCAAGACGGCCTCGCTTTTCGAGGCGACTGCGGTGTCGGCGGCATGTTCCACCGATGCCCCTGAAGAGGTGGTGGATGCGGTTTCCAGGTACGCCAACCTGATAGGGCTGGCCTTCCAGGTCAGGGACGACATGCTGGATTACGGCGACGGGGAGGACATCGGCAAGCCCGTTTTGAATGACCTCAGGGAGCAGAAGATAACGATGCCACTGCTTGGGGCGCTGGGAAAGGCTGAACCATTGGAGGCGGACCGGATCCGGAAGATGGTCTCCACTGCGGCGGAACATCCGGAGTATATCCCGGAGATAGCCGGATTTGTGGATGCCCGCGCCGGAATGGAAGAATCGGAGAAGGTACTGGAAGGATTCATAATGCAGGCGACGGAGGCACTGCGGGTGCTTCCCGAGTCGGAAGAAAGGACTTATCTTGAAAAGCTGGCACATTATGCCGGCAGCAGAAAGAAATGAGATTCAGCGACATACAGGGAAACGACGCGGTTGTGTCCGCTCTCCGGAACATGGTGGACGGAGGGAGGATACCCCATGCCATGCTCCTTCATGAGAACGACGGCGGAGGTGCTTTTCCCATAGTGCTGGCCTTCCTCGCCCACCTGTACGCTTCCGCTTCCACCCGCGTGGACAAGCTGATGCACCCCGACGTCCACTTTGTGTTCCCTGTGACTACCGGCTCCAAGTCGGGCTCGGAGCGCAAGCCCCTGTCCGACACCTACATGACCGATTTCCGGGAGCTGGTGCTTTCAAATCCTTTCTTTACCGAGGAAGATCTTTACGAGGCCCTTGGAATAGAGGGAAAATCCGGAAACATTTCCGTCCTCGAGGCCAGGACCCTGCTGGACAAGCTGTCCCTCTCGTCGGTGGAGGGAGGTTTCCGCTCAGTGGTGCTCTACCTCCCTGAGAAGATGAACGTCCAGGCGGCCAACGCCCTCCTCAAAATGGTTGAAGAACCGCCGGAAAGCACTCTGTTCCTGATGATTACGCATGCCCCTGAGAGGGTGATGCAAACCATTTTCTCCCGTTGCCTGTTCATGAGGGTGGTTCCTCCTGCAGCGCATGTGGAGTCCCGGCCGCAGGAAGGGGAGGATTCCTCCCTGTCCGACCTTGCGGCCGACCTGCTGGAAGCAGTGTCGGCGGGGAACCTGCTTTCCGTACTGGAGGCCGGCGAGGCGGCCGACGACCTCAAGGCCAGGGAGAAGCAGAAAACCCTCCTGAAACTGCTCTCGGAGGACCTCAGGAACATTTTCATGCTTCAGCAGGGACAGGAGAACCTGGTGAAGGTCCCGGCCGGGGAAATGGAATTCCTCAGGCGGACGGCCCTCTCCCTAAAGAAGACATTTCCGCGCCAGGCCATATCCCACGTGGACAGGGCAGCGCTCCTGCTGGAGCGGAACGTAAACCAGAAAATCCTCTTCTGCGACCTTGTCGCGAAGCTCTATATGATATCCCGATGAACGAATCCAACGAAAATATACAGTTCGACTGCTTCCGAGGGTGCACCGTCACAAAGGCCCCTTCCGGCGAAACTGCATGTACCTACCGTCAGGGCTGCTGCAAGCTGGAGGTGTACGACTACCTCAAGGGGGTGAGCCAGGAACAGTTCCGCGACCTCTTTGAGGTCCGCTTCAAGAATACCCGCAAAGGTATCTATATCAATACTTCAGGCCAGAGCGTGAAGACCGGCGACCTGGTGATAGTTGAGGCCGCGACGGGCCATGACCTTGGAATAGTCACCCTGGAGGGACCGGTAGTGGGCCGGCAGATGAAGTGCAAGGGCGTGGATCCCTCGGTGAATCCGCTCAGGAGGATTTACCGCAAGGCAAAGGCCTACGATATCGAAAAATGGCAGGAGGCCATTTCCAGGGAGCAGGAAACCATGATCCGTGCCCGTGAGATAGCGGCCGAACTTGGCCTGGAAATGAAAATTGGCGACGTGGAATTCCAGGGCGACGGCACCAAGGCTATATTCTACTATATCGCCGACGGCCGTGTGGACTTCCGCCAGCTCATCAAGGATTTTGCCGAGGAGTTCCGTATCAGGGTGGAAATGAAGCAGATAGGCGCCCGGCAGGAAGCCGGCCTGATCGGTGGCCTGGGCGTTTGCGGAAGGGAACTGTGCTGCGCCAACTACATCACGTCGTTCCAGTCCATCACCACCACCGCCGCCCGCTGCCAGGACCTGTCGCTCAATCCCCAGAAGCTTGCGGGGCAGTGCGGAAAGCTCAAGTGCTGCCTGAATTACGAGGTGGCATCGTACATGGATGCCCAGTCCAGGATTCCCAAGGTGGTGGAGCCGCTGGAGTTCGAGGACGGCCTTGCCTATCTGGTAAAGACCGACATCCTCCGCGAGACCATGTACTTCTCATACGAGAAGGGCTCCCTGGCCAACATCTATCCCCTGCCTGCTTCGGAAGTCAGGGAGATAATCATGATGAATCGCAACGGGCGGAAGCCCTCCTCGCTCAGGGGTGAGCCGGAAATCATTGAGCCCGAATTTGTTACGGCCGTCGGGGATGACAGTATCTCCCGCTTCGACGAGGTCCGCCGTTCCCGTTCCGGGAATGGTTCCCGCCAGAGGGGACGCCATCGCCGCCAGGGCGGAAAGAGGTCATGAAAAGATTCGTATTCCTGACCGCCGCCATCCTGCTCTGTATGCTTTCATGCAGGGAGCCTTCCTCCGTGGAGAATTTCGTGAAGGGGGCGGAGGGACCCTATTCGTTTGACGTGGACATGTCCGATTCCACGAGGACGTACGATATATGGATATATACCAGGACCGATTCACGTCCCGCCCTTGTGAAGGATGTCTCCGGCATCCCGCTGGACATCACATGGACGTCGCCCGGGGGGAATACCTTCTCCGAGACAGTGTACATGCCCTTGAGGGACAGCGTAAGGCATTTTTTCTACTCTTCGGAGACGAGCCGCCCTTACCGTACGGGGGTGGTGCCGATTGAGCCCGGGATATGGAAAATGGAGGCATCGATTCTCGATTCGGCCCGTATAAAGGGTTTCCGCGGCCTGGGAGTGAGGGTAAAGCACTGAACCATGGGACACGACAAACTGAGGAAATTCGCCGAGAACGAGACTTTCCGGTGTCTGCTGCAGCCACGCTCAGGGGAAGTCCTGGTCCCCTCGCAGGAGCCTGGGCTCCACCTGAAGGACCATCCCGTAAAGGGTAACTGGTGCTCCCGGATGTTCGACGCCCCGAGGCCGGTCGTACTGGAGCTCGGCTGCGGAAAAGGGGATTATACCATCGCCCTTGCCCTTAAACATCCCGAATTCAATTACATAGGCGTGGATATAAAAGGGGCGAGGCTCTGGAAAGGTGCAAAGTACGCCACTGAGAATTCCTTGAGGAACGTAGCCTTCCTGCGCACCAGGATCGAATTCCTGGAGGCCTTTTTCGCCCCCGGGGAGATTTCGCAGATATGGCTCACCTTCTCCGACCCGCAGATGAAGAGCGAGAACAGCCGCCTTACGTCGCCCCTGTTCCTCGAGCGCTACCGCTCTGTGATGGCCCGCGGGGGAGTGGTGCACCTGAAAACCGACAGCCGCTTCCTCCATGAGTACACCCGTGCCGTTGCCGAGGCCAATCATCTTGATATAATCGCCTCGTCGATAGATATTTACAACGAGGCTTCAAGGGAAGGATTCCCCGATGAACTGCTCACGGTCCAGACCTTTTACGAGAAGATGTTCCTGCAGATGGGGCTTCCCATCACCTACCTGTCGTTCGTGATAGACCACGAGGGACGATACATCTATCCGGAATTCGACCCGGTCTTCTGGAGGGAGTTTGAGAAGGAAAGGAGGGGATAAGGGCTATTCCCCGCGGTCCATGGCCCTGCGCATGTCCTTTTCCTTGATAGACTCGCGCTTGTCGTAGGCCTTCTTGCCCTTTGCCAGTGCGATTACCAGTTTGGCATATCCGTTTTCCGCGATGAACAGCTTTACGGCAATGATAGTGAGGCCCTTCTGCTTGTCGGCGGCCTGGAGGTGGCGGAGTTCCTTCCGGTTGAGGAGAAGCTTCCGGTCCCTCTTGGGCTCGTGCTGGCCCCATGATCCCCAGCTGTACAGGGCGATGTTCATTCCCCTGACATAGAGTTCGTTGCCGGCAAAATAGCACCATGAGTCCTGAAGCGAAGCCTTGCCGGCACGGATGGACTTGATTTCCGTCCCCACCAGGCAGATGCCGGCGGTGAAGGTCTCCAGGAACTCGTAGTCGAACGAGGCCCTCCGGTTCTTGATTTCTATGCTGCTCTTCTTTTTTGGCATGGGAGTGCAAAAATAGCCAAAAATTGCTATTTTTGAAATTATGAAAAGAGAATGTAATCCGGGCGTTCCGCCCCCGGCTCCTCTTCCTGATCCGGAAGTAATTGACACTGAGGATGTTTTTCAATCATGGAAGGACGGCAAGATAGACTTGGTATGCGTCCTGGGACCAACCGCATCAGGTAAGACGGCCTATGCCGTAAACCTTTGCCGCGAGTTCGACAGGCTTGCAGGAAAGAAGGTTTCCGAGATCATTTCGGCTGATTCCCGCCAGGTATACAGGGGGATGACAATCGGAACCGGCAAGGACCTGGAAGACTACGGAACCGGTGCCGATGCGGTGCCGTACCACCTCATAGACATAGTGGATGCCGGCCAGAGATACGACCTCTACAATTATCAGCAGGACTTTGAGAAAGTCTATTCCGACATCCGTTCCCGCGGCGGGCTGCCTGTCCTGTGCGGCGGTACCGGACTGTATATACAGGCGGTGACAAATGCTTATTCCCTGCCGGCCGTGCCACCGGACCCGGAGCTTCGGGCCAAGCTGGAAGAAGCTGATATCGAGGAACTTAGGGAAGCATACGCCGAGCGAAGCGAGGTGGATCCGGAGGTCATGGTCTCAAAGCGGAGACTCATACGCGCACTGGAGGTGATCCTGGGCTCTGAGGGAAAGCCGGCGGAGAGGTCGTCGTTCCTCCCCAAGGAAACTTATTTCATCGGGACCCTTGTGGACCGTGAGGAACGGAACCGGAGGATCGACCGGAGGCTCGATGCCAGGCTTCAGGGCGGCCTTGTGGAGGAAGTACGGTCCCTGCTGGGAGTCGACGAGGCTGGATGCAAGGTGGCTGAAACGGGGATTTCCGCAGAGGACCTGTTCTATTACGGCCTCGAATACAGGTATGTAACCCAATATGTGGTTGGAATGATAACGTATGACCAGATGCGTTCCCTGCTGGGCAATGCCATACACCAGTTTGCCAAGCGCCAGATGACATTCTTCCGCGGCATGGAGCGCAAGGGCACCGTCATTCATTGGACAACTCCGAGCTTATGATAATAACCAGCCCCGGTTATCTGACTACGGCCTTCGGCCTATCCCTCCCAAAACCTTCGGTTTCGGGCCCCTCCCTCTAACGCAGCGAGGGTGCTGACGGTCTTCTAACCGGGGCTGGTTATTATTAGTATATAGTTTATGCTTTAATCATCTTGATTATGAAAAAGCAGATAGGTTTGTGCTGCGCGGCAGCCATGGTCCTGGGGAGTGTGTCCCTCAAGGCCGGGGAAGACGGAGTGGTAATCGACACCGTCCGTTATGATACATCCTATGACTATCCGTCGCATCTGTATATAATCAGGCCGGCCGGGGTGGAAGGGAAACTGCCCTGCATCATGTATGTCAAGGGCTCTGCCTGGAAGAAGCAGAACATGAAGGAAGCCGTCCGGCGGATGACTGTCATGGCCAGGATGGGTTACGTGGTGGCCTGCGTGGAGTACCGTCCGTGCTCCGTGGCGCTTTTCCCCGCCCAGGTTGAGGATTTCAAGACGGCCGTCCGCTTCATGCGGGCACATGCCGATGAATATGGGGTGGATACAGGGAACATGTTCTCCTGGGGCGGCTCGTCCGGAGGGCATACAGTGCTGCTCTCGGCCTTTACCCAGGACTCGCGGCTGCTGGATTCGGGCAGGCTCGGGGAATGGTCCTGTGAAGTGAAGGCGGTGGTGGACTGCTACGGCCCGTCGGAACTGGTTTATGAATTCCGAATCGAGAGCGGTGTGCAGCGGGATCCGGATGCGAACGGGGGCCTGCTGCTGGGGGATCCGGTGGAGGAGAAGCGGGACGTTGCGTTGAAGGCAAGCCCGCTGTATTATGTACATCCTTGCTCGGTGCCATTGTTCGTGCTGCATGGCGACAGCGACAAGGTTGTGCCGGTGGCGCAGAGCCGGTGGCTTGTGGAGCGTTGCAGGGAATGCGGCACTCCATGCGAGTATCTGGAGATTCCGGGAGCCGGGCACGGAACGGCGGAATTCTGGACACCTGAGACGTATGCAAGGGTGGATGCATTCTTCCGTCGTTTTATTGACAAATAGTCGTCCCGGGATTTGATAATACCGGTTTTTTGGTTACCTTTGCTGCCGCAAATGTGGATAGATTTGTATGCTTGCAACCACGTTAAAAAATGCTAAAATAATGTAAATCAACGTTTTGTGTTTATTTTAGCTCTGCATTTGCGGGGCTTTTTTATGTTATGAACTATCTGTTTACTTCAGAATCAGTGTCGGAAGGACATCCCGACAAGGTGGCCGACCAGATTTCCGACGCAATCCTCGACGAGTTCCTCCGCCGCGATCCCGAGTCAAAGGTGGCGTGCGAGACTTTCTGTTCCACCGGAATGGTGGTGCTGATGGGGGAGGTCAAGTCCGAGACCTGGGTGGACGTCCAGACTGTGGCCAGGAACGTCATCAACCGGATCGGCTACAACAGGGCTGAATACATGTTCGACGGCAATTCCTGCGGGGTACTCTCCGCTATCCACGAGCAGAGCGCCGACATCAACAGGGGCGTTGAACGCGACGGAGCGGAAGACCAGGGGGGAGGAGACCAGGGCATGATGTTCGGATATGCCTGCCGCGACACCGCCAGCTATATGCCGCTGGCGCTGTACCTGAGCCACCTCGCGCTGAGGCTGCTTGCCGGCATCCGCCATGACGAGCCCGGACTGATGCCTTACCTCAGGCCGGACGCCAAGAGCCAGTTCACCATCGAATACGACTCCGTCACCAACCGTCCCGTGAGGGTGCATACCATGGTACTGTCGACCCAGCACGACGAGTTCGACACCGACGAGGCCATGCACAGCCGTATCGAGTCGGATATTCGTAATATCCTGATACCCAGGATAAAGGCAGCGGTTCCGGAAGAGACGGCCGCCCTTTTCGACGAGAAACTCATACTCCATGTGAACCCCACCGGGAAGTTTGTCATCGGCGGTCCCCACGGCGATACCGGACTTACCGGCAGGAAAATCATCGTGGATACCTACGGCGGCAAGGGAGCCCACGGCGGCGGAGCCTTCTCCGGCAAGGA
>JAFRXI010000051.1 GCA_017437755.1 Bacteroidales bacterium
ATGGCATGTCTGTCCGTACGGCCGAGGCCCGCGATAACGGCGGCGCCCTTGTCAATGGCCAGCGCATTCCCGCCCAGGCCTACTACGAGACCATCGGCGGCCAGGGCACCAACGCTGTAGGCGCCTACTATATCTACTCCATGACCAATGTCCGTCTCAGCGAGGTTTCCCTGGGATATAGCATTCCCATCAAGAAGCTGGTCCCCTGGATCGACGAACTGAATGTCTCCGCTGTGGGCCGCAACCTGGCCATGTTCTATTGCAAGGCTCCGTTCGACCCCGAACTCATCCAGGGAGCCGGCAACTACAGTTCCGGTATCGACTACTTCATGGTTCCTTCTACCCGCAATATCGGTTTCTCGGCCAAGGTTACTTTCGGCGGCAATCATGCCAAGAAGGAAGCCGCTCCCGCCCCTCAGGTCATCGAGAAGGAGATCATCAAGGAAATCGTGAAGGAAGTTGTGAAGGAAGTCCCCGTTGAGGTGGTGAAGGAAGTTCCCGCCAAGACCCTCCAAGGCATCTACAACGACGACCTCTACTTTGTCATCGGCAAGGCCGATATCCGCCCGGACGAGGCTTTCAAGCTGGGTAAGATTGCCCAGATCATGAAGGACAACCCGGATGCCACCATCGAAATCACCGGGTCGGCCGACTCCGTCACCGGAGCCGCCCGCACCAACGCCCGCCTCTCCGAGAAGCGTGCCCAGACCGTGGTGAACATGCTGGCCAAGGACGGTATCCCCGCCGGCCGTATCTCTTACAAGGCTGCCGTTGACAGCAAGCCCGGACAGGGCGCTGCCGCCAACCGCGTAGCTATTTGCATCGTTAAATAATAAAGGAGGATACCATTATGAAAAAATATATTCTTCCTGTCATTCTGAGCATCTTCACCCTGACCACCCTGTCCTGCACCAGGGATTTCCTGAACAGGAATACCAACCAGGAAGAGGCCACCGTTGAAGATCTGAAACACGACGGTCTGGGCGTAGGCGGTCCTTTCGCCGCCATGACCCTGGACGTGAATGCTTCTTATCATTTCCGTGGAACCTCCGAGTATGGTTCGGACCGTTATCAGGTAATCCAGGATCTGGCCGGTAACATTTTCTCCGGCTATACGGCTGCTACCAACAGCGGTTTCCAGGCCAATAACCTGTACAACATCACCCACGATGGCTGGTATGAGACCATGTACAACGACGTGTATACCTATCTGGTCATGCAGTGGTACGATCTGGAGAAGTCGGGAATGCGCGAGAACGCTCCTCAGGAAATGGCACTGATCGACATTGTGAAAGTGCTTGCCCTGCATCGGGTAACCGATACGTATGGCCCCATCCCCTATAGCTCTATCAAGGAAACGACCCAGCAGCGTCCCTATGATGCCCAGTCCGAGGTTTATGCCCAGATGTTTGAGGATCTGGACAATGCCATTGACGTGCTCACAGTCCCTGCCCAGTCCGGTGTCACCCTGCTCTCCAAATACGACAACGTATTCTATGGCGACGTAGCCAAGTGGGTGAAGATGGCCAACACGCTCCGTCTCCGTCTGGCCATGCGCGTAGTATACGCCGACGAAACCCTGGCCTATGCCGAGGCTGAAAAGTCCCTGTCCAACCCTGTGGGCCTCATGAGCTCG
>JAFRXI010000052.1 GCA_017437755.1 Bacteroidales bacterium
AATATAAAATTTCTTTTTCATGATATATTCAGCATTGAGTTGTTAGAAGGAAATGTTGATAGTGCCCGTGAAGTTTGCCGTGTAAGGGCTTACGGAACGGATCATGAACTGAGAGGCCTGAGTACCGCGCAGGGACTCGGGGTTGAAGTTGTTGGGCAGGGAGTTCAGCAGGTAACCCAGGTTACGGCCGGCCAGGGTGATGGAAGCACCTTTGGCACGCATGGCGCGGGCCCACTTTTCAGGGAGACGCCAGGTGAGAGCCACCTCGCGCAGTGCGATGTAGTTAAGGGTTCCTACCCAATGATCGTTGATGGTACCCTGTCCCCAGTTGTTAGTCCAATAGTTCCAGGAACTGCCGTGGACGGGTTCAAGGATACCTTTCTCATACAGTGACTGATAAGATTCAGCCTTGTCTCCGACAGTATAGGTGGAACCGTCAATGGCAACCAGGTTGGTACCAGCGGCATATCCACCATCCGGGATAATACCGTCGGTATAGCTCTTTCCGTCATATGCCGAGGTGAAGGCAATTCCACCATGTTCGGGATCGCGGCCATACAGAGAGCTGTCAAGATAACCGTATGCAACGCCATAGTGGGAGCCGTAAATGGCCACCTTGCCTCCGAAGCGGGCGTCCAACTGCACGCGCAGGGAGAAGTCCTTATAACGAAGGGTCGTATTGATACCGCCCAGGAACTTGGGAAGCATGGAACCGAGTTCTTCCACTACACCGGAGCGCTGATACCAGGCAATTCCATATCTCTGATACGTGGTGGCAAGGAGTTTCATGCCGGTCTCAGGGTCAACCTTCGGGAGATTGTCTGTCATCAGGACACCGTAAGGGCCGCCCACCTTGGCGGTAGAGGCGATACGGTAGTTACCGTAATTGGACATACCGGTAAGGGTAATGAAGTCGGCCACGTTCTCGTGCAGGGAAATAATCTTGGAATTGTTCTTGGTATAGACAAAGTTCAAATCCCAAGTCCAGTCTCTGGTCTCGATGGGCGTGGTGTTCAGCGCAATTTCCAGACCGGTGTTCTGGATGTTACCGGCGTTCACCAGCTGGCTGGAGATACCGGAGACATAAGGAACGGCGATGGTCATGATCTGGTCCTTGGTGTTCTCCTTATAGAAGGTGAAGTCCAGGCCGATGCGGTTGTTGAGCACTCTCCAGTCCAGACCTACTTCCCAGGAGTTCTTACGCTCGGGACGAAGATCCGTGGCGTAGGCGGTGGTGGGGATTTCCAAGCCATAGGTGTTTCCGGCATTGGTGGTGTTGGTGCGCAGCGTATAGGCTGTGTTGATACGATAGGCATCCGTATCGTTACCCACCTGTGCCCAGGAAGCGCGGAGCTTCAGGAAGGAAATCCAGTTGGGGAAGGAATCACGGAAGGTGTCGGAAACAATCCAGGAGCCGGATACGGACGGGTAGAAGTAGGAGTAGTTTCCGTGCTGGTCGGCATATACGAGAGAGGAAGACCAGTCATTACGGCCGGTGAGTTCCAGGAAAACCTGATTGCGCCAGGAGAGGGCAACCTGACCGGCCAGGGAAAGGATGGTCTTTTCTCCGCTGATGGAGGAGCCCCAGTTGGGCGTGTTCTTGGAGTTGGCGATGAAATACTGTCCGGGAACGATGAGGCCGCCGCTGGTGCTTTGGCTCATGCTCTGCTGGAAGTTGTGGTAGAATTCACCGCGGATGAAGGCATTCAGATTCCAGTCTGTACCAAAATCTTTGTTGAACATAAGGTTGGTATTCAGGTTGGACTGCTCCTTGGTGGAGAGGCCCATGGCGTAGCTACCGCCCTCGTTCATATAGCCACTACCCAGTTCCTTGGTCTCAGAGCGGACATAGTAGTAGTTGTAGTTGCCTTCGGTAACCCACTTGAGCCAGGGAGCGAAGGTGATGGTGAGCTTTACGTTGGGACGCACGGAGGTTTCCTTCTGATAGCGCTCGGTATTGTTGAGGGCGAACCAGGTGCCACGACCGGGGGCATAGCCGTATTCGTCGCCATACGCAGCGCTGGCAACACCGCCGTACTGGCTCTGATAACGCGTTCTCCAGTACTTGGAGTCGTACAAACGGCTCCAGTTACCGTCGATGAACATTTCACCGAAGTTGGTTTCACCGCCGCGGGGGGTGGAGTTGGCAAAGTTCACGCCGGCTTCCACTTCCATCCAGTCCGTAATCTTGTGGCTGGCCTTGGCCATGAAAGCAAAACGATTGAAGGAGTTGTTCGGAGTTGTACCGTTGGCATGCTTGTAGGAAAGGGAGGTGTAGATGCTGGAGCGGTCGTTACCGGCCTGCAGGGACACGTTGGTATTGGTGTTCCAGCCCAGGTTGTAGGCCTCACGGAAGTTGTTCTTCTTGGCTTCCCATTTAATCACGGAATCGTCATAATCCAGGACGTCGCGACCGTCGAATTTAGGACCGTAAGACATTCCGATTTGCTCTCCGCCGGCGCCATAGATAGTTGCAACACCGTTCTTGGTGTTGAAATAGTTCCAGTTCCACATGGACTCGGGGTCATCACTGTACAAAGAAGGATAACCTTCACCGAATTCATTCTGGAAGGTAGGGCCGCCATAAACATAGTCAACACCCACGGTCTGGGAGAAGGTGATGCCCAGACCTCTGGTGCCCTTACCGCTCTTGGTGGTAATCACCACGGCGCCGTTCAGACCGCGGGAGCCGTAAAGGGCCGTAGCGGCTGCGCCTTTCAGCACAGAAACGGTAGCAAAGTCATCCGGGTTCAGGTTCTTCAGTTCATTACCCCAGTCGCGGTCCGTCTGGCTCCAGTCGGCATCACCG
The DNA here is from genome assembly GCA_017437755.1 of Bacteroidales bacterium. Taxonomy (GTDB): domain Bacteria; phylum Bacteroidota; class Bacteroidia; order Bacteroidales; family UBA932; genus Cryptobacteroides. Next base: position 2,810 of record JAFRXI010000052.1, read on the forward strand.
TTCTTGTAAGCGTTGTCCAGAATGACACCGTCCACCACGTAGATGGGCTGGTTGTTTCCGGACAGGGTGGAAGCACCACGGATGATAATCTTGGAGGAACCGAACATACCACCGTCAGATCCG
>JAFRXI010000053.1 GCA_017437755.1 Bacteroidales bacterium
ACTTTCTCAACGGCTCGCGTCAGGGCGGTGTAAAGCCATTTCAAGTCATCGGCCACAAGGGTGTCCTGCCAGAGCGGATTGTCGATGAAAACGCACTTCCACTGGCCTCCCTGCGACTTGTGGCAGGTAATCGCCTCGGCGTATTTGAGCTGGAGGGCATTGAAATACGGGTCTTCCCTGACCGCATCGTACCGTTTTTTCCTGGAGGTGATGTGGGAATAATCCTCCGACACACCCTGATACAGCAGGTTGGACTGTTCATACGTGAGCGAAGCGCTCTCCGACGTGAGGGTATCCAGGATAACCTTTGCCTCTATTTCCTGGCCGCCGTAATCCGGAAAGGAAAGAACGGCGTCGGCGAAACTGAGGCCGTAACGCTGCTCGTACCCCCTGATCCTCACCAGCTTGGCCATGTCCCCGTTGGCTATGTAATCCATACCCTCTACATCGTCCACGAACTGATAGCAGTTCTTCACGATCATCAGGCGGTCGTCCCTCACCAGCTGTTCCTCCTTGAACTGTACCTGCGCCCTTATGCCGGCGTTATAACGTATGGCCCTTTTGTTGGACCGGCACAGGACCACAGTCTCATCCTCACCGTAGCGGGCATAGGCGTCGGAAAGGGTCTCCAGCAGTTCTCCCCCGGATATCCGCGTCACGTCGTCGAATCCGTCGGTACTGAGTCCCAGCATTCCGGGCTCAAGTTCCACGTCGGAGTAGCCGTCACCTCCAAGCATGTTCCTGAGGAGAGTGGCATTGAAGAGGATTCCCGAATCCCTTTGCTGCCTTACTACGGTGGAAAGGGTCACATACGACACTCCCCCGAAACCGTCCATGTACTCCGGCGAAAGGGCGGGTGAGGCATCCAGTCCCACCGGCGGCAGCTGGGCCGAATCACCCACGAGTATCAGCCGGTTGTCGGTACCGGACCTCACGAACTGAACCAGGTCTTCAAGCAGATTTCCAGAGCCGAAAGCGGCCGTGGACTGCTGCTGGGAGTCGATTCCGACGAGGGAAACCTCGTCCACCACGAATAGCATGCCCTTTGCCTTGTTGGGCGACAGGGTGAACTGTCCAAAGCCGTCGTCACCATGGGATTTCTGCCTGTAGATATGCTTGTGCACCGTGAAAGCAGGCCGCCCGGTATAAGAGGAAAGGACCTTGGCCGCCCTTCCGGTAGGGGCCAGAAGAACGCACGGGACCCCAAGCCCCGACATCGCGGAAATAACCGCCGACAGGGCGGTTGTCTTGCCGGTACCGGCATAACCGTTGACAACCATGATGTCGCCGTCGTCGCTTGTCAGGAAGGCGGAAAGACTATGGAAAAAGCCATCCTGGCAGGATGTCGGTTCATAGTCCATCCTGTCCAGGAACTTTCGGTACAGGAAATCGGCACGGTCCATCACTGACGGGATTTGCCGAAGACCATGGAGAATACGGCAAGTATGGGATAAATCTCCACACGGCCGAAGAACATGTCCATGGAGAAGACGAATTTCACGAAATCGGGCTGGGAATTGTAGTTGCCCATGGAGCCGATATCCCCTATCGATGGTCCCACCGTACCCAGGTTGGATATGGTACCTGCAATTGCATCAAAACCGGAAGCACCTGACACAGAACATACTATAATCGAAACGACTATCATTATGAGGTACAGGCACAGATACAGCACATGCGGATAAACGTTCTCTTCCCTGAGGATTGACTTCCCCAGCCTTATCTCAGAAATGGACTTGGGATGCAGAGCCCTCCGGATCTGCATCCGGACCGCCTTCACCAGGACCAGGATACGGTCTATCTTGACACCGCCGGTGGTGGATCCTGCGCAGCCGCAGATTATGCTCACAAGCAGGAGAAGGAAGCACGGAAGCATGGGCCAGGTGGAATTGTCGGAAATGGCAAAACCGGTGGTGGAGGCATAGCTGAGCACCGTAAACGACGATTCCAGGAATGTACGGCCCCATCCCTCGGCATAACCGGTAACCTTCAGCGCAACGGCACTAAGCACCGTGATGAAGATGATGCTCCAGAAGTAAAGCCGTACCACGGGATTCCTTACAGGCTTCAGCGACCTGGTAGCAAACACCATGAAAATGAGTCCGAAATGGACCGACGACAGGAACATGAAGACCATGGTGATAAGGTCGATCCAAACTGAGTCAAAAGCCCCGATGGAGAGGTTCCTGGTTGAGAATCCACCTGTTGCGCTCACGCTGAATGCATGGTTTATGGCGTCGAACGGAGACATTCCGGCCACCAGGTACAGCAGGAACGAGAGCACGTTAAGGGCTATATATACCGTTGCGAAAATGCTCACCGTCCTGTTCACCCTGGATTTGTAACCGTCCCTGGAAAGGGAAGATATCTCCATGTTGGTTAGGCGGAACTTCAAAGGGGACGTATCCGGAATTATAAGCAGGAGGAACACCACGATTCCCAAACCGCCGATGAAGTGGGTGGAAGAGCGCCAGAATATCAGGCTCCGCGGCAGCGACTCTATGTCCTCAAGTATTGTCGCCCCGGTGGTGGTGAAGCCGGAAACACTTTCAAACCAGGCATTTGAGATGGTGAACGGGCCACCCCACAAAGCATATGGAAGCATGCCGAACAGGAACGACAGAAGCCATGACAGTACAATTATCATGTACCCGTCCTTGAGCGATATCTGGGATGTCTTCCTGACGAATATGAAGGGGAACAGACCCACCACGAAGGTTATGGAGAAACTGATCAGGAGGGCCGCCAGGGCGCTGTCGTTGCCGTTCAGCACCGAAACCAGCACCGACAGCAGCATGAACAGCGCACTCACAAGGAGCGCGTAACCTACGTTCCTGGATATGGTCTTAAGATTCATCCTTATCGGTATTCCTGTCCTTCAGGTCCTTTATGCGGCGCTTGAGCAGCCTGTTCTCGTCGCATATCTCGGTGATTCCGGCATTCAGTTCCGTCAGCTGGTCGTCTCCCTCGAACACGTAATTGTACTTTTTCCCGTATGTCCTGCAGGTATCCAGCGAGTCAAGCATCTTGTAGATGGGATTCACATAGTAGATCAGCATGAAAACCGCAAGCATCAACACCAGCAGTATCCCGACTCCGACAGCCACCATTCCGGGCACGATGCTGCGGTAGAATCCCCTGTCGAAAGTCTCGGAATTGCGCTTGAGGTCGTTGTAAATCTCATCGTTGAGCCGGTCCATGTCGGAACGGAGCTTGTTGAAATCCTTCTGCAGCCGCTCAAAATACCATGTCCTGGTATCGATGAAATCGGACTTGATCACATCCTCCAGTTCCATGGAAGTATTCATGTATGCGGAGAAGGACGCAAGTACCGAGTCGGCCGATGGCAGCAGCTTTTCACCCTGGAGGGACAATTTGAGGCTGTCGCACCACGATACGAACTTATCCTGGTCAAAATCCGGAAGCGTGGATACGGTTTCATCACCTATCACAGTAAGGATATTGAGATTATAGGCGTCTATATCGCCGGTAAGGCTCTCGGCAAGGTTGAGGCTGTTGACATTGTCGGCGATAAGACCGGACACGTAACTCTTCATCCGGGTGAACTCCAGGATGGATATTACGCTGGAAATCAGCAACATGAACGCTATGGAACTCAGGCTCACCAATAGCTTGCCCTTCAGTGAAAGACGGAACCCGCCAAGCCTGTTATGGTACTTACTCATTACGGCAATGTTTAATCATGCAAATATATATAATTTTCACGACTTTAAATATTTTAAAAAATCTTTCCTTCCGGGTTGTTTTTCTAAATTTTTTAACTTATCTTCGCCGAGATTCCAAAAATCATTTGACATGAGAAGTACTTTCCTGGACCTTAAAGACAACAAGAACACCCTGCTGAAGAAAAGCATACTCCGGCATTGCATAACCAACGGGGATTACAGCATCGCAGACCTCAGTTCACTGCTGAATACCAGCGTTCCAACGGTAACAAAACTGATTCAGGAGCTCATAGAAGACGGTTTCCTGGTCGACCTGGGGAAAATCGGCACATCCGGAGGACGCCGCCCCAGCATCTACGGACTCAACCCCGATGCCGGATACCTCGTGGGGGTGGACATCAGGCACCGCCACGCATGCATCGTGGTGAGCGACTTCAAGGGCAACGTCGTCAGCATGGAGGAGGAAATCCCTTTTGTAATGAAGTCCGACGAAGATGCCATTAAAAGGATAAGTGCTTCAATAAAAGGATATTTCAACAAGAAGGGGCTTGACTGGACAAGGGTCCTGGGCTGCGGAATAAGCCTCACCGGAAGGGTTAATCCCCGCACCGGTTACAGCCTGTCGTTCAGCACCGACGAGAACACCCCCCTGGACAAGCAACTGGAGGAGAACCTGGGCGTCCCCGTCATAATAGAGAACGACTCCCGGGCCATGACATACGGTGAATACGTATGCGGCCACGGAGGCAAGGAAAAGAACATTCTGTTCATCAATATAAGCTGGGGTCTGGGAATGGGCATGATCCTGGACGGACGGCTGTTCTACGGAAAATCTGGTTTTTCCGGAGAAATCGGGCATTTCCCCATGCTTGACAACGGTAAGATCTGCCGGTGCGGGAAGATCGGCTGCCTGGAAACCGGAGCTTCCGGTTCCGCCCTTCACAAGATGATCCTGGAAGCGCTGTCACAGGGCAAGGCCTCCATGCTGTCGCCCAAGTTCACCAACGGCGAAGAAGTGATTATCAAGGACATCATAGCCGCCATCAAGAAGGAGGACGTCCTGGCCATAGAAAAGGTTGAGGAGGTCGGAGCCAACCTGGGCCGCGGCATCGCCGGACTCATAAACATTTTCAATCCGGAACTGGTAATCATCGGCGGCAAGCTAGCCGTAGCGGGCGACTATCTCATGCTCCCTGTAAAGAGCAACGTCAAGAAACTCGCCCTCAACATAGTGAACCGCGATACCAAAATAAAATTCTCCAAGCTCGGCCGCCTGGCGGCTCCGCTTGGAGACTGCATGCTTATCCGAAGCCGCCTTCTGGGCGTGCTGTAGGCTCCCCTATTCCGGTTTGTAGGAATCCTTGAGCGTGGCGGTGCGGTTGAACACCGCGCGTTCAGGCGTTGAATCCTTGTCCTTGAAATAGTATCCCGTACGCTCAAACTGCACGGCGATCCCGGATGCGTCGTCAAGGAGGGCCGGTTCGGCATATCCCCTTGTCACCACTAGCGATTCCGGATTGAGATACTCCTTGTAATCATGCCCTTCCGGAACCTCTCCCATGTTGGCGAGGGTGAACAGACGGTCGTAATTCCGTATCTCTATCTCCCTGGCATGGGGCACCGATACCCAGTGGATGGTACCCTTGACGGAACGCCACTCACCCGTAACAGGATGGGTGGAAGGATCATAGGTGCACTTGAGTTCCACCACCCTGCCTTCTGAATCCTTGATCACCTCGTTGCACTTGATGATATAGGTATACTTGAGGCGGACTTCGCCGTCAGGTTTAAGGCGGAAGAACTTCCTGGGGGCGTCCTCCATGAAATCGGCCCTGTCGATGAGGAGTTCGCCGCTGAACGGGACCGCACGCTTAGCCCCTTCCGGGTCGGCCGGATTGAGGGGGCAGTCGAACCATTCCACCTTTCCTTCCTCCCAGTTGGTGATCGTCACCTTGATAGGGTCCTGGACGGCCATATAGCGGTTTGAACGCGCGTTGAGGTCCTGCCTCACGCACCACTCCAGCAGCTGGATGTCCATCATCTGGTCCCTCTTGGATACGCCTATCCTGTCACAGAACATCTTCAGTGATTCAGGGGTGTAACCGCGGCGCCGGACTCCGCACAAAGTAGGCATACGGGGATCGTCCCATCCGCTGACCAGACCCTTCTGCACAAGTTCGAGCAGCTTGCGCTTGCTCATGAGGGTGTATGTCAGGTTCAGCCTGGCGAATTCATACTGGTGTGAGGGCCATATCCCCAGCTTCTCGATGAACCAGTCGTACAGCGGGCGGTGGACGTCGAATTCCAGGGTGCAGATGGAATGTGTAATGTGCTCGATGGAGTCGCTCTGTCCATGGGTGAAGTCATACATCGGATAGATGCACCACTTGTCGCCGGTACGATGATGGGAAGTATGCTTGATCCGGTACAGCAGCGGGTCGCGGAAAAGCATGTTGGGATGGGCCATGTCGATCCTGGCCCTGAGGACCTTCTCGCCGTCGGCATACTTGCCGTCCCTCATCTCGCGGAACAGCCTGAGGTTTTCCTCCACGCTGCGGTTCCTCCAAGGGCTTTCCTTCCCCGGCTTGTCCACGGTGCCCCTTCCCTCACGGATCTCGTCCTGGGTCTGGTCGTCCACGTAGGCAAGGCCGCGGCGGATGAGCTCCTCGGCCCATTCGTACAGCTGGTCAAAATAATCTGACGCATACAACTCCTTCTCCCAACGGAAACCAAGCCACTTGATATCTTCCTTGATGGAATCCACGTATTCGGTGTCTTCCTTGGTGGGATTGGTGTCGTCGTAACGGAGATTGGTCTTTCCGCCGTATTTCATGGCCAGGCCGAAGTTTAGGCAGATGCTCTTGGCATGGCCCAGGTGAAGGTACCCGTTGGGCTCCGGAGGGAACCTCGTCATAACGCTTTCCACCTTGCCCGAGGCCAGGTCCGACTCTATTATCTCTTCCAGAAAATTCAACTTCCTCGGCTCCTCCGCCGGGTTGATCTTGGATTCTTCCATCTTCAAAACTAACATTATAAGATATTCAAACTCTGCTCCCTGACCTTCTCCAACTCATCCTTCATCATAACCACCAGCCTCTGGATTCCGGCATGGTTGGCCTTTGACCCGGTGGTGTTGATCTCACGTCCCATCTCCTGGATGATGAACCCCAGTTTCTTCCCCGGATATACCTCATTGTCAATTGTTTCCATGAAATAATGACAATGCTGCCTAAGACGAACCTTCTCTTCGTTGATATCCAGTTTCTCCAGGTAGAAGATCATTTCCTGCTCAAACCGCTCGGGAGACACCTTGACCTGAAGCTCCTGGAGGTTCTTCCTGAGCCGGTCTTTCACGGCCTCTACCCTCTCGCCTTCCAGAGCCTCCACGCCGTCGTACAGTGACAGTATGGTTTTTACCCGGGAAGTGACGTCACGGTAAAGGACGGCTCCCTCCCTGGACCTGAATGCATCCAGGGCAATGACCGCGCTGTCAACCGCAGCTTCCACGGCGGGATAATCCTCGACGGTTATCGCATCCTGCTTCCGGGTTCCCACCACGTCGGGAAAACGCAGCACCGAGGAAACGATTTCCGCCGCCGACCTGTCGTCATCCACCACTCCGCCACGGCCCATTTCATCCATAACCTTTTGAATTTCATTGAAATAGCTTTTCAGGAGAGCACCATTGACGGCCCCTCCACCATCGGAACGGTTTTCCAGGTTCAGATAGACGTCGATGGTACCCCTCTGAAGTGCAGCCGAGAGTTTGGAGCGGATGGAGAGTTCCAGCTCCCGGGGAAGCAGCGGGGACTTGATATTGATATCCGCAGTCTTCCCGTTGAGGGTGCGGATTTCGACGGTAAGCTTTCCGCATGAGATTTCAGCTTCGGCCTTGCCGTAGCCGGTCATGGATTTAATCATAACTCCGCCTTATTTGCCAAGAGGTATCTCTATTACACCCACATTCAGTCCCCAGCAACCGTCCTGGACGATGGGAACCTCAACCCCGTCCAGATTGACGGCATACTCCATCTTCTCCAGGAAGGTATGGGAATGCCCGCCTACCACGAGGTCAACGTTACGGGTGTCACGGACCATTTCGGAATCGATATACTCTTCATCCTCATATCCGATATGGTTGAGTGATATCACAAGGTCGCAGTGTTCCTCTTCCTTGAGGTATTTCGCCCACTTGTTGATTTCCTCCGCATCCTCGAACTTGGGGATACGGTCGGCCGTGTTGCGGTCGATCATTGTGGAAAGGTTGCAGAGCAATCCGGTAATGCCGATCTTGAGTCCGGCCTTCTCCACAATTATCCAGGGCTTCACGTATTTTCCTGCCTCAAACGGCGAAAAATCGTAGTTTGCGCAAACTACAGGGCATTTGAGGTTTGCAAGGCGGCGGCCAAGGTCCTCCAGCCCGTTGTCGAACTCGTGGTTGCCGAGGGCGGTGGCGTCGAAATGCATGGCATTCATCACGTCGATCTCAAGGTCTCCGTGAAGCTCGGTGAAATAAGAGGAACCCTGGCTGAAGTCTCCCGCATGGAGAAGGAGTACGTTCTCCTCTCCCACGGCATTGCGCACGCTGTCAATGAAGGCGGCACGCTCGATAGACCCGCCACGGAGGACTCCCTCCTCGGTAAGCACGGGCTCAAAATGGCTGTGGGTGTCGTTGACGTGAAGTATGACCAGCTTATGGGGCTTGTTGCAGCATGCTGCGATGGCCAGTGCCGAAAGGGCGATGTATATTATCTTTTTCATGGCTATTCCTGTGTTAGACGACCGTCAGTACTGTAAACTACTTCCTTTCCCTCTGCCTTGAGGCCCCTGAGGTACTCGAGCATGAAATCCGACATGCTGACCTCGAACATCTCCAGGTCCACAGCGTTGCGGGCGATGGAGAAACCGTCGCCGCCGTTGAGGAGGAAGCTGAGGGTGGCCACTCCGTAGACCTTCTTGTCGTCGATGGGCTTGCCGTCAATCAGGGCGGATTTAACCTTGTCTCCGCTGAATACCACCTGGGCTCCGCCGAGCATCATCTTGGTGGGATACTTTGCCATCTGCTGGAGTATGGCCTTCACGTCCTTTCCCTTGAGGGCCACGTAGCAGGTGTAGTTCTTGAACGGGAACATCGAGAGGATGTCATCCAGGAGGATATCTCCCTTGGGAAGGTCGATGCGGACGCCGCCGGTATTGGCAAAACCGATATCCACCTTCTTGCCGGACGACTTCTCCACCGAAGCCATCATCTGGTCCATGTACATGTTGTAGAGGGGGCATTCCAGTCCTTCACGGACCATTGCCTCAGGGGCATATCCCACCACTTCCTTAACCCTGGCCATGGCGGGCTGGGCGTCGATGATGAGGCGTGCGACGGCGGGAACGCTTCCCTTGCGGAACCTCTTTCCGTTAGGGGCTACATAGAGGGCACCGTTGAAGTGTCCGAGGGCGGTGTCGACGTTTTCCGCGGTCACAGGGATGACTCCCGTCCTGGAACCGTCCATCGCCACCTTTTTCCAATTCATCCGGAATTCCTTCCTGGCGGTCTCCTGGGCTGTGCAGGCAGCTCCCACAGCTATGAGGAGAGCTGAAAGGACCGCAATGGTCAAAGTTTTGGTTTTCATAAGCAATATGGTTGTAATTATTTCTGTCTGAACCAGTTCCAAAGGTCCTTGAAGGAGGATTTCTTCCCGTACATAAGGATTCCCACCTTGTATATCTTGGCCGACACCCATGCCAGAAGTATGAACGTACCTACCAGCAGGACTATTGAAAGCGCAAGTTCCCAGGCAGGCACCCCGAAAGGAATCCTGGCAAGCATCACGATGGGCGAAGTGAACGGAATCATCGAGCCCCAGAACACTATCCCGCTGTCGGGAGCCTTGAACGCATAGATTGCGATGAAGAAGCCTATCAGCAGTGGAATCGTCACGGGCAGCTGCAACTGCTGGGTATCGGCTTCGCTCTCACCGGCCGAGCCTATTGCAGCGAACATGGAGGCATAGAGCAGGTAGCCGAATATGAAATACAGCAGGAATCCGATGATGATCTGGGTGTAGTTCAGGGATCCGAGGGTTGAGAATACCGCATCCATGCCGCTGGGCTCCCCTGCTGCGGCTGCAGCGGTGTCGGCAGGGGCGGAAAGACTTTCCAGCATTGCGGGATCAACCCCCATCATGGAAGGGTCTACACCCATTCCCTGGACGATTTCGGTGGGATCCGAACTTCCGCCGGTAATCTTGTCAAAACCTACGATGCCGCCCACTACGGCAAGTATACCGATTGTGAGCACGATCCACAGCAGGAACTGCGTAAGGGCCACCAGCGCCACTCCGATTATCTTGCCGAACATCAGTTCGGTAGCCTTCACGGACGACACCAGGACCTCCACCACGCGGGACGACTTTTCCTCGATGACGCTGGACATCACCATTCCGCTGAACAGGGCGATGAACATATACAGAGCCATTCCGAGGATCATCGAGATGGCCATGTAAACACCTGATTCCGAAATCCTTGCATTACCGGACTCATCCATCGTATAGGAGCGGAGGCGGATTGATGGCTTCACATCGGAAAGAATCTGGCGGAGCCCCTCGATATTGTATGACTCGATCCTGTATGCCTCCACGGCATCGTTGATCCTCTTCTCGATGATTTCCGAAGTCTCCATGCCGAGGGGCTTTTCAGAGAAGGTCTCGGCCGATAGCGATTTTGTCTCCGGATCCAGTTCCGATATGCTCAGGAGGACATCCACCCCGAATTCTTTCAGATGCCCCTTGAGGGAATCCGGATCGGCGGTGCTGAAGTCCATGTACTCAATCACTTCCGTATTCTCAAGTGCAGGCAGCACCAGGCCCGAACGGTCCACAACGGCAACCTTCTTGGCCTCTTCCCTGGTGGCCATCATGATGACGCTTGGAAGGATGCAGATGGCGGCAAACAGTATGGGAGTGAGGAAGGTTATGATTAGGAATGATTTCTTCCTGACCTTGTTGAGATACTCCCTGGCAATGATGATGTTGAGCTTGCTGATATTCATGACCTATGCCTCCTCCGTTACGAGCTTGATGAAAATGTCGTTCATCCTGGGTATCAGTTCCTTGAAGGAATTCACCGCAACCCCGGTACCGATGATGCTGGAGAGGACCTCGTTCGCTCCCCTGCCGCCAAGCACGGACAACACGGCCGTATGGCGGCCGGAATTGACCTCGTCGGAAAGGACCCCGTAGAGCCCTTCCACCGGCGAAATGGCGTCTCCGGTATAGATGACCTCCACGTTGTTGTTTCCCCACTGATGGCGGATGTCGTCCACCCCGCCGGTCACCACCACCCTGGCCTTGTTGATAAGGGCGATGTCGTCGCAGAGTTCCTCAACGGACTCCATGTTATGTGTGGAAAGGATGATCGTGGCACCGTTCTGCTTGAGCGCCAGTATCTCCTGGCGGATGAGTTCCGCGTTTACCGGGTCGAATCCCGAGAACGGCTCGTCCAGTATCATCAGCGACGGCTTGTGTACCACGGTAGTGATGAACTGGATCTTCTGGGCCATTCCCTTTGAGAGTTCCTCCACCTTCTTTCCCCACCAGTCCTGTATCCCGAACTTCACGAACCACTTCTTGAGTTCAGCCGAGGCTTCCTTCACGCTCATGCCCTTGAGCTGGGCCAGGTACATGGCCTGGTCGCCGACCTTCATCTTGCGGTACAGTCCCCTCTCTTCCGGGAGGTATCCTATCTTTGCCACATCCGACTCGGAAATGGGGGAACCGTTGAACAGCACGGTCCCGGAACTGGGGATAGTTATACGGTTGATAATCCTGATCAGCGTGGTCTTTCCGGCACCGTTAGGACCCAGAAGACCGAAAATCCGTCCCTCGGGAATCTCGAGGCTCACATTGTCCAGAGCCACCTTTTCGCCGAAGGACTTGCTGACACCCTTGACTTCGATAATTGCCATAATAATCAGATATTCAATAATTTCACTACCAACTCAACCAACAGGTCCGAAGGAGTCGCCTCGCCCGCGTCACCGCCCTTTCCCTTGAAGTCGTATTCCGACAGCAGGGAGATCGCGGAAATGCACCGGGGCAAAGGATAATTCCGGACCGCCATTTCGTATTCCCTGAAGAAGTACGGGCTGACGCCTAGCACCGAGGCCTTTGCATCCTGCGAAGGGTTTGCATCCTGCATCAGCAGTGCCTCATATTTCAGGATACGGTAAAAGTGCATGAACAGCGCGCTGACTGCGGGAGGAAGGAAAAACCTGGGCGAAGCGCCAAGCCGCGAGGCGATCCTCACGCAGGCAGGGGCGTTTCTGGAAGAGAGCTCGCGGGTAAGCTCAAAAATGCTGAACTGGCGGCTTATGCCCACGTTCTTCTCTATGTCCTGTGCCGTGACCTTCTTAACCCCCTGGGGCAGGTTCTTCAGGAGTTTCTCGGTTTCCACCGAAATGGTTCCCAGGTCAGTACCTGCCGATTCCCCCAGGAGCGCAGCAGCATCAGGATCTATCTCTATTCCCCTGGATGCGTAATATCCGTTGATCCAGCCGGTTATCTCATACTCCCTGAGCGGAAGCGATTCCACCACCACCCCGTTCTTGAGGACGCTCTTGTAAAGGGCGCGCCTCTTGTCGGCGGAAGCACCTCGGAACAGCAGCACCAGGATGGTGGAATCAAGGGGCTTTTCACAATAAACGGCCAGTTCCTCAACCCCCTTCATAGCCTGGGCTTCCTTGACAACCACCAGCTGCCGTTCCGCCATCATGGGGAACCGCCTGGCGGCTGTTATCACGGTATCAGGGTCGGTGTCTGGACCATAGCACACGGTCTCGTTGAAGTCCCTCTCCCACTCCTGCAGGGCATTTTCCATGATTGCGGAGCATACCATCTCGGGATAATACGGTTCCTCTCCCATAAGGAGATAGACACTCTTGAAAACACCCCGCCGGGCGTCCTCCACAAGTGCCGAACACTGCCTTGCCGTTTCTATGTAGCCCTTTTTGGCCATATCATACAAAGTTAGCCAAAAAAGTCTTTAATTCAAATCGACAATCCAATAAATGCTATATGTTTCTCCCAATTAATCGGAGCCTCTAACCGCGCAGCAGTGGCGGGTAAGCATAAATAAACAAAAATGACGGCCAAAAGGCCGTCAATTATAAAACTGATATGTAAGGACCGTCAATTGTCGAATTTGCGTTCCTTGGTCCTTGTAATTTTCTCCTTCATTGCATCCGCCGCAGCGGTCACAGCCTCCTCAAAGGTGTGGGCATTGCGCTCAATCACCAATTCCTCGCCGGGAACATGGGTCTGGATCTTGACATTCTTGTTGTCAGGCTCCTTCAGGAGCGACAGGGTTACGTCAATGTCTCCCACGCCGTCAAAGAACTTGGCCAGCTTGGAAACCTTTTTCTCCACGTAGTCCAGCAGTTTCTGGTCTGCATCGAACTTCAGGCTCTTTACTCTAATCTCCATTTTTACCTCCATTTTTCGCCCGAGGATGGGCATTGTTATAAATTGACTTCAGCTTACCGATGGTGGTGTGCGTATACACCTGTGTTGCCGCAAGGGAGGAGTGACCCAGCATCTCCTTGATTGCATTAAGGTCAGCCCCGTCGTCCAGCAACTGGGTTGCGATGGTGTGCCTCAGTACATGGGGGGATTTCCTGCCTGTTATCCCAAGGGAATTGTCCCCCAATTCCCGTTTGACAGCCCTGTCAACATAAACCGGATAAAGCCTGAGGCCTTTTTCCGAAATAAGCAGAGGGTCATCTCCGGCACGCTTGCACCCCGTCATCGATTCAGCCGCGAGTAAATATAAGCAAATTTCGTTACATAGCGAAGAAGTAAGCGGAATTTCTCGCATTTTATCACCTTTACCCCTTACATGCAGGACCTGGCGGGAAAAATCAGCCGACTTGATATCCAGTGAGATAAGCTCGCTCCGGCGGACTCCGGTCGAGTACAGCATGGATACTATCAGCCTCCGGAGCCTGGCCTTGTATGCATCCATCCCGGCCTTGGTGGAATAGTCCAGATCCCAGGGGGATGAAACCGAGTACTCCGTCTCCAGGAAATAGGTATCCATGGACTCTCCCCTATAGAATACCGGGAGCCTCTTCCCCGCCTTGGGACGGCCTGAAACGGCGGCCGGATTGCCTTTGAGCATACCCGTGCGTATCAGATACCTGCAGAATCCGCTTATTACCGACATATGCAGGCATACCGTCCTGGGGGAAAGTTTCTCATGCTCAGGGTCGCCTTCGAGCAGATGCACCTCGTAGCTTCGGAGGAATCCCGGAGTAAGGCTGGAAAGGATTACGGAGTCATCCGCCCCGCCGGTTCCCTCCATCGCGAAAGAAGCAAAACGCGAGAGGCATTCACTGTAAACGGAAACCGTCCGCGGAGAATATCTCCGGACCCCTGAAACATAGGATATGTAATTGTCTATCAGCGACATGCTCACTTGACGGGAACCAGTCCCAACTCGGCCGCACGTTTTCTCATAAGGGCGTCGGCCTCCTCAAAATTGTTGCCTATCTCCCCTTCCAGTATCGCCTCTTTCACATACTCTTTCAGGATTCCTATCTCCTTTCCCGGAGGTATCCCGAAGAGTTCCATAACATATTCCCCGGTGATGGGGTTCTTGAAATTCCTGATGGCATCCTTTTCCTCCACCTCCACGAGCTTCCGCTTCACAAGCTCGAGATTGGCCCTGATCCTGGAGACCTTTGCCGGGTTCTTGGAAGTAATGTCGGCGTTGCATAGGAGCATCAGGTCGTCGATATCGTCTCCGGCATCGAAGAGAAGGCGCCGCACCGCGCTGTCGGTCACTTCCTCGTCGACCAGCGCAATGGGCCTCAGATGCAGTCCCACCAGCTTCTGGACGTATTTCATCTTCTCGTTAAGGGGCATTTTCAGCTGTTGGAAAATACCGGGTACCATCCTTGCACCTATCACCTCATGGCCATGGAAGGTCCATCCGGAGCCGGGGACGAAACGCTTGCTGGAAGGTTTTCCGATATCGTGCAGCAATGCCGCCCAGCGGAGCCAGAGATTGGGTTCCAGCCCCTGTGCAGCCTCGGCCGAAGCAACGTTGTCAACCACCTGCAGGGTATGCGAGAAATTCTCCTTATGTCCCTTTCCGTCAACTGTTTCCACGCCTTTCAGCCTCGACAAGGCGGGCAGGATAAGTTCAAGAAGCCCGGTCTCATCCATCAGACGGAATCCCATCGACGGCCTTGATGTAAGCAATATCTTGTCCAGTTCCTCCACTATCCTCTCCTTGGAAAGGATGGCCAGGCGGTCCCGGTTCCTCCGCATGGAATCAAGCGATTCGGGAACGATGGTGAAAGGATGCCCTTCCTCTGACAGACGGGTTGCGAAACGGATGGCACGGAGCATCCTCAGGGGGTCATCGCTGTAGGTGGTATCGGGGTCCAGAGGAGTCCGGATTATACCCTCGGAAAGGTCCCTGATCCCCCCGAACGGGTCAACCAGGGCACCGTAATCCTCCTTCTGGAGACTGAAAGCCATTGCATTGATGGTGAAATCGCGCCTGAGCTGGTCCTCCTCCAGGGTTCCGTCCTCCACAACCGGCTTACGGGATTCACGGTGGTAAGATTCCTTCCTGGCCCCCACGAATTCCAGTTCCTTTCCCTTATGCCGGAGCATCGCCGTCCCGAAATTCTTGAAAACGGTCACTTTGCCACTGGTCCTTTGGGCAACGGCTCCGGCGAGAGCTATCCCGCTTCCCTCAACCACTATGTCGATGTCGTCGTTGGGTCTCCCCAAAAAGCAATCCCTGACGTAACCACCTATGACATAAGCCCTTACGCCAAGGCTTGACGCCACGTCGGAAACTATCCCGAAAACGGGGTCGTCCAGGAAGCCGTGAGTTACCGTAGTCATGCCATATCCTCCCATGAAGGCAGGGATTCCATAGGGACATACCCCTCCCCGACCCTCTCAAAAGCGAAGGTTGAAACTCCGTTGGTTATTGCCAGGTATTTCACGCCAAGGACGTTGTTGTATCTCAGCACCTGGTCCGCCACATCCTGTCCCAGAGGCACTTCGGGACGCTTGCATTCCACTGCCATCGCAGCGGCGCCGCTCCTGGAATAAACCACGATGTCGGCCCTCTGGTGCTTTCCGGAAAGACATTTCATCGATACCTCCGACATCATCATATGCATCGGGACGCCGCACGAGGAATTCAGAATGCCTATGAACCACTGGCGGACCCTCTCTTCGGGCGTCAGCGGAACCTCCTTCCTGCGGAGTGCATCCCATACCTTCTCCGTCACTTTCATAACGCAACACCTCCAACCAGACGGGGGCCGGCTTCCAAAAGAAGGGCCACCTCCCCGTCGGTCTGCCCCTCGGCATAATACCGTACGATATTCTCGGTCTCCGAGGCCCTGATCAGCAGCCACCGGCAATCCCCTTCCAGTATATACTTGATTCCGTTTATGATTCCCCTGGACGACAGGAAGGTCTGTACACCGGCAACCTTGAAACCGGCGATCCCGTCCAGGCCCTTACGGTACAGCCTGGGCAGAAGTTCCTCCCTTCCGGGTAGGTCGCAGTGCGAATCTATCCTCGCATAATGCACCGAGCCCAATTCAGCCACCCTTTCCGAAACGTACTCCGACAAGGTGGAACAACCTGATACAGAAAGCATTTCAAGGAAAAGCAAAGCGGAGAAAATTCCATCCCTTTCGGGAATGTGCATGGCATAGCCGAATCCGCCGCTCTCCTCGCCGCCAAAGCAGACTTTCTCCCGTACCATGATGTCCGTGATATACTTGAAGCCCACCTGGACGTCATGCACCGGAGTATCGGCCGAAAGGAAATGCTTCCTCAGAAGCCCTGTCACGGAGGAAGTATGGACTATCGACCCCTCCTGGTGACGGACTCTCTTCAGATAGTCCACGATAAGCAGTATGGTGGTCTGGGCCGACAGGAATTCTCCCGTCTCAAGGCATACCCCGAGCCTGTCGGCGTCGCCGTCCGTAGCCACGCCAAGGGCGTAATCCCCCTCTTTGAGGGCCTTCCCAAGAGGCTCCAGGTTGCATGCCACCGGTTCCGGCAACCGGGAATGGAAATCTGCTGAGGGTGTACCGAAAATGGTTTCAGCCCGGCAGCCGTTCTTCCGGAGGATCCGCTCCGTCAGCGTTCCGCCGGCTCCTCCCATCGAATCGGCCAGCAGCCTGAGTCCGGCCTTCCTTATGGCTCCGAAATCAATCAGCGACTCCACGTGGGCGATATACTCAGGAAGCATGTCAAAGACGGAGGGCTCCTCTGCTGAGACAAGAGGATCGTGCTGATACAGAAGGCTTTCCACCTCCCTCGTCTGTTCCAGCGAGAACGGTCCGCCATAGGAAGCCTTGAATTTGATTCCGTTATAGCAAGGAGGATTGTGCGATGCCGTAATCATCACTCCGGCAAAACACCCCCTGGTGAGGACGGTATACGACAGCACCGGAGTGGGAACTATATCGCAGGAAAGGATGACGCTTATACCGTTACCGGTGAGAATCCTCGCAAAAATATGGGCGAACTCCCTGGAAAAGCGCCTTGAATCATAGCCTACGGCAACAATCTGGTTACCGTTTGAACGGATCTTCACATAATCTGCAAACGCCTGTGCCACAATGGATACGGACTCGGAATTAATTTCCTCGCCTATCCTGGCCCTCCAGCCGTCGGTACCAAAAAAGATCTTCATACCCCCTTGGAAATTGCCTTGACGAACCAACTTGTAATCAGATGCGGACGGGTGATGGCAGACCCAACCACCACCGCAAAGGCACCATGGCGGATTCCCTCAGCTGCCTCGGCGGGAGTGTTGTAACGGCCTTCCGCGAAAACAGGGCATCCCAGGGCGGAGGAGCATTCCCTGACCAGTTCCAGCGACGGTCCGCCTTCCGACTGGGAAAGGGTATCGGGAGTGTATCCGGCAAGGGTTGTGGAAACGCAGCTTGCACCAGCGGCGGCACATGCCTCAGCCTCGCTGAAGGTGGAGATATCCGCCATCAGAAGTTGCCCGGGATACCTTCGGCGTAGTTCCGCGATATACTCCGGTCCTGTGAGCCCACCCTCGCGGAGACGGAAGGTCCCGTCCACCGCAACTATATGGACGCCAAGCGACACAAGGGCGTCAACATCGGAGTAACTACCTGTGATACAAACGGTTCCGTCGGGGAACCGGCCCTTTGTCAATCCTATCACCGGGACGCCAACGGCATCGAGGATGGCCTTGGTCTTTGAAATCCCGCAGGTGCGGATTCCCACTGCCCCTCCCATCAGGGCGCAGCGTGCAAAATCGGCCACCCTCTCCGGTGAATCAAAGGGGGAAGGCGGTTCGGCCTGGCAAGAAACCACCAGACCTCCCTTAAGGGAGGCGAATATGCTATCTGAAAGTGACATCTATATAGATTGGATAATGGTCGGATGGGAAGAAATCGTCGTTGCCGTAAACAATGTCCAAGGCGTTGTACTCATAGATCCTCACCTTGGGGTCAACGAAGAAATAGTCTATCCTCACAGGATGGACACCGCCGAAATTATGGGCGGTTCCACGGGGACCGAAAACAAGGGGCGAAACCGCCCTGGCATCGGAATAATGGCTTACGTAGGTCTTGTACGCGGTGGTATTGTCCCAGGAATTCATGTCTCCCATGATAATTACCGGAAGACCGCCCGACATGGACGCGGCCTTGCTGCAGATCCGTTCGGCACCCTTTTCCCTGGCCACTGTCCCGCGGTGGTCCAGATGGGTGTTGAACACATAGAACTTCTTCCTCGTCTTCAGGTCCTTCATCAGGGCCCAGGTGCAGTAGCGCTCGTATTTTCCGTCCCAGCTGAGTTCATGCGGCACCCCCTTTTCGTTCAGCCAGAACATTCCCCAGTCCAGGGCCTCGATCCGGGACCCGTCATAGACTATGGGATTGTTGAGCCCGGGCTCCCCCACCGACTTGTAGCCGGTTATCCTGACAATATCATCAAACTGGTCTGGAACTGCCTCCTGCAGGCCTACGACCTTGAATCCGTAGGTCAGGATAATCTTGCAGAGCGAGTCCCTGCGATACTTCCACTGGTTGATTCCGTCCCTTTCGAAATTGCCCCTGATATTGTACGATGCAACCCTCAGGGCCTTGGAGGGTGTTCGGGACGAGGCGGGGAAAATGCCGGCAAAAACCATAATTACCGACAACGCGATAACACCCAGGCTGGTAGCCTTATTGCTATTCATAAAAGAACCTCCCTTGTGGAGATGGGCGGACTCGAACCGCCGTCCAAACACCGCACCAGGCGGTTTTCTACACGCTTAGTCGTCCTTTGTCTGTCGGGAGGGGCTTGCCGGAAGACGGGCCGGTCCCACCTTATCCCTTGAATCTTGACGGAGTTTAAGGGAGTCCCTCCGCGCATCCGGTTTGAATGATACCCCGAACCCGGATCATAACCGGCCTAAAGTCCGCGGGATACTCGTCGGCGACGCAGCCTTGGCGTCGCGGATTAAGCTAACCGACCTTTGTCAGATTAGGCAGCGAGTGCGTAATTGTTGTTGCCAACTAGTTTTTTGGGACCTGGATTAACGGGCTGTATCCCAAAGCCCGGCGTGCTTGCCGTCCGACATCAGTGCTGTCAAAACCAAAACATCCCCAATGTACAAACTTTGCAAAAATACGATTTCCGTGCGACACTTGCAAGAAACCGTCAATAATTGAACTGGAACTCATCCACATAAAGCACAGTACCGTCGCCCCCGGTAAAATAGTCGCCGCAGCGGCTGGCAGCACAGACCACGACCACGTATTTGGGCGTCCTTGAATTGCGGTACTGGATGGGAAGGTCAAAATGGACGTATCCGTTGTTGGCCTTCCTGAGGACTATCGTCCCGTAACCGATAATTCCCGAATCGCCTTCCTTGTCCACGAACTTGTCATCGTTGGTTATGACATGGAAAGGCTTATCCCAGTCGGTAAGTATGACCTCGATCCTCCCCTCGTCCATGTCGCCGGCAGAGAGGTCGGCCTGAGGCTTTGTGTGCTTGATGGGCTTGGGCTTGTAGCAGTAATATCCGGAAAGGGACTTTGGACGGGCCTTGAAAGGCGTACCCCAGGTTATCTCGGCACCGCTGAAGTTGATGATCCGGACCCATTGGCCGTTGTAGATATTTCCGGCCGCAAAAGCCCATACCACCTTCCGGCTCTGAAGCCTTGCAGCCTTCTTTCCCGGTCCCGGGACGGCCACGAATTCCTCTTCGGGTGTAGTACCGTTGATTCCAAGCAGGCTGAGCCCCTTGTTGGCGGTTCCCCAGACGGCCTTTTCGGCCTCTGTCGCACCTTCACCGTAAAGGCACCACTGCTTTCTTACCTTTGTCCACTCGTCAAACCCCATGTTGTAAAGCTGGGGACCGGAAACGCCCTGCGCGAATCCGGAGGTACAGCCCAACATAAGGCAGAATGCCGCAAAAACCTTGTTGTATACTCTCATCTTCAATAATTTACCATTAGCACCAAGCCACAATAATGGCCGGACTGCCATAAGATGGCAAAAATCCGGCCAAAACTGCTACTTGCCAGGTACTGGCTGCGGCTGGACGGGACGAGGTGCCTGGACCGGCTGGCCGGTAATCTGGGAGGCCAGCTTCTCAAACTCGCCATCTCCCAGCATCCTGCAGTTGCCGTTGAACTTTGCGTCGAGCTCCACCTGAAGCCTCTTCACATGAAGGTCTCCGTCTACGGTGCAGCCGCTCTTGAGGGAAAGGGTGTCCTTCACATAGAAGTTACCCTTCATGGTGCCCCAGAAATCCACATTCTGGCACACCAGGTCACCTTTAACAACGGCTTTTTCGCCAACTACCACACGGCCCTTGGAAAACACCTTGCCGTCAAAAGTTCCGTCGATGCGGATGTCGCTCGGAGAATTGATCTCACCCTTGATGACCGTGCCGGCAGATATCCTGCTCACGTCATTGACATTTACATTTGGTTCCATTACTTTTGCCATATTTTATATATTTGATTATCAAAGATTCCTACACAACGCCCTTTCCGTGGCAGTTCTTGAACTTGAGGCCCGATCCGCAGGGACAGGGGTCATTGCGTCCAACCTTCTTCTCCACCCGGACAGGAGCCTTGGATTTCTGTTCCCCGTTGGTCGACAGTTCCGAAGGGTTGTTGGTACGCATCTGCGACATGTCGGTACGGCGCGGCTGGGGCGCCCTGGCGGGCTGGGCCTCGTCACGGTCCCTGAGCGGGATGAATGCCCTGAGCAGGAATGAAAGGACATCCTTGTTCAGTTCCTCAAGCATCGCCGAGAACAGGTTGTAGCTCTCCAGTTTGTACACCACCAACGGATCCTTCTGCTCGTATGCGGCGTTCTGGACGCTCTGGCGGAGGTCGTCCATGTCGCGGAGATGCTGCTTCCAGTGCTCATCGATCTGATACAATATTATATTACGGCTCAGGGCCTTGGCTATCTCGCGGCCGGAAGTCTCATAAGCCTTTTTGAGGTTCACCGACAGCTGGAGTACCTTGCGGCCGTCGGAAATGGGGATGGCGATGTTCTGGTACATCTGTCCCTGCTTCTCGTAAACCTGCTTGATGAAAGGATATACCTTTGTGATCATGCCTTCCATCCTGCGGGCGTAAACCTCCTGCATGTGGGTGCACAGGCGGTCGGCTATCTCACCGGGCCTGGCCTTGGAATAGAATTGCTCGTCAAATCCGAGGTCGATGGAAAGCTGCGCCATGATATACTCCTCGAACGAAGGGTAATCATAGCTCTCGGAACGGGATGCCAGGATGTCGGCGGTGTCGGTCATCATGTTCTGGACGTCTATTTCGATCCTCTCGCCTGAGAGGGCGTTGCGCCGGCGGCTGTAGATAGCCTCCCTCTGGTAGTTCATGACGTCGTCGTACTCCAGAAGCCTCTTACGGATTCCGAAGTTGTTCTCCTCCACCTTCTTCTGGGCTGTTTCGATTGACTTTGAAAGCATTCCGGAAACCAGAGCCTCGTCGTCCTTCATTCCAAGGCGGTCCACCATTCCGGCTATCCTCTCGGAACCGAAGAGCCTCATCAGCTTGTCTTCCAGCGAGATATAGAATGTGGACGAACCCGGGTCGCCCTGACGTCCGGAACGGCCCCTGAGCTGACGGTCCACACGGCGGCTGTCGTGCCGCTCGGTACCGATGATGGCGAGTCCGCCGGCATCCTTCACCTCCTGGGAGAGTTTGATATCGGTACCACGGCCGGCCATGTTGGTGGCTATGGTAACCTTTCCGGAATTACCGGCCTGGGCCACGATTTCAGCTTCGCGGGCATGCTCCTTGGCATTCAGGACGTTGGGATGGATCCCCCTCAGGCGCATCATCCTGGAAAGCAGCTCGGAAGTCTCGACGTCGGTTGTACCGACCAGGACAGGTCTGCCGGCATTGGAAAGCTCCACCACCCTGTCGATAACGGCGTTGTACTTGGCCTTCTTGGTCTTGTAGATGATGTCATCCTGGTCGTCGCGGATCACAGGACGGTTGGTGGGAATCACCACCACGTCAAGCTTGTAGATGCTCCAGAACTCCCCTGCCTCGGTCTCGGCGGTACCGGTCATACCGGCCAGCTTGTGATACATCCTGAAGTAGTTCTGGAGGGTGATGGTGGCGAAGGTCT
Organism: Bacteroidales bacterium; assembly: GCA_017437755.1. GTDB lineage: Bacteria > Bacteroidota > Bacteroidia > Bacteroidales > UBA932 > Cryptobacteroides. The sequence goes on from JAFRXI010000053.1 coordinate 22,361, forward strand.
GGGTTGCGGCCTCCACCTTCACGTTCTCCTTGGCCTCCACCGCCTGGTGCAGTCCGTCGCTCCAGCGCCGGCCTTCCATGACACGGCCCGTGGACTCGTCCACGATCTTGACCTTGTTGTCGACGATGATGTAGTCGACTTCCTTCTGGAACATGGCGTAGGCCTTGAGAAGCTGGTTTACGGTATGGACCCTCTCGCTCTTGAGCGAGAACTCCTCCATGAGGGCGTCCTTCTTCTGCTGCCTTTCGGCTGCCGTAAGTGACAGTGTATGTTCTATTTCCGCAATGGAGGCGCCCACATCGGGAAGGACAAAGAAATCGGGGTCGGACACAGCATGGGCAAGCACGTCATGACCCTTGTCGGTCATCTCGATGCTGTTCTGTACCTCGTTGATCACGAAGTACAGGTCGTCGGTGACGATGTGCATCTCCCTCTCGTTGTCCTGCATGTAGTAGTTTTCGGCCTTCTGCAGGAGCTGCTTCATACCCTGTTCCGACAGGAACTTGATGAGCGGCTGATACTTGGGAAGTCCCTTGTGGCAACGCAGGAGGAGCTTTCCGCCCTCATTTTCATCACCCGCGGCGATGGCCTTGCGGGCATCGTTGAGGGTCTGGGTCACCAGGGAACGCTGTTTCCCGTAGAGGTTCTCCACATATGGGCGGAATTCCATGAACTGGGCGTCGTCCTCGGCCTTTGCCACCGGACCGGAAATGATGAGCGGGGTCCTGGCATCGTCGATGAGGACGGAGTCAACCTCGTCGACTATTGCATAGTGGTGCTTGCGCTGGACCAAGTCGCCCAGGCCGATGGCCATGTTGTCACGAAGGTAGTCAAAACCGAATTCGTTGTTGGTACCGAAGGTGATGTCGCAGTTGTACGCCTTCTTGCGGGCCTCGCTGTTGGGCTGGTGCTCGTCGATGCAGTCTACGCTGAGGCCGTGGAACATGTAGAGGGGGCCCATCCACTCGGAGTCACGCTTGGACAGGTAGTCGTTGACGGTAACCACGTGAACTCCCTTGCCGGCCAAGGCGTTGAGGAAAACAGGCAGGGTCGCCACCAGGGTCTTTCCCTCACCGGTTGCCATCTCCGCGATGCAGCCCTTCTGCTCCGCATTGGTCTTGACGCTGCCGTTCAGGACGATACCGCCTATCAGCTGCACGTCGTAGTGGACCATGTCCCACTTGAGGTCGTTGCCGCCGGCCATCCAGTGATTCTGGTAGATGGCCTTGTCGCCCTCGATATGCACAAAGTCATGGGTGGTGGCAAGCTGTCCGTCAAACTCGGTGGCAGTCACCTCCACGGTTTCATTCTGGGCAAAGCGGCGGGCGGTGGATTTCATGATGGCAAATGCCTCGGGAAGCACCTCGGCGAGGATTTTCTCGATAGCCTCGTCCTCTTCCTTTACCAGATTGTCGGATTCGGTGGCAAGTTTTTCCTTCTCGCTCACCGGTATCTCCTTCTCAAGCTCCTCCTTTATTTCCGCTATCCTCTTCTCAAAGGGTTCCTCTACTGCAAGTATACGGCTGCGAATCTCCTGCGTGCGGGCGCGGAGGTCGTCATTTGAAAGCTTGTCAATCTCCTCATACGCCTCAAGCACCTTGTCCAGCACCGGCTTTATCTTTTTCATGTCCTTGTCGGACTTTGAACCGAATATCTTGCGGATTATGTCTGAAAGTGCCATATAATAGTATCTGTATATAATCCTACAAAGATACTTATATTTGACAAAATAAAAAAAGCGCCCGCACTCTGCGGACACTTTTTTATCAACAATGAACGGTTGATAACGCTAAAAATTTACCGTCAGGCCAAATCCGTGAGGGGCTCCGCCTACATTCACACATGCATACGGGGAGTGGTTGCGGCGGTTGAAATCGCGTTCGATCCAATTCAGGCGTGAATTCCCTATGATGAAAAGCGGGATTCCGGCATCAAGTACAATACCTCCTGCAATCGCAGCGGCGTATCCGATGGGGACCAAAGAACTAATGGTGTAATAGTTTCCGTCGGGATAATCCTGCGAGTTGTATGACAAGGCAAGGCCCATAACGAGCGACGCTATTCCAACACCGAATGTGACACCTCCGGCAATCATCATGGACTTTCCTGCATTGCGCTGCCTGGTAGCTCCCTGATAGGTTTCATAGAAAACATCCTCCCCTATCAAATGGAAGATTTCCGCATCTGAAAGGCGGTTGCCTCCGTAATAGAAATCGCCGCGGCTGAATTCCAGCCTGGGTGAATACTCCTGTGCACGAAGGGTGAACAGAGGAGCCAGGAGCATCATAAGTAAAAGGAACAGTATCTTTTTCATGGCTAAAGCAAAAAAGGTCCGCGCATGGCGGACCCTGTATTGTCAGACAATTCTCCTAGAACACGAAGGCGACGCCGGCGTGAATGAGGTTCTGATGAAGTTTGGCGTTGCTCTTGTCGAGGTCGAGGACACCCCAGTCATATCCGAAGTTGAACTGGATATGGCTGATGGTATATCCACCGACAATCCCCATGAGGAGATTGAAACGGCTCAAATCCTCGTTAACCTCATACCTGTTGGTCTTTGAATTTAAAACCGGGTCGGTATAATTACTTGCAATACCGATTGACGCAGTGGGGCCGCCGCCGAAGAAAAGCCTGCCGGGACCGAGGTCCATACCGTAGGTAACAAGTACCGGGATATTGACGGACATGTGATTGTACTTGCCAAGGGAGTTGCTGAAGAAAGTCATGCCGAAATATGCACCGGGAGCGATACCTATGTCGCTGATGATGGGAATGTTATAGGAGGCACCGGCATAGAAACCGTTGTAAAGTTCAGAACTGCTGCCGTTGCCATGGGTCCACTGTGAACCGAGCCAGCCAGCTCCAACCTGGAACTGTGCGAATGCGGAAATGCTCACTATGAGCGCTGCCGCGACTGTGATTAACTTTTTCATATCGTTAAAATAAAAATACAGTCATTAAATCCCGACAAATATAAATATTTTTTTAAAAACTCAAAAAGGACTTATCATTTATCATTAAGAAAGGCTGCCTTTCCAAGAGTCTCCGCCCTGGTGCGCCTGATCTCCCATGAAAGTCCAACGAGTTCCTTAAGATGCTTCCATGGAAGCATCGACCGGTATTTGAGCGACTTGACCAGGGCGAAAACAGGCACGTACAACATGGCGCCCAGCATGGAACGGTTTATGTCACAAAGCCTCACCAGTGAGGTCATGCGGAAGTTCCGGTAGATCACCTTCTCCTTGGGCTCAACCCGGAATTCCCGGTCGTGAACCGCCTTGGCGGACGGGACCACCACCACCTCGAACCCGTGATGACGTGCCCTGTCGCAATAATTGTCATCCTCGCCATAATGCGGAAAAACAGGGGCGAACAAACCGGTTTCCATAAGGCATTCCCTGGTAATCAGCCAATGAGCGGCCATCACCCTGGGAACCACATAGAAAGGCTGCAGCCGGCCGGATTCCATATCGGCTTTGAACGAAGGTGACGAAGGAATCACCCTGGAGCCGAACTGGCGGTCAGGGGCTGACAGTCCGGCCGTCATCTGCATGGGACTGAGGATACCGAACGAGCCCTGAAGGGAATGAGTGGAAACCAGGATATCCAGGGTATCCGGAAGTATCCAGGCATCCTGGTTCAGCAGATAGACATAATCGTAGCCCTTTTCCAGGGCATGCCTCATGCCTATGTTGTTGGCAGCGCCAAATCCCGTATTTTCCTTTGATTCAATTAGTTCCACCTCAGGGAAAGCCGATGCTACATGCTCCGGCGTACCGTCGGTTGAAGCATTGTCAACAACAAAGGCGTCGCAGCGGAGGCTGGATTCGCGGAGGCTCTGAAGGCAGCGGTCGATCCACTGCATCCCGTTATGGGTAACAACTATGGCGAGCACCCTGTTCATCGGCCGAGCATTTTTTTAACAAGCGTCCTCAGCTGCCACAGAGGATACCTGGCGGCCTTTGAATACTGCCTTTCAAGACGCTTGTACTCAACACTTTCCCTTGGATCGAAAAAGTACTTTGAATAGAGTTCCCGGTGGTTCTCCCAGAGAAGGCGCCTGAGTTCCGACAGCTTTTCATCCGATACCGCGGCATTCCTGGAGCCGCGTCTTGTCCTGTACAGGAAACAGACTTCCGGCAGTTTGACAACCCTGACCGGAGCGACCTCCAGCAGGCTCAGCCAGAAATCCCAATCCTCATAGCCGTCTTTCATGGAAGGCCGGAACCCCGGGGTAAGGTCATAGTCGCGGCGACGGAAGAAGGCGCTCACATAGATGCAGTTCCGTCCCAGCATGGTTTCCATGGAGAATTCCGGAAGGTCCCAGCTGCGGGATGCGCCAAAGCGTCTTGCACCTGAATAAACCACGGTCACATCTCTTTCATTGTCAAGTATTTCCAAAGCCTTGGCCATATACTGCGGAAGTATCAGGTCATCGGCGTCAAGAGGGAGGATATACTCTCCGGAAGAGGCGGCGATGCCATCGTTGCGGGCGCTGGCCACCCCCCCGTTGCGGCGCCTCAGCAGGCGGAAGCGGGGATCCCTTCCGCAGAAGCCCTCAGCAACCGATGCGCTTGAATCGGAAGACCCGTCGTCCACAACTATGCACTCCCAGTCCCCGAAAGTCTGGGCGAGGACGCTTTCAAGGGTCTCTCCAAGGTATTTCTCCATGTTGTAGCACGGAACTATGACACTGACTTTAGGCATAGGCTAAACTCTTCCAAACAGATGGTCCCTGACTTTCAGCAGAAACTCCAGCATCGAAAACTTTCCCCTCCGGAAACCCTTCCTGAGGGCCCTGTACCGCCGGGTACGGAAGAAATACAGGTCTTCCCCGGCAAACAGCTGGGTAAGGCCGGCAAAGCCCTTGAACGGGTCGTCAACCACCTCTTCCAGGGCCGGGTCAAGGGTTCCGACGGATTTCAGCGACCCGAACACGGAAGGATCGTTGAGGCAATAGAGCCTCTTCTCCTCGCCGCTGGCTATCTTGGTGCACACATAATGCACCACAAGGGCATCTTTGAGGTATCTTACTCCGTTCTGTATCTGGCAGTTCCATATATCAGGCAGCAGATGGACGGGATGCCCGCAGGCAGCGTTGGACCTGGCCAGCGACGGCTGGTCCTGGGGAACTCCTTTCCGGAAACCGTCCAGGTAACTCCGATGCCACTCATTGAAGAATTCCTCGGCCTGGGGCGATTCCCTGACCAGCATCACTCCCCCGTTGAAATAATACTCCTCTGCCGACGGGTCAAACCCGATCTTCCGGCAAAGGGAAATGCTGGCATCGCGGTGCGGGTGGACTTCAAATGTGCAGTGAAGGTCGGCACAGGCGGCAAGAGGAGCGTCAAAACAGTCGATGGCTCCGAGCGGACCGGCGATGACGGTATCGGTATCGATATATAGGAAATCCCCCTTGACGATGCTCCGGAGGCTGGTTTTAAGCATCCGGGAACGCTTCATGGCAGAGAGTGAACCGTCCAGCAGGACAGGTATTATCTCGTTGAAAAGGTTCCGGAAAGCGGTGCCTTCCGCCCCCCTGTCGTCAAGCGAACGGAAAGTCAGTTCGTCTGTAACCAGCACTATCCTGGCTTCGGGGTTGTGCCTCCTTGCCGAAACGGCCGAGACGAAACACTGCTCCAGATACACATCGTCCGGAGTACTTACAAGCACATATACGATCTTGGTATTCATCGTCTTGCAAATGTACGCAATTTTTCCCGTACAAAAGCCTTTTCGCCCGGAGTAAGCGCCAGGAACCATGCCGACGCCGCCGCCACCGAGGTCTCAACTACCAGGAGGACCAGAAGACGCCCTATCGACGTATCCATCATTGCACATACGGCATATGAAGCAGCAACTGTCGGAACGGCCACCATGACCATGGGAAGGACAGCCTTGCCGAGGTACATCCGCACGGGAAGCCCTGTGTCGCGGCTGACCAGGGCAAGCATCAGCACGGCCTTCAGGAAGTATATCACAATGAAGAGCACGTACGGTACCCACGCTGGCGCGCCATGGACGAACATTATCCACGAAAGGGGGAAAACCAATATCACCAGGGCGCTTGTAAGAAGATAGTACCGGCGTATCTTTCCGTTTGCTAATTCAATGGTAATCAATGAATTGGGAGTAAAATCAACGAGGAAGCACAGCAGGGTCAGCTTGGTAAACAAGGGAGCCATGGGAGGTACCTTGTCAAGCCAGAGGTCCAGTATCAGGCCGGCCTCGAAAATGAACGGCAGCGCCAGCACGAGCAGCACCATGAAGTAATATTTGGAGCCCTTGCAGACTATCTCATAGGAATAATCCCGGTTCCCGGATGCATACGACTTTGTGATCTGCGGATTCAGCGCCACGGCGATGTTCACCGCAAACTGCTTTACCATCGACTCAACCTGCGCAGCCACTCCCCTGGCGGCGTTCATGCCCACCCCGAAGAATGCATTTACCAGAAGGTTGATCCCCTGGGTATTCACAAGCACGGTTCCCGAGCCAAGGAAATTCCACCCTGCGAAACCGCTCATCTCCCCCAGCAGTTCCCTGTCAAAAACCAGTCCTCCCCGGGATTCCGGGAAATGCCGCCTGGAATAGATGGCATAGATGAATCTCACCGCCACTGCTACGGCAAGCATCAGGAAAGCGTAAAGGACAAGGGAATCGCCCCTTCCAAGGCTCAGTGCAAGTGCTACGGAAAGCTTAAGGACCGCTTCCACCATGCTGATCCAGGCATAGGCCCCGAAATGCTCATGGGCGGTGATGGCGGCATTGTAAGGAACGCTCAGCAAATTTGCCATGAGTATCAGCATTGAACACTGCAGCACCACCCCGGCCGCTCCCATCCGCCCTTCCGGTATGACCATCACCGAGTGGAGATACCAGCGGCCAACGGTCTCGGTAAGGATGAGGATAACCGCGCACAGTATCAACTGAAGGGTGACGCTGGTGGAAAAGACCCTCCTGAGCCTCTCCCCGTCGCCCTTCCCAAGAGAAAACGTCATGTACCTTCCGATGGCGTTGGACAGGCTGGCGGTAACCACCGTGAACATGGCCACCACGCCTCCCACTGCCCCGTAAACCCCAAAGTCGTCCACCCCGAGTTTCTGGAGGACGATCCTGGAGGTGAACAGCCCCACCACCATCAGGACGAACATCCTGAAATACAGGAGGACCGTGTTCTTCGCGATCCTCCTGCTACTTTCAGATATGTTTCCTGCAGGCATTACCTGCAAATATAGGACATTTTGGTATGATAACCAACTAAACGAGCCCCTGGGCCATCATGGCATCGGCGACCTTCATGAAGCCCGCTATGTTGGCGCCCTTCACATAGTTGACGTATCCGTCCTCTTCCGTACCGTACTTGACGCACGCAGCGTGGATGTCGGACATTATCCCGCGGAGCTTGGCGTCCACCTCCTCGGCAGTCCACTTGATACGCATGCTGTTCTGGCTCATCTCGAGCCCTGAAGTTGCCACGCCGCCGGCGTTGGAAGCCTTTCCGGGCGAATAGAGTATCTTTGCTTTCTGGAATACTTCGATTGCACCGGGCTCGGAAGGCATGTTGGCACCCTCAGCTACCATCATCACCCCGTTAGCGACCAAGGCTTCGGCATCTGAACGGGAAATCTCGTTCTGCGTGGCGCACGGAAGGGCTATGTCGCACTTGATGCCCCAAGGCCTCATGTCGGGGAAATACTGCGCCGACGGATACTTGGTCACATATTCGCGGATTCGGCCACGATATACGTTCTTGAGGGTCTTGACGTATGCAAGTTTTTCAAAGTCAATTCCTTCCGGATCGTATATAAAGCCATTGGAGTCGGAGAGGGTGAGTACCTTGGCCCCGAGTTGGAGGGCCTTCTCACATGCAAACTGGGCAACGTTTCCGGAACCGGAAATGTCCACCGTCTTGCCTTCAAAGGAATCGCCCTTTGTTGCAAGCATGGCCGATGCAAAATAGCAAAGGCCGTAGCCGGTGGCCTCGGGACGAAGGATGCTGCCGCCCCATGCGAGCCCCTTGCCGGTGAGGACTCCGGTGAATTCGTTGCGGAGACGCTTGTACTGTCCGAACATGTATCCGATCTCGCGGCCGCCCACGCCGATATCCCCGGCAGGGACGTCGGTATCGGCGCCCACATGCTTCTGGAGTTCCGTCATGAAACTCTGGCAGAACTTCATCACCTCGGAATCAGACTTTCCCTTGGGGTCGAAATCGGAACCGCCCTTGGCACCGCCCATCGGAAGGGTGGTGAGGCTGTTCTTGAAGGTCTGTTCAAAAGCAAGGAATTTAAGGATGGAAAGGTTCACGGAAGGATGGAAGCGGATACCGCCCTTGTAAGGGCCTATCGCGCTGTTCATCTGGATACGGAACCCCCTGTTGATACGGACGTTTCCGTCGTCGTCGAGCCAGGGAACGCGGAAAATGATAACTCGTTCAGGCTCAGCAATCCTTTCAAGGATTTTCTGGTCAATGAGGTCGGGATGCTCTACGATGTAGGGGGCAAGGCTCGTAACAACTTCCCTTACCGCCTGGTGGAACTCCACCTCGCCCGGATTCCTGGCCTCTATGGAAGCCATGAACTCCTTCACGTAATTCTCTGCTGGATTGAACATAATACTGTAACTTAAAGGTAAAACACTGCTCCCAAAGTTATATAAAAATTTTAATAATGCTGCATTTTTTTTCGTTTTATTGCATCGTAGGCTGGAAAAGGTACTATCACCGGAGATGTCTTAACCTTCATTGAAGGGTCAGAATAATTGATTTCCAGTTCCTTACCATCAGATGCCAGAAGAGCCTTCAATAATCCGGGGTTATCGGAGAAATCGCATGTCCAGACATGCGGGGAAGGCCTCATAAGCATGGGGATATACGAAGGATGGCGGGAGCGGCGTTTTCCCGGAAGGGTATTGTTGTAGGAGTGCATCACATACTCCTCGGGGGCGGGTTCCGGGCTCCTTTCCAGCACGGTCCATCCCCGTGCGCCGGGAATCCTGACCTTCATCACCCCGTCGGCCGAACCGCCGAAAAGGTTCACCACGAGCCTGGTGGAATCCATCCGCCAAGCCGTCGCCTGGCTCTCCGGCGACCTACCTATCACCTTGTACCGGAGCGAATAGCCTCCCTTTCTGAAATCGGCCAGGTAATAGCCCCTGGGTGCCCCGCAGTTCATTGTGGCCAGGGGAATCCCGTGGTAGTCCTTCTCGCCCCTCCACCATGAGCCGCATGCCGCTCCGGCAAGGACCTCCTCCACGCGGAGTCCTCCCGGAAGGACCATGGTATGCCGGGCCGCTGTATGGGTGTGACCGCACATCAGCAGGAGCTTGGGATGGACTGAAAGGATGCTCTCCAGCGAGTCCTTTGCGTGGAACTCGTTGAATGGGATGTGCACTGATATCACCACCAGGGTTTTCTGCGGGGTGCTTTCAAGGACATTCCTGAGCCAGGCTTTCTGGTCGTCCCGGAACCCGCCCTCGTAGTCATTGCTGCCTTTCCTGACATCATCCATCATCACAAAGCGGACGCCCCTAAGCATGAATGTGGTATCGGGGGCACCTATGATGCGGGAATAGCTTGCCATGTCACGTGGCCTGCCCTTTTTCCTGCCGTACATGTCACGGTCGTGGTTGCCGGGAACGCATGTCCACGGGCAGCGGAGAGAATCCAGTATCTTCCTTGTGGGGACCAGCAGGCGGACGTCGTCATTGACAAGGTCGCCGAGGAAAACGGCAAGGGACAGGTCCCTCCTGGCACCGATCTCCCGGTACACCGACCTTCTGGCGTAACCCAGTTCTTCTTCGTTATCTACCTGGGGATCACCCACAAAGGCGACCCTCAACCCTCTCCCCCAAGAAGCCAGGGAGACAATGCCCAGCAGCAGGGCTAAACAGAACCTTTTCATCTTCTGAAACGTGACCTTCCTTCTCCGGAACGGAAACCGCCGTCCATGCGGGAACTGCCGTCCATGAACATTTCCACGTCTGCGGCCTTGCGGCTGTTCCTGGCGTTCATCTTCCCGAAACGGTAGGAAACCCCTGCCAGGATATACCGTCCCATGGAAAGGGTGAAGGTATCGGAAACGTTGTCCGAACCTACGCGATGCGAAACCGAAACTCCCCTGTTGAGAAGGTCCTTCCCGCTCAGATACAGGGAGAAAGCCTTTATATCCTTGGATATCCTGACGTTCAGGTTATGCATGTTCTTCTTGAAGACGTCGGCGTATCCGATGTATCTGTCATAGTTATAGTTCACGCGGAAGGTATAATCATTCCTGGTGGTATACTGGACGTCAAGGAAGGCGCTGGCCACCCAGGTATGGGAATCCGCCTTGCCGTCGAGAGTGAACCATGCGTGTGAGCCCCTTGCCGATGTACCGGCCGACGCCCTCCACGATCCATTGTTGAACCTGACCGTAAAGGACGGCCTTATGGAAAGGTTCCGGGTAAGGCTCTCGTCGAATCCGCTCTCGCCGGAATAGAACCGGCCGCCGGATTCATCACCCCAGAAGGAGCCCATGAAGGTCTTGTAGTCAAACGACGGGGTATCTATCCCCGGGAGTTTTCCCTTTGCCTGGTAATTTACTGAAACTGAATAGTTTCCCATAAAAATCACATCAAATGACCAGGGTGACTTCCCAACCGGGATGATAAGCGTTGCCGATGGTGACAATGTGACTCCGGGATGCTTTGCAATTACCGGAATCCTGTAACGGATACCCCCCTCATCGAACCAGCTTGCCGAAACTGTGGGCCCCAGGTCGAAACTGGCTTCCATCCTGACCATTCCGTGAACCGCGCCTCCACTGCCGCCGTACCGTTCCGCATCGCTCCTCGGGGTCCTCCTTTGGGAAAGATGTAAATCCATGTGCAGCCTATGACTGAAAGACGGCTTCAGATAAACGTTGCCTACCCCGATGCTGGTTGGGTTGGAGATATCCAGCGACGGCATCATGCTGGAATGCGAAGGCTGGGTTGAACTGCCGGAATACCCGAAAGACAACAACCCCAAACCCAGATTCAAAAATGGCGCTGCCTTCCAGATTACGTCTCCGCCAGATTCCGAAGTTCCGGAAATCCCGTCATGGGAAACGGTCTTGGTATAATCGGCATGGAGGGATGCACCGAACTGGACGTCGACCTTACCCGATGAGTATTGCGCCAGGACACGGGTGTTACCGGAATAACCGTTGGTCCTGGAATCCGATGAATAATGGTCGTTTCCGCTCCCGTCGGGATTGAATGCCTTTTTCTGGTTGCCGGAAGATGAGACATCACCGGAAATACTGCTCTGCAGTTTCCAGGACTCCGAGAATGGCTCGACATAAGTAATTGTAACCGAGCCGTTTCCGCTACCGCCGCCATTCTTGTAAAGGAGATCTCGGCTGGTGGTGCGTTCCGTCTGCAGGAATTCGGTGAGCGAATAATCACGACTGTCGCCCTTGTTGAAGGAAAGTGAGTACGAAGATTCCACCGAAAGATTCCTCCCTGCTTTTCCCATCCCCAATCGAATGTAGGTCAGGCTTCCGTCGTTCGACAGCCGTTTGGACAGGGAGGAATTCTCGCTTGTTGCACGGCTCCTCAGGGCTTCCTCAGTCCTGGTTTCCGAACTCTGGGAAGAAGATGAGCCGGTCCTTGAGAACTGGAGGGCCTCCCTGGCGGTGATTATATGCTTTGGCCTGGGCCGGCGGGACGTCCTCATATTTGAAATCGAGGCATTGAACCTTAGATTCTGCCCGGTGGATGTTCCGTTTCGGAAAGAATCGCCGTAATACTCGTCTTCGGAACCGGGGAAACTCCTGGATTCCGTATGGGAGCCAGTCTTCCGGCTGTTTGCATTATAATAGACGCTCAGGTCGGTATCATATCCCTGTATACGGTCAGTCGTGAAATTCACCCCCGTCTGCCCCTCCGTGGAAAGACCGTCCCTCACGAAAAGCCGGTCCGAGTCCGAGACATTCTCGCCCCTGGCCACGGCTGTGACCTGGTCCTGTTTCCCGAAAGCCGCCAGCATTCCGTTGACGTTCCAGAGGAATGGAGGCGTGGCCACGAGTTCATCCTGTCCCTTTGACGGGATTGAAGAACCGGCAGCCGCACTCACCCTCCCGAAAAGTCCCTTGCTGTATTCCTGCTTGAGGGATACGTCCATTTTCTTCCCGGACGATCCGCCGCCGATCCGCTTTATCCCCGTGACCGCCGACCTGTCGGCGTCGGCATCGGTGACGGTGACCTTTTCTACAGCCTTGGAGGGTATGTTGTCCAGCGCAGCGCTGTTGTCGCCGGTGAAGAAAGTCCTGCCGTTGACGGTAATACGCCTGACGCTCTCACCCTGGACCTTCACCGAGCCGTCTTCGCCCAACTCGATCCCGGGCATCTGCCTGAGGAGGTCCTTAAGCACGTCGTTCTCCCCGATCCGGTATGCGGCGGCGTTGTAGATGAGGGTATCCTGACGCACCTCCAGCGGATTTACCTTCTCAGTGATGACCGCAGCCTTGAGGGCTTCCATGTCGGGCTGCATAAGAAGCGTTCCTATATCCTTCCAGGTGGAAAAATAAATGATTTTCCGGTAAGGCTTATACCCCAGCATCTCCACGTTGAGACGGTAGTTCCCGGGGGTGACACGGTCCAAAAAGGCCTTGCCCTCAGAGTCGGAAAGGGTGAAATGGGTGATGATGGTATCCTTGGCAGGCTGGAGGTAAACCGATGCAAAGGCTACGGCTTCGCCCGAGAGTGAATCCTTGACCGTGGCAGATATCCTGAAGGAAGAATTCATTAATACATGCCTCTGCGAAAAAGCCGCATGGCAGCAAAGGGTCAGGGCAATCAGGGCGAACAGGCGTTTCATAGTCTTGGGTATCAGGTTTTTACATACCAGTCATACAGGCGCCCGATTCCTTCGTCGATTCCAATCCTGTGATGCCATCCAAGGCTGTGGAGCTTGCTTACGTCAGTTCTCTTGAGGGGTGTTCCATCGGGCTTTGAACGGTCCCATACAATGCTGCCGGCAAAACCGGTCACGGCCTTTACCTTGTACGCCAAGTCCTTGATACTCAGTTCTTCACCGGTTCCCACGTTGATGTGACAGTTGCGGATTTCCAGTATCCCGTCGGAATTGGTGACTGCATCGCGGAAGGTATCCTTGAAGTCCACGTTCAGGAGGACATGGACGCTGGCATCGGCCATCTCCTCACTCCAGAGGAACTCCCTCATGGGCGACCCGGTCCCCCAAAGGGTGACCGCGGAAGGGGTGATGCCGTAATAAGCGAGCATGGCAAGTATTTCATCTTCAGGTGATTCCCCGTTGACCGGCGCCAGTCCCGGAGCGGTAACCGGCCTTGAAGCCACATCTTTCCGCACGGCATCCCAGTCCCCTTTTTCCAGGCAGGATGCCAGATGGAACTTCCGTATCATGGCCGGAAGCACATGGCTTCTTTCCAGATGGAAGTTGTCGCCCGGGCCGTACAGGTTGGTAGGCATAACAGCTATGTAGTTGCAGCCGTACTGGATGGAGAAACTCTCGCACATCTTGAGGCCCGCGATCTTGGCGATGGCATAGGGCTCGTTGGTATACTCAAGGGGCGATGTCAGGAGGCAGTCCTCCCCCATCGGCTGCGGGGCCTCCCTGGGATAGATGCAGGTGGAACCGAGGAAAAGCAGTTTCTTCACCCCGTGCCGCCAACTCTCCCCTATCACGTTCTGCTGGATCTGAAGGTTCTTGTAGATGAAGTCGGCCCTGTACCTGAGATTGGCCATTATGCCTCCCACATGGGCCGCGGCGAGGACCACCGCATCGGGCTGCTCGGCGTCGAAGAATGCCCTTACGGCAACCGGATCCTCGAGGTCCAACTCGGAATGGGTCCTGCCTACAAGATTGGTGAAACCCCTGGAAACCAGGTTGTTCCATATTGCCGATCCTACCAGTCCCCGGTGACCGGCCACGAAAATCTTTGACGTAAAGTCCAGCATATCACTTCCTCACTGCTTCCATGTCATGGCGAACCATTATCTTCACCAGTTCCTCGAAGGTTGTCTTACGGGGATTCCAACCGAGAGTCCGGCGGGCCTTGGAAGGATCCCCGAGCAGGGTCTCAACCTCGGCGGGACGGAAATACCTGGGGTCCACCTCAACCAGGATCCTGCCCTTGGCAGTGTCGATACCCTTTTCGTCCAGGCCTTCCCCTTCCCAGCGGAGAGTGATTCCCGCCTCGGCGAAAGCAAGGGTGCAGAACTCCCTGACGGAATGCTGCTCGCCTGTAGCGATCACGTAGTCATCCGGTTCTTCCTGCTGGAGGATCAGCCACATGCATTCCACGTAATCCCTGGCATAACCCCAGTCGCGGAGGGCGTTCAGGTTCCCCAGATACAGCCTGTCCTGGATTCCCGCCGCGATCCTTGCGGCGGCAAGGGTAATCTTGCGCGTCACGAAGGTCTCGCCCCTGCGTTCCGACTCGTGGTTGAACAGGATTCCGTTGCAGCAGTACATGCCGTAACTCTCGCGGTAGTTCTTCATTATCCAGAAGCCGTACAGCTTGGCAACGGCATAGGGCGAACGGGGATAGAACGGAGTAGTCTCGCTCTGGGGTATTTCCTGAACCTTTCCGTAAAGCTCCGAAGTGGAAGCCTGGTAAATCCTGCAGGTCTGGGACAGCCCGGCTATCCTCACCGCCTCCAGAAGACGCAGGACTCCGTCGGCATCGGTATCGGCGGTGAATTCAGGGACGTCGAACGACACCTTGACATGGCTCTGAGCAGCCAGGTTGTAGATTTCGTCGGGACGGACCTCGGAAATGATACGGATAAGCGAACTGGAATCGGTCATGTCGCCCCAGTGGAGGTTCACCGGCCTGCGCTTGCGGGAGTCGCGCACCCATCCTTCAAGGTACAGGTGCTCTATCCTTCCCGTATTGAACGATGAACTGCGTCGGAGGATTCCATGGACTTCATAACCTTTTTCCAGCAGGAATTCGGCGAGGAACGAGCCGTCCTGGCCCGTAATCCCCGTAATGAGTGCTTTTTTCATCAGTCTTTCCTGTCAAGTACGGAGAATTCGGAATTGAGGCTCCTGAACTCCGGTACTATTTCTTTCATCTTTGAAACTATGGTCCTGGAATCGAACGAATAACTCAACTTGATCAGGTCGTCGATGCTTGCCGAGGCCTCGGCATAGTCCACTTCCCGGACTTTGGCTATCATTATCTTGTCGTGGCTGGTGGGATCCACATTCTCCTTGCTGGCAAGGAGTTCCTCATAGAGTTTTTCGCCGTGGCGGAGTCCGGTGAACTCTATCTTGATGTCATTCCTTCCCGACAGCAGGATCATCTTGTTGGCGAGGTCCACTATCTTCACTGGCTTGCCCATGTCAAAGATGTAGATTTCCCCGCCGGAGCCCATGCATCCGGCCTCCAGCACCAGGCGGCACGCCTCGGGAATGGTCATGAAATAACGGATGATGTCGGGATGGGTCACCGTCACGGGGCCGCCGTTCTCTATCTGGCGGCGGAACAGCGGAATCACCGAACCGTTGGACCCGAGCACATTGCCGAAGCGGGTGGTAATGAAATGGGTGCCACCGCCCTCGGCAGCTATCTTACGGGCCAGCGACTGGACGTAAATCTCGCAGATCCGCTTGGAGCAACCCATTACGTTTGAAGGATTTACGGCCTTGTCGGTGGATATCA
The DNA here is from genome assembly GCA_017437755.1 of Bacteroidales bacterium. Classification (GTDB taxonomy): domain Bacteria; phylum Bacteroidota; class Bacteroidia; order Bacteroidales; family UBA932; genus Cryptobacteroides. Next base: position 38,038 of record JAFRXI010000053.1, read on the forward strand.
TCACAAATTTTTCAACCTTGTACTTAACTGACAGGTCGGCAAGGATGCGGGTGCCGAGGATATTGTTCTGCACCGCCTCGGAAACGTTGTCCTCCATCATGGGAACATGCTTGTAGGCGGCGGCATGGAAGACGATGTCGGGACGGTATTCGGTGAAGATGCTCTCCATCCTGGCCTCGTTGGCTATGTTGGCCACTATCGTGAAAGAGTCCAGGTCCCTCCAGTTCTGCCTGAGTTCCATACGGAGGTCGTGAAGAGGGGTTTCCGCCTGGTCTATGAGTATGAGCATGTAGGGATTGAATCCGGCCACCTGGCGCACTATCTCGCTTCCTATGGACCCCGCAGCGCCGGTGATG
>JAFRXI010000008.1 GCA_017437755.1 Bacteroidales bacterium
AGTTTCGCATAGTGGGGAGAGCAGGATTCGAACCTACGAAGGCATCGCCAGCAGATTTACAGTCTGCCCCAGTTGGCCACTTTGGTATCTCCCCAAATTGTTTATAGTCAGCGCCTTGGAGCGTTGGAGCCGATAGAGGGATTCGAACCCACGACCCCGAGATTACAAATCACGTGCTCTGGCCAACTGAGCTATATCGGCATATTTCAAAGCCCAATTTCCCAAAAGGGACTGCAAAGATAGGTAATAATTCTGATTCTGCAAATAATTTTGAACTAATTTTGAATCAGTTTCGGTCCATGTCAACTTGCGGTATGTCAGTGCTCTCCGTCCAAAAGAAATGGACGGGGAGCGCGCTGGCGGTAGTGCGGCTATGAAATTGCTTCAATCACCGCCGAGGCGATGCCTTCGGGGGTGAGGCCGCAGAGGGTTCGCTGGGCGTTTTGGGCGGCGTGGGTGATGAAACGGTCGGGGATTCCCAAGCCTTTGATGACCGGGGAGCCGGCAAGCGGGGCGAGGGCCTCGGAGACCGCGCCGAAGAGTCCGCCCTTGAGGGTGCCGTCCTCCACAGTCACCACAGCCTTGAACGATGCCGCCTCCCGGATTATGTCCATGTCCAGCGGTTTGAGGAAGCGCATGTCCCAGACGGCCGGGGAGACTCCGGTCCTTTCCTCCACCATGGAAGCCGCCCGGAGGGCTGCTCCCGCAAAGGGACCTATGGTAAGGATTGCCGCCACGGCGCCGTCGCGGAGTTTCTCTCCGCGGCCCTTTTCAAGCAGGGTGAAAGGCTGTTCCTTCCATTCCGTTCCCTCGCCGCATCCGCGCGGGTACCTTATAATATATGGTCCCCCCTCATGGCTTATGGCGGAATACATCAAGTTCCTGAGTTCCAGTTCGTCCCGGGGTGCGGTGACCACTGCGTTGGGAATGCTCCGGTATGCTGCCATGTCAAAGCAGCCGTTGTGTGTGGCACCGTCTTCACCCACCAGTCCGGCCCTGTCGAAACACAGCACTACGGGCAGGTTCTGCAGGGCTACGTCGTGTATGATCTGGTCGTAGGCCCTCTGCGAGAAAGATGAATAGATGTTGCAGAAAGGCTTCAGGCCCCCGGCGGCGAGCCCGGCGGAGAACGTGACTGCGTGTTCCTCCTCGATTCCCACGTCAAAGAACCTTTCCGGCATGGCTTTCTCCAGGGCGGTCATCCCGCATCCGGAAGCCATGGCCGGGGTGATGCCCACGACCCTGGAATCCTTCCTGGCTAGTTCCACCAGGGTCTGCCCGAAGACGTCCTGGTAGCGGTCGGCCTTGTGGGCGGAGGTTATCCTTTCGCCGGTTGCAGGGTCGAATCTTCCCGGGGCGTGCCACACGGTAGGATTCTCCTCGGCAGGGGCGTAGCCCTTGCCTTTCTTGGTGAGGCAGTGGAGGATGCGCGGTCCCTTGAGGTCCCTCAGTTTCCGAAGGATGTCGGTCACCTGGCCGATATCGTTTCCGTCGATGGGACCGAAATACCTGAATCCCAGGGCCTCGAACAGGGCGCCTCCGGAGCTCCTCACCAGATTGGACTTGCTGTCCTTCACCTTTTTCTGGACCCAGTCGCGAAGCCGTCCCTCGCCAAGGGTATCCCAAACCCTGCGCTTGAGGGAGTTGTAACGTGGGTCGGTGGTTATCTTCAGCAGGTAGTTGTGGACTGCGCCGGTATTGTCGTCGATGGATATGTTGTTGTCGTTGAGGATCACCAGGATGTCGGCCTTGCTGGAGCCGGCGTTGTTCAGCCCTTCCCAGGCGAGTCCGCCGGTTAGTGCCCCGTCGCCGATCACCGCCACCACCTTCTCGCCTGTCCCCTTCATCCTCGCGGCCTCGGCAAGCCCGAGCGCCGCCGATACCGAAGTGGAGGAGTGGCCGGTCCCGAAGGAGTCGTATTCGCTCTCGGACATTTTGGGGAAACCGCTTATCCCGCCCTCGGTCCTGATGCCGCGGAAGGCCTCGCGGCGGCCGGTGAGTATCTTGTGGGCGTAGGCCTGGTGCCCCACGTCAAATACAAGTTTGTCCTTGGGGGTATCGTACACCCGGTGCAGCCCCACGATGAGTTCCACGCTTCCCAGGCTCGATCCTATGTGTCCCGGATTCCTGGAGCAGCACTCCACCATGTAGGAGCGTACTTCCGAGCAGAGTTCGCCAAGCGCCTCTTCCGGCAGTGCCCTCACGTCATCGGGGGAGTTTATGTTGTCAAGATATTTGTACATGTCAAAAAACAAAAATACGAATAAAATTAGTATCTTCGCCCGATGTGTAAAAAATAAACCAAGATATGGCAGAGAAAATTTACCGCCTGATGAATGACAATCCGGCCCTGCGCTGGACCGCACTCATCCTGATTGCCCTGATGATGTTCTTCGGGTACATGTTCGTGGACGTGATGTCGCCGCTGCAGGCCCTTGTGGAGCAGCAGAGGGGCTGGACCCCCGGAGTGTTCGGGACTTACGCCAGCGCCGAGTACATACTCAACGTCTGCGGCTTCCTGATCCTCGCCGGAATCATACTGGACAAGATGGGAGTCCGATTCACCGGAATCCTTTCCGCGTCGATGATGTTCGTTGGGGCGGCGATCAAGTATATCGGAATCAGTGACTGGTTCCAGGCAACCGCATTCTGCAACTGGCTCGGATCGTGGTGGACGGCGATGCCGGGCAGCGCAAAGATGGCCGCCCTTGGCTTCATGATATTCGGCTGCGGCTGCGAGATGGCCGGCACCACGGTGTCCAAGGCGATAGCCAAGTGGTTCAAGGGCAAGGAGATGGCCATGGCAATGGGAATCGAGATGGCAATAGCCCGTGTGGGCGTTTTCGCAATCTTCTCCATCAGCCCGTTCATCGCCAGCAAGCTGGGCGGCGTGGCCGCTCCGGTTGGCTTCTGCACGGTGCTGCTGCTCATCGGCCTCATCAACTTCATAGTTTTCTCCGTCATGGACGCCAAGTTCGACAAGCAGCTGGTGGCGGCAGGGGAGAAGCAGGAGGATTCCTCCGAGGATGAATTCAAGGTATCGGACCTCGGCGAGATATTCTCGTCGCTCAGTTTCTGGGTGGTCGCCCTGCTTTGCGTCCTTTACTACAGCGCCATCTTCCCGTTCCAGAGATACGGGGCCAACATGCTCCAGTGCAACCTCGACGGAATAGCCCCCGAGACCGCGGCCAACATATTCCGCTGGTTCCCCATCGGGGCCGCGGTCCTCACCCCGTTCCTCGGCCGCTTCCTGGACAAGAAAGGAAAAGGTGCCACTATGCTCATCTGGGGAGCCGTGCTCCTTATAGTCTGCCACCTGGTGTTCGCCTTCGTCCTGCCTGCAACCCATTCACGTGTACTTGCTTACGCTACTATCGTGATACTCGGCGTCAGTTTCTCGCTGGTGCCAGCTGCGCTCTGGCCCTCGGTGCCCAAGATCATCCCCGAGAAGATCCTCGGCAGCGCCTACTGCCTGATTTTCTGGGTGCAGAACATCGGCCTCTGCTTCGTCCCGCTCCTCATCGGCAAGGTCCTCGAGAGCGCCAACGCCGCCAATCCTGCGGTGATCGCAGCCAAGGAGGCAGGTGCGGAGTTCATCCCGTACAACTACACCGTTCCCCTGGTGATCTTCGCCTGCTTCGGGGTGGCGGCGCTTCTGATAGCACTCTATCTCAAGGTCCTCAACGGCAAGCGTAAGCTGGGCCTCGAGGATCCCAACATCAAACCTGCAGAATAATGTCTTCCGGCAGCAAAAGCAAGGCGTGGCTCGCATGGGCTGCGCTTGCATGTCTTGTGGTCCCGATGTTCGGGTCCTACTTCTTTGACGATATGTTCTCCACCGTGTCGGGTATCTTCCAGGACCCGTCACGGCTTCAACTGGGCTGGGATTCGGCCGCCTACGGCTTCTATGCCGGGGGATACTCCACACTCTGCGTATTCGGAGGCCTGGTTGTCTGCGGAATCCTCCTGGACAAGTGGGGAGTGAGGGTGACGGGGTCGTTATTCGTGGCCATGATGACGCTGGGGGCTGCATTGGTGTACTATGCGCTCCGTTCCGGCCTGCCAGCCCCGAGTTCCCTTACAATCGCATATGTCGGGTGCATGTTCTTCGGCCTCGGCAGCGAGATTGCCGGGACGGCGGTCAACCGGTCCATTGCCAAGTGGTTCAAAGGAGGGAACATGGCCCTTGCGATGGGAATCCAGCTCTCCGTGGCCAGGCTCGGAAGCGTCGCAGCCATGGTGGTCGCCCCGATGCTGATAAAGGAGAAGGAGGGGATATATACCCTCGGGGAAACCGCCCGTCCCGCCTTCGTGGGCCTGATGCTGCTGCTGCTGGGATCGGTCATGTGGGGACTTTTCGTGGCGCTTGACGCCGGGAATGACACAATGGCTGCCGGGGATGACAAAGGCTCTTCCGAAGATGAGTTCCGCCTTTCCGACGTATGGAAGGTCCTCACAAACAAGAATTTCATACTGCTCAGCCTGCTCTGCGTCTTTTTCTACAGCAGCATAATAGCGTTCAAGAAATTCGGCGGGGCGATTCTGGTTCCCCGCTTTGGGATCAGTACCCAGACCGCCGGATGGATGGTAGCGGCCCTGCCGTTCTCCACTGTGGTATTCGCTCCGCTCTTCGGCCTTCTGGTGGACCGTACGGGAAACGGAACACGTTGGATGATAATTGGTTCCATACTGGCAGTGGCGGCTCACCTGTTGCTGGCATTCGCCCCGCAGGGAGTCCCGTTCTGGGGATACCTGGCCATGGCCCTGCTGGGCTTCGGCTATTCGCTTGTCCCGGCAGCGCTCTGGCCGTCGGTTCCCAAGATAGTGCCGGAAAAGGTGCTCGGGACCACATTCGCCCTGGTCTACTGGGTCCAGAACCTGGGACTGATGCTTTTCAAGATGGTTGCCGGACTGATCTTCTCGGCGGCAACGGGAGAAGGCGCCGGTCTCGGTGAGAGACTGTCCGGCGCCTTCAACGTGGAACTTATGTTCATCGGCCTTGCGGCCCTTTCAATCCTGACGGCCTTCGCTTTCCGAAGGAGTTCCGCAAGGAACCCGGGCCTCGGCCTTGACGCTCCGGCCCGGCAGTAACTTATTCTTCAACTACCAGTCTGCGGCAGCGCAGGTTGTGACCCTGCGAGCTGAAAGGCTGGACGTCAAATGTATAGTTGTAGTTCCCGGCCGTACTTGCGGTAGCGCCGGAACCGTTGATCAGGCACCTGCGGAACAGGTTGTCCATATTGTACCTGCTGTCCACGAAGTAAGCCCAGTAAACGACCCTTGAGCCTACCAGGGAGTACTTCCCGGATCCCAGATATCCCGCCGCGGGGTTCCAGAGCAGGTTCTCGCTTGCGTCTGTGTAGTATATACCGGCAAAGCTCACGTCGCCAAGAGCCTTGTATCCCCACGTTGTCCTTGCCGACTGGTATATGTGCGTTGCAGTAGGCATCACATAACCCTGGGGGCAGGGATCGTAGTCGTTCTCCTTTTCGGTTGCCGAGTTGCTGGTCTTCCAGATATCCTGCAGTTCACCTGTAACCCCGCCTTTCAGTTTTACGGTTGTCCAGATGGTCTCATTCCCTGTTGTTATGGTTTTCCCGCTTGGATCCGTGAAAGTATACGTGACACTCGTCCCCTTATGGTACTGGTAATTGGGGAATTGTTCCTGCTCGGCAAGGGTGGCCTTGGCTCCGGCGGAGGTGACCATCCTGTGGCAGTAGTTTGAGAAACCGTACTGCAGCGCTATCCTGTGGGAAGTGAAAGCGGCGGTAGTGTTCTCGAACTTGGCCATCCTGGGATAGGGGATATGATTGCCGTACTGGTAATAGGTACCGGTGGATTCAAGCAGCTGCCCGGCGGTCATGTTCTGGATGTCCTCAATGGTCTGGGGAGCCCATGTGGAACCCACGTTGCGGTCCATAAGCGGCTGAGGCTGGTCGGTCTCGTCAATCAATATGTCATTGGGCTGGTCGGTAACCCAGATATGGAAATTCCACAGCAGGGTGGTCGCGGCGCCCTGGAGGTTCTGGTCGATGGCGATCAGTGCATTGCCTTCCTCGTTTTTACCTCCGTACAGGAAGGTCACAAGGTTGGTATTCTTGTCGAAGGTGATGTTGTTGACGAGAGTCTTTGACTCGCTCCATACCAGGTTGGCGGTCTTTGCGAGGTCAAAGGTGTCTCCAAGGATCTTCTGAGCGTGGAAACTGTAGGCCTGAGGCTCGTCGGAGGCAATCACCATGTAGCAGTTGGACCTTCCTCCCTTGTCCAGCGCAACGGGATCCCGAGGGAACAGTGAATCCACATTGATGTCCTTGAGGGTCTTGACCTTGCCCCTTTCCACCACTATGTCGTTCTTTGAAATGACTGCGGCAGCCGTGCCGTCAGTGAACTCCAGGATGAGTTCGCTGTCCTTGTAGGTTGCCGGGGGAACGGCCACGATTATGCCCTTGGAGGTGCGCCCGAGCGGGATTTCCTGTCCCTGGACATTTGTGTAGGCAAACTGGCCGGTACCGCTGCTCACCGTGCTCATTACCGGATAGGTAATGACGGGTGTGGAGGCGTTAACGTCTATGGAGGCCTTTCCGGTGAGGGCTATGGAGTTGATGGTGTTGCTCTTGAACGAGAGTTTCGAGAGCGTCTTGGCCCCGGTCAGCTGGAAGCGGATGAAGCCGCAGAGGTGGGTGAACTTGAGGATGTCGCCTTCCAGTTTGCCGAACATCGGGGCCGCCCCGTCGCCGATAGCCTGGCCGTCGGCCGAAAGCACCTGGTTGGTGGGCCTTGTCCAGGTTGCGGTATTCCCGCTGACGGTGAGTGCGGCTGACGGATAGATCACCCACTGGGTGTTCTCGGGAACCTCGAAAGTGGCGATTCCGCCTTCAAGGGAGGTCATTGCACAATTTGTGGTAGCGGCAGAGCCGTCCCAGGCAACCAGCTTGTCGTTCTCGTTCCACTTGAACTCGGTCTGGCCTTCGGAAAGGTTCACCCTGGAAAGGGGATCCTCCTCAGAGAGGACAGCCTTTACCGTTTTCATCTTGACGGGTGCAGGTGATTCGTTCTCGGTCACCTGGCAAGCGGCAATAGCCGCGAGTGCGATTGTTGTCAGTATTATCTTTTTCATGCCTTGTCCTCCTTAGAATTCTTTTTCTTCCCCGTCGTCATAGACAATGGGCTCAAGCTGGCTGAAGCAGAAGGAGGCATCCAGCATAAGATCCCTGACAACAAGGGAAGGGGCCTCATACCCCTTCCCTTTGTAAAGTGTTGATTTTCTGTTCATTACTATTTATTGTAACGTATTGCGAAGTATTCCAGGTTGCTTGCGTGGGCAGCCGCTGAATTGCCGCTGAGGGTTGATCCGGAGTAATTGGACCCGTCGCTGCAGGCGTCGCTTGTAGGACGGAGGCGGATGTACACGTTCTCATGCCCCAGGATCTCCAGCGGAAGTTCAAAGTCGATGGGCTTGAACTGGACGTTGGAGGAGATGAGGGTGTTACCCCAGACGCAGACGTCGGGAATGGTGTAGTCCCCGATAGTATGCCACTGGGAATCGTCCTTGGGTTCCATGCTGTCTATCAGCGACCATTCGGCCCTCCAGAAACGGGGGGAATAGAATGACTGCTGGGTATTCATCACGGAAATCTGCATGGAGATATGGTCGGTGGATATACCCTCGGTGGAAAAATTGATGATCCAGGCATGGGGGCGGTTGGTATCATAGTCCCACCAGTAGTGCGATGCGAAGGAAGTATAGCAGGCTCCGTAGACATTGCTCTTCCCGCACATAGACGTGCTGTGGTTGTTGATTCCGCCCGCTCCGCGGGAGCTGTTGTTTACTGCGTCCTTGCTGGTTGCATAAGGGCCGCACCACTCGATCGTGCCGTCGGGATTGTAGCTCACGAGGGACGACAGTGCGGTGTGCTCGGTGTCAAAGTGCTCCTTTGCGGGATCTATGACGATACCGCATCCGTTATGGTTGCCCCAGTTGTCGCCGAACAAATAGTTCACGTTGTTGCCCATGGGGCCCAGGTAGATGTAAGTACCGCCGCCCCACATATGCTGACTTAACGCGGTCTGGAGATATTCCTTGGCGGGATCGTGGGTGTATTTCTCCTGATAGGTGTGGGTCAGCCATCCGTTCTCGCCGTAGGTGGGCAGGCAGATCTGTCTCTCAATGTCGGGATACCAGTAGCGGTACTCGGTGAGGAGGGCGGAGAAACTGTCTTCCACACTGTCGTTCATCTGGCTCCAGATATCCTCCTTGTTCTGGTGGCGAAGCTCATAACGGCCGATGTTTCCGAGGGTTACGTCATCTTCAATGTCAGCCAGGTCGGCATCTTCCTTCCAGTCGAAACGGGAATGGCGCTCATGTACTATCACACCGCTTATCTTTCCGGATCCGTAGGGAAGGCGGGTACCATCGTTACGGTAGCGGCAGACGGTGTTGGTGAGGATGTACATGTGGTCGGCGTTGATGTCCCTGAGAAGGATAGGCGCCTTTGACAGGTAGTTGGCGTTGGTGGCGAGGGTATAGCCCTCATTCACCGGGGCGAGTGCTCCCTTGCGGACCGGAAGCTCCACGTCCAGCAGGGTCACATAAGTGTAGAGGTCGTCGTCGGTGAGCTCGTTCATGTGCTTTTCCTTCAGGGGAACGTCGCCCTTGCTTCCGGCCACCTGTGAGATGACCATGTTCTTGGTGATGTCTTTGACATTGATCCTGTCGGGCTCGCTGAGAAGGTCGGCGGTAGCTCCGTGAAGCAGTATCTGGACCTTGTCGTACTGCTTGAAGATGTTGTCGTCGGAGGTCTTTGTTACGAGCATCGCTCCCATGAGACCCTTCTCCGGCTCTTCAAGGTAGACGGTCCTTTCACTGACGGTGTAGTCGATGGCCGAGGCGCTGATCTGCTCGTTCTCTCCGGCATTTCCGCCCTCGGTGTTGCTCACCACGATACCTTCAAGGACCACATAGTCCTCTATCACCTTTCCGGTTGCATAGACGTCTTTCAGTTCCTTGAATGTGATCGCTTCTCCAATCCCTTCCTTGGCGTTCCGCTGGACGATGTTGAGGTTGACTTCCACCTCGTCTCCCCAGCCGTCGGTGTAGGAAATGACTACGGAAGCGGTGCGCGGGGTCTTCTCGTTGGTGTTTGGATCCGTGTTGATGATGAGTTCATGGGAGTTTCCCATCACGGTGTTGTCGTCGATGGTGATGTCTTTTATCCAGTCGGGATCAGACTCGTGAGGGTAAGTCTTCACCACCTTCATGTAGGAGAACGGGATGTTGGTGTTCACGTAGTCCACCGTTTCACCGCCGGCTCCGGGGATGATTATGGAGGTGTTCTCCTTGCTTAGGGCGGCCGGAAGGGCTCCTTCCTGCTTGAGGGAGACGGTATCCTTGCGCTCGTCCACGTCGCTGCACAGGACGATCCGGCTCATCCTCTTGAACTCCTCGTTCATGGTGACGGTGGCGTTGATCACGCCGTCGCCGTTACCGGAAGTCCTGTCAAGGGATACCCAGGGCGCATTGTCCAGGGACTCGATATGGTAGGCTCCGTTGGAGTATACCTGGATTTCTATGGCGCCGCCGTCCTCGTCGATAATGTATTCCTTCTGAAGCGAACCCAGTTCCACCAGTGCAACCTCGGTTGCGTCGTCGTAGTCGCAGGCGGTGAAAAGCGCCGCAGCTGCGAGGGAAAGGACCGCTGATTTGAGTATGTTGATGTTTTTCATATCCATGGATTAATTATAACGGACGGTAATGGTACCTATACGTATCTCGGTTGCCTTGTCGGTAAGGGTTCCCTTCTCGATACCGAGGTTCTCCAGATATGTGTCGGCTGCGGTGCCCGGCTTGATATCGGTCACCTTGTCGGCAACCTGGAGGCGGAGAACCACCTTGTCCTTGCCGAAGCACTCGTCAGGGAGCTTGCGGAGATGGTCCTTGAAACCAGGGCAGGAATCCTGTGAAGTGGTTGTCCACCAGACAATCGAGCGGTTCTTGATCATGTCGCCGGGAACTGGCTTGAACTCTCCTCCGTCAATTGAGTAGAGCAGGTTCCAGTGGGCGGGCGAGTCAAGGGTGGTATTGCCCATGGCTCCGTGGTTCCATACTATCCCGAAGATCATGTTGCTTCCGGAAATACCTGAAGTCGAGAAGCTTACATCGATGTATTCACCCTTGTCCTCGGCAAAGTTCCACCATTTCTTTGTCAGCTTCAATGCTGCGTTGGGAACAAGGCCCTTCTGGGACCCGTCGTAAGGCTGCATGCTGTTGAAGTCTGAGGCGGCAGCTGTGGTTGCACCGTACACGTTGAGGGTACCGCTGCCGATTTCAGGAGTAGTATCGGTAACCTTGTTGTTCCAGTTCCACTCCACGATGGTCTTTGAGAAGGCCGGATTCTCAAGCTGGATGTCGTTCTTTTCAAGGGGACGGATCTTATACCTTCCGAGTTCGCCGTAACGGACAAGTTCCTCGGCGGTGATGATTCCCCTGTAGGTTCCGGAACCCTGGGCCACGATCTCGGTGCCGTTCCCGTAGACGCTTCCGTTCCTTCTCCAATTCACCCGCGCATTGGTAAGCATGTAGATTACATTGCCGCTCTTGTCGCTCATGAGGAGTGGTGCGGTGTCCCATCTGGGGGAAGTGGTACCTGCGGTGGGGTTGACGCCCGGGTCCTTATAGGAATAGCCGTCGGTGGCGTTGGTATAGCAGCCGTCCTTGCACATGATTTCAATGTCCTGGAGGGAAACCATGGTAAAGATGTCATCGTCGGTAAGTTCGGCGATGCTCCTCTTCTTGGCAGGCACGTTGAACTCGTCGGGCTCGCCGATGGTCTCGATGATGTTTCCGGCGGTGAGTCCCCTGAGGGTGAAGCAGAGGGGATCGGCCTGCCTTTCAAGGGTGAGGCCGTTGATCCCTATCCTTACCCTCTGCCAGCGCTTGGTGACATTGTCCTCGCGGGTGTTGAACTTGAGGCAGAAACCGTATTTACCGTCCGTGCTCTCGATGTAGGCGGTCTTGTCGTTCTCATCGAAGTCGAACTTGAACTGGGCTGTCTGCAGATTCTGGCAGACATTTGCGCTGGCAGGATCGCTGACGATATACCCTTCTATGAACTTGTCGGCGCTGAGGGTTCCGGCAGGCATAGACCTCACTTCCTGGAACGATATGGCGCTGGGGTAGGAAAGCTGGGTCACAGTGTAGCTGACGGAAAGCATGGTACCGTTGCCGTCGTTGAACGTAGCTGTGACATCGGCGTTCCTGGGTGAGCCGGTATCGTTGGTGGAAACGGTGAAGTTGAGACCGTTCTTGTCAAGGGAAACATCTGATATCCAGTCGGCTCCGCTCTGGCAGCTGATGAACTGCGTATAAGGGAATACGTTGTTGGTAGGGGTGTCGATGGTATAGTTCGAGCTGAATCCGCTGTACTGTCCCGAATCGCTTTCGAGGGTGAGTGCGGCTTCCTCCAGGCCCTGGGTGATGGTCTGGCGGCTGTCGTAAACGGTTCCGTCGGCGGCATCCACCTTGATGGTGAGGACGGCGAAGCGGGCTTCACCGGTGTTGTTCTCATCCACGTTGTACTTTACGCTGACATCGCTGGGATTCTCGCCCTGTACTATCTCCATGTTGCTGATCCATGGAGTGATGTGAAGGGTGTCGGGAATTTCCTCCCCGGCGGTCACGACGCCCAGGGACTCGTTATAGGCATCAAAGAATTCCACGCTGGGGACGATCATGTCCGTCCCGTAAATCATCGAAGTGCTGACGGGGGAGTTCACTGAATAGCCATTGCGGAGCAGGGTGAGGGCGGAAGTCTTGAAATTGAGGGAGGCGTTGTCACCCGTGGTGGTGCCTGCCTGGACAAGTTTGATGGTGTCCTTCAGGCTTCCCTTGGTGAGGATGAGGTCCACGCTCCTTGCCACGCCGAAGTTCTTGGCGTACTTGAAGACAATGTCGTTGTTGCCCTCGCCCGATAGTTTGTTGAGGGATCCCCAGCCGATGGTCTTCCCGAACGAAGCCGTCCACGGGCCGTCGGCCCACACCATGATGTGTGTGGAACCTGCCTCGGCGCTGAGCGACACCTTGTGGGAATTCACTGCAAGGGGAAGGTCCATCTCAAAGGGCCTGTCGCAACCGATGGCCCAAAGCATCGCACCTGCGGCGATGAGGGCTGTCCTTATTATATGTTTAATTCCTTTCATGTCCTTTCAATTAGAGGCCGTATGCGTTATAAGCCTTGTTGTCAAGGTTGTATTTGGATTTGATGACCTCCTGCTCGGGGATTGGGTAGTATTCGTGGCAGGGGAGTATGTTGTTCTGGAGGGCGGTGTAGTCGGTGTTCGACGAGGTCTCGTCGTACCAGATACCCCAGCGGACAAGGTCGAACTTGCGCTGGAACTCGCCAAACAGCTCGCGGGCGCGCTCGTTGCGGATTTCTGCCATGAGGCGGAGGGGCGTACGGAAGGTGTATTCGCCGAGTCCGGCCCTGATGCGGGTCTTGTTGAGGTATTGCACCGCCAGCTCGTTCTCATTGGTGTTGGCATAGCACTCGGCCTTCATCAGCATGGCGTCGGCGTAGCGGAAGACCTTGTAGTTGTTGCCGTCGGCAGTCTGCACCATTCCGGGGCACCAGAACTTGGGACCGCACCAGGGGCGGGGAGTGATGCTGGCGAACTCATGGCCGTCGTATTCCCATGCCATGTTGTAGTTCTTGCGGATATCCTTGCCGCGGCGGGTCTGGAGACCCTGGCAGAACACCACGTTGGGACGCATCGCCGCCCATGCGGTGGCTTCGTTCCCGAGTTCGGAAACGTCCACGCCGGCGTAGATGCTGGTTCCGGTGGTCCTTGGAGTAGGCATGCAGATGGCCGCCACGTTGGAGGTGTAGCTTATACCGCCCCTGACATATTCATGCTGGATCTCCAGGATGGATTCCGGGGTGTTCTTGTTGCGGAACATGGCGTTCTCGGCATAGTCGTACTGCGAGAAGTCTCCGTAGATCTCCTCGAGGTGCCCGATTGCGTCGATGGCCGTTTCCCACTGCCGGTTCCACATGGCCATCTTTGCTATGAGCATCCAGGCGCAGGCGGCGCCGAGCCTGTGGTTCTCGTTGTCGGAGGTGCGGGTCTGGGGAACCAGCGGGGCGATTGCCTTGAGGTCCTCGATCAGGGTGTTGCGGGTTTCCACGGCGCTCATCCTGGGCAGGAGGGCTATGCGGTCCAGCGTCTCCAGGTCGTTGATGTCGTCAAAGTAGAACGGAACGTCGCCGAAGAAGCAGGTGAGGGTGTAGTAGTAGAACGCCCTGAGCACCTTTGCCTCGCAGAGAAGGAGGTTCAGTTTTGAGTTGGTGGTGTCGAGTTCCCCGTTTTCGTCCATGAAGACCTTGGAGTTCTCGATACCCTTGATTGCGAAATTGCACCTTTGGACGCCCGTATAGCACTGTGTCCAGACTGTCTGTCCGTGGCGCGGTGTGGCCGGGGAGATGTCAAGACGTGCGTCGAGTGTTCCGGAAGGGCAGTAGGCGATGTCCGTGCAGCACTCGGTGGCGAGCATGTATGTATAGGTGTAGAAATTCTTCATCGGGATGTAGCAGCTGTTTATCACCTGCTGGCACGAAGCCGCCGAGTCGAAGGAGTTGTCCGGCGTGGCTATGACGGAAAGGTCTTCCTTAAGGGAGCATCCTGCAAGCAGTGCTGCGCCTGCCAATGAGAGAAGTATGTGTCTTGCTTTCATGTTCTTTCCCTTTTTAATATCTTACCTGGATGCTGAAAGTGATGGTGCGGGCCTTGGGGTAGGCACCGAGGTCCACTCGCCTCAATGTGGAGGATGTCCCTTCCGAAGAAACGTCGGGATCGAATCCGTTGTAGTTCTTCCACAGCCAGAGGTTGTCGCCGATCGCGCTGAACGTCACGTCGCGCAGGAATTTCACCTTCTTGAGCGGGAGCGTGTAGGAGATGGAGACGGTCTTGAGACGGAGGTAGGAGGCGTCATGGATCATGAAGTCGCTCGGAAGGGCGGCGTCGGTCTTGGCACCGGCACGGGGAATGTCGGAGAGGGGATTCCTCTCGGGATGCCAGGCGTTGAGCATGTAGCGGTACTGGTTGCCGAAGATGGAACCTCCCATGTAGAATTCGGAATAGTTGTAGATCTTTCCGCCCAGCGAATAGGCCAGGTAGAATCCGAACTTGAGATTCTTGTAATGGAAGGTGTTCTGGAGACCTCCGTAGATGAACGGGTCCGCGTTGCCCATGTAGAGCAGGTCGTCCTGCGAGAGGATGCCGTCATGGTTGATGTCGTAGTAACGCGGGCCGCCGTTGGTCCCGGAGTTGGTGGTGTAGGTCTGCGTAACGGTGTTGCGCTCCCTTTCCTCGGCACTCTTCCAGGTGCCGCCGTATTTGAAGCCCCAGAGCGAGTTGAGGGGATATCCGGCCACGTAGCCGTACATCATGTACTTGTTGTTGCCTGGGCTGTCATAGGCCGAGACGAACTCCTCGCCGCCGATGTCATCCACCATCTGGGAGTTGTGGGAGATGGTGAAGGAAGTCAGCCAGCTGAAGTTCCTCTTGACGATGTTCCTGGTCTCCAGGGAGAATTCGATACCCTTGTTGGAGGTCTTTCCGATGTTGATGAACTTGGAGGAATAACCAACCTGGGTGGCCACCGGAACGTTGAGGAGAAGGTCGGAAGTCTTTGTCATGTAGGCTTCCACGGTCATCTTCACCCTTTCGTTGAAGGCGGAAAAGTCCAGACCGGCATTGTACGAGGCCGTCTTCTCCCATTTGAGGTCGGGGGAGTCGAGCCTGGAACGGTATGCCGCAGCGGGCTGCTTCCCGTCAAAGATATATCCTCCGGTGGTGGTGGACATGGCGGCGTGTGAACGGTAGGCCGAGATGGCGTCGTTTCCGGTAAGACCGGCACTGAGCCTGAGCGACAGTTCATCCAGCCATTTGGCTCCCTTCATCCAGGGCTCGTTGGAGATGTTCCACTTGAAAGCTCCGGAAGGGAAGGTGGCGTACTTGTTGTGTTCCGCAAAGTTGGAGGCACCGTCACGCCTGACTGTAGCGGTGAGGTAGTACCTGGAGCCGTAGTTCCAGTCGATCCTTCCGAATACGGAGAACTTGTCCTTCCTGGAGGTGGCGGTACCGGCGGAGTAGGTCTCCTTGTCCTGGACGGCGTTCATGTTGTTCCACATCACGTCGTCAATCAGGTAACCGCTTCCCGAAAGGTTGAAATCATGTGACCCGAAGGTGTATGCGGAGAGTCCGGCCATGAAGTTGACGGTATGTTTCTTCAGCTTCAGGGTATATGTGGCCGTGTTCTCGCTTGACAGGGAGTGCTCGTCCCATTCAGCCCTGTAGGCGTCGCCTCCCTGGCCGTCCACCTTGGTGGGAAGGGTTCCGGGATAGTAGCGGTATGTGTGCCTCTGGTAGAGATAGTAGGAGAAGGTGCTCTTGATCACGAGGTTCTTCACGGGCTTGATGGTGGCGGTGAAGTTGTGGGTGGATGAATGGCGCTCAAGGTAGTAGGTGTTCTTGTCGATGAGGGAGCGCGGGGTATTGATCCAGGCACCGGAGTAGTAGTAATCGTTGAAGGTATCTTCGGGCTTCATTCCCGGGTTCAGGTACATTGCACCCTGATACCATGCGGTACCTCCGAGGGTGGCCTTGTTTTGGTCGTTATGGCGCCAGGTGTAGGAACCGTTGTATCCCACTTCCAGCCACTTGAACAGCTTGCGGTCCACCCTGATTCGGCCGGTGAACCTCTTCTGGCCGCTGTCCTGGATGATACCCTGGGTGTCGTTGTAACCGAACGATGCAAGGTAGTTGTGCTTCTCGTCCTGGCCGGTAAGTGAGAGGGAATAGTTCTGGATGAGGGCCGTGCGGGTGATCTCCTTTATCCAGTCGGTGCCTTCTCCGGCTCCGTACGGGTCCTTGTAGATGGACTCGGATACGGGAGTGTCGAGGCCGATTCCGGTGTGGTTGGCGTCGGCTCCGAACGAGGCCAGTTCGTTGCGGTACATCTGGAACTCGGTCTTGTTCATGATGTCGAGCCCGCGCGGAAGCTGGGAGAATCCAACGTCGCCCTTGAAGGTGATGTTGACCTTACCGTTACGGCCCGAGCCCTTCTTGGTGGTGATGATTATGACGCCGTTCGCACCCCTTGAACCGTAGATTGCGGTGGAGGAGGCATCCTTCAGCACCGAGATGCTGGCTATATCGCTGGAGTTGATGTCGTTGAGGTCATGGATGGCGTCGATGACACCGTCAACTACGAACAACGGCTCGTTGGAGGCGGTGATGGAACGGGATCCGCGGATACGGATGGAGGTGGTGGAACCCGGGGCGCCGTCGGTGGAAAGGAAATCGGCACCGGCGATACGGCCCTGGAGGGCGTTGTCCACTGAAAGCACCGGAACATCCTGGATATCCTGCATCTTGACGTTGGTGACAGCTCCGGTGAGGTCCTGTTTCTTGACCGAACCGTAGCCGATCATGACCACTTCCTGGAGAACGTTCTCGTCCTCGGTGAGGGTGAAGTCGTACACCGAACGGTTCCCGGCGATCTTTGCGCTCTGGGTTTCATAACCCATGAACAGGGCCTCGATGGTCTCGCCGCGCTTTACCCTTATGGAATAGGAGCCGTCGGCCGATGTAACCGCGCCCCTGGAAGTGCCGGCAATGCGGATGGTTGCGCTGGGAAGGGGCTGTCCCTCCGAGTCGAGCACCTTGCCGGTGACGGTAATCTCGTTTGACTGGGCATAGAGCTCACCGTAGGCCGCTCCCGAAAGGAAGGCCGACATTGCCGCGATGGACAATATTATTATATGTAATCTGGTACGCATCTATGTGTCTTTTTAGTTTGAACTGTCTGTCTGAAGCGGTGCCGGTCCAAGGAGGTTGTCCTTTCCGCTGCCGCCGTTTGCGAGGAAGAGGTCCTCGTCGCCGTTTTTCTCCACTATCTTCCGGATATAGACGTTGTCTATGAATATCCGGTTGGGGGTTCCGGTCGCAGCCGGGTCACCTGCGGTGAAGCGGATGCGGGTGTTGCCGGTAAACGGATTCTTGGGCAGGGAAACGATCCCGAGGAGATATTCCGACCCCCACCAGAAGTTGGCGGGATAGTTCTCCGATGTGATGTCGGCTCCGGGAACGTCGAATTCCATGACGGTCTCGCCGTTGTCGCGGAAAGCTCCTCCGCCGATTATCTCGACGGTGAGTTTCCCGTTGTCCCTGTGTCCTTCCAGGTCGCTGTAGGTGACGGCACGGAACGATACCACTGCAAGGGAGTCGTTCCTTATGTCATCCACGAACGGGGTGTGGATTACGGCGCCGTGTCCCTCGTCGTCGCCCAGCTGGATGAATCCGTTCTTGCCGAATACGGCAGGTTTGTATTCCTTTGCCTCATCCGGGTCGGTGGGAACGGGAAGCCATCCCCTTTCCCTGTCGGTGAGGATCCAGGAAGCAAACGGGATTCCGTCCAGTTTCCTGGGGTCGGAGGTGCCGTACTTGGCCCATGAGAAATCGTTGGAAAGGCGGGCCAGGAGTCCCTGGTGCACGTCTACGTAGCATCCGAGACTCTTCTCGGGGGCGCTCAGAAGCAGCATTCCGCTCCTTCTGGTGTAATAGCCGTATGTGGAGCGGGGCTTGACCTCAAGGGTGACCTCATAGAGGTCGTCACCTTTCTTCTCCACAGCCGTCACCTTGCCCCAAGGCGAGGTAAGCTCGTCCTGCCATGAAGCGGTGAACTCTACGTTCGCCTTAACCGGCAGTTTCACCTCGCCGCCCATTACGGGAACGCTCACCCACGTGGATGGCTCCTCGTCTTCAAGGCTCCTGTAAAATTCGATGTACTCCTTGCGGTCGGCGTTGGGGTCGTCCTTCCGGCAGGAAGGGAGCGACACTCCGGCGGCCAATACCGCGCCCAGGAGGGCACCGAGGCGGACAAGGTCTCTTAAAGTGTTACTGTTTGACATAAATAATGTGATTGGTTATTTTGTAAGATCGAAATCAACGAGTATAGGACGATGGTCGGAAGGGTCGTAGAAGGAACTTACGAACTTGCTCTTGACCGGATACACCCACTTGTCGCCAAGTATCAGTGCGTTGACCACCTTGTCCATAAGGCCTGATGAGACGTACACGTAGTCTATCCTGGCGGTACCTCCGGTCGATGAGACCAGGTTGTCCGGGGCGGGGTAGCATTCGGCGATGACGTCCTTTAGCTGGGTCTTGTTCAGGACCACGTCCTGCGTGAGCAGGCGGGTGTCGTTTTCAGGGTAACCGTAATACCAGTTGTCCTTCCTGGAGCGGGAGTTCATGTCGCCAAGCAGCATCCAGTCGGAGACCGACGAATACTTGGAGTTGTTTATGGTCTGGGCTACGATGTATTCCATCTCGAATTCACGGTAGTAGTCGCCCTCGTTCCTCGCGGCGCTGGCATCCCTGTTGGCGGTGGCGACCCCGTAGCCGTAGGCCTGGGGCCACATGTGGCAGGTTACCAGGTTCAGCAGCCGTCCATTCACGTTAACCTGCTGGATGGCGGCCCCGTGAGCTATGGGCTTGCCGCTGACATTGGAGTCGGTGATCTTCAGGAGGGTGGTGATAGGATACTTTGAGGTAACTTCCTGGGGGTAGTTGTCCCTGAATCCTCCCAGGGCGGAGTAGTTGTGCCCGTAACGTGCCGCCAGGGCTGCCCATCCGTTGGGGAGGAACCTCTTGGACGTGCTCTCGCTTGTGCTGGTGTTGTCCTTGTATATCGAGGAGGCCTCGCACCAGACGCAGATGTCGGGGTCGTATTTCCTGACAAACGCAACGAAGTTGTCGTAATTGTTGGCCTGGTCGGACCACATCCCGTTCTGGATGTTCCAGTACAGCAGGCGGAGGTTGCCCTTGCGGCCAGACCCCGGGACGGAGCGGACGGTGATGTCGTCGATGTAGATTCCGTGGACGCCGCTGCCTGAGTCGTTCCCGGCGATGTAGAGCCTGGTGCCGTCGGTGGCGTTTGTCAGTGTGAGTTCAATGTTGTGCCAGGTCTTTGAAGCACTCTCGGCGGGTATGGTGACGCTCCTGTGGCCCACTATCTTCACCGAGGCGTTGGCCGAGTAGTTCTGCTTGAAATCCACAGGTGAACCGTCTATCTTGCAGGAAGTTATATATCCGGCATTGATCACCTGGACCAGCATGTCGTCGGTGGCGCCGGCCATGAAGCAGAAATTGAAGGAGATGGTTGCGTCGGTGATTCCCTGAAGGTTGCCTATGGGCGGGGTCTGCATTATTCCGCGTCCCTGGTTTCCGCAGCCTATTGCCAGTATCCCGTGGTATTCCTGGCAGCGGAAAAGGTAGAACCAGTCGCGGATGTTGCGGCTGTCTATGTAGGATTCGCTCATAACATGGGAGGAGGCGACCCCTATACCGTTCACTTCATCCCAGGTGTTTGACTGAATGAAGCCGGTCCCCGGATTGTTGTACTCCACGGCCTTGAAGGCGTCGGCATAGCCGTCGCGTCCGGTACCGTCAGAAATGCCTATCTTGTTGGCGTCGGGGGAGAAACCCGTGGAGCCGGAACCACCCATTATGTTTCCGCCCCACACAAAGTTGTCGAAGCCCTCGTACCAGACTATGTCGCTTTCCGGGGAATAGGAGACGTTCTCGGTGACCACGGTGCCGGGCTTGATCGCACCCGGAGTGATGGTCTTGCGCATCATCCTGTGGTTGGAATCGCAGATGGTAAGCTCCAATCCCTGCCTGAGCGAGGACTGGTTGAGGATGACCGGTACCGTTACGGGCGACTCTCCGAGTTTGACGAATTTCCCGTTCTCGGTGCAGTTCACCACTGCCTGGTCCAGCCCGGTGGTAATGTTGAGGTTTCCCTTGCTCGGCTGGAAAACGGCGAGTCCGGCGATGTTGTCACCGCCAAGGGCCCTGACTTTCACCGAGCAGAGGGAACCCTCGCCGGAGATGACGAGCTTCAGTATGGAAACCGCGTCGCTGAAGGCCAGCAGGTTCCCGGTACTTTCAGAATATGAGGCGTATCTGGGGTAGTCCTTGAAAGAGGCCCTGGTGGCGCTGAAAAACTGCGAAAACGGGACAGCGACGTCCTTGAAAGCGCTGGACCCGTACCATTTCTGGGAATTCCTGGTGACGAGCACGGCGTTGTATACATTGTTGTTTACCGCAGTGACGTCGATGTACCAGTTGCCGCCGGTATCTTTCTGGAGCATGTAATCCGACCCGTTCACGTTGACCTTGAATCCCGTGAAGTCGTCGGCCTTGAGCCCCATGGCATCCCTTACTGCCGAGGTCTCTCCGGCGGCGGTAATAAAGAAACGGACCTTTCCGTCGACCACTTCTATCGGAGCGCCGAATTTTGAATTATCTCCGTTATCTCCGTTTCCACCTTTTTCGGGATCCACTCCCTTGCACGATAAAGCCGTGGCAATCAGCAAGAAAACCGGGACGAAGGACTTAAATACAGTCATTATACGTAGTTATTATTATGTTATTAGCAAACAAAAATAAGCAAAAAAAACAATAAAGTGTAACTTTATAACCGGATATCTGCATAGTTTGGATAGTGGTCGGTCACCGGGACCAGGAACCATGCATACATGCGGTGGAAGGTCCTGATTTCCGTGCTGCCGCCGTTGAACATGACAAACTGGTCTATGGAATCGCGACCATTGTCCTTGGTGGTGGAACTGCGGGAGAACCCGTCCGGGAAGCAGTAGTGGTGGCCGCCCCTCCTGTCGCCGAATACGGTGGCGGCGTCCCAGGCAGGAACGTATCCCGCGTCGATCATCTGTTTCATCGCCTTTGAGGTGAAACGGCAGTTGAGGTCGCCCATCACGAAGACGGGCCCTCCTCCCGCCAGCACGTAGTCGTCGGCGGCGGTCATGATTTTCCGCATCTGGGCCTCGCGGGCGTAGTTGCTGCCCGGCTGGGCCTTCTCGCTCTTCCACCAGAGGTGGGTGTTGATGACCATGAATTCCTTTCCGGTGGCGTTGTGGCGGAAAGTGCCGCTGCAGTAGCTTTTGGAACCGTGGTTGCTCCATGGCTTTTCGGGCTCATAGCGGTGATACTTGCTGTCTACCAGCGTAAGCGCGTCGGACTTGTAGAAAACCGGGGTCCAGTTCCACATTTCAGCCTTTGCAGGGTAGGCCAGGACATATCCCTTCTCCTCGAGCGAAGGCCTCATCAGCGGATCCATGTATGTGGAATACTCCTGAAGGCAGATTATGTCGGGCATAGTTGCCCATACCACTTCCAGCAGCGCCCTCACCCTCACTTCGTCGCGGCAGTCAAAGCCGGTTCCTTCCCACTGGGGGGAATTGTAGGGCTTTCCCCAGTTCCATATATTGTCGTCCAGGATGCGCAGGTTGCTCACGGAATCCCTTGGGAAGATCATCTCACCGTAGATATTGCCCTCTTCAGGTTTTGAAGGGACCCTTTCCGAGAGCCGGGATGCCGCCCTGGCAAGTGCCCAGCAGCCACCTCCCTGTACCAGCACCTTGCTTCCCTTCCTGGCAAGCCTCCAGTCGAAGGTGTCGGGCGATGCGGCATAGAAGGGTCCGGATTCGGGCCGGTTGGTCCTGCCGATGAGTATTTCATGTCTGACTGCCGGAGCCTCGTCGGAAACCACCGGCAGTTCCATCCCGACCGCCTTGTTTACAAGGGCCGCGATCTCCGTACCTTCTTCGGCCTCGGCTCCGGCGGGATAGACTATCACATATCCGGAAAGGTCCCCTCCGGCCCAAACGGATGAAACCGATAACCAAAAGAGAATCAGTGTCAGGAAAAACCTTTTCATAAAGCTATGTCTGTGTAATTTGGATAATGGTCGGTCAGCATGACCGTGAAGTAGGGTTGTATCCTCCAGAATGTAAGCACTTTGGAGGTGCCCATGTTATGTGCGAAAATGTAGTCTATCGCACTCATGCCGTCGTCTGGCTTGGTGGAGCTGCGGGAAAAGCCGTCGGCGGAGCACTGGTGGTGTCCGTTCCGTCTGTCGCCATATACGGTGGCGGCGTGCCATGCGGTGACGTATCCGGCATTGGTGAACTGCTTCAGGGCGGTGGAATTGAGGTTGCAGTTCATGTCGCCGGCAACGAACACCGGACAGGCATACTTCTGCTCCAGTTCGGCAACCTTGGTTATGATGGATTTGGCCTGGGTTTCCCTGGCTGAGTTGCTGCCGGCCTGCACCGACTCGCTCTTCCACCACAGGTGGGTACTGAACACTATGAATGTCTTGCCCGTGGCTTTGTGCGTAAAGGCGGCCCACTGGTAGGATTTGCTGCCCGAATCGCTCCAGGAACTGTCATACCTGAGGTATCCCGAGTCTTTAAGGGTAAGGGTTGAGGTGCGATAGAAAACCGGTGTCCAGTTCCACTGGCTTCCGGGGGTGTAGGACATGGCATATCCCCTGTCGGTGAGGATTTTGGACATGTAATCGTCATGCATGGACTTGTGGTATTCCTGCATGGTGAAGACGTCCGGCATGTAGGCGCAGATAATGGCCTCGAAGCCCCGCGAGCGGACCTTGTTGGTGCAGTCGGCGCCCACTGCCTCCCAGGCCGGGGCGTTTGCCTTTGTGTAGTTCCAGATGTTGTCGTCGAGGATCCTCAGGTTTGAGCCCTCCTCGGGAGGGAACAGCATCTTGCCGAATATGTTGCCCTTTTCCGACAGGGTGGTCTTCATGGGCGCGGACTTCATCCTGTCGACCGCCTTGTCCAGCGCCCAGCATCCGCCTGCCGCCGCGACTATCTTGCCACCGGAGTGGAAGAGGGCCCAGTCGAAGGTGTCGTGCGCTGCGGAGTACCACTGGACGGATTCCTTCCTGGAAGTGGGGCCTATGAGGATTTCCCGGGCCTTTTCCTGCACCTCGTCGGAAACGATCGGGAGTTCCTTTCCGGTCTTGGACTTGACCGCCGCCTTCATGGCCATGGCGGCGTCGCGTCCTTCCTCGGCCTCGGCTTCGTGGCTGAAGACGATCACATACTCCGACAGGTCAAGGGCATCGTTTTCAGGAACATCCGTGTTCCCGTTGCCGCCATCTTCCGGATTGCCCTTGGTGCAGCATGAAAGCAGCAGGACGATTGCTGTCAGAACCAGCGATTTGACTTTCATTTCATTCAATGATCTCAAGTTCGGCTGTGATGGGGTAGTGGTCGGAAATGAACGGTATGTCCTGGAACTTCTCCTTCACCACCCGGTATGAGAGGATGCGGTTGAATCCCTTGTGCCAGATGTAGTCGATGATCTTGCCTCCGGAACTGCTGTATCCGTTGTAGGTGGGTGAATTGTCGGTAACGGCGGCGGTCAGCCTGGCATCGTTCATCACACCGATCAGGGGCGTGAGGCAACTGCTGGAAGGGGTGACGTTGAAGTCCCCGGTAAGGATGGCGGGAAGTCCGGATGGGTTGATTACGGCAAGTCTCTGGATGATCAGTTTCAGACCCTCCTCCCTTGCCTTGGTGCCCTTGTGGTCCAGATGGGTGTTGATGTGGATGAACTTCTTCCCGGAAGCCTTGTGTGTGAAAACGCACCAGGTGGCGGTCCTCCTGCAGGCTGCGTCCCAGCCCAGGGAGCACTTGTCGGGAGTCTCTGACAGCCAGAAGGTTCCGTGGTCCCCAAGGGTAAGCTGGTTCTTGTCGTAGAAGATGGCCATCATCTCTCCGGTGGTTCCGGTCTGGGCGTCACGGCCGATTCCGTAATAGGCGTAGTCCGTTGCATTCGAGGCTATATAGGAAACCTGGGCGGCCTTGGCTTCCTGGACGCCCATCACCAGGGGCTTCTCGGCCTTGAGCATGGCGGGGAAGGCCACCTTGCGAACATCCCAGTTGTTGTTGGGATCGGTCTCGGAAGTTATCAGCCTCACGTTGAAGGACATTACCTTTAAGGTCCAGGTCTTGGCTTCGGCCTGGGTGCTGGAGGTGAGGTCCACCCAGGGCGATGCTTCCGCTCCCTCGGCGATGCACCTTATACGGAACAGGTATCCGGTATCGGGAGTCAGTCCTGAGAATGTCCAGGTGTCCAGGCCCCGGTTCAAAGTCTTTGTGGCCACGGGATTCCCTTCCTGGTAAGGAGTCTTGTAGAGATGCAGCTCATACTGGGCCCCGTTCTGGGTTGTTACGTCCCATTTGAAAGTGAGCGAGGACGAGCCGGTTTTTTCAAGCATTACGCCCGTAGGGGCGGTCAGTACGGTGATTTCGGGATCATTGTCATCCTGGGGGGTAATCTCAGGTGCCGGCTTTTTGCATGCTTCAAGTGCGAGTGGCAGCAAAAAAGCCAAAACCAATTTCTTCATGTGTTATTATGTGTTATCTCTCTATTGTGGCTTCACGGTCAGGTCCCAGTGAAATTATCTTCACCGGAACGCCTATGTATCCTTCTATAAAATCTATGTACTCCGTAAATCTTGCAGGAAGTTCGCTGAAACTTCTGGCACCGGTGAGGTCTTGCTGCCATCCTGGGAACTCGGTATAAACCGGTTCGGCGTCGGCCAGGTCAAACGGAAGTTCCTCTGTAACAACACCTTTCACCTTATATGAGGTGCATGCCTTGATGGCGCTGAATGTGTCCAGGCAGTCCGATTTCATCATTATCAGGTGGGTGACCCCGTTTACCATGACGGAGTATTTGAGGGCAACGAGGTCCAGCCATCCGGTCCGGCGTGGCCTTCCGGTCACCGCCCCGAATTCGTGACCGATACGGCGGAGTTCCTCGCCGGTGGAGTCATTGAGTTCGGTGGGGAAGGGACCGCTTCCCACCCTGGTGCAATAGGCCTTGAAAATGCCGAAAACCTTCCCTACAGCCGAAGGAGGAACGCCGAGTCCCGTGCATACTCCGCCGCAGGTGGTGTTCGACGAGGTCACAAATGGATAGGAACCGTAGTCTATGTCCAGGAGGGAACCCTGTGCGCCTTCGGCAAGGAGGGGAGTGCGTTCCAGGAGTGAGGATACAAAATACTCGCAGTTCACAAGGCGGAAGCCCTTCAGGAATTCCACGGCTTCCAGCCACGACGCGGTATACTGGGCCAGGCTGCAGCCGAACACCTTGTCCTCGAGGGCGGGAATGTCGAGTCCGGCTCCTTCAGCGATCAGCTTTATGGTTTCCAGGTGCTTTGCGGTGTGCTCCCCGAATTTCTGGACGAAACCGGGCGTGAGGCAGTCTCCGGTCCGGAGACCCTGGCGGGAAATCTTGTCGGTGTAGGCGGGACCTATCCCCTTGAGGGTGGAACCTATCTTGCCCTTACCCGCTGCGGCCTCCTTCACGGCGTCCAGCAGGCGGTGGGTGGGCAGGATCAGGTGGGCCTTGGTGGAGATGGCTATCCTCTTTTCCGGGACGATCCCCATGGCGGCCACGCTCCGGCATTCCTCCCTGAATGCCAGCGGATCCAGCACCACGCCGTTCCCGATTATGTTTTCCGAGCCCTCGCGGAAGATTCCGGAGGGAATGCTCCTGACGACGAAACTCTTGCCGTCGAACTGGAGGGAATGGCCCGCGTTAGGCCCGCCCTGGAACCTCGCCACGGCGGGATAGGCGGCAGCGAGCACGTCAACAATCTTTCCCTTGCCTTCGTCTCCCCATTGGAGACCGAGTACTACGTCTACCTTATTCTTCATTGTTCCTGGAATCTTAGAATGGAAGGTCGTCATCCGGAATATCCTGTCCCTGGACAGGTTGCGGAGCAGGGGCGGGCGCCGGACGGGGTGCCTGTTGCCATCCCGGCTGCGGCTGGGCGTACGTGTTCTCCTGCTGGACGGGTGCGTCGGGACGGCGGCCCAGGAGCTGGAGGCTGTCAACCACCACTTCGGTGGTGTATTTCTTCACTCCGGTCTGGTCCGTCCAGGAACGGGTGCGGAGGCGGCCCTCCACATAGATCTGGGAACCCTTCCGGATATATTTCTCGGCGATGTCGGCACTGTTGCGCCAGGCCACTATATTGTGCCATTCAGTGTTTTCGCGAAGTTCTCCGCCGCGGTCGCGGTACCTTTCAGTGGTGGCGAGGGTGAAGGATGCCACCTTTGCGTTCCCCTGTGATGAATTCTGCTCAAGATAACGTACCTCGGGGTCTCTTCCAACGTTACCGATCAGCATTACTTTGTTAAGTGACATGATTATGAATGGTTTAAATCAAATTAGCGTGAACCGGGGACCAAGTTAGTGATTTTCGGCGATATTTCCGATAACTTTCCGCATTGCTTCGGCGTCGGGGTCGAGCCCGGTGAAGATGCCGTAGCCGGCTACCGCCTGAAGCAGCAGCCACCTTAGTCCGCTGATGTACCTGCATCCACCTTTATGGAGCGTTTCAAGCAGTTCCCCGGAGAACGACGGGGTTTTGTAGTTTGCCTCCAGCAGCACCTTGGGACCCCTGCCGGTCGGTGCGAAAACATCCTCCCGCAGCTCCCGGAGGCCGTCCATCGCGGAGGGCACCGTGTAGATGACGAGGTCGCTGTCTCGGAGCCTCCCGCCCAGGTCCTGCACAGGGGCCACCTCGAGGCCGTATTCCGGCAGGGCTTC
The DNA here is from genome assembly GCA_017437755.1 of Bacteroidales bacterium. Taxonomy (GTDB): domain Bacteria; phylum Bacteroidota; class Bacteroidia; order Bacteroidales; family UBA932; genus Cryptobacteroides. The sequence continues at coordinate 26,515 of JAFRXI010000008.1, forward strand.
AGCCAGGGCGCGGGCCCTTCCGGCCGAGCGGTTCATGACCGTGGTCTTGAACCCCGACTGCGCCGCCGCAGCCGCCGCAGCCCTTCCGGCGCCTCCGCATCCAACGATCAATGCTCTTGGAGTATCTGTGTATGAATTGCTTACGGTTTCAGCTATGATCATCTTTATGCCCAGGAAATCAGTATTGTGGGCTTCAGTTCCCAATGGGGTCTTGACAATGAGGTTGGCAGCTCCCACAGCCTTTGCCGATGGGGTGATGACCCCGGCCTTGCGGAAGGCATCCTCCTTGAACGGAGCGGTGACGTTGATTCCGTGATATCCTTCAAGGAACCGCTCCCAGGCCTTGTCAAAGCCGGGTTCCTCAATGAGGTCGTAGGCGAACCGGCCCCCGTAAGCGGCTCCGAACAGCAGAGGGCTCAGGGACCCCTTAACCGGGTTGCCGATTATTCCAAACCGTTTTTCCATAATTGCCTCTGCCTTACGGCTTCGAACAGCAGGATCGAAGCCGAAACCGATACATTGAGCGAATCCAGGCGTCCCAGCATGGGAATCATGATATGGGCGTCGGCGGCCTGCCTCCAGGTTTCCGAAAGGCCGGTGGCCTCAGTCCCGAAAACTATCGCCACCGGACCGGTCATGGGGGTGTGGTAGTAGGGGACGGAATCCTGCAGCTGGGCGGTAAGTATGCCGATGCCCTTTTCCTTGAGCCAGGCGATCGCCCGGGCGGAAGTGCACGCCACAGTGGGAACGGTGAAAATGCCCCCCGTGGACGAACGGATCAGGTTGGGGTTGTAAAGGTCGGTGAGCGGGTCGCATACTATTACCGCATCGGCCCCTGCGGCGTCGGCGCTTCGGAGCACGGCCCCGAGGTTGCCGGGCTTCTCAACCGACTCAAGTACCACCAGAAGGGGTGATGCGGAAAGCTGCAAGTCCTTCAGTTCCAGGTTTTTCTGCCTAAAGACGGCGATTACTCCCTCGGTCCCTTCCCTGTATGCCGCCTTGGCGTACACGGCTGGGGAGACCTCGTAACAACGGCATTGGGGATTGGCCGCGGTTACGGCGTCCAGCACCCCGGAGGCCTCTTCGGGAAGGATTATCTCCCTGCAAAGGTACACCTCTTCCGGAATGAAGCCGGCCTCGGCGCAACGGACGGTCTCCCTCCGCCCCTCTACGGTAAAAAGCCCCTTCCCGCGCCTGTCACGGGATTTTTCCCGAAGCGTAAGGAGGGACTTTACCTTTGGGTTCTGCACCGAGGTGATGACGTCCATACCGGGGACCCTACTGCTCTTCGGGGATATCGACAACCTCCTCTGCAGCCGGGGCTACCGCCCAGACTATGATGTAGGCCCAGAAGCCGAAGCTTCCGCAGATCAATGCGATAAGGAAGAGGATGCGGACCACCGCGACATCCACCACCAGGTAGTTTGCGATGCCGGCGCAGACACCGGCGATCTTCTTGTTCTTCTTGTCCAGGTAGAGCTTTTTCATGATATCAGAATTTTTCCGGTCTCATCATGGGGAAAAAGAGTACGTCCTGTATGGCTTCCGCCCCCGTCATGAACATGGTGAGGCGGTCTATGCCGATGCCGATTCCCGAAGTCGGCGGCATGCCGTATTCAAGGGCGCGGACAAAGTCGTAGTCGATGTACATGGCCTCGTCGTCGCCCTTTGACTTGAGTGCAGCCTGCTCCTCAAAGCGGTGGAGCTGGTCAATGGGGTCGTTGAGTTCGGAATAGGCGTTTGCGAGTTCCTTGCCGGAGACGAACAGTTCGAACCTTTCGGTAAGGGTGTCGTCGTAGCGGCAGCGCTTTGTGAGGGGGGACATCGCAACCGGATAGTCCGTGATGAAGGTGGGCTGCACCAGGTTGTGCTCCACATATTCCCCGAAGATGGCGTCGATGAGCTTTCCCTCTCCCATGGTGGGGTCGATCTCCACGTTCAGCCTGCGGCAGGTGGCGCGGAGGCCGTCTTCGTCCATCCCCGCAAGGTCCACCCCGGCATATTCCTTTATGGCGTCGAGGATCCTTAGCCGGCGGAACGGGGCCTTGAACGACACCCGGTTGCCTCCGACGGTGATTTCCGTAGTCCCGTTCACCGCGGTGCAGACCTTCTCCAGCATCTTCTCCGTGAATTCCATCATCCAGACGTAGTCCTTGTATGCGATGTACATCTCCACGCAGGTGAACTCCGGGTTGTGGGTCTTGTCCATGCCCTCGTTCCGGAAGTTCTTGGCAAATTCGTACACCCCGTCGAACCCGCCCACGATCAGCCTCTTGAGGTACAGTTCGTTGGCGATCCTCATGTACATGTCAACGTCCAGGGCGTTGTGGTGGGTGATGAACGGGCGGGCCGTTGCGCCGCCGGGAATTGCCTGGAGCACAGGCGTTTCCACCTCAAGGCATCCGGCCGCGTTGAACTCGGCCCTCATGGTCTCTATTATCCTGGCCCTCTTGACGAACACATCCTTGACCTGAGGGTTCACCACCAGGTCCACGTACCTCTGGCGGTAGCGGAGCTCGGGATCGGAAAAGCCGTCGTGGACTGTTCCGTCGGCGTCGGTCTTCACTATCGGAAGCACCCTCAGGGACTTGCCGAGTACGGTCAGTTCCTTTGCATGGACCGACAGCTGTCCGGTCTGGGTGAAGAAGGCAAAGCCCTTGATTCCCACAAAGTCGCCGATGTCGAGGAGTTTCTTGAAGACGGTGTTGTACATGGTCTTGTCCTCGCCGGGGCAGATCTCGTCCCTCTTGACGTAGACCTGGATCCTGCCCGTGGAATCCTGGAGTTCCATGAACGACGCCGCGCCCATTATCCGTCGCGACATGATCCTTCCGGCTATGCACACGTCCTGGAGGTTGCCGACGGCCGGGTCGTATTCGGCCTCGATGCTCTTTGCCGAGGCGTTCACCGGGTACAGCGGCGCCGGATAGGGGTTGATTCCAAGTTCACGAAGTTTCTGCAGGGATTCCCTCCTTCCGAGTTCCTGTTCGTTCAGATCGTTATATGCCATAAAATCAGATAATTTCGTTTCTTTCTTTCATATCCTTGAGGCGGAGCTGGACGGTTGAACTGCCGCGATAGAAATTCTCCACCACCGAGTAGCAGATATCCACCGGGTTGCCTGCCTTGATGTATTCGTAGAATTCGGCCTTGTTGAAGGCGATTGCGGCAATCTGGTGGTATGGCTGGGATTCCTGCATGAGGTCCAGCTTCAGGTGCACTCCGCCTGCCCCCACCTTGCGGCCGTTCCCGGCGTCGTAGACGTTCTCGGTCATGAAAACCGGATTGGAGTTGCCGGGGCCGAAGGGCTGGAACTGCTTGAGTATCCTCAGGAATTTGGGCGATATCTGGGAGAAGTCCAGCCTCGAATCCAGTTCTATTACGGGGACAAGCATCTCCGGGGTGATCTTCCCGTCTATGAAAGAGTCCATACGGCGGCAGAATTCGTCCAGGTTCTCTTCCTTGAGGGTAAGGCCGGCAGCATATACGTGTCCGCCGAAGTTCTCCAGCAGTTCGGACGCGCTTTCTATGGCCTGGTAGAGGTCGAATCCCTGGATGCTCCTGGCCGAGCCGGTGATGAATCCGTTGGACTTGGTGAGCACGATTGCCGGCTTGTAGAACGCTTCCACCAGCCTCGAGGCCACGATTCCCACCACTCCCTTGTTCCAGGTGGGGTTGTAGACGATGGTTATGTTGCCGCTTGCCTTGGCCTTTCCGGAAGATACCATTCCCAGGGCCTCCTGGGTGATTTCCTTGTCTATGCTCTTGCGGTCGTTGTTGTTTTCGTTGATCTTCTCGCCGATCCTGACGGCCACGCTGTCGTCGTCGGCGGTGAGCAGTTCCACCGCCAGCCGTCCGGTTTCCATCCTTCCCGCCGCGTTGATGCGCGGACCTATCTTGAAGACGATGTCGTCTATGGTGATGTGACCCGGTTCCAGTTTGGCCAGGTCTATCATGGCGAGGAGCCCTTTCCTCGGGTCCTCGTTCAGCCTCTTGAGCCCGTAATGGGCGAGTATGCGGTTCTCTCCCACCATGGTCACCAGGTCCGACGATATGCTCACCACAAGCAGGTCCAGCAGCGGTTCCAGGCTCTCGAAAGGAATCCCGTACTTCTGGGAATAGGCCTGCACCAGTTTGAATCCCACCCCGCAGCCGCACAGGTCGTCAAAGGGATAGTGGCAGTCCTCCCGCTTGGGATCCAGGACCGCAATCGCCTCGGGCAGGGATTCTTCCGGAAGGTGATGGTCGCAGATGATCACGTCTATGCCCTTGCTGGCGGCGTATGCGACCTTGTCGATGGCCTTGATGCCGCAGTCCAGGGTTATGATGAGCCCGGTGCCGTTGTCCGAGGCCCAGTCTATTCCCTTGAAGGACACGCCGTAACCCTCGTCGTACCGGTCCGGGATGTAGAAGTCGACCTGCGGGGTGAAGCGGCGGATGAACGAGTACATAAGCGCCACGGCGGTTGTGCCGTCAACGTCGTAATCGCCGTAGACGAGGATTTTCTCCCTCGAGGCGATGGCCTCATGCAGCCTTTCCACCGCCTTGTCCATGTCCTTCATCAGGAAGGGGTCGTGCAGGTCCTCGAGGCGGGGGCGGAAGAAGGAACGGGCCTGGTCAAAGGTCTCCACGCCGCGTTTCACCAAAAGCTCGGCCAGGACCCGGTCTATTCCGAGTTCCGCGCCAAGGCGGCTGACCTTCTCCGGGTCCGCCGGCTCCTTCAGTATCCATTTCCTTTCCACAGCCATATCACGCAAATATAACCCAAATTGTTGGCTTTTCAAAATGTTGGGCTTTTATCTGAAGGTGTGCGAATATGACAGCACGATTGCACGGCCTAAATATGCCGTGTATGAATTTGTAACCATTCTGTCCGCAACGTTCCTGGAAAGTGGATGCCGGTTGTTCAGGAGGTCTTCTCCGGACAACAGTATTTTCGAGCTCAGCTCCTTTCCAAAACTGTATTGGATACTGAAATTCAATAAATGGTTGATAAAAGGAATGGCCGCAAGACCCCTGACTGACCGGTCTGAATGGAGGCTATAATAAGAAGAAATCCTCCAGTGCCTGACAGGATCCACATGTGCAGTTACCTTCAGGTTGTTGCTTAGTTGTCCCATTATGAGTTCCATGTCCCGGTAGTTGGAGGTATACGAGCACTCTCCATTGACTACCAGTCTTCCCCAGGTGCCGAATGATGCATTGGCGCTTAATTGGAAACCGTAACTGGCAGAAGTGTGGCTCTGAATGATTCCGTTGGTCATCATGGGGCTACCGCTGAATCTTGCAGTGACGGCGGGGGCAAGATACAAGTCGAGGAAACTCATTTTAATTCCGGCGCTGATACTTGCCTCGGAACTCCAGGCGCCGTTCATGTTTACAGGGCGGCTCAATCTGGAACCGGCCACAGCGGTATAGCCGAAATCTTCCAGCAGGGTATCCCCGGTGAAGTAATTCACGGCTGTCCCTACGTAGTTTTGCACCAATGAACCGGAAAGGTCTATTTTCAAGGAAGTCCTTGATTTTGGAAGAGTTACGGCAGCAGAGAAGCCGGCAGCCGCCTTGTTTGAATTCTTAAGTTCCGGATTTCCGGCTACAAGGTACAGGGGAGAGAGTGTCTGTAAGCGCTTTTCCAGTTGGATCAGTGACGGCTGAACCGGTTTCAGGGCAGCGTTGAATGACAGGCTGAATGGCTTATTTACGTAGTACAGTCTCAAATCAGGGGAGAACCCCGGTGCGGAATAAACCACATCCTGCATGAGGGGTGCCTGGTTGGATCTTTTGTCATAAAAATACAGTCCTTTGACGGTCGCAGTCAAGTTGAATTTGTCGGATGGGAGGAACTGGAATTCGGAAGATATATGGCTGATGGAGTGCAAATCAATGGCACTGACGGAGTTATCCCAGTCATCCATTGAGAGAAGCTTGTCAAACCAAATATCTTTCATGTCTTGTATGCTGAATTCCTCTCCGGCCGAAAAGATAATTCGGAACTGCTTGTTCAGCGGGATGGAAAAGCCTGCTACGGCCGTCGTAATGTCAGAGATTCCCCTTTCGCTCAGGGTTCTCCATTGCCCGGAAGAGGTAGTTTGGGTTGTGTCAATGGAGTAGCCGCTGCCTTTGGAGAATGATGCTTTATTTGACAGGTACACGGTCAGGCTGTTATTCTTGAATGGGCGTTTGAACTGCAAATCAACTCCGGCTTCAGCGCTGCCTTCTTTATTCAGGCGGCTTATGGCTGTACGTTTTACGTCTCCCGCAGACAGCATTGTCATGCTTTCTATATCTGATGTGGTGCGGTTGAACCGGATGTCGGCATGAGGAATCACTTTTATAAAAAGATCACCCGACTTTTTCTCAACAGCACCATGGTATTTTGCGAATACTCCTCCATCCCTGTTAACCGATTCATTTGATTCTTTCCGGAGAGAGCCGTCGGTCATGGCTGCGTTGAATGACGATTCCCGTTGTGAAGATGAATATCCAACCTGTGCTTCATGCGTAATCCTGTCCTTGAAAGGCCGCCCCCTGTCGTACTTGATGGAAGTGGCTATTTTTGTGTTAGGAGTGGATCCTCCGGGCACCCCTACGTTCTTGCCTGCCGATGCACCGGCATCGATTCTGGGTGCATTCCGGCCGTAACTCTTAACATCCAGTGACGCATATCCGCCACCTGCAAAGGGTTTTTCCTTCTGCTTCTGGGGATAAATCCTAGGAGCGACCGTAATATTTATATCCCTCAATCTGTCAATTGGCCGTTTGGTGGTGACATCCATGACTTTCTCCTTGTCGGTCCATACAGTATCGGCCTGGTCTATCCTCTCCCTGTTGTATTCTGAATAAAACTTGATGTTCTTGACATCCTTTGCCTTAAGGAGGGTCAGTGCCGACGCTATGTGTGAGCCAAAGAACAGATCTCCGTTCAGGTGGACTTTCTTTACTTCCTCTCCGTCAATCTTTATGGAATTGCCGCTGACTTGGACGCCCGGCATTTTTTCAAGCAGTGTCCTGATGCCGTCATCCTCCATATATTTGAGCGATGTGGTATTGTAAATGGTTGTGTCTCCTTTGATTACAATTGCAACCTCCTTTGCCGTGATTATGACTTCCGGAAGATCTTCAGGGTTCTGGTGCATCTGGATGGTAAGGGGTTCCCTGAAATTACTTTTGAAAACATTTCCCCGCATTGGAAAGTATCCAAGCAGGGAAACTTCATAGGAAAAATTCTTATCAGTGTGTCTTGATACGGGAAAAAATGCTTCTCCATCGTCATTTGCAGCAGTCATCAGGGTATCCTTGCCGTTGAAAGCCACTGAAACAATAGCTCCAGGGAGCCGGTCCCCAGTGTCCTGGTCTGTCACAATCACGCACAACCGGTTCCTGTCCTGATGTTTTGCTCCGTCCCGAGCCAGCGCAGACCATCCGGTTATGGACAACAGAAAAAGGATAATAACAGACTCGGCGCACCTCATGGATACAATGACGCTACTCCCCAATAATCAACATTTGTAAATCCGTTACTCATGTCCAGACCTAATCTGAAATATACAGATAATCCGGATCCTGCTGAACCATTGAAAACGGCGCCTATACGTACTTGATCTGATTCTATATCATATAGATCGAACGACGATTCTTGCAACTCCCACCCTGTATTTGTACTCATAAATACAGCAGTGAAAGGGAAAGAGACGACCCAGTCTACTTGAAAACTACATGAGAGGTAAACAGTGCCGTATTCCTCTGTGAAGCTGATTTCAGCTTCGGAAATCTCTCCATGGTTCGGAAATCGCATCAGCTTCTGTGTCATTGTATTTTTAGTAGATGAATCTATTGCTGAAGAGGTATTATCCTCAATAAGCAAATCAGATTCGTCTAATTCCTGAACAAATACATCATAGAATAATGAATCTGCTTTTGAACATGAAATAAGTGAGGTAACTACGAGAAGGACAAAGAGTAATTGCTTCATTTTCTTTTAGATAATTGGATTCAGTGGACATCGTGTTTCTTGACAAAAATACGAAAATTCAGAGGAAATCAATACTTTCTGGACGTAAAGATTACTATCTTTTTCGTTCGGGAGTTTTCTTCCACTCCTTGTACCTGCAATTCCTGATGATGAATTGCAGCTGTTCATCGGATAGAACAGGTGAAGGGAATGATGGCTTCTTCTGGATAAGGTTGATGTATAGTTGATCTACGTCATATGGAACCACATCGGCCGGAAGAGGATTTCTTCCATAATAAGTGTCGTAAGATATAAATCCTGCTCTTACTACTTTATTTGAAGGGAATGTCACCATATACAATGCTCCTTCTTCCAAACGGCCATTGTTATAACAGCCAACCCTGAAGTGATAACACTCGGAGTCAGTAGTTTGTAGCAAAGATTTGTACTTTAATCGTGACCGGTTCAATGACATTCCTTCCCCGTGGGGCTTTTTGTTCAGCATGCAGCCAACATAAATAGCACCGGAGTGGTAGTACAGGGTATCTGTGCCCGTAGCGGTACCGTTGAAGAAATCCCCGGTTATCACATTGCCGGCAAGCGTCCAGTATCTGCCTTTCCCAAAGGCCTGTCCATCAGACATTTCCCCTTCATAAATGCTTCCGTTAGTCTTGTAATGAATGCAATGGCCCTCAGGAATACCTTCTTCGAATTCGCCCACAATCATTCCTTTGTCCTCGGAATAAAGTGTCCCTTTGCCCGAAGGCCACTCTCCTACATACCTGTCACCTCCTTCAAAGACGACAGTGGTGTCAATGCTGGAAAGGTTTTCGGACGTCAGAGGTGCTGTAAAGCATGAAAGAATACAAAATAAGTTTGTTATCAACATCAGTGAAAAGTGTATGGGACACACGGGGATTCCATTGCAAATGGTACTATTATTTTTTCTGATAATGTCCCTTCATGGAAAAGATATAGACCAGCACGGTTTCGCCGTCCACGGAGTAGATGATACGGTCGGCCTTGTTAATGCGGCGTGACCATTTGCCGGTGAGGTTGTGTCTGAGCGGCTCCGGTTTTCCGATACCGGAGTACGGGTGCTCTGCGATGTCGCGCAGGATCTCCTTGATTTTCTCGACCGTCTTCTCGTCGGTCTTCTTCCACTCGTCGAAGTCTTTCCGTGCGCGGGGAAGGAAAGCAATCTTATAGCTCATCGATGTTCACAACTTCATAGTTTCCGTTCTTCACGTCCTCATCACCCTGACGGATGGCCTCCACCAGATCCGGCTGAGACATGACGTAAGCCGTTTCCATCAAGGATTCATACTCTTCCATGGACATGATTACCACGGCGGAGCCGCCTCCACGGTTCACTATAACGTTGTCGGAATCCTTGACAACCCTGTCAAGGTAGCCCTTCAAATTTGACCTCAGGTCTGTATAGGTTGCAGTAATCATAATGCAATAAGTACTTAAATACGTACTGCAAAGATAATGCTTAATTGTGAAAATGCAATATCTGAATCAAAAAAAGCCCCGCCTATTTAAGCATTGTTAAGAGGCTCGGCGAGTTCAAATAGTATAACTGGCTGAAATCCATTTCAAACTGATCTGAGCTGGCGTGGGTGACAAAAGAAGAATCGTTAAATTGGTTTATGACCTGTCCGTCCTTTGATATCCACTTATGTGATACTAATATTGACTTTACCTTTTTCCCGTTTCTTATTCTGGGTAAAAGACCTTTAATCTTCTCAGGAGTTCTCAGTGAGAACATACTTTCCGGGCCGGCTATTTTCCCTTTCAAAATGCTGTCAATACTGACAACTTCTTTCTTTGACTCCTGTCGCTCCGTGTCTTGGGACATTAAGGCGTATAAAGTAATAATACTGCCTATGCTGGTTCGAACCATTATATGATCAGACCTTACTTCCAATAATTCCCATAAATATGCCAAGTTATTATAGCCTTTCAATACTATGTATTTATACCCTTTAGTCGTTCCACCTTTGTCTTATCAAATTGTTTGTCAGGAGTGTTGCTCAGATAGAAGGGTTGATGTGCGTCATGTACTTTATTTGATGAGTCTCCGAATAAATCATCAGAATGAGAATGACAAGAATTCGCGGAAAATGACCATGTACATGTATAATCGGCAGTATGTGAAAACCATTTATTTGAAGAAAGGATTGACATGATTTTTTTACCGTTCCTTATCTTTGGGCGAGGGCCTTTGATCTTTACCGGGACAGTCCTTTCTTTGGCTGTCGGCGGCGCCATTGTCCTGGCCTGAACAGCACTGTCAACAGGTTCCATCTGGGATATTTGTGCTTGTGCGGCATAAGATATGGAAAGCCCTAAAATAAATATTAAGAATTCCTTATTCATAAGTGACAAAACCGAGAGATAGGGCGACCTCTTCCGCCACCTCGCGGGGAGTCTTGCCGTCGACGGAGATTGTGAGGGTGGCGGCGGATTCGTAGATGGGGGAGCGTTCATCCAGAAGGACCTCGATCCTGTGGCGCAGGGCCTCGCCGGAGATGGCGCCGTCAAGAAGCGGCCTCGATGGGGCGGAACCTTCCAGGTTACGGGCGAGGGTCTCTACCGATGCCTTCAGGTAAACGCATATCGTACAGGCTCTTACGGTTTCCCTGGCGGCTGCTCCGGTAAGGGTGCCGCCGCCGAGTGAAAGTACCATGGGGGTACCGTCGTAGGAGGAAATGACATCGGACAGAGCCTCGAGTTCCATCAGGCGGAAGGCGGCCTCTCCGTCGGTGGCAAAGATTTCAGGGATTTTCCGGCCGGTAGTTTCCTCAATATAGGAATCCAGGTCAACCACCGTGCAGCCCGTGATCTCTCCCAGCAGGGAGGCCACGCTGCTTTTCCCGCAGCCCATGAAGCCTGCGAGGGAAAGTATCATCAGAAGAGGGTTGGCTCAAAGTCTATGATATCGTCGTCTCCGGCCGTTTCCTGACGTTCCTGTTCACGCCTGAGTATGTCGCCGGCTTCTCCGGAATGCTGAATCTCGGAAAGGTCGGGCATCTCCGGAACATCCAGGATATCAATTGCTTCCTCAACTTCTTCCGGAGCGGCAGTGGATTCCGGTACATCGGACGGGGCATCGTCCTCCGGCTTGTGCAATGGTTCCCCGAAGGCAACCTTCTTGAGGTCGTACTGGTGGCATTTCTTCCCCTTGGCGGCAATGCCTTTCTTTGCTATGTACTCCTCCGCGTCGATTGTCTCCGGCTCCCTGTGGGCGTATTTGCCGCCAAAGGTCACCACAATCTGCGGATGAAGGTCGCTGCTCAGGTCCACGAGGTATGAATTCTTGCCCTCGGCGATGAAAAGCATGGGGGTGTTGTCGCTCTCCACAAAGGAGAAACGCTTGACATAGAAGGCTTTGGCCGAAGCGTCCCAATACAGGGCCGTAAAGGTCTTGCCAGTGTCCAGCTTCTCTATCCGGATTACCTCGCCCTGGTATTTGTTCACAAGGTCGAAGGATGTGGTGTAGAAGGACCCGTCCTTGAAGATGGCAAGGACCTTGTCGTCGGAGCCGAACTGCCCGAGATACTGGCCCCTTCCGTCCTCGTTGAGCCTCTGGATGTCGGCATCGTACCAGATGTCCTTGCCGCCGATGGTGGAGACTCCCTTGGACTTCATCACGATCTTCTGGATGGGCGTCTTTGCCACCAGGTTGCCCCTGGAACCCTTGCCCTTGATGGCGAGGGTGGAGAAGTCATACTCTATCTGGGTCTTCTTAAGCTTTGGCTTGGGACGGAGGTATATCTTCACGCTCTCCGCCTCGCCGTTGTGGTTGACGGTGAACCAGAGGATGGAAGAATCCGGTGTCCCGTTGGTTATATCATACTCCTTATCCCTTGTGACAGAGGTGATTGCAAAGCGCTTGGCATAGTATACCGGCTGCTTCCCGTCGCGGTAGATAACGTTGTAGATGGTCCTTTCGTCGCCGCGGTTGAACACTCCCACGTAGAGGAGGTTCTTCCCGAAGAAGGCCTTGTCGGCGACCTTGGTAATGCGGTAGCGCCCGTCCTTCCCGATGACTATTATTTCGGAGAGGTCGGAGCAGTCGCCTATGTACACGCCGTTGTCGTCCTTCTTCAGGGACATTCCCACAAAGCCTTCCTCCATGTTGGCGTAGAGCTTTGCGTTGTTGTTCACGACCTTGGTGGCGGCTATCGTTTCCAGCGAGGTGATCTCGGTGAGGCGCGGATAGTCCTTGCCGTATTTCTTCTTGAGGGAGCGAAACCAGTCGATGGTGTAGTCGGTGAGGTGCTCCAACTTGTCGTCGATGTCCCTCATCTGGTCCTCAAGGGCGTAGATCTTCTGGTCCAGTGCCTTGGTGTCGAACTTGGATATCTTACGGACCGGCTTCTCCACCAGTTTCAGGATGTCGTCCATGGTGATCTCACGGCGCAGAAGGTCCTGATACTGCTTCATTTGTGTGAATACGTCATCAAGCTGCTCCTCCCAGGTCATCTGGTCCTGCTCCAGGACCTTGTAAATCCTGTTCTCGAAGAAGATGCGCTCCAGAGAACTGTAATGCCACTCGTCCTCCAGTTCCCCCAGCTTGATCCGGAGCTCCTCGCCCAGGATGTCGCGGGTATGGAAGGTATCGTATTCCAGGATGTCCTCCACTGACAGGAACTGCGGCTTGCCGTCCACTATCACGCATGCGTTGGGCGCAATGGTGGTCTCGCAGTCGGTGAAGGCGTAAAGGGCGTCGATGGTCTTGTCGGGGGATACGTCGTTTGGAAGATGGATCAGGATTTCCACCTTTTCGGTGGTCATGTCGTCAATCTTCTTGATCTTTATCTTTCCCTTGTCCTTTGCCTTGAGGATGGAGTCGATGAGGGCGTGGGTGGTCTTTCCGTAGGGGATTTCTGTGATGGAGATGGTGTTCTTGTCTATCTTCTCTATCCTGGCCCTGACCTTGACCATGCCACCCCGGCGGCCGCCGTTGTACTTGCTGCAGTCGGCCATACCGCCGGTGGGGAAGTCGGGATAGAGCTCATAGGACTTGCCCTGGAGGATTGCCACCGAAGCGTCCAGAAGTTCGTTGAAGTTGTGCGGGAGTATCTTGGAGGCCATTCCCACGGCGATTCCTTCCGTGCCCTGGGCCAGCAGCAGCGGGAAGCGGACCGGAAGCTCGGTGGGCTCCTGGTTGCGTCCGTCGTAGGATGTCATCCAAGGGGTCACCTTGGGGTCGAATACCACTTCCTTGGCAAATTTCGACAGCCTGGCCTCGATGTACCGGGGCGCGGCGTTGCTGTCGCCGGTGAGGATGTTTCCCCAGTTTCCCTGGCAGTCTACGGTGAGTCCTTTCTGGCCCAGCTGGACCAGGGCACCGAGGATGGACTGGTCGCCGTGCGGATGGTACTGCATGGCCTGTCCCACGATGTTCGCCACCTTGGTGAAGGCGCCGTCGTCCATCCTGTACATGGCGTGCAGGACCCTTCGCTGCACCGGCTTCAAGCCGTCAACTATGTGAGGTACAGCCCTTTGCAGGATAACGTACGATGAGTAGTCAAGGAACCAGTCCTTGAACATTCCGGAAAGCTTGAACTTCCGGCTGTCGGAACCCAGCAGCCGTGAAAACTTTCCTTCCTTACCGTCGTCGGCACCTTCGAGCGGTTCCTCTATCGGAGCCTCTTCCGCTTCCTGGGGGATGTCATCCCATTCTTCGCTCATAGATATCAACTTGTTACGCTTCGTATCCAAACCTGCGGAGTTCCTTGCGGGATGTACGCCAGTCCGGATCGACCTTTACAAATGTACTCAAAAAAACCTTTTTCTGGAAGAAGTCTTCCATCTCAAGGCGGGCCTCGGTGCCAACCTTCTTGAGCGCCGCACCCTTCTTCCCGATGATGATTCCCTTCTGCGATTCCCGCATCACATTGATCACTGCGGCAATCTCATACCGGTCCTCGCCCTCCTTGAATGCCTCGATCTCCACCTCGCAGCAGTAGGGAATCTCCTCGTCGTAGTTGAGGAGGATCTTCTCGCGGATAATCTCCGAGGCAAAGAAACGGAGGTTCCTGTCGGTGAAGGTGTCCTTGTCGAACCAGGCGGGTGCAACGGGCAGCCTGGACTGGATTTCGTCCATCACGGCTTCAAGGTTGAACCTTTCCCTGGCTGAAACCGGAATGATGGTGGCATCCGGCAACTGCTCCTTCCACCACTGCATCAGCTGGATGACCTTGTCCTGGGTGCTCAGGTCTATCTTGTTGATTACCAGCACCACGGGACATTGCACCCGCTGCAGTTTGGCTATGTAGGCCTCGTTCTTGTCGCCCTTTTCCACCACGTCGGTGACATACAGGATGATGTCGGCGTCGCCTATCGCGGTGTCCACGAAGTTCATCATGTTCTCCTGGAGGCGGTAGCCCGGCTTGAGTATGCCGGGGGTGTCGGAATAGACTATCTGCCAGTCCTCTCCGCTGACGATGCCCATGATGCGGTGCCGCGTGGTCTGGGCCTTGGCCGTCACTATCGACAGCTTTTCCCCGACCAGGGCGTTCATCAGGGTTGACTTGCCCACATTGGGGTTCCCGATTATGTTTACGAAGCCTGCCCTGTGACTAGACATAGGCGCCCATTTTCAGGATGTTGACCTCTCCTTCGGTGAGGAACCGCCAGTCGCCTTTCTTGAGGCCCTTCTTGGTGAGCCCCGCGAAATAAACGCGGTCCAGGGCCTTCACGTCATAGCCCAGGGATTCGAAAATCCTGCGTACGATGCGGTTCTTTCCGGAATGGATCTCGATTCCGAGCTTGCGGTGGTCGTGCTCGTCAACGTATTCCAGTTCATCGGCTGCGATGACGCCGTCGCCCAGTTCTATGCCGGCGAGGACCTTGTCCTTGTCTTCCTGCGAGAGGTTGTGGTCCACCACCACCTGGTAGATCTTCTTCTTGTTGTACGAGGGATGGGTGAGCCTCTCGGCCATCTCGCCGTCATTGGTGAACATCAGGACGCCGGTGGTGTTCTTGTCCAGTCTTCCAACGGGGAAAACCCTTACGGGACAGCCTTTTATGAGGTCCATCACGGTCTTTTCCGCATGGGGGTCACCGGCGGTGGTGACATAGCCCTTGGGCTTGTTCATCACTATGTATACCTTCTCTTCGCCCTTGAGCCTCTCCCCGTTGAAGCGGACGTCGTCCATGAGGATGTTGACCTTGGTGCCGAGTTCGGTAACCACCTCGCCGTTGACGGTGACCACGCCGCTCTGGATGAGGGTGTCGGCTTCCCGGCGGGAACATACTCCCGAGTTGGCGATATACTTGTTGAGCCTGACTATCTCCTGGACGGGCGTCTTTACGGTATCATTGTCGGAGAATGCCACATTCTCCACCTTGGGTTTGCGGTTTATCATCGCGTTGATGCCCGAGCTGGCACCGGCGCCGCGGTCCTGGCGGGGCTTCCTGGCGGAAGGATATTTCTTTGCGTACGGCTTGTCTCCGTACTGCCTTTCGCCGTAAGGCCTCTCGCTGCGGGAGCGCTCTGTACGGGGGCGGTCTGTGCGGGGACGGTCGCTGTACGGGCGGTCCCCATGGCTGCGTTCGCCATAGGCACGTTCCCCGTAGCTGCGTTCAGTGCGCGGCTTGTCGGAGAAGCGGCGGGGACGTTCCTCGGAGAAGGGTCTGTCAGTTGAGTAACTCCTGTCGGCCGACCAGACCTTCTCGGCTCCGGAAACGGGCTTCCTTGTTGTAAAATGCTTCCTCTGGGGTCTCCCAGTGCTGTTTTTGTCGTAATCCCTACGACCCTGGCGGCTGAATCCGCCTTTCTTGTTGTCTTCCATGATATGTTATTCTGTATGCGGCTCACGCCGATTTATCTGTTCCCGGAAAATCCGGATCATTGCAATTTGAATTTGTATGTTATCGTACCTATCTGGAGGGCCGGTGCGTCGGCGCTCTGGTTGAAGTGGGCCTTCATGGCCGCGTTGCGGGCCGCCTGCCAGAGGGCTTTGTCGGTTACCGTGGTACCCTCCACTCCGGCGATGGCCTCGGTCACGTTCCCGTACTGGTCCACCTTGATCTGTACCACCACGGTGCCTTCCTTCTGGATGGAGTATGACGGTTTGGGAATGCTTCCGACCACGTTCCGGCCCTGCAGGTGGGCGTTTGCGCTGCCGTCCAGCTTGCCTACGGCGGTGTTGCCGTCGGGCTGGCCGGCCTTGAATCCCTGCGACGGTTCATTGGCCGAATGCGGGGCGGTGGTGGTTGCATCCTTGGTCCCCATTCCGGGGAAGGATGCCCTGGGGTCGAGTTTGGGCTCTTCCTGTTTAGGCGTTGGAACCTCCACGTCACCATGAGGGTCGGGTTTGGTGGCTGGGGTGACGTTAGGCTTGGTGCTCACATGGGGCGATTCCGCCTTCTGAACCAGTTCCACGGGCTTTTCCGGGTCGGTCACTTCCGCCTGTGGCTGCCTTCCGGTCTTGGTCTGAAGGGCTTTTACCTCTTCCGGAACCTCCTCGGAGAAGTCTATGAGGAAGGTGTTCTCGGGCGGCGGCGGATAAAGGTATGTGAGCGATGCAAAGGCACAGAAAACAGCCACCGCGATGTGAATGCCCGCGGTGAGCGCGATTCCCATCACCAGGGACCTGCGCTCCTGCTGCTGTCTTGTGCGGATGAACGGTTGCATCTGTTATTCCGGTTGCGTTGCCAGTATTACCTTGTAGTGGTTCCTCTTGGCGATGTTCATTATGGACACCACCTCCCTTACCGGGACGCTCTCGTCGGAGAAGATGGAGAAGGTGGGGTCCTCCTCGTTCTGGAGGAGTTCAATCAGCCCGTCTTCCACGGCAGAGTACTCCAGGGGAGTCTCATCTCCGTTGATATGGTAGGTGTAAGTATCGTTCTGCCAATCCTTTATGCTTACGCTGACGGTAGCCTTGGCACTTACCTGCCCGGTGCTCTTGGGAAGCAGGAGCTTCAGGGCGTTGGGGTTTATGAGGGTGGACGTCACCAGGAAGAAGATCAGCAGGAGGAACACGATATCGGTCATTGACGATACCGCGAACGAAGCGTCCACCTTTGTGTTTCTCTTGAGTGCCATGACCTACTTGTTCTCGTCGTCGCCGGGTTCGTGAAGCACGATGTCGATGAATTCCATGGTGGAACTCTCCATCTTGTACACCAGGTCGCTCACGTTGGAAGTGAGCCAGTTGTAGCCGAAGTAGGCGATGATGCCCACGATGAGGCCGCCCACGGTGGTGAGCATGGCGGTGTAGATTCCGTCGGACAGCAGCGTGATGTCTATGTTGTTGCCTGCCTTGGACATGTTGAAGAAGGCCTTGACCATGCCGAGTACCGTTCCGAGGAAACCGATCATCGGGGCGCCGCCGGCGATGCTGGCGAGCAGCGGAAGACCTTTCTCAAGCCTGGCGACTTCCACGTTTCCGGTGTTCTCGATTGCGCTCTGGATGTCGGTAAGCGGCCTTCCCAGGCGGTTGATTCCGGTTTCGATCATCCTGGCAACGGAATTGTCATACCTGCGGCACAGGGTTACGGCCGATTTGAACTTCCCTTCACCCATGTAGTCGCGGATGTCCTTCATGAAGTTCTGGTCGATTTTGGAGGCATGGCGGATCACCCACCATTTCTTGCCGATGATGTAGATGGCCAGCACCGACAGGGCCAGGAGCACCCACATCAGGGCTCCGCCCATCCTGAACATGGAGAAGAGACTTTCGTGCATCTCGGTGGCCTGGGGGGCTGCCTGGACTGCATTTTCCATTGCCCCGGAGATGGCCTCCATGGTGGTGTCGGCCTGCAAGAGATTGAATATCATATTATTAAGTACTTAATTGATTAATCGTTATTGGCTGCATTGGCCTTATCGGCCATCAAACTACAAAAATAGCAATTTTTTTATAAAAAAAATGCTCCCCCGGTGAAGGGAGAGCACTTTTTTATCGTTTTTGGGGGTTGGATCAGAAGGTGTAGAAGAGGCCGAGATTGCCAATGCCGCCGTTCACGCCGAAATCGAAGCCTACGTCGACACCATCTGCTCCCTTATACTTGGTAAGGTTCAGGCCGATGCCGCCCAGGCGGGTAACCAGGGAAAGCTTGTCGGAAAGGGAGATGGCGAGGCCTGGGCGTGCAGCTAAGCCGAAGGTAAAGTGGGTTCCGCCATATACTGGATAATAATCCCCACTTATTTCAACAACGGCTTCTTCAATGTATACATCCGCCGAATCGTGCCGGCTTTTACCGTAGGTTGTGTAGTTCAATCCGACAATACCGTCGACGAACAGGCTTGCAATTCCGCTCTTCCAGAAAGTGTAGCGTGCATAAGGGCTGAGGCCGATGCCGGTACGCCCCTCGGCGAAGTCGAGGTCAAGCAGGGCGCCAACCGACCAGGGACCACCGTTGAAGGTGTAGCCGACTTCGGGGGCGATTCCAACGCTCACGGATTTGTCGTAACTGTTCAAACTGAATGAACCTCCGGCCCAGAACTGGGCGTTTGCCGAGAAAACGGCCGAGATGGCAATGATTGCCGAAAGGAGTAATTTTTTCATTATGCTTTTGGTTTAAAGTTTGTCACACGGACCATCTACAAAAATAATAAAAATTTTTCAGTTATCAAGGTTTTCTGCGCTTTTCTGATTACAGGAACAGCCTGCGGTCGCATGCCACAGGACTACTCCGGCGGCTACGGAAACGTTGAGAGAATGCTTGGTTCCGCGCTGCGGAATCTCCAGCGCGAGGTCCGAAGCATCCACCACGTCCTGGCTCACGCCATCCACCTCGTTCCCGAAAATGAAGGCGTATTTCCGGCCCTTCTCCCGGACGAAACAGCCTAATTCCAAGGAGTTTACGGTCTGTTCCACCGCTATGGTGACATACCCCTCGGCCTTAAGCCTTCCCACGACCTCCAGGGTGTGGGGACAGTGCTCCCACGGGACGCTGAACTCGGCGCCCAGGGCGCTCTTGTGGATTTCGGCCGAGGGAGGGACGGGGGTGATGCCGCAGAGGTATACCTTGTCGGCCTTGAAGGCGTCGCAACTGCGGAAAACGGAGCCGGCGTTGTGCGCGCTCCGGATATTGTCCAGCACCACCACGATGCCTTCCTGGGGAAGCTGCCTGTACTCCTCAGGCGTAAGCCTTCCCATCTCGATTCCCAGAAGTTTCCTGTTTTTCACGTTGCAAATATATATCTTTGTATGCAAGATTCCGTCTGTGACGGCATTTATTTTGATGTGTGAACCCTGTAAAGTTTGTTTTAATATGGAAAGAATCATGATCAAAACCATTGCTGCAGTTATGTCTATATTGTCCTTTTTCGGTTGCCGCCAGCCCGAGTCACCCTCGGACCCGCCGGCCCTCAAGGAGCGCCAGGACATAGTCCTCTCCAAAGCGCAGAAGGAATACGTCCAGGCAGGTAACTCCTTCGCTTTCAACCTGATGAAGCAGATCAACAAGGAAAAGAGCGGGAAGAGCTGGATCATGTCGCCGCTCAGCGTCCAGTATGCCATGGGCATGGTGCTGAACGGTGCCCTGGGGGAGACGGCTTCCCAGATCAGCAATACCCTGGGTTACGGGAAAGACGGTGCCGCCGGGGTGAACGGATTCTGCAAGGCCCTCACCGACGGCATCGGGGAAGTGGACCCGTCCACAGCGGTGAAAATAGCCAACGTGCTGGTTTACAATACCCACAACGACAACGGCGGTGGTGTCAGGCTCAAGGAGCCGTTCGTCAAGGCCCTTAGCGACTTCTACTATGCCGGAGTGGAGACCTTCGATTTTACGGCCGACAACAAGGCCGCCCTGGACAGGATCAACGGCTGGAGCTCGGAAAAGACCAACGGGATGATTCCCACCATCCTCGACGAGGTGGATCCCCGCTGCCTGTCATACTTCCTCAATGCCGTGTATTTCAAGGGGATGTGGGCCAACAAGTTCAACAAGGACTACACTTCCAAGAAGACGTTCACCAAGGACGACGGCTCCACCCTCAAGGTGGACATGATGAGCCAGACGGAAGACTTCGGATACTTCGGGGGCGACAAGTACAAGGCCCTCTCCATGCCCTATGGCAACGGCGCCTTCAAGATGACGGTCATCCTTCCCCACAAGGGAATTGCCCTTGACGACGTGGCTGCGTCGCTGGATCCCGCCGCATGGGAGTCGCTGAGGTATCTCCGCACCAGGGAGGTGGACGTGGAATTCCCCAAGTTCGAGACGGCTTCCTCGCTGCCCCTCAACGATGCCCTGAAGGCCCTGGGAATGGTTCTTCCGTTCAAGGCCGGTGCCGATTTCACCGCCATGAGCGATGCTGCCGACCATATCTCCATGGTATTCCAGAAGGCAAAGATAAAGGTGGACGAGGAAGGCTCCGAGGCTGCTGCCGTGACCGTGGTGGGCATGATTGAGGCAACAGCCCTTCCCAATCCCGAGAACTATGTTTTCCACGCCGAGAGGCCGTTCCTTTACGTGATATCGGAAGTCAGCACGGGCGCGATTCTCTTCATGGGACGCTTCAACGGGGACTGATTCCGGCAAAACGAATTTTTTATGGGGCCGTTTTGATGTTTTTCAAAACGGCTTTATTATATTTGCATGATTCTAACACTTGCACAATGAAACAGGACTTGCAGGTCTTCGACCTCATCAAGAAAGAAAAGGAAAGGCAGGCGTCGGGCCTCGAGCTCATAGCCTCCGAGAATTATGTATCTTCCCAGGTGCTCGAGGCAATGGGCTCGATATGCACCAACAAATACGCCGAGGGCTATCCCGGACGCCGTTATTACGGGGGATGCGAGGTCGTGGACCAGATCGAGCAGCTGGCAATCGACCGTCTGAAGGAGCTCTACGGGGCCGAGTATGCCAATGTCCAGCCCCATTCGGGCGCACAGGCCAACCTCGCCGTGGAGATGGCCGTGCTCCGTCCCGGCGACACCTTCATGGGACTTGACCTGGCCCACGGCGGCCACCTTACCCACGGGTCCCCGGTAAACGCCTCCGGAATCCTCTACAAGGCCGTTTCATACGGTTTGAACCCTGAAACCGGCATGATAGATTACGACCAGATGGAGAAGACCGCCCTGGAAACATCTCCCAAGCTGATAATCGGCGGTGCCTCGGCCTATTCCCGCGAGTGGGACTACAAGAGGATGAGGGAGATTGCCGACAAGGTGGGAGCCCTCCTGATGGTGGACATGGCCCATACCGCAGGACTCATTGCTGCAGGACTGCTCGATAATCCCGTAAAATACGCACACATAGTTACTTCCACCACCCACAAGACCCTTCGCGGACCCCGTGGCGGAGTTATCCTGATGGGGCGTGACTTTGACAATCCATGGGGCCTTACCACTCCCAAGGGCGTGGTCAAGAAGATGTCGCAGATACTCGACTCTTCAGTATTCCCGGGAGTGCAGGGCGGTCCCCTGGAACATGTCATCGCCGCAAAGGCCGTGGCTTTCTATGAGGCGCTCCAGCCGGAATACAAGGCTTACCAGAAGCAGGTGGTTGACAACGCCAAGGCCATGTGCGAGGCCTTCATCGAGAGGGGATACAAGGTGGTGTCCGGCGGTACCGACAACCATCTGATGCTCATAGACCTGCGTCCAAAGTTCCCCGAGGTCACCGGCAAGATGGCGGAAAAGGAACTGGTCAAAGCCGACATCACCGTGAACAAGAACATGGTCCCGTTCGACTCCAGGAGCCCCTTCCAGACTTCGGGAATCCGGGTTGGAACTCCGGCCGTGACCTCCAGGGGATTTGTCGAGAAGGATATGGTGGATATCGTGGAACTCATCGATGCCGTCCTCACCGCCGTGTCGCAGAATGCCTCCGACCTGGAGTCTCCCGCGTACAGGAAGGTCCTGGACAATGTGCGCCACAAGGTTCACATGATTACCAGCGGGCGTCCGCTCAACCGTTATTGACAACCGGCGGGCCAGGCGCCCGGCAATAAATAAAGGTGGCAGGAGTCGTAAAGACTGTCCTGCCACCTTTTGTTTCGTATCCGGGTGATACCGGATTACTTGGCCTGGAGGATCTGTGCCTGGGCGGAAGCGAGGCGTGCGATGGGCACGCGGAACGGCGAGCAGGACACGTAGTTGATGCCGATGGTGTTGAAGAACCTGATGGAAGCGGGGTCTCCGCCGTGCTCACCGCAGATTCCGCAGGTGAGGTCGGGCCTTGAGGAACGTCCGCCTTCAACGCCGATCTTGACAAGCTGTCCCACAGCCTTGGTGTCGATGGTCTGGAACGGATCGGAATCGAGGATCTTGTTGCCAAGATAGTCGCCCATGAAGGTGCCGATGTCGTCGCGGGAGAAGCCGAATGTCATCTGGGTGAGGTCGTTGGTTCCGAACGAGAAGAACTCGGCGGCACGTGCCATCCTGTCGGCGGTGAGGGCTGCGCGGGGGATTTCGATCATGGTACCGAACTGGTACTGGATGAACTCGCGGGATGCGCCTTCAACCTCGGCCTTGACCCTGTCGCAGATAGCCCTCTGGAAGCTGAGCTCGCGGGCGGAAATGGTCACGGGGATCATGATTTCCGGATGCGGGTGCATGCCTTCCTTCAGGAGTTCGGCGGTGGCGGTGAAGATGGCCCTGTACTGGGTCTCGGCGATGAGGGGGAAGCTGACGTGGAGACGGACTCCGCGGTGACCCATCATCGGGTTCACCTCGTGGAGGTTCTCGCCCCTCTTCTCGATTTCGCGGACGCTTACGCCGAGGTCCTTTGCAATCTCGGCCTTCTTGTCCTCGGTCTTGGGAACGAACTCATGCAGAGGCGGATCCAGGAGACGGAACACGACGGGCTTGCCGTCCATCACACGGAGGGTCTCCTTGACGGCCGCCTTCATGTAGGGCTCCAGTTCGGCAAGTGCGGACTTGCGCTCCTCGTCGGTGTCGCAGAGGATCATCTTGCGCAGCTTGCTGAGCGGGGTCTCGCTGTTGCGGCCGTAGAACATGTGCTCGATACGGAAGAGGCCGATTCCCTCGGCGCCGAACTTGAGGGCGCGGGCGGCATCCTCAGGAGTGTCGGCGTTGGTGCGGACACCCAGTTTGCGGTATTTGTCGCAAAGGCTCATGAACGTGTTGAAGAGGGGATTCTCGGAAGCGTCCATGGTAGCGATGGCACCGTCATAGACGAGGCCCTTGGCGCCGTTGAGGCTCACTGTGTCACCTTCCTTGAATACCTTGTCGCAGCCTGCGAACGAGACGGTCTTGTCCTTGAAGTTGATCTTCATGGCGTCGCATCCCACGATGCAGCACTTGCCCCAGCCGCGGGCCACGAGGGCTGCGTGGGAGGTCATACCGCCCCTTTCGGTGAGGATTCCAACGGATGCATGCATACCGTCGATGTCCTCGGGAGAAGTCTCTTCACGCACCAGGATCGAGGGCTTTCCGGCCTTCAGGCAGGCGATTGCGTCCTCGCTGGTGAAAACGATCTGTCCCACTGCTCCGCCCGGAGATGCAGGCAGACCCTGTGCGATAGCGGTGCTCTTCTTCTCGGATGCGGGGTCGAGTATCGGGTGAAGGACTTCGTCCAGCTGGGCGGGCGAAACCCTCATGATGGCGGTCTTCTCGTCGATCATTCCCTCGTCAAGCATGTCGCATGCCATCTGGAGGGCGGCGAGGCCGGTGCGCTTGCCGATACGGCACTGGAGCATCCAGAGGTGGCCCTCCTGGATGGTGAACTCTATGTCCTGCATGTCGTGGAAGTGCTCTTCCAGGCGGCTGCGGATACCGTCAAGCTCCTTGTAAACCTCAGGCATGGCGGTCTCGAGGGAAGCTAGGTTCTTGTTCTTCTCGCTCTTGGTGGCCTCGTTGAGGGGATTGGGGGTACGGATACCGGCAACCACGTCCTCGCCCTGGGCGTTGATGAGCCATTCGCCGTAGAACTTGTTGTCGCCGTTGGCAGGGTTGCGGGAGAACGCCACGCCGGTGGCGGAGGTGTCGCCCATGTTTCCGAATACCATGGACTGTACGTTGACGGCTGTGCCCCAGTCATCGGGAATGTGCTCGATCTGGCGGTAGCGGATGGCCCTCTTTCCGTTCCATGACTTGAAAACACCTCCGATGGAGCCCCAGAGCTGTGCCTGGGCGTCGTCGGGGAATTCCACTCCCAGGACCTCCTTGATGCGGACCTTGAACGCCTCGGCGAGGTCGCGGAGTTCGTCGGCGGAGATCTCGGTATCGGACTTGTAGCCCTTTGCTGCCTTGAGGTCCGACATCATCTTGTCAAGCTGCTGGCGGATGCCCATCCCGTCCTCGGGCTCGATGCCCTCGGCCTTCTCCATAACCACGTCGGAATACATCATTATAAGACGGCGGTAGGCGTCGTAGACGAACCTGGGGTTGCCGGTCTTGCGGATCATTCCGGGTATGGTCTTGGAGCAGAGTCCTATGTTGAGGATGGTATCCATCATGCCGGGCATGGAACTGCGGGCGCCTGAGCGGCAGCTGACGAGGAGGGGATCGTTCTCATCCCCGAAGGTCTTGCCCATTATCTTCTCGGTGGCCTTGAGCGCTTCGGCAACGTCTCTCTTGAGTGCATGGGTGTAGCCGCCTCCGAGGGCATAATACTCGGTACAGCATTCAGTTGTGATAGTGAAACCGGCGGGAACCGGCATGCCAAGAAGGCTCATCTCGGCCAGGTTGGCACCCTTTCCGCCGAGGAGTTCCCTCATCTTACCGTCGCCTTCAGCGGTTTTGCCGCCAAAGCGATAGACTCTTTTCCTCTGTTCTTCCATGTGAATAAATAATTGAATATGTTAGAATTATATATGTCTTGAAAAAGCCGCCGCGAATTTACGAAAAAAAACGTCTTGTTACAACAACTTGGCCGCCAATTCGGAAAGTTCGCTCCTTTCGCCCTTGCGGAGGAAGACGTGCTGGAACACTTTCTGCCCCGACATCTTTTCTCCCAGATGGGTGAGGCCGTTGGACCACTGGTCCAGGTACGGCTGGTCGATCTGGAAGATGTCGCCGGTGAAAACGATCTTGGTCCCTTCCGCGGCCCGGGTGATCACGGTCTTGATTTCGTGCGGTGTCAGGTTCTGCGCCTCGTCTATGATGAAGAAGGACCTCCCGAGGCTGCGCCCCCTGATGTAGGCGAGCGGCATGATCAGGAGTTTCTCGTCCTTGAGCAGGTTCTCTATCTTCAGATACTGGCGGCTGCCTGGCCTGAATACCGATTTGATTACCTCCAGGTTGTCCATCAGCGGCATGAGGTAGGGGCTCATCTTGCTCTTCTGGTCGCCGGGGAGGAAACCAATGTCCTGGTTCCCAAGCACCACGGTGGGCCTGGACAGTATTATCTTGTCAAAGTCCTTTTCCTGCTCCAGGGCCGATGCAAGGGCGAGCAGCGTCTTTCCCGTTCCCGCCCCTCCGGTCAGTGATACCAGGCTGATGTCGGGGTTGAGGCAGGCGTCAATGGCGAATTTCTGCTCGTCGTTGCGGGGGCGGATACCGTAGGCTTCCTTTTCCCTCACAAGCACAATGCAGTCCCTTTTGGCGTCGTACCTGGCGCATGTCACGCTGCTCCCGTCGCCCTGGCCCCACTGGAGTTTGTAAAGCTGGTTGGGGGAGGGCCTTGTCTTTGAGAGCACCCGCCAGTCCATGCAGTTGTCCTGCCCGTAGGCGAGTTTCTGAAGTGCGGCCGAGTCGTCGGCCACCAGGGTCTGGATCTCCTTCTGGCTCTGGTCCAGGCGGTCTTCCTCGATCCTGTCGGTGAGGTAGTCCTGGACTTCCATACCTGCGGCCTTTGCCTTCAGGCGGAGGTTTATGTCCTTGGTTACCAGCGCCGTGAATCTGCCGGGGTTGTTGTCCCTGACCCACATTGCGGTGGACAGGATGCGGTGGTCCTGGATATCGTCCAGGAACAGGTCGCGATACTCGGGAGGGAAGGGGTGGTTTGGCTCTATCTTGATGAACCCCAGGTTCTTCCCGATGGGAACACCCCTTGGGCCGAATTTCTTTCCGTCGGTGAGTTTGTTGATTTCCCTCATGAAGCCGCGGGCATTGAACGAGAGCGCGTCGGTGCCCTTCTTGAACTTGTCCAGTTCCTCCACTACGGCGATGGGGATCACCAGGTCATTGTCCTGGAATTTTCGGAGCGCCTTGTAATCGTGAAGGATAACGTTGGTGTCCAGAACGAAAATCTTGCTCATTTAGTCTTCTCCTTCAGGGGCCTGGCCCTGCAATAGTGATTCCAAAATCCCGGATACGGAATTGCCGTCGTCGAAAGCTACCGAGATGTCGCCGCTTCCGGGCCGGGGATGCCCGATGGGGAAGTAGGCCACGTCCTGGAGCAGCAGTTCCGCGTCCACGTAGTCGTAATCGGCGTCGTCAATCTGTATCAGAATGCCCGGAACCTCGGCAAAGAGGACCCGGGTGGGGTGTTCGTTGGCATAGGCTCTGCGGAGGGCGCTGATTCCCACCGCGGCGCCGGTTTCATGGGTGACCATCCTGCCCAGGGCGGAGGCCAGTCCGCCGTCGCAGACGGTGACCCCGGCCTTTACCACGCCGTCTTCCACCAGCTCCCGTGCAACTTCATAGCAGTCAATGAAATAGTCGGCATCCGAGATGTCAGGTGCAACGGCGCTGCGGGCATCCACGGCTTCCGAAAGGAGGGAGCCTCCAAGACGGAAATCGCAGGTGTCAAAGGGAATGTAGATCAGCCAGTCGCTGCTGTCGGGGCGGATTGTTGCGGGGCATCGGCGCCTGCGCACCATCCTGGGATTGACGGTCTTGAAAGGCAGTTCCCTGAAGAAACCGTCCTCTCCTTCCACGTCATCGTCTTCATCATCGCTGTCGCGGATGGTCCCTTCATGCATGGACGCCCTGGCCCAGAAGGAACTTTCCTCGCGGGTCTCGCATAACCGGAACTGTGAAAGGGGGATGCCAAGGGCGTCGAGGTATGCCCCGGCCGCTTCCACGGAGGAATAGAATGCCGCCATGTTCCCTATGGGAGAGGGATTCCATCGCCATTCGGCCTTCACCGACAGGTCGCCGAGCCGGAAATGGCCGCCCAGCCAGATGGCGTCCAGCAGGGACCGCGCAATCTGTCCGGCTGTATGGGAAGCGGCAAAGTGGACGGGGAAGGGCCTCTTTTTCAATACTTTACCGATAACCATCGACAGGTACTCCCCGAAGCGGTTGCCGTCAAACTTGTAAGTGCTGGGCGCAAGGTCCACCGTCTCGTCCACCACGGGGTCGAAAGGACCGTCGTCGGGAAGAGGCAGGCCTGACGGACAGCAATCCATGAGGATCTGTCCCGGAGTCAGCGGCTGGGCCGCGCCGTCGATTATGTAACTGCTGTATAAAGCTGACGTTTTGCCCATAAGACTACAAAAATAACCAAATTATGTCGTTTTTCAAAAATACCGGTATTGGTTTTTCGACTGTCTCCTCTGAAATACCGTTGTGCCCGGTTATTTTTGTAGTGTTTTCATTGAGGGGGATCCCTCAAACTCCCCTTGTAGGCCTTCGGCCGTGTGTTTCACTTGACTTTGGGCCGTGTGGTTTTGAAATGTGGATTATGTTGGCTATTTTTGTAGTATGGATATCACCGAGGCGGAATACAGGAGGTTGACGGAGGACCTTTTCCGGAGGTTCCCTTCGGTCCAGAAAGGCGGATTCTCCGGCGGGGCATACAAGCCCGGCCTGCAGAATATGAAGGATTTCGCAGCCGCCCTGGGCAATCCACAGGACACATACAGGACAATCCATGTTGCCGGCACAAACGGCAAGGGTTCGGTCTGCAACATGCTCGCATCGGTGCTCCGTTCGGCCGGATATAAGGTGGGCCTGTACACTTCACCCCATATCCTGGACTTTCGTGAAAGGATGCGCGTGGATGGAGAAATGCCTCCGAAAGAATGGGTTACGGCCTTCATCAAGGAATGGATGCCCTGGTTCGACAGCAGGGCGCTGTCTTTCTTTGAGATTACTACGGGTATGGCCTTCAAGTGGTTTGCCGAGTCGGGTGTGGATGCAGCCGTGATAGAGACCGGTCTC
This sequence comes from Bacteroidales bacterium, assembly GCA_017437755.1. GTDB lineage: Bacteria > Bacteroidota > Bacteroidia > Bacteroidales > UBA932 > Cryptobacteroides. The sequence continues at coordinate 54,463 of JAFRXI010000008.1, forward strand.
GGAGGGCGGCTTGACAGCACCAACATAATCGATCCTGACCTCGCGATAGTAACTTCCATCGGTTATGACCACTGCGACCTGCTGGGCAGCACCCTGGCCGGGATTGCGGCCGAGAAGGCGGGGATATTCAAGCCCGGGGTCCCGGCGCTGGTGGGAGAGACCGACGGGGAAACAGCTCCCGTATTCGACTCCGCATCGTGGATGTTCTGCCCGCTGACCTATGCCGACAGGGCAAAACCCTCTCTGGGATACCGCCAGAAGGCGATCCTGTCCAGAATGGACATGAAGGGTGAATACCAGGCCATGAACCTCAGGACCGTCCTCGCCGCGGTGGACATCCTCAAGGGAATGTCTTTCTACCACCGCCTCCGTGATGACGGGAAGGTGGAGGACGGTATTATCCATGCCGCGTCGGCCATGCATTTCAGGGGCCGGTGGGAAAGGCTGTCGCTCCAGCCGTACGTAATAACCGACATCGGCCATAATCCTCCTGCACTCAAACACAATTTCGCCCAATTGGAAGCCCTGGTCAAGGGCGGGTCATTCGGCTCATTGATAATTGTTTACGGCATTATGGCCGATAAGGACCTGTCCTCGATCCTGCCACTGATGCCGGTGGACGCCACCTACGTTTTCACCGCTCCCGACACTCCCAGGGCGCTCCCCGCGGACGACCTTCTGTCGGCATGCCGGGCATACAGGCAGTCCAAAGGCCTGTCCTCCGAGCGTCTTTACTGCGCTGAAAGCGTCAGGGACGGTGTTAGGATGGCCCTTTCGCTTGCGCAGGTCATGGGCGGGAGCGTACCACCTCTAGTATATATCGGCGGCAGCACATTCGTTGTGGCCGAGGCTGTGAAACTGTTTTAGAATACCATACCCATGAGACGTATCGGATTGCTGCTGCTGCCGTGCCTCCTGCTGCCGGCCCTGCTCCCGGCCGCCCCGCGTAAGGCACAGAAAACCGGAAGCATATACCACAAGGACTGGACGGACTTCAACAAAAACGGCATCAAGGATGTCTATGAAGATCCTTCCGCCGCCCTGGAAGACCGTATCGAAGACCTTCTTGGCAGGATGACGCTGGAGGAGAAGACCTGCCAGATGGCAACCCTTTACGGTTACCGCAGGGTGCTCAAGGACCAGCTTCCCACCCCGGCATGGAAGGATGCAATCTGGAAGGACGGCATCGGCGCAATAGACGAGCACCTGAACTCGTTCGTGGGATGGACCAACCCTCCCAGCACCGAAAGTCCCTACATCTGGCCCGCTTCCCGCCATGCATGGGCGCTCAACCAGGTCCAGAAGTTCTTTGTGGAAGAGACCCGCCTGGGGATACCGGTGGATTTTACGAACGAGGGAATCCGCGGCGTGGAGGCATACAAGGCCACCAATTTTCCCACCCAGCTGGGACTCGGCCATACCTGGGACCGGGAACTCATCCGCCAGGTGGGGTATGTGACCGGCCGTGAGGGCAGGCTCCTGGGCTATACGAATATCTATTCGCCCATCCTGGACGTGGGCCGCGACCAGCGCTGGGGCCGCTACGAGGAAGTCTACGGCGAGGATCCGTATCTTGTGGCCGAACTTGGAATCCAGATGGTCAGGGGCCTTCAGGCGGATTTCCAGGTCGCATCCACCGCAAAGCACTACGCCATCTATTCGGCAGGCAAGGGCGCACGCGAAGGAATGGCCCGTTGCGACCCCCAGGTTCCGCCCCACGAGGTCGAGAACATACACATGTACCCCTGGCGCAGGGTCGTGGGCGAAGCCGGCCTGCTGGGGGCCATGAGTTCCTACAACGACTACGACGGCGAGCCGGTCCAGGGAAGCAGATACTGGCTGTACGACCGTCTGAGGGGCGATTTCGGTTTCAGGGGATATGTGGTCTCGGACTCCGATGCGGTGGAATACCTCCACATGAAGCACCACACCTCGCCCGATATGAAGGAATCCGTCCGGCAGAGCGTGGAGGCCGGCCTGAATGTGCGCTGCACCTTCCGCAGCCCTGACAGCTACATCCTTCCCCTGAGGGAACTTGTCCGGGAGGGACAGCTTTCGATGGAAACGGTCGACGACAGGGTCCGCGACATACTGAGGGTGAAGTTCCTGACAGGTCTTTTCGACCATCCCTACAGCACCGAAGGGGAGATGGCGGCGGCCGACCGCGAGGTGGACGGGCCGGAGAACAACGAGGTGGCGCTGAGAGCGTCGCTCGAGTCGCTGGTTCTCCTCAAGAACGACGGCATACTGCCTCTTGATGCCTCTTCCCTTAAGAAGGTGGCCGTGCTGGGCCCCAATGCCGACGAAGACGGTTATGCCCATACGCATTACGGTCCCCAGGCCACCGGGTCGGTTACAGTGTTCCAGGGCTTGAAAAAGGCATTGGAGGGGCGTGCAGAGGTGGTTTATGCAAAGGGATGCGCCCATGTGGACTCCCGTTGGCCGGATTCTGAAACCGACGGTTTCGAGCCCACGCAGGAAGAGCTGGACGGGATTGCGGAAGCGGTACGGACAGCCCGGGGTGCCGACGTGGCGGTGGTAGTTGCCGGCGGAAACCTCCGCACCTGCGGAGAAAACCGGTCCCGGACCAGCCTCGACCTCCCTCCCATCCAGGAACTGCTCCTGAAGGAGGTCCATAAGGCCGGAATTCCCCTCGTGGTGGTCCTGGTCAACGGCCGCCCGCTTTCCATAAACTGGGCCGACAGGAACGCCCACGCCATACTGGAAGCCTGGTATCCCGGTTCGCACGGCGGTACGGCCGTGGCCAGGGCGCTGCTCGGAGACTACAATCCCGGTGGCAAGCTTACGGTCACTTTCCCGCGGACGGTGGGACAGGTCCCGTTCAATTTCCCGTACAAGCCCAATTCCCAGGTGGACGGGTATACAGGCGTGGGTCCTTCCGGACAGAAGACCCGTGCGGCAGGGGCGTTGTACAGCTTTGGTTACGGCCTGAGCTACACTACTTTCGCTTATTCCGACATGGTTCTGTCAAAAGACAGGATAATGCCCGGGGATTCGCTGACGGTGTCGTGCAAGGTCACCAATACCGGCTCCCGCAAGGGCGACGAGGTTGTGCAGCTCTATATCCACGACCTGGTCAGTTCCATCACCGTATACGACCGCATGCTCAGGGGATTCGAGCGCGTGACACTGGAACCCGGGGAAACAAAGACTGTTACGTTCCGCCTTGGCCCTGAGGACTTTACGATGCTGGACCGGAATATGAAGCCGGTCATCGAACCCGGACTTGTTGAAATCTATGCCGGAGCATCCTCCACCGACCTCCGGCTCGGGGCGACCCTCACCATCCAGGACCCTTCCGATCCCGGCAGGCTGTTCTCGTCGGGAAACACCGCCCTCAAGGGGGTGCTGCCGTGCACCCTGGAAGCCGGTGAAGAGATAACCTTCCCCCTCCGGAACGAAATGCCTTTCAACAGGTTCGACCTCCAGTGGAGGATGGATTCGCACTGCCGATATGCTGTTCAGGTAAACCTTGGAGGCGGGCAGTTCCAAACCTTGATGGAGCGGAAGACGACAGGCGGACTGGAGCGTCCCAGGCTCAAGGAGGACTGCAAGGCATCGGACATCCGGATACTGATCCTGGAAGGCAGCGGAACATTGAACGACTTTGACTGTATCGCCCTGTAAGGCAAAGAGAATAACAACTCGCCCCGGTCTTGGGCCTACGGCCTGTATTTTGTTGATAAATAATCGTTTTTTTCGTATCTTAGCAGATTATGAAACGGATATTCTATCTAATCGCAGCCGTGGTGCTCCTGGTCGGGGCCGTGGCTGCCTCAATAGCATTTGGAATGGGCAGTCAATCAAACGTATCACCCGGCCCTGAGGGGCTGAAGCTGAATTCCTTATGGAACGACTACAGGAAGGCAAGCGCAGACGACCTCCCCAAGAAGGCATCCTCAATCCTGGAAGAGATCAAGGACAGGGCGCTGAGGGAGAGGCTCGACCTTGATTACTATGAGGCCTGCTGTTCCTACGTTTCCGTGATGGGCAGCCGGAACTGGAAGATCAGGGACTCCCTCCTTACGGCCATGGAGAAGGAAATCAAGGATTACGGTGAGCCCATTGTGACCTTTGCATGGCTCCAGGACTATTCCCGCCAGTCCTCTGACCAGAAGTTCCTGTTTGTGAAAAACAACGCCAGGCGGCTTCAGGGGAGGAATACCACCACCATGCACCGTGACCTTTTCATGGATGATCCCCTGCAGGAATTCATCAGGGATGACTACGAGTATGCGCTCTGGACCCTGCTGCCGCAGCGCCGCTACAGCAATTATCATCCCATGAATGACGAGGTCTACTCTGCCCTTACGGAGTATCTTGACGGGCGCTATCCGCTGTCGCAATATCTGGAATATTACAACGAATCGGGCAAGTACGGGGCTGACCGCAAGAAGGCGATGCGGGACCTTTCCGCAAAGTTCGCCGGCAAGGCCATCGGATGCTATCCTTCCCAGGCCGTGCTCCAGATAGTGGCCGATTCCCTGTTCGACAAGAACGGCAAGGCGGAGGAGTTCAAGGCCCTGGACCAGAAGTGCCGCGAGTTTGAAAAGGTCAGGGCCAGGTTCACAGGATCGGAAAAGAAGATCGCGTCGTCATGCACCGGAGCCGCATCGCTCAGCGACCGCCTGAATTCCAGGGACCTGTGGGTATCCATTGACAGGAAGAACATCACGGTGATGTTCAGGAACCTGCCCACTGCCGACCTGGTGCTGTTCTCCACCGATGAGAACGGCAAGGAAACCAAGGAGATTCGAAAATGGACGGTCAAGAATCCCAAGTGCAGCTTCTATGTCCAGGATACCGTGAAGGTTGCGATGCCGGACCTCGAGGACGGGACCTACGGAGCCAGGGTGGTGAACGGCCAGGTAACAAGCCGCTGTTCCTACCAGCAGTTCACCGTGTCGGTGGCGGTCAGGAAGCATTCCGACGGATGGGCCGCATACCCTGCCGTCTATGATTCAGGGGCTCCGGTCGAGGCCGGTACCATATCGCTATGGAAAGGGGATAAGCAGATGGCTTCCAAAACTATGGCTTTCAGGGGTTTCACCCGTCTGCCGGATGAGTTCCAGACCCAGGTGGGCTCTTCAAAGGGGACCTATTACAACCTTAAGATGGAGTACACCGATTCCAAGGGCCTCCGCCGGAGGAGCCAGGGTGTAAGCCTGTGGACCGGGTACGATTCCTCATCAGACGGGGTATATTCCCTCAGCGACTATTGCAATATATATAAGGACAAGGGCGCGTACAATCCGGGTGATATCCTGAAATTCAAGGCAATCCTTTATCGGGGCAACCTCGTGGACCAGGTGAAAGTCCTGCCGGAGGGCGATAAGGTAACGGTTGAACTATACAATTCGGAAGGTACCAAGATTGAGTCTTCTTCCTTGAAAACCAATGAGTTCGGTTCTGTTTCCGGTGAATTCCAGCTGCCGGTGGGCCAGCGAAACGGCATGTTCTCGCTGAAGGTGATCCGCGGCAGCAGGACTCTCGCCACGGATTCTTTCCGGGTGGACGAATTCGTGCTCCCCACCTTCGACCTCACATTCGTGCCGGACGACCGGCTCTATTTCACCGGCGACGAGATCCGCGTCAAGGGAAAGGTCCAGAGTTATTCCGGGCACAGCCTCACTGGCGCCAAGATAGCTGCAAAGGTGAACCGCTGGGGTACCGTAGTGCTTGAAAAAGAGATAGTTCCCAATGCCGACGGTTCCTTTGAGGTGGTGTTCCCTGCGGAGTCTTCCGGAAACTACCATACGGAAGTGAAGGTGACCGACGGGACCGGCGAAACGCTGTCGTTCTCCACGTCGAGGTATGTTACTTCCTCACTGAACCTTTCGGTACGCCTGGCCAATTCGGCCGACGGACACTTTACCGCGGTCGGAGACAACGATTACAACTACCGTTACCGTTCCTTCAGGCCGTCGTGGACCCGCGGGATACTGGACGGGAACGAGGCTTCCATGGTCTTTACCGTAAGCAATTCCGAGGGGGTTACCGTCCCGGTTGACGTCAAGTATACAGTACGGGACCACGCCGGGGAAACGGTCGTGTCCGGGATGGCAAAATCGGGAGATCCCGTCACGGTCGACCTTACCGGAAAGCCTTCCGGGCTGTATTTCATCAAGGCCGAGTCAAGCGTTAAGGACAGCAATGGTTCCGTAATCAGCGATGATGAGGAATATACCCTGCTTAAGATAGATGCGTCGGAGAAGTCATTCCCCGACAAGGATGTGTCCAGGGCGTTCTTCGCCAGGGAGAAAGAGGTTGAGACCGGCGGGAGCATGACGTTTGGATATGCTGCCGGAAAGAAACCGCTGTATGTAGTAGCGACAGTATTCGGGAAAGACCGTACGGTCTTGGACAACAAGGTGCTGGCATTCAAGTCAGGGACCTGCGGAACTGTGGATTTCACTTACCGTGAGAGCTATCCCGATGCAGTCAGGCTCCAGGTTTTCCTGTTCGCTGACGGCACTTCCGAAACATTCGACCGTGAATTCCACTGCAAGCGGAGGACGCTGGACCTGCCGCTCTCGTTCGTGTCGTTCACCGACAAGGCGCTTCCTTCCACCAGGTATACCGTGACCATGAAGGCCGACCGTGACGTAGAGGCCGTGGCTTCGGTCTACGACAAGAGCATCGATGCCATTGCCAGGAACGTGTGGAGGGGCGTTTCCCTGAGGGATTTCTCGGTTACCTATGTAAATGTCTCTGCCGCATGCGGTACCGTGGGACAGCGCCAGGATGATTTCGGGCAGATACGGATCCGCGGAGTAAGCAGCCGTGCCGGAGCCAAGGGAGCCCTGGGTGGTGCGGTGGAATACGCGGTGATGGACGAAGCGGTTGCAATGGAGCCGATGGAAGCCCCGATGATGATGCAGAAGAACACGATGTCCACCGATACGGCCTCTGCAAAGGAGGAATCCGAAGAGGAGGAGGGACCTGCCGCCGACGTGGATGTCAGGGAGGTGTTCTCCACATCCCTCGCATTCGTGCCGCACATCCGTTCCGCTGCCGACGGGACGCTCTCGTTCGACTTTGAGACTTCCGACAAGCTCTCTACCTATTACGTTAAGGTGTTCGCCCATGACAAGGGAATGCGTAATGCCCAGGCGGTGAATGAGATGGTGGTTTCCGTGCCGGTAAAGGTGGCGGTCGTGGAGCCGGGTTACCTCTATAGGGGCGACACCTATTATTTCGCCGCAACCGTTTCCGGAAATACCGACGGGCCCGTAAAGGGCAAGTTCTATCTCTATACTTATCCGGGGAGCGACCACAAGCATCTTGAACCGGTTTCCGTCCAGAGGAGCGCCGTATCCCTGGCACCTCATGGAACTGCATCCGTAAAGTTCCCGGTGACGGCTCCGTCCGGAGTCGATACCCTCGGACTGAAGGCGGTGTTCGTGGCGGAAGGCGGCGATACGGAATTCTCCGATGCGGTTTTCGTCACCGTTCCGGTGTACGGGAACGAGCAGACCATCACCGAGACCCACTCGGCGGTACTCCTTCACGGGGCTGACCGGGAGGCCCTCCTCAGGGACCTCCGCTCCCGCTTCGTGAATGTTGACCCGGATCAGGCGGAACTTCAGGAAAAGTCTGTGAAACAGATGGTTGAAGATGCCATTCCGTCAAAGGTGGAGCCTGACGGCAAGGATGTACTCTCGCTGAGTGAGGCCTATTACGTGGGGCTTCTCTCGGGTGCCGTTCCCGGCGGGGACAAGGAAATCCTGGACAAGATACTTGCCTGCAGGAATTCCGACGGTGGATTCGGCTGGTTCGAGGGGATGACTTCCAGCCAGATGATTACCGCGGTCCTGCTGGAACGCTTTGGCAAACTGCGTTCGAGGGGCTTCCCTGTTCCTGAGCTTTCATCGGCTGTCAAGTTCCTGGACGACAAGCATTTCAGCACTTCGTATCCATACTGGTGCGGGTCTGTCTCGGACGAGCAGTACATGTATATACGTTCACTTTATCCCGAAGTCGCGTTCACTGTGAAACCGCGCCTTGACAAGGAATTGTCCAAGCGTCTTTCCGAGTTCAGGTCCGACGCCAAATCCTACCTCGTCCCCCGGAAGAAGGACGGCAGGGGGCTCCAGGGCAACATCCTGGGCAAGGCCAGGAGGATCAAGACGCTCAAGAACCTCCTCTCCGCCGACGGCGGCAAGGCCCTTGCCAAGGCATGGGGCATAAGGCTGGGCACCGTTTCAAGGATGCGCAGGTCAGTGACTGCCGATGTCAATTCCCTGGTCGAATACGCTGTACGCCATGTTGACGGAGGCTGGTACTATCCCAACGCCGTGATGCCGTTCAGGGGGCTTCTGGAAAGCGAGGCCTATGCCCACTCCCTGATATGCGACCTTCTTTCTTCCGAAGGGCACGGTGACCTTGCCGACGGAATCCGGCTCTGGCTTATGCTGCAGAAGGAAACCCAGAAATGGGACGAGGATCCGGCATTCCTCGATGCCGTGACCTCGATACTCGAAGGCTCCGAGGAACTCCTTGATACAAAGATACTTATCTATAAGGCGGAGTATAGCAAGCCATTCGCCTCGATCAAGGCGGCCGGAAACGGCTATACCGTGGAGAGGAAATTCTACCGGGTAGTGACAGTGGAACGGAAATACGACGACAAGACTTCCGACAAGAATGACAAGGTATCCTCTCTGGAGGAGATCAAGCCCGGCTCGCCGGTCAGGAGAGGGGAGAGGATCATTGCCAATTATAACATCTGGAGCCAGGAGAACCGCAGCTTCGTACGCCTGCTTGCCCCGCGCGAGGCCTCGCTCAGGCCGGTGTATCAGCTTTCCGGCCATCTCGGCTGGTGGCTGTCACCCCTGCCTGTTCCGGGAGGTTACCGCATCAGCCCGCAGGGCTACCGTAACGTCAAGAACGACCGTACCGAGTACTATTTTGACTCCTATCCTGAGGAAAAGACCACGGTGACCGAAGAGTTCTTCGTGACCCAGGACGGCAGTTTCGCCGCTCCGGTGGTTACGATAGAGTCGCTGTATGCCCCTCATTACAGGGCTAACGGAGGTTTCTCAGGGGTGCTGGATTCCAGGGAGTAAAAAATATTTGTTTTCTCGGATAAGTTGTATATCTTTGCCTCGGGGGAAATTGGTTGACCAGTTTGGCCTACCAATTTCCCCTCAAGGATTTATTATTTAATAACACTTATCCTATGTTTTCAAAAAGGCTGAAATTTGCCTTCATGGTCTTATTGGCCGTGACGCAGGCGCTTGTCGCCTCGGCTCAGCAGAAGACCGTGAAAGGTGTAGTGTCTGACTCCGACGGCCCGCTTATCGGGGTTTCCGTCGTGGTCAAGGGCACTTCCGGGGGTGCGTCCACCGACATAGACGGTAAATATTCCGTACAGGTTCCCTCCGATGACGCCGTGCTCGTTTTCTCCTATGTCGGTTTCAAGACAGAGGAGGTCCGGGTCGGCTCGTCCCGCGAGATCAACATGACCATGCTCGCCGACGAGAATCTTCTCGACGATGTGGTTGTGGTTGGTTACGGAACCCAGGCAAAGTCGCATCTGACGGGTTCCATATCCAAGATCGGAGGTGAGAATTTCATAGACCTTCCGGTATCGGACGTGGCTACCGCCCTCCAGGGCCAGGTGGCGGGTCTTACCATCAACAACACCACCTCCGAGGTTGGCGTTTCCCCGACCATCCGCGTCCGCGGCACCGGCTCCATTTCGGCGGACTCATCGCCTCTGGTGATTGTGGACGGCTTCCCTTCGCCGGACGGACTGATGACCGTCAACGCCAACGATATCAAGTCTATCGAAATCCTCAAGGATGCGGCTTCCGCGGCTATATACGGCTCCCGTGCCGCCAACGGCGTCATCATGATCACCACCAAGAGCGGTGACGCTGAAAAGCCGCACTATGCCGTCAAGGCATATCAGGGTGTAAAGTACGCCTATAAGCTCCACGACCTGCTCACCTCCACCGAACTGCTCCGGCTGGGCGAATACGAGGCCTCCCTCGGAGGTCCCACCGTCCGTACGCAGGACAGGGTGGCGGCCTGGATCGAGGAGAACGTGGGCGCAACCAACTGGCAGAGGGAGGGCCTGCGCGACCTGGCCGGGATCACCAATGTCCAGTTCACCGTGAGCGGCGGCAAGAAAGGCGTCCGCCACTACACTTCGGCCGCCTACACCCGCGACCAGGGTATAATGCTCCAGAACCAGGTGGACAAGATTTCCGTGCGTACCCGCATGGATGCCGACCTGGGCGGACGAGTCCGCTTCGGCTATTCCCTGGCTGGCAATTATTCCCGCAGCGAACGTCCCCGCAACAACTTCATCGACTTCTACCGTACCCCGTCCTTCCTTCCTGTGGTACACAACGAATGGACAACAGCCCTGACAGGTTACAGCGGCTTTGCCCGCGGCAGCCATTTCAACGGCACATTCGCCCCGATTGGCGAGCCTGACGAGATGGGCAACCCCACCTGGAACACCACCGGGGCCAGTCCGTTCTCCTCGGCCAACAACAACCCCAGGAGCGTTATGGCCAACACCGAGCGCTGGGGCGAATCATTCTCCGGACAGGGTAATGCATATATAGAGGTAAAGATTGTCCGCGGCCTGACCTTCAAGTCGTCCAACGGCTTCCATGTCCGCTACAATCCGTCATATACCTATAATAATTACAACGCTACCAAGGACGGTGAAGCCAGTTCGGCAACCTTCTCAAGCATGTTGTACGTAGACCTCCTGACGGAGAACACACTCAACTACAACGCCACCTTCGGCCGCCACAAGATCGACCTCCTGGCCGGTTATACCGCCGAGAAGACGCGCCGGCAGAGGGTTTCACTGGCCGGATCGAACTTCCCCACGGATGACATCCACACCCTGAATGCGGCGACGGTATTCTCGCTGGCCTCGCTTAACAACGGCTCCCTCTCGGGAACGGGTACCTACCGCGCCCCGGACGAGGTGCTGGAGTCGGCCCTGGCCCGCGCCACCTACAGCTATGATGACAAGTACCTCCTGTCGGCATCCATCCGTCTGGACCGGAGCTCCCTTTTCCACGGGAAGAATGTAAACGCCTGGTTCCCGTCAGTTTCGGTGGGCTGGCGTATCAGTCAGGAGCCCTGGATGCAGGCCGCCGACTGGATCTCCCAGCTGAAACTCCGTGCATCCTACGGCGTCACCGGCAACAACAACGTCGGTTACTATTCCTCGCTGGAACTGCTCGGCGTGGCCAACTACGTGACCGGTTCCGGAAACGGAACCCTCGCCCCGGGTGCCGCCAACACTTCATCGACCCTGGCGAACCCGGATATCACATGGGAACAGACCGACGAGTTCAACGCCGGCCTGGACCTGGGGCTCTTCCGCGGACGGGTGAACCTGACCGTGGATGCCTACTATTCCATCACCAGGGCCCTCCTCTTTGAACAGTCCACCCAAAGCTTTACCGGTTATACCAATTTCTGGAACAACATCGGCAAGGTACGCAACAGCGGTGTCGAGTTCCAGCTCACTACCTGGAACTTCCAGCGCAAGAAATTCACCTGGAACACTGACCTGAACTTCTCCCTGACCCGCAACCGCCTGATGGAACTCGGCGGCGAGAGCCAGACCATTTCCAAGGGCGAACGCAGCGAGCTTTACATCGCCCGCGTGGGAGATCCGCTGATCCAGTACTACGGCTTCAAGACCATGGGCGTGTGGAATACCACGGCCGAGATCCAGGCGAATCCCCATTTCTCCGCTGACGTTCCCGGCGGTCTCCGCATAGTGGACGCGAACGAAGACGGTTTCCTGACCGACGAAGACCGCGTTCCGCTCGGAAACCCTTACCCGGCCTTCACCTACGGCATGACCAACACCTTCACGATCGGCCGATTCGACATATCGTTCCTTATCCAGGGTGTAGCCGGTGTCACGGTGCTCAACGGTGACGTCTACTACACTGAGACTCCGCGTTACAACACCGCATATCTCCGCAACCGCTGGATATGCGCAGATCATCCCGGTGACGGGAAGACCCCCCGCGAGAAACTCGGATATGACCAGATGATGACCGACTATGCCCTTGAGAACGGTTCCTACGTGTGCCTCCGCAATGCGACCGTAGGCTATACCTGGAACAAGAAAGCCCTCAAGAACAAGCTGGGCGGCATCCGCCTCTATGTTTCCGGCAACAACCTCTTCTACCTGTGGTCCAAGGATTACCGTGGCGTGAACCCGGAGTCCCGCTCGACCACCGGCAACTATGCTTCTCCGCTGATCTCCGGATACCAGCGGGGCGGCTTCCCGCTGACAACCACGGTCACCTTCGGTGCCGATATTAAATTCTAAAGGAGGAGCTGCGATGAAAAAGATAATGATCCTTCTTTCCGCCCTTGCGGCGCTTGTCTCCTGCAACCTGGAGCAGTATCCTTATTCGGAAGTCGCCGCTGCCGATTATGTCCGCGACGCGGCCTCCGTCAACAACCTGGTCATGGGTGCCTACAACGGCCTATATGACGTGATAATAAAGGAATGGGCCATGACCGAGCTGCGTACTGACAATGTACGTATGCGCGTGAACGCTTCCAACTCGGCCGAAACCAAGCTCCTGGAAGCGCTGGACCAGGGTACCCAGCTCTCGGACCATACCTGGGTCGACGATTACTGGAATGCAGCCTATGTGGTCATAAACAGGGCCAACGGCATATTCCCATACCTGGACAAGGTCTCAGACGGGGCTTTGAAGGCCCAGTACGAAGGCGAGGCCCGTTTCCTGCGCTCCTGGATGTATTTCAACCTGGTGCGCCTCTGGGGACCTGTCTTCCTGGTGACCTCCGGTACTAGTGCCGAAGTCGCCCGCTGGATGCAGCGCTCTCCCGTCGAGGACGTGTATGCCCAGATCGAGGAAGACCTCGAAACCATCGTGGACGGCAACCTCCTGCCCGAGACGATGCCTGCAGCCGACCTCGGCCGTGCGACCCTCCTGGCCGCCAAGTCCATGCTGGCCAAGGTCTATATGACCCATTACAAGGCGGGAGATGCCAAATACGCCCAGGCCAAGACCCTGCTCGGCGAAGTGCTGACTGCTTGCAAAAATCCTTCTTCAGGCGCCTCAATGGTCAAGTATGCCGACATCTTCTCTACCAAGAATGAATGCAACGCCGAGATTATCTTCGCTGTGCGGTACAAGGCCGGCAGGCTGGGCATCGGCGCCCCGTTCTCGACTCTCTTCGGCCCACTGAACAACGCCAACGTCGTGGTTATGGGCAGCCCCAAGCATTACAACTTCCCGTCCGACGACCTGATCGCCGCCTTCGACCCTGCTGACAAGCGCAAGGACGTGACTCTCAAGGAGAACTACTACAATCCCATCAGCGGGGTTCTCGTGGAAGGCGCATCCGGCCGCTACTGCAACAAGTTCATCGACCCGGACATGACGGCCGAGAACGATGCCGAGACCGACTGGCCGGTGATACGCCTTGCCGACGTGATGCTCCTCTATGCCGAGGCCAGCAATGAACTGGAGGGACCGTCCCAGGAGGCTCTGACCCTTCTGAACGCCGTGCGGCAGAGGGCCGGCCTTCCGGATTACTCGCTCACGGACCTTGCTTCCAAGTACACCTTCCGCATGGCCGTCCGTCAGGAACGCCGAGTGGAATTCGCCATGGAGAACCAGCGCTGGTTTGACCTGATGCGCTGGGGCGTGGCTGTTCCGACCGTGAACAACTTCCTGGCCACTGAGCCCTTCTATTCCGGGTATGACTACGTTGTCAACCCCATCTCCGAATGGCAGGTCCTGCTCCCTATACCGGTGGCGGTCCTGAATGTCAACAAAGAAGTCGCCCAAAACCCTGGATACTAGTTAGTTATGAGACGCTTATTACTTACCATAACGGGTCTTGCAGCCCTCCTGGCCGCAACCCTCTCATGTGAACAGGTCAGCATCAACGAGGTGCAGCCCCATGCCCCCGTGGTTACGGGATTCACCCCGGCCTCGGCGCCGGCCGGTGCCATCGTAGTGGTCACGGGCGAGTACCTGAACAACGTCAACGCCGCCAGGATCGGCAATGTCCCGGTGGATATTGTGGAGCGGGTGTCGAATACCCGCTTGTCGGTACGCGTGGGTCAGGACGTCACCTCCGGTGTGATAACCCTGACCAATGCGGTGGGCTCCGGCTCTTCCGAAGCTTCCTTCTCCTGCACTTTCGCCGTCCCGTCACTGACGGCCTCCCTGCTGCCCGAACAGGCGGATATGGGCGAGGAGATACTCCTGAGCGGCACCAACCTCAATTCGGTGCGCGAAGTTCTCTTCACGGCCGACGGCCATGAAGGTCACGCCGCGACGGTGGTCAGCTGCACCGACGATGAAATGGTCATCAAGGTCCCTTATGTCGAAGAAGCCTCGGCCAAAATCATCCTGAGCTATTTCGACGGAAGTTCCGTGGTGAAGACTCCCGCCGCATCCGCTCCGGCCATGACGGTGGTCCGCTACGTCCCGACTTTCGACGACTACACCCTTGTACGGACAGCCGTCGGAATGAGTGTGGTGTTGACCGGCAAGAACCTCCAGAATGTGGAGAAGGTTCTCGTCGGCGGTTTCGAGGCCTTCATTTCGGCCACTCCCGAGCGGCTCAGCTTCACGGTTCCGGCAGGTGATTTCCAGGATGGCACCACGACCGTGCCGGTCGAGGCCATCTATTTTGCCGGAAATGAGAAAAAGGTGCTCGATCCGGCCTTCGAGGTCTATGTCCCCTTCGTAAAGTACTGGGAGAACATCTCCCTGGTCGCCCAGGGGCGTACGGCTGCCAGCAGCTACACTTCATTCTTCTCGCCCGAGACGGGTCGTGCCTATCCCAACAAGGAATGGGCGACCGTCCTGGATCCTGTGGCCATGTCTTATAAGATGGACATGTGGGCTTCGGCCAACGTACACAAGAACGTGAAGGCCGAGGAGTATTCCTCGGTGGTCCCGTACTTCTTCTTCTCGGCCAACAGCGCAGGTCCGCTCCAAATCAATTCCCCGGCCAATTCCAGCTCGCAGATCCGCAATTTCTTCGTCTCTTTTGAAGGAACCCCGGCTGCCGACTACCGCGTTCCCGGCGGGCAGATCGATATCGCCGGGACCCCGGTCCTGACGTTCCGTTACCTGAGTTCCGCCAAGGAGGCCGAAAACGCCATCCGTCAGATGGTTATCTCCGGCAATATGGAGAAGCTCGACGAAGAGGTGTTCCCGATCGACGTGGCGAACAAGAAGATAGCGGGGGTGGATGCACCTACCGCGGGTTCGGTCAACTCCAAGACCTGGCTGCCCGATTTCGACGCCGAAGCGGCCGTGAAGGAGAATCCGCTGTCGGATCATCCGGGTGTCAAACCCTCGGAGGAGGCCATCATCCTTGTCTGCTATTACGGGCCCGAAGGCTATAACGCAGAATCGCCCGCTTCCAACATCCGCCGCATCGGCCTCATCCAGATCACCCAGGTGGATTGGATCCAGTACGTCAGCGGTTCCACCAAGAACTACGGCGGCTCAATCATTACCTTCAACTGCTACTGGCAGAAGTACGATTACGATTATACCAAGCTATGAAAAGAATATCCACCCTCATACTGGGCGCCTTACTGGCCCTGTCCCTGGCAGGATGCCGTCAGGAGGCCTTTCAGCCGGTCCACACCCCCGCCATCAATGTGACGGGGAAGAAACTGAGTCCGGATGCCGATGCCGCCGGCAAGGTGCCCGCCTTTGTCGGTACGGAGGTCACCGCCGAGGGCTTCAACCTCGACCATGTGTCACGCGTGACCATCGACGACGTAGAGGCGACAATCGTCAGCAGGACGATCAAGCAGCTGGTCTTTGAGATCCCCGCCCTGGACCTGGCCCAGAGCGATGAGCCCCATCCGGTTTCCCTGAAGGTTTACGGCGGCGACCCTGAGAAGATAGTATTCAATTATGAGTATTTCGTCACAATCCCCGTGGTGGACGCCCTTGTATCCGGCTTTGAACCCAAAAACGGAACTGTGGGCACCGTGGTGACCATCTCGGGCCGTAACCTGGAGCAGGTTACCTCTGTGACTTTCGGAAAGGCTTCCGTCAAGTCATCGGATTTTGTATCGGCTTCAGCCTCGGAGATTAAACTTGCGGTTCCCGCCCAGGATGTTACCTCCGCCGCTACGGAGACCTCCATCGAGGCCATTTGGAGCGGCGGCACCATCGACGTGACCGCTTCCGGGAAGTTCCTCTTCAAGAGGCCGGTATTCTCGTCGTTCAGCCAGTCCGGTGCGGCCAAGCTTGGGGACGAGATAACCCTTGCCGGTGAGAACCTTGACCTGGTAAGCTCCTTGAAATGGGGTGATTACGACATCCTGATAAGTGAGCAGACCGCCACTTCCATAGTGGCAAAGGTGCCGTCCGGCATTGAAAAGGCCGATCCGGTTGTGGTTACCAGGGACCTCATGGCTTTCTACGGTACTCCTGACCAGGGAATAGCGGCAGTCGCCGGCTTCAAGGTCGATACCACCCCCATAGGCCCCGCCGCCCCTGTGTTTACATCCGCCGCGCCTGCAGACGAGGGCTTCAAGCACATTTACCTGAACCGTGAAGTGGTGGTGAAGGGTGAGAACATGGCATCGGTGGAGAAGTTCGAGATAGATGGCGTAGAGGTCGCCTTAAAGGGCGAGGCCAACGATATCGAGGCCCGTTTCGTGGTGCCTGCAACCATATCCGGAACGGCCGCCAAGGATGTTACGCTCGTTGCGATCTGGAACGGCGGAAACCGCGCCGACTTCGGTACCGTCAAGGTCTGCCCCTTCTATTACCATAAGGGTCTGCGTATCGGTATCGGATCCAATTCCAAGAGTACATATACCGCATATGCAAAGGAGAATGCCTTTATCCTCCTCAATGACGGGAAGGTGATTTCCTCGGACAAGTGGTACGATGACAAGGTTGACGAGTTCGCATATAGCGGGAACAACACCATTACCGCCGCCGGGGGCAAGGTGACCGAAGGCAAGGAGACCGAATACTACAGCGTCCAGCCTTACCTGTTTGCGGGCTCCAACTCCAGCAACAAGCTGTCCCTCTACAACCCGGCCAACACGGCCAACCAGCTCAAGCAGCATTACCGTACGGATGCCAATACCGCCCTTCCTACGGCGGTGGGTACGCCTATTATCTGGACAGCTGTCGTTGACGACGCCGAACTTAAGGCCACGGTTGAGGCAGGGAACCTGCAGGATATCAAGGCCACGGTTCCCAAGGCTTCCAGCGGCGCCCTCGACGCCAAGAACTGGTTTAACCATGGCCTGATAACCATCCAGTATATCGACTATGCAACGGCTGCAACAGGCTCTAAGCCTGGCGAAGATCTGGCCGGAGTCCGCCAGTGCGGCCTTGTGTATGTGCGGGATATCACCTGCGTGAACACTGACGGTTCGGCCAATGCTACCCGCGAAGGCTATATTGAGTTCGATATCTATTGGTCCAACGTTCTGTGATGATGGTCAATCCTATTTTACAGGCCTGCATCCTTGCATTCCTCCTGACGGCGGGGTGCAAGGATGCCGTGTCTGCTGAAACTGTCCGTCAGCAGGAAACTACTCCTTCATCGGGTGTGTTGGTAGGGTCCGTGGAGCAGTTCAACGCCGCCTGCAAGGCCGCCAAGCCCGGGGACGTCCTGGTCTGGAAGGACGGGGAATACAAGGACGTAGCCCTCAAGTTCTCCGCCATGGGTACGGCCGGGGCACCTGTCACTCTCAGGGCCCAGACGCCCGGAAAGGTGGTGTTCACCGGATTGAGTTCCATCAAGCTGCAGGGCTCATATCTGGTTGTGGAAGGCTTTGCCTTCAAGAAACTGGACACTTCGGCCAAGAACCAGATACTGACTTGCAACAAGGGAAGTTCCTACTGCCGGCTGAGCGACATCATGATCGACGGCAACGGCAGCAAGGCTTCCGACATTGATACCAAGTGGGTCAACCTTTATGGTCACCACAATGAGGTTTCCCGTTGCACGTTCATGGACAAGCGGAACATGGGATGCCTCCTCGTGGTTTGGATGGAAGACGGCATAGTGCCGCGCCATACCATCGTAAACAACTATTTCTCAAGGCCTTACACCCATTACGACGATAACGGGAAGGCCCGTAACGGCCAGGAGGCCATCCGCATAGGCACAAGCGACTTCTCCTTGAAGGAGGCCTCGTGCACGGTCAGTGGAAACCACTTTTACCGCTGCCACGGCGAGAGGGCGGAGATCATCTCCAACAAGAGTTGCTTCAACATCTACGAAGGCAACCTTTTCGAGGAAGGTGAAGGCACCCTGACCCTCAGGCACGGAAACGACTGCATAGTCCGCGGCAACTGGTTCCTTTCCGGCGGAAAGACCGAGGTGGGAGGCGTGAGGATAATAGGGGAAAGGCACCTGGTGGAGAACAACTGGTTCCTTTCCCTCACCGGCTCCGGTTACAAGAGCGCCCTCTGCGTGGTCAGGGGCGAGAGCAATGCCGCCCTCAACGGATACTGGACTGTCAAGGATGCGGTTGTCAGGAACAATACCTTTGTGAACTGCCTCAACGGGATAGTCGTGAACTATTCCGGCCGCGATACACAGGATTCCGCTCCGGAAAACGTTCTGTTCCAGGGTAATACCCTCGTCTCGTCCAAGAGTTACATGATCCCGGTCTACGTGGTTGAGGATACTCCGGACGATGCGGCGGCATGGGACGGGAACATCATTTCCGGCGGAAAACTTAAGAACATTACCCTTGATACCGTGAAGCCTGCTCCCGAGGTCCCCGACCAGGGAGATGCCATGGCTTCGGTAAGGAAAAACGCGGGGGTGACATGGTAAGGAAACTGATACCCGCCCTGGCTGCCGGCCTTTTGACCCTCGCTTCTTGCGGGGAAAAGGCCATACCCCTTGACAGGGTGGCCGGCGCCATTCCAAAGGCCGCTCCCGGTGACACCCTTGTGGTGAAGGACGGGGAGTATTCCGATGTTGAACTCCGCTGGAGGGGATCCGCTCCGGGTGAATCCCCGGTGGTGGTGATGCCCCAAACTCCCGGCGGCGTCAGGATTACCGGCCGTTCTTCCCTTCATATAAGCGGTACCGGTCTGGAAATCAATTCTTTCCTGTTCGACGGCTGCGTTGCCGACAAGGGGGCGATAGTGGAATTCCGCGATGGCGACTCGCTTGCAAGGGACTGCAGGATGACCTCGTGCGTGATGGATTCCTGCAATCCTGCCCGCCGTGATATATCATACAGCTACGTACATCTGTACGGCCGGGGCAACCGGGTGGACCACAATTCCTTCATGGGGAAGCTGAATCTGGGTGTCACCCTCATAGTCATGCTCAATTACGACGGCTGTGATGAAAACCACCACCGGATCGACCATAACGTGTTCGGGCCCAGGCCCGTCTACGGTTCCAACGGGGCCGAAACCATCCGGGTGGGGACCTCGCAGCAGTGCATGCAGAATTCCCGTACCGTCATAGAGGACAACCTCTTTGACCGCTGCAACGGCGAGGTGGAGGTGATATCCATAAAATCCTGCGAGAACATAATCAGGCGCAATGTCCTTTATGAATGCCAGGGAGTCCTTGCCCTCCGTCACGGCGACCGCAATGTTGCCGAGGACAACCTTTTCATCGGCCACGGGGTACGTAACACCGGAGGTGTGAGGATAGTGGGGGAGGACCAGGTGGTACGCGGAAACACCTTCCTGTCACTGGCTGGAGAACGTTTCTTCTCGGCCCTCGCTCTCATGTGCGGGGTTCCCAACTCCCTGCCCAACAGGTATATGCAGGTCAAGCGTACGGTTGTGGAAAACAACGTCTTCGAGGCCTGCCGCTCAATAGAATTCAATACCGGGGCTGATTTTGAGAGGACCCTTCCTCCCGTGGAAACGGTATGGAAGGACAATGTGGTGTCGCCTGTCCAAAGTTCGGAAGAGCCTTCGCGCGAGGAGATCCTGGATGGGCGAGGGGCATCGTGGTATACCGCTTCGGAGGCTGTTGAACCGGGCTCCGGAAAGGAAGTCCTGCTCGCTTCGGGCGACGATGTGGCCAAGGCGGTGGCCGGAGCTTCGGACGGAGACGTGTTCATACTGTCCGACAGCCTGTACGTGCTGGAAAATGGAATCGAGGTTGCTGCCGACATTGAAATCAAGGCGGCTCCGGGTGCTTCCCCCCTGCTGAAGTATGCCGGCAGGAAGCCGGCCTGCATGATAACCATCTGCGACGGTGGGCGCCTGAAGGTCTCTGGCCTTTCATTTACGGGAGTCCTGACTCCGGGACGGAGCCTCGCCAAAGGCATCATTTCCACCGCAGTGGACATGATTGAGCCGTACAGCCTTTTCGTGGAGGACTGCTCGTTCTCAAATTGCGGAGAGAGCGGATTCATCCCCGTGAGGGGCCTCAAGGGTACTTTTGCCGATACCGTGGCCATCCGCAGGTGCACCTTCTCGGCCCTTTCCGGAGATGCGGTGAACTATGCCGCCGAAACCGCCGACAAGGGCGTCTACAGCGGTGACGACGTGATTATCGAGGACTGCCGCTTTGAGCGGATACTCGGCATTCCGGTGAATATCTATCGCGGAGGAAGCGACGAGAGTACGGCCGGGCCGTACGTTACCATAAAGGGCTGTGTATTCGACGACTGCTGCAACAAGGTCCGCGGCTCAGTGATCCGTATAACAGGGGCGCAGGTGCTTTCCGTCACCGGCTGTGATTTCATCGGCAGCGGCCGCGGAGGCTACTCGGTGAGGCTAGATGAGGCCCCGTGGGAAAAGATTGAACTCAAGGACCTTCGGTTTGTTAATTCCGGAAAGGTCCTGTCCAACAGAAAGTTGCTATGAGAAAGACCATTATTGCGATGCTTCTTGCGCTTGCGGCCTTCCCGGCCGTGGCGGCAACCGAGCATCCCTGCCTGCTTCTGACCCGTTCCGGGGTGTCCACCATCAAGGCCTCCCTCGGCACGGTCCCCATGTTCGATGCGTCGGTGGCTGAACTGCTGTCAAACGCCGATGCGGCTCTGGGGCGAGAGGTCTGCGTGCCGGTTCCCAAGGACGGCGGCGGAGGATACACCCACGAGAAGCACAAGCTCAATTACTTTGACATGTACAACTGCGGCGTGGCCTGGCAGCTCACCGGCAAGAAGGAGTACGCCCTCAAGGTCAAGGAAATCCTGATGGCCTATGCGGAACTCTATCCCACCCTGGGCTATCACGGGCTTGGCCTTTCAGGTACTCCCGGCCGTCTGTTCTGGCAGACGCTGAACGAGAGCGTGTGGCTGGTCCACACCTCCCAGGCCTATGACTGCATCTGGGACACTCTTACAAAAAAGGAACGGAAGTATCTGGAAACCACGCTGTTCCGTCCTTATGCCGACTTTGTGATGAACGGCACTGAGGATAACCGCGCCAACCAGAGGATGTTCAATACCCTAAACAACCACGCCACCTGGGCAAATACCGCAGTGGGCATGATAGCCATGGTCATGGGCGATAGGGAGCTTCTGGAAAAGGCCCTCTACGGGACCGACCTTTCCGGTGAAAGGGGCTTCATCCGCCAGCTGGACGTGCTGATCTCTCCCGACGGTTATTTCAACGAGGGTGCATATTACCAGCGCTATGCGATATGGCCCTTTGTCATGTTTGCCCAGTGTCTGGACCATAACCGTCCCGACCTGGGGATATTCTCCTATCGTGACGGGATTATCCTGAAGGCGGTGGATACCCTGCTCCAGATGGCCTACGACGGAGTTTTCATGCGTTTCAACGACGCCCTTGAGAAGGGCTATACCGCCCAGGAACTGATATCGGCCGTGGACATCGCCTATAATGCCGACAAGGCCGACAAGCAGTTGCTTTCAGTGGCCAGGGATTACCAGCACAAGGTTGTGGTTACCGATGCAGGCTATGCAGTAGCCAAGGCCATCAGGGACGGCGAGGCAGAGCCCCTGAAACTCCGCAGCTGCGTCCTCCGCGACGGCGGAGACGGCACAAGGGGGGCGGTGGCGGTTCTGCGTCCTGCGAGGGAGGACCTCGACGCGGCCATCCTGTTCAAGGCTACTTCCCACGGCCTCAGCCACGGCCATTACGACAGGCTGAACTTCGCCTACTATGATTCCGGGAACGAGGTTGTGACCGATTATGGCGCTTCCAGGTTCCTGAACATAGAGGCAAAGTACAAGGGACATTACACCCGCGAGAACAAGACTTACGCCCAGTCCACCATCGCCCACAACACCCTCGTGGCCGACTGCCGGAACCAGTTCGGCGGCAAGATGGCGGTGGCGGAGGAAAGTCACCCGGAAATCACCGGATCGGCCCTTGGAGGCAGCGTACAGATGGTTTCGGCAAGGGAAGACAAGGCATATCCCGGAATCGTCATGGAGCGTTTCCTCTTCTATGCCGAGGTTCCCTTCCTGCAGTATCCCCTGATAATGGACCTCCTGAGGGCAACGTCCGACTCTCCGCATACATATGATTATCCCGTGCATTACAACGGCCACATGATCAGCCTGTCTGTCCCTTACACTAGGGCGATGGACACCATGCACGCCCTGGGGACCTCCGACGGATATCAGCATCTCTGGGTGGAGGCGGAGGCTGCCGGGGGCCGCGGAAAGACCACCTATACCTGGCTCACCGGCCGGAAGATGTACAGCCTCTCCACGGCTACGACCCCTTCCACCAAGGTTTTCCTGGCCAGGACAGGCGCCGCCGATCCGGACTTCAACCTCCGGAGCGAGCCGATGTACCTGATCCGCGAATCCTCTGCGGGCAACCATCTGTTTGCCTCTTGCCTGGAAACCCACGGTAAGTACGACATCGACATAGAGCAGAGCGACAACCTAGAGTCATCCTGCACCGCGGTGGAGATACTGGAGAACGATCCGGGATGCATCAGCGTATTCTTCGGCTTTGCCGGGGACAAAGCTCTCACGCTCACCGTATGGCCTGCGGGAGAAAAGGTTTTGTATGAAATCAATTATGATAATTAATCAAGATATTATGGCAACACGCAGTGAAACTTTCCAGTTTGAGGAAAAGATGGCCTGGGAGAATCCGGGCCCGGGAATCAAGAGGCAGATCATGGCCTATGACGGTCAGCTGATGATGGTCAAGGTGCATTTTGAAAAGGGCGCCGTGGGAACCATGCACGCCCATTACCACAGCCAGGCCACCTATGTGGCCAGCGGCAGGTTTGAACTCAAGATAGGCGACAAGACCGAGGTTATCGGCCCCGGAGACGGCTATTATGTGGCACCTGACGAACTCCACGGTTGCGTATGTCTCGAGGAAGGCGTTCTGATCGACACTTTCTCTCCCGTCAGGGCTGACTTCCTTGGAATCTAGAAGATTATGAAAATCAAAGGATTGCGCTGGTGGGTACTGGGACTGATAGTCCTTGTTACCATCATCAACTACCTGGACCGGAACACCCTTGGCATCATGTGGGCCAAGATAGTGGAGGACCTTGGCCTCATCAATACCGACGGGCTCAGCGAGGCTGAATACAACGACCTCAGCAAGAAGCTTTTCCGTGACATCAACATGGTGTTCATGGTGTTCTACGGCCTCTCCCAGATGTTCTCGGGCAAGCTTTACGACAAGATCGGAACCCGCAAGGGATTCACGATTTCGGCAATTGTCTGGGGTATTTCCGACCTTCTCACCTCCTTTGCTACCGGTGTGAAGGGTATAATGGGCTTCAGGGCTGGCCTCGGCCTCGGTGTAGCCGGTCCCTGGCCCGGAACGGTCAAGAGCAACGCCGAATGGTTCCCCCAGAAAGAGAGGGCCCTGGCCCAGGGATTCTTCAATGCCGGAGCCTCCATCGGAGCCATCCTGGCCCCTATCCTGATCGGTCTCATCTACGCCGCTTTCGGATGGAAATGGACCTTCGTGGCAATCGGCGTCCTGGCTCCAATCTGGGTTATTCCCTGGTTGATACTCAACAAGAAAGGTCCCAAGGAACATCCGTGGATTACGGAAAAGGAGAGGGATTATATAGTTAACGGCCAGCCGGAGTGCAAGGTTGTGGACAAGGGACTCTCATGGGGGCAGCTGCTGTCCCGCAGGAAGAGCTTCTCGGTCATACTCGGAAGGTTCTTCCTCGACCCCATCTGGTGGATGTTCGTGACCTGGCTCCCGATCTACCTTGGACAGAAGTACGGAATGGATATCAAGCAGCTGGCCACCCACATGTGGATCCCATATGTAGGTGCTGCGCTTGGCTCCGTGGCAGGAGGCTGGGTGTCGAGCCACTTCATGCACATGGGAAAGAGCGTCGGGTTCTCCCGCAAGGCCGCCATCCTCATCGGCGCGGCCATCCTTCTTCCTTCGCTGGTATGGGTGGCATTCGTCCATGAGCCCATGACGGCGGTGTCGGTGATGGCAATCATCCTGTTCGGGTACCAGTTCACCATCAATAACATACAGACCCTTCCCGGCGACATGTACACCGGAAAGAGCGTCGGCTCGCTGGCAGGCCTCGGCGGTGCTGCCGCCACCCTCGGCACGATCCTCATGATGCTGTTCGTCCCCATGCTCACCGCCGGTGACAACTGGACCCCCTTCTTCATCATGGGTGCCAGCCTTGTCCCCCTCAGCGTCCTGTGCGTATTCATCTTCGGCGGACGCATAGAGCATGATAATCCTGTTGAAAACAAATGATATACATAACTTTACAAAGAAATGGGTAAACTTGATGGAAAGGTGGCCGTTGTGACCGGCGGCGCCCGCGACCTGGGTCGTGCGATTTCGGTCAAACTCGCGCTCGAAGGCGCAAAGGTATGTCTCAATTACTTTGACAACGAGGGTGACGCCATGGAAACCCTGGAGATGATCCGCAAGGATGGCGGCGAGGCAATTGCCGTCCAGGGCGACATGACCAAGGCTGCTGACGTGAAGAACCTTTTTGCAAAGGCTGCCGAGGCATTTGGCCCCGTTGTGCACGTACTCGTGAACGTGGTTGGCGGTATAGTCGGCCGCAAACTTATTGTGGAGCAGGATGAGAAGTGGTATGACTTCCTGATGGACGTGAATATGCGTTCCACCTTCCTCTGCACCAGGGAAGTGGTTCCCATGATGACCGAGGGCGGCGCTATCGTGAACTTCTCCTCTCAGGCCGCACGTGACGGCGGCGGTCCCGGCGCTTCTATGTATGCGACCGCAAAGGCTGCCGTTCTCTGCCACACCAGGGCCATGGCCAAGGAACTCGGTCCCCAGGGCATCAGGGTGAACGCCCTCGCCCCCGGCATGATCAACACCTCGTTCCACGACAGGTTTACCAAGCCTGCCGCCAGGGAGAACCTCCACAACACCGCACCCCTCCGCCGCGAGGGCGAAGCCCCGGAAGTCGCCGACCTGGTATGCTTCCTCGCCTGCAGCGAGTCGTCCTACATCACCGGCGCCTGCATCGACATCAACGGCGGCGTGCTGTTCTCATAGTTAATTGATATCTTCTAATTTACTGGGGTGAGTATTCGCTCGTCCCAGTTTTTGGCTTATTATGATGAAGTATGATTATATGGCTCCCATGTCTGAATCTTTCTCGTTGGATTTAGAGATTAATTTATGCGGAACCAATGATTTCCAGGGTAGCAAAAATGAAAAGTTCTCCAACGAGACTGATCTTAATTGGGGAGACGGAGACTAGAAAGGGAGGATTTATCATGAAGAATAGTGTATTAATAGGAATTGCCGGGATTCTTGCCCTCTCCCTTTTTGCCTGTACTAAGGAGAATGATTATTCCTGTGACAGTAATGTGGTTACTGTTAAAATGATTCCTGTGACCTTGAAGGGGCAGACGGAAGAGACAAAGACAGAGTTCAACAATCAGAGCATACTCTGGCATCAGGGAGACAAGGTTGCTGTTATAGCAAGGTATGGGGAAAGCGATGAAACAATGAAATGCGAGTTCACTGCAGGCAGTGATGGTGAAACTACATCTTTCAGCGGAGAGTTGCCGGAGGGAACAAGCTATATTGTTGCTGTATATCCATATGATGCGGTCAAATCATTTGACATGACTCCAGTAACAGATAACAATGATACCTATGTTAAAGTCAATGTGACTCTTCCTGCAGAACAGATCGCTACTGCAGGCAGTTATGATCCTGCAGCCAATATAACAGTTGCAAAAGCAGAGATTTCTGGAAATGATCTTCCGGTCCTCAATTTTGCAATCCTGGGCGCACTTCTCAAAGTGACTGTCGTGGATGATGATGTTTGCCGGATTGTCATATCTTCCGATGCCAATATGAGCGGAGAAGTCGTTGTAAAGCAATACGCCTCAAAGAATTTTCCCAACGCTTCCAATGCCTCTTCCGAGCTGATGTCAAAAGAGATAGTATTGCATAATAACGGTGATATCATTGAAAGAGGAACATATTATATCGTAACTCGTTTTATTTCCAATAATGCATGCACTAATTTCAAGGCGCTTCAGGTTCATACTGACCTTACGTGTAGCCAGAGGCAGGCTTCAAGCGGGTTTACGATAGCCAGGAAGGCCATTATCAACATGGGCTCCCTGTCGGGTCTGTCACGTTTTACAAACCTTTATTACAGCTATTGCGCAGGACTGGACATTCCTATCGGTAATAAGGTCTACAATAAAGGTAACAATGGAGAAGCCAGACTCGTTACTGGCGGCACATTAACCAATACCATCGTGCTAAAGAGCGTAAACGGGGAAGGAGTGTTGTTCCTCAACTCCGGAGGGACCTATCCAAACAACGGGAGTATCGGCATCAATACGGATGTCGTCATCTCGAGTACGGATCCCTCCGACCCTGCAGTACTCCAGCCAGGGACCGACTCCAATGGAGGTATTAACAAGTACTGGAATCTCCAGAAGGGATCCCTTGTCCTGAATGGAGTCATTCTTGATTGTACGAATCTTGGAGATGGTATTTACTTCTTCTCAAACAGCAATGCTACTGAAGATTTCAACTTTCTTGGCTTATACAATTGCAAAAGCACAAACATCAGAAGATACCTTTATTCGACTAATGGTTCCCAGATGGACAAGGCAATAAAAGAGATTGTCATAGATCATTGTGTGCTGGGTGTTTCTGTTCAGAATTCCTCTGCCTTGATCAACCCCAGCAGCAGTTCTCATACTGCAGCATACAAGTTTGAGAAGTTTACTTTCACGAACAATGTGCTTTATGACGCAACCGGGTCAAATGGTCCTTACGGTATAGTGCTGTTCAACTATTCACCTCCAACTTCTGGCGATTATTATAATGCGTCAATCCATGGGAAGTTGGGGACACATGACTGGCCAATGGATGTTGTGGTTGAAAACAATATTCTC
Source organism: Bacteroidales bacterium (assembly GCA_017437755.1). Lineage (GTDB taxonomy): Bacteria > Bacteroidota > Bacteroidia > Bacteroidales > UBA932 > Cryptobacteroides. The sequence continues at coordinate 81,791 of JAFRXI010000008.1, forward strand.
TACAACGCTGCTGTGGGGGGAGGATCGGTGAAAAATTACCGTGTAAACAGCGTGTCCGTCAAGAACAATCTCAATTTCGTAACATCATGGACTTCGGGGACTCCTCCCAATTCTAACCTGAAGTTTTTCGACCAGCAGGATACTTCCAATCTTCCTGACTTTGATGCCGGTAATAATGCCGCATATGGTCCAATTGCTACAGACAAGTCCTGGACTGTTGCAAATGCTGTTTTCCTGGGTTCACTCAGCGGTTCGCAAAAAACTGTAACAGTTTTGAGTGAAGATCCTTTCCAAACGGCTGTCCCGGCAACCGGCGTTTTTGTCCTGAAGCCGGAATATAGTAGTTACGGGCCACAGTAGTCAATAATTTAAGTCCTGTTCTCATAGGCATTTGAGCCTATCGCTATGTGAGCGGGCCGGAAACAACCGGTCCGCTTTTTATTTTCAGAGATTTAAACTATTTTTGCAGTTTGAAACTAATAGCATCATGAAAAGAGAATACATCATTCCTGCCCTCCGCACCTTCCAAACCCGCCTGGAAGATGTGATTATGGGCAACAGTAATTTCCCGGGCTCTTCCAACGAGAAGGCCGATGATGGCGGTGAGTTTGACTGGGGTGATCAGTAGGAGGCACGGACATGAAAAAGTTTTTATTCTTTGCTGCCATTGCAGCCCTTGCAGTGATTTCCTGCAATCCCGATACAGGCGATGAGTCGACAAAAGTCAAGAAGACCCATACCATCAAAGGGACTCCCGATGACCCTCCTGTACGCACGGCCCTTGCAGAAGATGGCCTGACCATCAATTGGGAAGGGACGGAGTCTATCGGTGTATTTGACGGAATCGATACCGCTCCCAATAAGTTCGATGCAGAATCTGCCGGTGCCACCACCGATTTCAGCGGCGAGATTTCCGACGGTGCTACCAACCTCCTTGTATTCTACCCTTATCAGTCCACGGCAACGTGTGACATGAGTGCAAGCACCATAACTTTGAACATTCCTGCGGTGCAGAATGCCGTGAAGGGTGGGTTCGATCCTGCAGCGGCCGTGTCTGCTGCAACGGCTACCACGACCGACGAGGCTGTTTATTTCAGGAATTTCTTCGCACTGGTCAAGGTTGAGGTTGACATTGACAACGTTACGTCATTGAGAATAGAGAATACCAGCCGCTCCTTTGCCGGAGACGCCATCCTTGCTGTTGCGAGCCGGGGAATTTCCAACGGTGCCAATACTTCCAAGACCGTTACCCTGAAGAAGTCTGACGATTCCGCCCTTGAACAGGGAGTTTATTATTTCGTTATCCGCAGTTGCACCGCTGAGAACCCGTACAAGGGCTTTGCACTCTCAGTTGCAACTTCAACCGGGGCAACAGGGGTCAGGACTGCCGTAAATGACTTTGTTATTGCACGTAACCAAGTGAAGTCCATCGGCAAGCTCAGTTCCATTACGCTTAAGGAGCCCGCAGCAGGAAGCCGTTATGCCCAGTACATGGCCGGAAACGACCTTGTGATCGGCGGTACCACTTACAACAAGGCTACCCATGGTGAAGCTGTATTGCTCGAGCCCAAGAATCTCGGTGGAGACAATCTCAACGGGGCCGGAAATGTAGTGTTCCTGTCGCCGGGTACCTATACTACCGGAGGCGAGGCTAAGTTTACGCATGAGATAGTTGTGGTTGGAGATATTCCCAATGATGACCCGGTCATAACGACCAGTGCAAAGGTGTGGAACCTGGGCGGCAGCCCGGATAGTCAGGCCTCCCTGATTTGCTCGCATCTGACCTTTGACCTATCCGGTGTTACCGGAAGCCAGTTCCTGACGAACAAGACGTCAACCGCTGATGCCAAAAAACTCGTCCTCGAGGACTGTGTGGTCAAGAATTGTCCGAGGTACCTGTTCCAGACCAACAGTGCCAATATGGCTTATGGCATCAATGAGATTCTCATCAACCGGTGCGTTCTCCAGACCAATAATACCAATGCTCCGGCACTGTTCAATCTCACCAAGAACATGACAAATCCTGCGGCGTACAAGAAGTTTACCGTAACCAATACCGTGGCGTATCATACCAATCCCACCACGGATGCAGGCCCGCTGGTAGGATGGTTCATGTTCAATTTCCTTCCCGACCAGAGCGAAGCACTTGATGCCGCTGATTGGCCGATGGAGATGAATCTATCCAACAACATTTTCTATAACATCGCATCCAATTCATCCAACGCAAGGAATTACGCCGTTAAGACCCTTACCTTGAAAAACAACCTGGTGGTGTGTCCTGGCTATGTTCCTGCTAACGGCCAGAAGCTTTATACCCAGAGGATCAAGACGAATCTGGCGTCGATATTCACTCCTGACTATGCCAACAATGCGGTGTATGCCAGCCAAGACTCCGACCCCGGCAACTGGATAATCGCAGATGATGCCTTTACCAAGGACTTCAGTTTTGAGAAGAAACTCACCTTCCTGACCGAAAATCCGCTTGAGACGGCGGATCTGACTAACGGCATCTTCAAGGTCAAGTCAGCCTACTCTTCTTACGGCCCGCAGCTGTAGGAATGCGGTAAGGCAGACTGTCCGTCTATTGAAAAAGAAGGCTTGTGAATCAGTCACAAGCCTTCTTTTTCAGTTCTCCTCTGACTTGATGAGTTCGATGTTCAGTCGTTCAATCAGAGTGAGTTCCCCGGAGATGCCGTCGTTGGAACTCCGTGGCTTGTACCATCCTTCTTTACCAAAGTACTGTTGCAGGTCTTGGGATGAGAACCTGTAGCCGTGGCGGGCCAGGATGTAGTTTCGCATCACACGGAGAGCCTCTTTGTCCATCCTGCGGAACTGCTTGTCGTTGAGGAGGGTGGTAAGCGCATAATCAAAGCGGCATTGCCCGCTGCCGCTATCCGACTTGGTGAGGTAATATGCCATGCCCGTCCGCTTCCACTCGAAAAAGTAGCTGTCAGGGGTTTCCTCGACATAGTACAGGACCAGGCCGTCCAGACTCGGGACAACCTCCCATGTTCCCATTAACGGGGTGCCGCCCATTTCGGAAACGCGTATGAATCCTGTGATTATCCCGTTGAAAGTCACCACTTCAAGTTTGGTTATCACCCCGTCGACGGTCATTCCATAGCGGCCGTCCTGGCCGGGCTGGTCGCTGATTCCGATCCGGGTCTCTCCTTCGACTTCGTTGAAAAAATAGTCACCGGCGATCTGGCTGATCCAGCGCTTGCGGTTCAGCACTTCGGCATCCGATTCCGCAGCCTCATTGGACATCACCGCCTTGAGACGGCCGTCATCGCCGTAGAAGCAGAGCGCGTCGAGCATGCTGTCCTGCTCATGGCGGACAGTGCAGCCATCGAAAAAGTTCATGCCGCCGTTCGGGCCGTCGGTCACGTTGTAGGTGCCGTATTTTCCGGGCACCGGCAGCAGTAGGAATTCCTGTTCCTCGCCCTCGGCCGAGGCGGTCATAAGCACGCTGCCGGACTCCAGGGTTGTCGCCGAATAAACATCGACGCCGTTGTACCAGCTGCATATTTCTGAAATCTGCGCATGCGCGCTCAATGACGCGCACAGGCAAAGGACGATCGGGGATATGAACGATTTCATGCTTTATTTAGACTAAATTGGATATTTCACAGGTTTTCCGCGATGAAGGCTGCGGTCTTGAAGAAGATTTCCTCCATCTTGTCGGAGCCCTTTGAGTTGAGGCCGTGGTCATAGTACTGGTATACAAGTAGTTCCACGTTTGCCTTGTGCCGCTTCAGGGCGGCGGCGAATTCCTCGCTCTGGGTGTACTCCACCGTGATGTCGCCGGTACCGCAGTAGAGCTGGGCCGCGATGGGTTTCTTCTTGGGAATGAGGGCTACGGGCGAAGCCTCGGCCAGGTATTTCTCGTCCAGGCCGCCAAAATAGGCGATCCGCTCGGGATCCTTGGTCCGGGTGGTGATTGCTGCAGTGGTCAGGTCGTAGACCCCGGAATAACCTACAAGTACTTTTGTATCAGGACATTTCATGGCTGCCACGGCGGCAAGGTGCGCACCGGCGGAACTACCCAGGAACCCTATCCTGGAGGGATCGATGTTGTACTCCGCGGCATGGGCCTTCAGGAATTTGACAGCGTCCATCACGTCGGCGATGGAAACCTGAACGTCGGCGCCGGGCTGGGGAGCCAGGGTATACTGGATCCTGACACCGGTGATGCCGTTCTGCTGGGCGAGATACTTTGAAAGGGACCTTGCCGAATCATATGACCCGCGTGCCCATCCGCCTCCATGGATGAAAATCATCACCGGCGAGGGCTTTTCGGTTACGGCCTTGTCGATGGCCATCTTGAGCTCGTACCCGTCGTGCGTCTTGTAGACGACGTCTTCGGTTTGGGTCTGCTTGTAGAGTTTGCTGTCGAGTTTGTCCTTCACGTAAGTATACGGTTCCAGAAGTCCGGGGACCTCCGCAAGGTTCAGGATTTTTGCATAGCGTTTCTCCTTCTGGAGGGAATAGGTCCCGTCGGAATTGCGGTCCAGCTTCATGCCGTAACGGTTTGTGGGCACCGGCTCCTGGCCAAAGGCGAGGACGGGGAGAAGCATTGCAAGTGAAAGGATAATTGAGATGGCGTTTTTCATGGGGGCTTGTTTTTTCGTCAATACTTGTTATCTTTGCAGTAATTGGTTAACCAATATGCAAATATAAAAAGATTTGGCAATATGAAATTATCCCGCATCATTTTTTTGATACCGCTGATGATGGCGGCATGCGGCTCCGGTTTCGAGATTCCCGATCCGATCCCCGGCGGCAAACCCGGAGGGAGCACCCCGGGCGATGAGGATCCCGTGGAAACGCCGGCTACGCCTGAAAATCCGCCGGAGAATCCCCCGGAAATGAAGCTCGGGATGCTTTATGCCGACGGAAATGACGCCGGCACTTACGACCTTATCCTCCGCTGCGGCTACAACAAGGAGCAGCCTGACTCATCGGGTGCTCACTCATCTGAGCATTTCAGGCATATCCGTCAGAGATATGACAATATCCTTCGCAAATATGTCTTTGATTTCTATCTCCACATCCAGAACGATGACGACAGGGGACTGAAGAACATCACCGACCGCCAGCGGAACGAGATAAAGACCGATGCCAAGTCGCCCGCATGCATGGTGGCCCAGAATGGCGAAACACTGCGGATGAGCTGGAAATTCATGCTGCCTGCCGGCATGAAGACCACCAACAAGTTCTCCCACATCCATCAGCTGAAGGGAATCGACAATTCCGCCGGTAACGCCGATGTGGGCAATCCGCTCATTACCTTCACGTGCCGTTCCCTCTCAAGCGGAGGTCAGCAGTTCCAGATAATCCATACGGCCCCTACTTACCAGGGCAGTACCAACACCACCTTCGTCAAGGTGGACCTGAAGGAGTTCCTCGGGCAGTGGGTTACGGTTACGGAAACCGTAAAGTTCTCTGAGCAAGGTTCTTATACCGTATCCATAGTCAGAATGTCCGACGGCAAGGAATTGGTGTCGGTCAAGAACAAGGAGCTTTACCTCTGGCGCGACGGAACAACCGGGCTGCGTCCGAAATGGGGTCTTTACCGGTATTTCGGTGAAGGCCGCTCCATGGCTTCGCAACTCAGGGACGAAATCCTTTCTTTTGCCGACTTCAACATAGAGAAATTATGACAAAATACACCATCCAGACCGCCTGCAACCCGTTTGATGTCAAGCATTACGACACCGCCAGGCTCAGGGAGAGTTTCCTTATGGAGAAGGTCTTCTCCGCCGACGACGTACTCCTTACCTATTCAATGTATGACCGCTTCATCTTCGGCGGGGTAATGCCGGTTAAAACTGTGGTTCCCCTGGAGACGATAGACCCCATAAAGGCACCGTTCTTCCTCTGCCGGAGGGAACTCGGCGTGATCAACGTGGGCGGAGACGGTATCGTTACGGTCGACGGCAAGGAGTATCTGCTGAAATTCAGGGATGCCCTGTATGTGGGGAGGGGAAAGCAGGCCGTCACTTTCGGCAGCATGGACCCCGGGATGCCCGCGAAGTTCTATATCAACAGCGCCTGCGCCCACAAGGAATACAAGACCCAGTTGATAACGATCGACGGCCGCGAGGGTTCGCTCAAGGCCAATTCGTTCCCGGCCGGAAAGCTGGAAGAAAGCAACGACAGGGTTATCAACCAGCTGATAGTCAACAACGTCCTTGAGGAAGGCCCCTGCCAGCTCCAGATGGGACTGACCGAGCTGAAGCCGGGCAGCGTATGGAATACCATGCCGGCCCATACCCATTCACGGAGGGTGGAAGCCTATTTCTACTTCAATGTCCCGGAAGGGAACCGGGTCTGCCACCTGATGGGTGAACCTCAGGAGGAAAGGCTCGTGTGGATGGCTCCCGAGCAGGCGATCATGTCGCCGGAGTGGTCCATCCATGCTGCTGCGGGCACTTCAAACTACATGTTCATATGGGGCATGGCCGGGGAAAACCTCGACTATGGCGACATGGACAAGATCCCGTATTCAGAAATGAGGTAGCTACAGCCTTGTGCGGGGGATGCTCCCGCTATGCTTGCCTGCGAATTCCGATATGGCTAAAAAATGCTCTTTGATGCATTCCTGAGCCTTGTCGGATTCTTTTTTTACTATGCATTCCAGCATGGCCCTGTGCTCGATGGTGACCTGTTCCCCCGTGACGGTGCAGGCCTTGAGTCTCCGGTAATACTCCAGAACCTGGGGGGTGATGACAAGCAGGAGGGATGCTATTACGGGATTGTGGCTGGCCTTGGCGATGGCTATATGGAAGGCCAGGTCCTTTTCGTCCCGAAGGTCGGTGTCCACGTGGGCTTCAAAGTCCGCCAGGGCATCATTGAGGGCACTCATATCCTCTTCCGTGCGGTTGAGGGCGCACAGGCGGATGGCTTCGGTTTCCAGCAGGATCCTCACGGTGACCAGCGAATAGAAGTCAAAGCTTTCAACCTCCAGCATGTTGGATATCTGGTTTATCATTACGGATGGGGAATGCTCGGCAAGGATCGATCCGCTTTGGGGAAAAGTTTTTATAACTCCGTAGAATTCAAGTCTTTCCAGGGCTGAACGCACTTGTGCCCGGCTTACTCCCACTTCGGATGAGAGTTTACGTTCAGCAGGAAGCCTGTCTCCGGGAATGAGTCGCCCGGACGCTATCAGGCTTTGTATGTGGCGGATTACCTTTTCTATTTCGGCACCTGAAGATTTCTTTCCTGAAGTCATTGGCTGGTTTTTTTGCATCGCAAAGATAATAAGAAAACCAATTTAACCAATAATGGGAGGCAAAACTGTCTCCAAAAAATTTGCGGAATCAAAAAAGTGCAGTATCTTTGCAGTCCCGTTTGGGAGCAGGGGTGTGTAGCTCAGTCGGTTCAGAGCACCTGCCTTACAAGCAGGGGGTCGGCGGTTCGAATCCGTCCACACCCACAAAAGCGGCGCTTACGTAACGTGAGCGCCGCTTTTTTATTACCATACAGGGCGTATGTTCAGCCCGCGGAACCGCTTATGTATTCCGGAATCATCAAACTTAGGCGTGTTCTGATGATAATAGACCCGGACCATATGCGCATCCCATGAATAAGCCGTGTTTATCTGTGATGTCCAATACTGTCCGGAACTCTGTGTGGGGGTGATACCAGGAGTATCATCCTTGAACCCACCGACCGGAAGTATGATGGAGCGGTCAGTATAGCCGGGCACCTTGCTGGTGAACTGCATCACGGTGCCCAGACTGGGAAGGGTCGCCCAATAAAGGGTACAGTTTTCTGCCAGTTCCCTGAACTCCTTCATCGTGGGGACGCGCCAATTGCCGCCCAGGGTCTGCCGGGCTGGATCGTCCATGTAGTCATAGTCGCTGAGGTAGCCCTTCCGGTCCACGGTCCCATGGCCGGTATTGAAGTTGTATCGCTTGAGGACGATATTGCCTTCCGAATCCCCGCTGACCCTGAGCTGGTAGTTGTTCCAGGTGAAAGTCGATTTAGGGGAGACCTCTCCCCAGGCATAGTAGCCGCCCGGATTGAAATTGTTCGTGGTTCCCAGGTTGCTGCTTGCCCAGTAAACGCTCAGGCCAAGGTCCACAGCGCCTTCAGGCAGGCTCACCGTTACAACGCAGCTGGCTTTCTGTGCTCCGCAATAGGCCCAGATCCTGGCCGTTCCCGCCCTCTCAGCCGTAACGAGGCCGTCTTTCACGGTTGCTATCTTGGGATCCGAACTCTCCCACGATACTTTCGTGTTGGTGGCATTGGAAGGAGTGACGGAGGCGGAAAGTTGCCGGGTTTCCCCCGCTTTGAGACTCACCGAAGTGGGACTGACCGTCACGCTGGTAACCTGTACCGCGTCAACATACACATACAGCCTCGCTTCTTTTCCCCCGCATTTTGCCGTGATGGTGGTATTGCCCAGTTCCTGCGCTGTAATCCAGATGCTGGAGGGATCGTCGGGAATCTCCATGGTGCGGGCCACATACGGATTGGTATTCTCCCATACGATACGTTTACGGAGAGTCGCATTGGATGGCTGGATGGTCACGCTTGCCTTCATCACCCTGTCCACAGGAAGGGAAACCGACTGGGTGGGGAATTCGATCTTTTCCACCGGAATGGTGACCGTTATTTTGCAGACGGCTTCCTCGTTGCCGTACCTGGCTGTGATTACGGCCGTTCCTTCCTTCAGGGCGGTGGCTGATCCGTTATCGGAAACCTCCACCACAGACGGTGCGTCGGAAGACCATTCCACATCGTTGATGTCGGCCTTCCCCGATGACAGGAAGACCTCGAGCTTCCGCGTTTCCCCGACGGCCATATCCAGGGATTCCGATTCGAATGCAATGGCTGCGGCCTCTGTCTCCTTGTTCTTGTTGCAAGAAAAGAGGATAAGGACGGCTGCCAGCGATGACAAGGCAAAGGATATATTTCTCATGATTAAGTTTATTATTATGGTGCTCCAGCGCAAAAGTAAGATTTAAAGTATAAAAATACAACAGTATGAGTTATATTTGCAGTATGAATGAATCCTTTAAGACATATTGCGTGGGTGGGCACCGGTTCAGGGTTGCCGTCGAGGAGCCCTGGCATTTCAAGGAACTGAATGAAGAGGAAAAGGCCGTGGCCGAAAGGCTTCGCCGGGGCGGGGATCTCGGGGTTATCCCGGTTCCTGCCGACAAGCTCGAGGACATTGCCCTTAACGAGAGGATAGCCGGCAAGGACGGGGCAAAGCCGGAGCGGTGGGCCCTTGACTTTTCGCAGTATGCCCCGTTCGAGGTCGAGGGGACGGAAGAACCCCTCTTTTCGCTGGATGTACGGCTTGGAGTTCCTCAATGGATTACGGACAGCATTGCCTCCGGAAAGGCCCGGAGGGTGGTTACCGTAGACGAGATCCCTCCTTTCTATTACGGCTATGTGCTTGACGGAAAGACGTTTTACGAGTACCGTCCGGCCCGCGAGGTCATTGCCGGGTTCTTTGTGATAGATGAGGACGGCAAGACGGGCTGTTATTATTCGGCGGAGAGGATGGGGCCCAGGACCACCATGTTCCAGGTCAACACCTCCCTGATGATCTTCTATACCTTTGCCACTGCGCCGCATTCAACCCTTCTGCTCCATTCTTCCATGGTCCGCCACAGAGGCGAGGCAAACCTCTTCTTCGGTGTGAGCGGAACGGGAAAGAGCACCCACAGCCGCCTCTGGCTGGAGCATGTGAGGGGTTGCGACCTCATGAACGACGACAATCCGGTCATCCGTTTCCGGGATGGACGGCTCATGGCGTACGGCAGCCCATGGAGCGGCAAGACTCTTTGTTACAGGAATGTATGCGCTCCGGTGAGGGCCCTGGTGAGGCTTGAGCAGGCTCCGGAAAACAGGATTGACCGCCTTGAGGCCCTTGAGGCCTATGCCAGCGTTGTTGCCGCTGCTTCCACAATCAGGTGGAACAGCGCGGTGATGGATCTCATAGTCCCCACCGTGGAAAGGGTGGCAATGAACGTCCCTTGCTGGCACCTTGGCTGCCGCCCCGATGCCGAGGCTGTTCAAGTTTGCATGGAAGCAATTGAAAATCTATAGGTTATGAAAATCGGTATATGCAACGACCATGCTGGCGTGGAGTATAAGTTCAAGATTGCCGGTATGCTCCGCCGCGAGGGACATGAAGTGGTGGACTTCGGGACTGACACCGAGGTAAGCGTAGACTATGCGGACTATGCCCATGCCCTGGCGTCGGCAGTGGAACAGGGCGCCGTTGACAAGGGAATAGCCCTCTGCGGAACCGGAAACGGTATGGCAATGACCCTGAACAAGCATCAGGGCATCCGGGCGGGCCTTGCCTGGTCCAGCGAGATAGGCCGCCTCGTGAAGGCGCATAACAATGCCAACGTGCTGGTGCTCCCCGCAAGGTTCATATCGCTCAGGATGGCGCTTTCCATAGTCCGTGTTTGGCTGTCCACTCCTTTCGACGGTGGCCGCCATCAGCGCCGCATAGACAAGATTCCCCTCTGATGGACAAGGGCCTTCCCGATAAACCCCTGATTCTTGACAGGCTCTCCGCAAGTGGCTTTCCGGAGGGTCTTTCCGTTGATATCCAAGACTTTCCGGACGGAATTGTAATCCCTTTGGACAAGCCGTGGCGGTGGACTTCGGCCGATGCGGTCCGGAAGGTGAAGTACGCCGCAATCCGTCACTTTGGCAAGAAGAACCTGAAGGTGGGCCATGCCGGGACGCTTGACCCTCTGGCAACCGGGATACTGATCATCTGCATCGGCCCGGCCACCCGTATCGCCCAGACGCTTCAGGACCACCCAAAGGAGTATGTTGCCGGGATATCCTTCGGCGCCACCACGCCTTCCTACGACCTTGAAAAGGAACCCGACCGGACCTTCCCTGTTGACGGTGTTTCAAGGGAGTCCCTTAATGAGGCTCTGAAGGGTTTCATTGGCGAACAGGAGCAGATAGCCCCTCTTTTCAGCGCCAAGTCGGTGGACGGAGTCAGGGCGTACGAAATGGCCCGCAAGATGTATCGCCACGGCGACGGTTCCTTCGACGAAAAGGCCTTGGAGATGCTCCAGAGGGCGAAAATAACCATTTCAGAGGCTGAACTCATGTCATTCTGCAGGGGCGGCCCCGTCCCGGTTCAGCAAGCCCCGGACGATGCCTCCTCTGCCAGCGGCAGGATTCATTACGCGGATGTTTCTGGCCTTGATCTTCCTCACGCCGAGGTACGCATCCGCTGCAGCAAAGGAACCTATATCCGTGCGTTTGCCCGCGACCTTGGCGAGGCCCTCGGCTCCGGAGCCTTCCTCCACAGCCTCCGCCGCACCTGTTCCGGCCCCTTCAAAGCAGAAGACGCCCTCACCCTGGAGGACGCCCTCTCTCTTCTCTGAAACAATGCTATCCTAAAGCCTCGCGGGCTGCGGTGAAGCGGCGGGCGGCTTCGGCGGGGCCGATGACGGAGAGGATCTCGGCTATTCCAAGGCCGCTGGCGCTGCCTGCAAGGGCGAGGCGGATGGTGTTCATCACCTTGCCCATGGGCCACTCGCGGGAGCGTATGTAATCTTCTATGGCCTGGGAAGATACGTTCCCCTCTCCTATGAATGCTGCAACGTCGCCGGCCATCTCCACGTTCTCCTCCTTCCAGAACTTGTCCACGTCTTTCTGGATATACTCCGAGGGAGCCTGGTACAGGTAAGGGGCGGCGGTATAGAGGTCCTGGACGAAGGTCGCCCTGTCGCGGACTGTTTCAACCGCTTTCTCAACATAATCGCGAGGCAGGGATATTCCTTCTCCGGCAAGCACCGGTTCCAGCATCCCCGCAAGTTCGGAAGCCGGTTTCATCCTCAGGTATTCCTTGTTGTACCACTTGGCCTTTTCCGCGTTGAAGCGGGCTCCGGAGCGGATCACCCTCTCCAGCGAGAAGGCCTCCACAAGTTCGGGAAGGGAGAACAGTTCCCTGTCGTCACCGGGATTCCAGCCAAGGAAGGCCAGCATGTTTACAAAGGCCTCCGGGAAGTATCCGTCCTCGCGGTAGCCGCGGGACACCTCGCCATCGGCGTTGACCCATTTGAGGGGGAATACAGGGAAGCCCAGGCGGTCGCCGTCCCTTTTTGAGAGCTTTCCCTTGCCGTCGGGCTTGAGAAGAAGCGACAGATGGGCGAAGCGCGGCATGGAACCGGTCCAGCCAAACGCCTCATACAGAAGGTAATGCAGGGGAAGGGAAGGCAGCCATTCCTCGCCGCGGATGACCTCGGTAATCTCCATCAGATGGTCGTCCACTATGTTTGCGAGATGGTACGTGGGAAGTTCGTCGGCCCTTTTCCATAGCACTTTGTCGTCGAGGGTGTCGGTATTCACCTCTATGTGGCCGCGGATTAGGTCGTCCATCGCCACCACCCTGTCCTGGGGCATCTTGAACCTTACGGTCCAGCCGGTGGTCTCTTCGAGCAGCCGGGCTGTCTCCTGTGGAGGAAGTGTCAGGGAGTTGCGCAGTTCCGTACGGGTAATGTGGTTGTAGATGAAGGTCTGCTTTGACGCCTCGGCTTCCTTGCGGCGGGCGTCCAGTTCTTCAGGCGTGTCAAAGGCGTAGTAAGCCCAGCCGTCACGGACGAGCCGTTCGGCGTACTCGCGGTATATCGCCCTTCTCTGCGACTGGCGGTAGGGGGCGTGCGGATGCTTTTCGGAAGGGGTTTCCACCACTTTCCCGGTACTCATGTCCACGCCTTCGTCGGGGATTATCCCGCACCATCGCAGCGCCTCTATGATATATTCTTCGGCTCCGGGGACAAAGCGATGGGAATCGGTGTCCTCTATGCGGATGATGAAATCACCACCCCTCTGCTTGGCAAAGAGGTAATTGTAAAGTGCTGTCCTGACGCCGCCCATATGAAGGGGGCCGGTAGGGGACGGGGCGAATCTTACTCTGGTCCTGGCCATATCATTTCTCCTTATGTGCCCTGCGTATGGCGGGCGTATTCTCAAGTTCTGAACGGTTGTCGTCGGGATCCACGCACAGGACGGGCTTGTCGTCCGGCGAATAGCTGAAGCGCCTGCGGTGCTCGGCAATGTTGAATCCTATTTTGATGATGTTGCCGCCGGTGTCGGGCAGCGAAATCTCCGCACCCGGGGCGGGGGAGGATTTCTCGTAGGTGAAATCCTTGTCCAGGATGACCAGGTTCCCGAGGTTGATGTCGGTGATGTCGCCCAACTTGCCCATATCGAAACCGGTGGCGATGGCGGTTATCTGCACCTTGTCGCCAAAGTCGGGATCGTCTTCCCAGATGAGCCCGCTCTTGAACTTGTTGGCGTTTCCGGTGTATTCCCCGATCATCTTGTTGATCTTGTTGAGGTCGCTCATCATCAGGCCCTTCTCGTTCTTTCCGGCGGTGATGTTGATGAGGACGTTCTTGGCCGTCTTGAGGTCGAAATCGTTGAGCAGCGGGGACTCGAATGCCCCCTTCACGGCTTCTTCCAGGCGGTGTTCGCCGGTTCCCACGCCGCAGCCCATCAGGGCCATTCCGCTGGAGCGCATCATGTTGGTGACGTCCATGAAGTCCACGTTCATGTAGCCGGGCTTGGAGATGATTTCGATTATACCCTTAACCGCTGTGGCAAGGACCTCGTCGGCCTTGGGGAAGGCATTGTGTATGAGCTCGTTGCCAAAATGTTCGTAGAGCTTTTCGTTATTGATCAGGAGCAGGCTGTCCACGTTCTTCTCAAGTTCGCGGATGCCGTCGATGGCCTTGGCCTGGGAGTCGTTCCCCTCGTTGGAGAAGGGGAGGGTGACCACCGCCACGGTGAGTATGCCCCTGTCCTTTGCCATCTTGGCGATGACCGGCGAGGCTCCGGTCCCGGTTCCTCCGCCCATTCCGGCCGTGATGAAAAGCATCCTGGTGCCGTTGTCGAGGGCTTTTTCGGCGATGATGTCCTGGGCTTCCAGGGCGGCGTTCCGGCCGGCAGTGGGATCGGTACCCGCGCCCAGGCCCTTACCCAGCTGGATCTTCACTGGGACGTTGCTCTTTCCGAGGGCCTGCGAATCGGTATTGCATACGATGAAGCTGCATCCCTGGATTCCCTGGTTGTACATGTATGTAACGGCGTTGCAGCCTCCGCCGCCAACGCCTATCACCTTGATTATGGAGTTCTCCGGAATCCAGTCCGAAGGGGTGATCATATTGTTCATGTCGCTGTTCATGGCTATACTTCTTCTTCGGTTATGCTGCTGTAAAGGTCATCCATCTTGCCCTGGACGGCATCCACCACGTCGTGCCAGATAAGCTTGAACTTGCTGGGACGGGAACGCCTGGGTTCCTTCTTTTTCCTGGGTCTGGTCTCACCGAATTCCTCGGGGGCGATGAGGGTTGTCTCTACCGGTTCACTGTCGGCGGGCATTTCCCATGCCGGTCCTTCCCGGACCGGTTCTTCCATCACCGGCTCCTCTTCCACCGGTTCTTCCACCACCGGTTCCGGTGCGATGGCGCAGTCGGGAAGGGCGTCGTCCTTTGCCGAGAGGATCATGCCGATGCAGGATGTGGCGGAAGGGTCGTACAGGCCGAAGCATCCCGATCCCGAGAACAGGTGGCGGGCATAACCGGTCCTGACGCTGTAGCCCGACATGTCCTTGAACAGGGTTGAGATGTTCGTCAGTGAGGCTCCTCCTCCGGTGAGCACTATCCCGGCGCGGAGCTCGTCCTGAAGGTTACTTTCCTGGATGGACCAGAGCACCGCGTCGGCAATCTCACGGGCCCTTGCGTCAATTACTTCCGCGAGGTACTTCACAGGGATCTCCTTGTATGCCGAGTCCTCGTAGCGGATCTGCAGGATCTTTTCGCTGAGCGAAGCCAGCTTGGTGGGGAGGCAGGCTCCGTAGGCGAGCTTTATGTTCTCGGCCAGGTGCTCGGAGATGGAGCACTCTATACGGATATCGCCGGTGATGTTCTTCCCTCCGAAGGGTATGGCGCTGTAGTGCCTCATTATACCGCCGTGATATATGGCCACGGAAGTGACACCGGCGCCCAGGTCCACAAGGGCCACGCCGTTTTCCAGTTCGTCGGGGGCGAGAACCGTGCGGGCCACCACGTCTGGGAGGAAATATTTCTTTGCTATGGCTATTCCGAGGTCGTTGAACACCTTGTCGATGGATACTATCGCGCTGCGGCTTCCCACGAATACCTTGAAATTACCCTCTATCGACGAGGAGAGCGTTCCCTCCACGTCGCTTTCGAGCATCTGTATCTGGTCGTCGGTTGAGAATGACTGGGCCACGGCCCCGTAGATGGCCTCGCGCTTCTCGTCGGCAAGGGGATACTCGGAAATGGCGAGTTCCTTGAGTATCTCTATCTCATCGCGGGTGATGTACTCCTCGGGAGCGGACCTTGGCAGTTCCCCGGTCTTGATTTCCTGGCGTACACTGTAGCGGGGAAGCCCCACCACCACCTGCAGGATCTTGATTTTCAGTTCGTTCTGCGCGTCCTCAATGGCCTCGCGGATGGGGATGGAGGCTTTCCTGGGGTTTACCACCACGCTGTTGCGGATGCCCTGCGACGGCCTTTGCGAGTGGTATACCACCTGCACGTTGTTGCCTGTGACCTTGGCCACGGTGAGCGCTATCTTGGACGAGCCAAGGTCGATGGCGGTTATGTATCTCTCTTCCATATTATGATTTATTTTTTCCTGCAGATTATCTGGTTGTCGAACTTGACGTTTACCCTTGTGTAGTAATCTCCCTCGTGGAGCGGTTTCACGGCCTGGTAGTAGTTGCGGATGCGGTCGAACTTGGCGTCAAAGCCGTCGGGACTCCCGAACACGAACCTCTCGGCCCCTTCCCGGGGGATTATCACTATGTCGCCGCCTTCCTCCACGGTAAGCTGCGCCACCAGTTCCGACCAGACCTTGTCCCTGCTGATATAGGAGAGGAGGCTGGTGACGTCGGCGAGCCATTTGCGTTCACGCGGGGTGGCCGGTTCCCCCTTCAGGGAGGCGTCGCTGTAGATGGGGACGGCTCCGTCCACCACCGGGACCAGCGACGTGTAGTTTTCCTGAAGCGGGAAGATGAAGCCCCGTTCATCGGCGTAGAATCCGGTCCCGCCCTTCTGGAAACGCACCACCGGCTCCCTCTGGGTAATCCGGATATTGAGCATTCCGTCGTCGGTCATGTAGGCCTCGCTGCCAAGAATGGCACTCTTGCTTCCAAGGATCTCTTCTATCCTTCGCAGGTTCACGCTGTCCAGCCTCTGGCCCAGGAAAGGGCCGTATGATTCCATGTAACCCTTTATGTCCGAGGCGTTTACAAAGGAGAGGGATGCGCTGTCGGCAATTACCACGTTGAGCCCCTTGCATGTTGTGGCATGACGCTGGCGCGAGGATGCGCCGCTTACCGCCACAAATACCGTGACGAGCACCGCAAGCATCACCAGAAGGATCAGGCGGTATATTGCCGGGCCTTTTTTCATATCCTGTTCTCCAGCATCCTGGTTATGGGTTCCACAAATCGGTCGATGTCGCCGGCTCCGAAGGTGACAAGTACGTCAAGCGGCTCTTTCTCAAGATATTCCATGAGTTCCGGCTTCTTGAGCATCACCTTCTCGGGCGCGGTTACGTCCTTGAAGATTATTTCCGAGGTGACTCCCGGTATGGGTTCTTCCCTGGCCGGGTAGATGTCCAGGAGGATCAACTTGTCCACGGCGGACAGGGCCTCGGCGAAGCCTTCCGCAAAGTCCCTTGTCCTGGTAAAGAGGTGGGGCTGGAAAATGGCGGTCAGCTTCCGTCCGGGGAATACCTCGCGGAGCGAAGATATGGCGGTGGCGAGCTCGGCCGGATGGTGCGCATAGTCGTCGATATATGTGAGCGACGGCTTGGCCACATGCAGTTCCAGTCTCCTTTTCACACCCGTGAACGTTCCTATCGCCTTTTTTACCGCATCGGGTGCGATTCCGTAGACAAGGGCGATGGCCGCGGCAGCAACGGAATTCTCCATGTTCACCCTGCCGGGAGCGCCGCACCTGACTCCGGCGATGGTTCCTCCCGGCCAGACCAGGTCGAAGGTGAAGCAGCCGTCTCCGCCCGGCACTGCATTGCATGCATGGAAGTCGGCGGCAGGGTCGCTGGAATGATAGGTAAGGATGCGGGCACCGGTGTGCTCCGGGCCTATCCCGAGTCCCAGTTTCTTTATGAGGGTTCCGCTTACCTGTGATGCGAATTCGCGGAATGCCTGCTTCACGTGCTCGTGGTCGCCGTATATGTCAAGATGGTCGGCGTCCATCGCCGTTATCACCGCTATCTCCGGATGGAGCTGCAGGAAGGAACGGTCAAACTCGTCGGCCTCCGCCACCACGGTGCGGGTGTGGCTCATCAGGAGATTGGTGCCGTAATTCCTGGATATCCCTCCCAGGAAGGCGGTGCAGCCCTCTCCGCTGTGGGTGAGGATATGCGCCGTGAGGGTGCTGGTGGTGGTTTTCCCGTGGGTCCCCGCAACGGCCAGGCACCTCTGGCCTTCGCTGATTTCCCCGAGCATCCGGGACCGTTTGATCACCCGGTAGCCCTTTTCCCTGACGGTCACCATCTCGCCAAGGTCGGCCGGTACGGCCGGGGTATATACCACGAGGGTGTTCTCCACGTCGGCGGGAATCAGGTCCGGCCGGTCGTCGTAGTGCACCCTTATCCCTTCCGCTTCCAGTTGGGCGGTGAGGGGCGACGGGGTCCGGTCATACCCCGAGACGTCGTATCCCTTGAACTTGTAATAGCGGGCGATGGCGCTCATCCCGATTCCGCCTATCCCTATGAAATATATGTTTTTCATTTGATCAGTCTGTATGCTTCCTCGCAGATTACCGCAGCGGCGTCGGTAAGTGCGAGCTTTGAAATGTTCTTCTCCAGAAGTTCCGTCCTGGCGGGGGCGGAAAGCAGTTCCAGGGCTGTAGGAAGCAGTTTTTCCTCGGCTTCTGAATCCTTTACGATGAGGGCTGCATCCTTGTTCACCAGGGCCATGGCGTTGTGGGTCTGGTGGTCCTCCGCCACGTTTGGCGACGGTACGAACACGGTGGCCTTTCCAAGGGCGCAGAGTTCCGAAACCGTACTTGCCCCGCTCCGGGAGATTACCACGTCGGCGGCCGCATAGGCCAGGTCCATCCTCTTGATGAAGTCATAATGGAATATGCCCGGGGTCTTGTGCCCGGCCATGAAAGAGTCGATCCCGGCCTTATAGTACTTCCCGCACTGCCAGATCACCTCCACTCCTTCGCCTCCGGGGCAGCCGTCCTGGATCCATTTCCGCATGGCTTTGTTCAGGGTCCCGCTCCCAAGGCTCCCACCCACTATGAACAGGTGTTTCCTGGCGGGATCCAGGCCGTAGAACGACATGGCCTCGCTTTTCATTTCCGGGGTGGCCGGAGCTGTGAGTTCGCTCCTTATGGGGTTTCCGCTGAGGACTATCTTTTCCTTGGGGAAGAAGCGTTCCATGCCCTCATAGGCCACGCAGATGCTTCCGACCCTCTTTCCAAGCAGCTTGTTCGTGAGCCCCGCAAAGCCGTTCTGCTCCTGGATAAGGGAGGGGATTCCCATTCCGGTGGCGGCCCACAGCAGGGGAGCACTGGCGTAACCGCCCACACCTATGGCTATGTCGGGCTTGAATTCGCGGATGACTTTCCGGGCCTTCCTGACGCTGGAAATGACCTTGAAGGGGACGGCCAGGTCGCCGATGATATTCTTCAGGGTGAGCTGTCTCTGCAGGCCTGTGATGGGCAGACCTATGATCTTGAAGCCTGCGGCCGGAACCTTCTCCATCTCCATCTTCCCCTCCGCTCCCACGAACAGGATTTCGTTTTCCGGATTGAGCTCCATCATCTTTCCGGCGATGGAAACGGCAGGGAATATGTGCCCGCCGGTGCCTCCTCCGCTTATTATCATCCGTATTTTCCTATGCTCCATGACTATATGGTATCTTGAAAATCATTCAGGTCGCTGATGGTGTCGTGAACCTCGTCGCGCGGCCGCTCCTCCTCCCGGACCAGGATCGGCTGGGCATCCCTCTCCTTCCGTTTCATCTTGACCCTGACCATCCGGCTGATGGACAGGATAATTCCGAAGGCGATGCTGAAAACCAGGAACGACGACGCCCCATGGCTTATCATCGGAAGGGTCTGTCCGGTCTGCGGCACCAGGTGGACGTTTATGGCAATGTGCATTATGGCCTGGGATGAGATAAGGAGTATCAGCCCGGCCACCGCCACCTTTGCAAAGTAATTGTCGCAGTCCTTGGCTATCATGGCGCCCCTCGCCAGGAGGCTCACGTAAAGAATTATGACGAATATCCCTCCCAGTATACCGTATTCCTCAACTATGAAGCTGTACATGTAGTCCCCGAATATGACAGGGACCACGTAACGCTGGGTGCTCCTGCCGGGCCCCTTGCCCAGGAGCCCGCCCTCCTTGATGGCTATCATGGCGCTCACGGGCTGCTTTTCCTTGTCCAGGGCATCCTGGAAGGCCTTTGAATTCCGGGGGGACGACGTGATTATGGTCATGTTGTCTTCGCTGCGGTCGTCCACGCGGCCTATTGCGGTCACTATCCTGTCCGAGAGCTTGATCCGGCCTGCGCTGGCCTTGTAAAGTCCCACCACCAGTGCCACGTAGCCCGCCACCACCAGTGCCAGCAGCGCCACCTCGTTGAGCCTGACTCCTCCCACGTAGATCACCAGGAACATTATCATGGCGAAGAACAGGGTGGAGGAGGTGCCTCCGTGGAGCATCAGCACACAGATGGATACGATGGGGAAGTATATGTATATGAGCTTCTTCCAGAATGTCCTGGACAGGAACGAGAGCCTCTTGAACTTGGTGCTCAGATAGTTCGCCGCGGTGAAGGAATCCTCCCTCAGTGCGTTTACGGCCCAGGCCAGGTACATCACCATGGCCACCTTCACAACCTCGTACACATGTATCTGGAGGCCGAACACCTTCAGTATCCTCCAGGCTCCGTTTATCTCTGCGGCGCGGATGACGGGGGTACGGACCTTGGCCACGAGGCACACCAGCAGCAGCAGCGACACGGCGTACCCCAGCTGTGCAAACAGCCTGAAGAAGCCGATGCTCCTGATGTTATAGCAAGCCGTTATGACCAGCAGTCCCACCACCGCTATTATCAGCTGTTCCCTTACTATGGCTATCCTGTCCCCGCCCTGCTCCAGGGCCAGGAGGGGTGTGGATGAAAATACCGACACTATGGACATGAGTATCAGCAGGATGACGATCATCCAGATGACCTTGTCACCCTCGAACTTGTCCAGGAGTCCCCATATTCCCTTTTCCTTGGCGGCCATAGTGCTTTGATGTTAAAGGTTCCGGACGGCCTCCTTGAACTTGCGTCCCCTGTCCTCGTAGTTCTTGAACAGGTCAAAGCTGGCGCAGCATGGGCTCAGGAGCACCACGTCGCCTTCCGATGCAAAGCCACTCGCGGCCCTGACCGCTTCCTCGGCACTCCTGGTGTCGGTGATCCTGTCGCTGCCCACTATTCCCTCGAAGGCGGCATGTATCTTGGCGTTGTCAACTCCGAGGCAGACGATGGCCTTAACCTTTTCGCGGACCAGGTCGTTGAGGATGCTGTAGTCGTTCCCCTTGTCGGTGCCGCCCACTATCCATACCACCGGCCTTTTCTGGCACTCCAGGGCATACCATGCCGAGTCGATGTTGGTGGCCTTGGAATCGTTGATGTAGAGCACGTCCTTTATGCTCAGGACAGGTTCCAGGCGGTGCTCGATGGGCTCGAATGTGGAGAGGGATTCCCTTATCACCTTGTTGTCGATGCCGGTGGCCTTTGCCGCAAGGGCGGCTGCCATGGAATTGTAGATGTTGTGCTTTCCGCCCAGGGCCAGTTCCTGGAGGTAGATGTCGGTCTCTTCCTTCTCGTAGCGGAGGACGATCTTGTCCTCCTTGAGGAAGGCGCCCTGGGATACTTCCTTCTGCTGAGAGAACGGCAGCATCTTGCAGCGGAGGATGATGTTGTCCAGGTGGCGGATGGTTATCTCGTCGTCACTGTCAAAGATGAAGCAGTCGTCGGGCGAGAGGTTCTTGGTAATCTTGAACTTTGCCTCCACGTAGTTCTCGAGCTTGTGGTCGTAGCGGTCAAGATGGTCGGGGGTGATGTTGGTGATGATGGCGATGTCGGGCTTGAAGTCGTACACGTCATCGAGCTGGAAACTGCTGATTTCCAGGACATAATAGTCAAAATGCTCGGTTGCTACCTGGTATGCGTAGGATTTGCCGATATTGCCTCCGAGGCCCACGTTCAGGCCGGCGTTGCGGAGGAGGTAGTAAATCAGCGACGTGGTTGTGGTCTTGCCGTTGGAACCGGTGATGCATATCTTCCGGGCCGGGTCGAAGCGGCTCGCGAACTCTATTTCGGAGACGATGTGGGTTCCCTGCGCGCGGAGTTTCTCCACCATGGGGACGGTGCCGGGAACGCCAGGACTCTTTACCACCTCGTCGGCGTTGAGGATCAGTTCCTCGGTATGGTGGCCCTGTTCAAAGGGGATGTCCCACTTCCGGAGGGTCTCCGCATAGTCTTCCCTGATCTGTCCGCAGTCGGACAGGAACACGTCAAATCCCTTGACTTTTGCGAGCACCGCGGCCCCGACGCCGCTTTCGGCTCCACCCAATACTACTACTCTTGACATATATCTTTCCGTTTTATCTTATCTTCAACAATGCGAGCGTGGCCACTGCAAGCAGGATCTCCACGATCCAGAACCTTGCGGTGATCTTGGCTTCATGATGAGCCCTTACGGGGTTCTGTATAAGGGCTGGTATGCCCTCTTTCTGGAAATGGTGGTGGAGGGGACTCATCTTGAAGATGCGCCTGCCCTCGCCGTATTTCTTCCGGGTGTATTTGAAATAGCTCCTCTGCATGAGGACCGACAGGCTCTCCACGAAGAAGATCCCGCACAGAAGGGGAAGGAGGAGTTCCTTCCGGATCAGCACCGCGCTCACCCCGATGATGCCTCCTATCGCAAGGCTGCCGGTGTCGCCCATGAAGACCTGGGCGGGATAGGCGTTGTACCACAGGAAGCCGATCAGGGCCCCCGTGAACGCAGCCATGAAGATGGCGATCTCTCCCGTTCCGGGTATATACATTATATTCAAATAATTGGAATCCAGGATATTGCCGCTGAGCCAGGCCAGCACGCCTATGACCACCCCAACTATGGCCGAAGTCCCTGCGGAGAGGCCGTCAAGGCCGTCGGTCAGGTTGGTGCCGTTGGAACAGGCGGTTATGACGATCACTATCATGAGCACGTAGATGGCCCATTTTGCATACCAGCCCCAGGTTCCTTTGAACGGAGACAGCCACTTGTAGTCGAATTCGTGGTTCTTTACGAACGGGATGGTGGTCTTGGTGCTCTTCACCACGTTCTCCTCCTTGTAGGAGCTGTTGGTTACGATGGTCTCGGAGTTGACTGTCAGGCCTTCGCCCTGGGCGTTTATCTCCACGGCTGGACTCTGGACCTTTTCGCGGACCACTATGTCCTTGCTCATCCATACGGCCAGGCCGATTACGAGTCCCAGCAGGAGCTGCGATACCAGTTTTCCCTTCTCGCTCATGCCCTCCTTGTTGTGCTTGAACACCTTGATGTAGTCGTCGGCGAAGCCCAGCCCACCGCACCACAGGGTGCTCAGGAGGAGTAGCTGCACGTAGATGTTGGTGAGGTCGCAGAACAGCAGGGCCCCGGTCAGGATGGAAAGGAGGATGATGATTCCGCCCATGGTGGGGGTACCCTTCTTCTCTACCTGTCCCTGGAGTCCGAGGTCGCGGATCGTTTCCCCGATCTGCTTGAACTGCAGCCAGGAAATAATCTTCTTGCCCGCGAAGAGGGCTACGAGGATGGCGGTCACGCTTGCGAGTACAGCCCTGAACGACAGGTAGTGCATCAGGCGCTGGCCCGGGAGGTCCCATCCGAGGGAATCGAAATACTGGAACAGGTGATAGAACATCGGTTAAAGGTTTTGTATCTGGTTGAACACGTCTTTTACTATCTCTTTTTCGTCAAAATGGCGCTTTTCGGTACCGATTATCTGGTAGTCTTCATGGCCCTTCCCCGCCAGGAGCACGGTGCCGCCGGGAGCCGCTGTCATGATGGCGGTCCGGATGGCCTCCTTGCGGTCGGCGATGAACAGGGCCCTGGCAAGACCCCTGGGCGAGAATCCCTTGCGGATGTCGTCCATTATGTCTTCGGTACGTTCGGTGCGGCTGTTGTCGGAGGTTACAATGATCCGGTCGGCGCCCTTTTCGGCTATGGCGGCCATTTCCGGACGTTTTGTGGCGTCGCGGTCGCCCCCGCACCCGAACAGGCAGGTGAGCTGCTTGCCGGGAGATATTGCCCTGAGGGTGCCGAGGACGTTCTCCAGGGCGTCGGGGGTATGGGCGTAGTCGATTATCACGGAAATTCCGCCCGGGCCGGAGAGGTTCTCGAGCCTCCCCGGGGCCGAAGCCAGGGTGGAGATGCCTATAAGGGTTTCGGTGGGATCAGCCCCGAGGCAGACAGCGGTGGTGTATATCGCAAGTATGTTGTATGCGTTGTGCGCTCCGATCAGCCTTGTCCAGGCCTCCCTGCCGTCGATGTTGAGGAGCATCCCGTCAAAGCTCTGCTCCAATATCCTGCAGGTATGGTCGGCCATGGCACGGCATGAGTAGGTGACCACCTGTGCTGCAGTGTTCTGGACCATGACCAGGCCGTTCCTGTCGTCGGTGTTGACAATAGCAAATGCGTCCTTGCCCAGCGAGTCGAAGAAGAGTTTCTTGCAGCGCAGGTACTCGGCGAAGGTCTTGTGGTAGTCCAGGTGGTCGTGGGTGAGATTGGAGAAGATGCCCGCCTTGAAGCGGAGTCCCGCCACCCTTTCCTGCTCCATGCCTATGGAGCTGACCTCCATGAAGCAGTATTGGCAGCCGGCCTCCACCATCCTGGCCAGGAGCGAGTTTATGGTTACGGGGTCGGAGGTGGTGTTGGTGGTCTCGGTCCTTTTTCCGCCCACGTAGTTGGCGATGGTGGAAAGGAGGCCGCATTCGTATCCCAGGCCCTTGAAAAGGTTGTAGAGCAGGGTGACGGTGGTGGTCTTTCCGTTGGTTCCGGTTATGCCCACCAGTACCAGCTTCTCCGACGGATTTCCGTAGAAGTTGGATGCCATGATGGCCAGGGCGTGACGCGAACGTTCCACCTTGACGAAGGTGACTCCCTGGACGGGAACCACTTCGTCGCTTTCGTACACAACTGCCGACGCTCCGGCTTCCACCGCCTTGCCTATGAACAGGTGCCCGTCGGAAGAGAATCCCTTCACTGCCACGAAGAGGCTTCCCGGAACTACTTTCCTGGAATCTCCGGTAATGGAACTTACCGGAATCCCCAGTGGACCGCTCACCTTTACGACACCGCTGTCTTGAATTATATCTTTAAGTGTAATCATTTCAAAATCAGTTTTATTGGCTCTTTGCCCGAAGGCTTGGCTCCAGGAGCGGGGCTTTGCGATACAACGTGGCCGCTGCCCTCGTAAGTGCAGGCGAATCCGCTGTTCTCAATTGTATACATGGCGTCCTTCAGTCCCATTCCCTTCACGTCGGGAACCGTCCCGTTGGTGGTTACGGCGTCCCTCCGCGTCATTTTGGGCATGGGCTTGGTCCTGGTTATGGACTCGCTCCAGTCCTCTTCCAGGGCGTATATGCTGTCCACGATGTCCCTTACTACCAGCGCGGGAGTGGTCCCCCCGTAGAAACTGGTATGGGACAGGGTGGAATATACAGTCACGAGTATGGTGTACTTGGGATTGTCCGCCGGGAAGAATCCCACGAAGGTTCCCTGGTTCTTTTTCCTGCCGGACTCGTCGTGGTAGGCGTCGCCCTTGCGTGGTTTTTCCGACGGCGAGAGTACCACCTGTGCGGTTCCGGTCTTTCCGGCCACCGGGAGCCTGGCGCTTTTGAGCCTTGTGGCGGTGCCTTCCTCGGTGACGGCACGCAGGGCCCTCGTAAGGGTGTCTGCGGTGGCCCTTGAACATACCAGGGCAAGCACCGTGGGACCGTATTTCTTCTTTACCACTCCGTTTTTCTCTATGTCCTCCACCAGGTACGGTTTCATCATCCTGCCCTTGTTGGCGATGGAATTGTAGAAAGTCAGGACGTGGAGTGGCGTTACGGCGATGGAGTATCCGTATGCGGCGGTGCCCAGGGTGGTGCGGCTCCAGCCCGGTGACGACGGGGTGGTGACCTGCGGCCTGCCAAGTCCCTGGAGGTCGAAGTCGAAGGTGTCGCCCAGGCGGTAGTTGTAGATCTTGTTGAAGAATTCCTGGGGGTGGGGGCCGTAGTACTTGGTGGCCAGGTAGGTGAACACGTAGTTCGAGGATATCTCAAAGCCGTGCCTGACGGTTATCTCGTTCTTTCCGGTGGCCCTTTCATAATCGCCGATATGGAGGTCGGTGTTGTAGTAGGGGATTACGCCGTGGTTGGTGGGGATGGTTTCCTCCAGGCTCTTTACGTATCCGTCTTCCACCAGCGACATCAGCGTGACGGTCTTGAATACGGAGCCCTGCTCTCCCACCTGTCCGATGGCGAGGTTGAGCCGTTCCTGGAGGGGACTGCCCTCGGTGGTGTCCCTCTGGAGGTTGACCATCGCCCTTATGGCACCTGTGGAAACGTCCATCACCATTGCGCAGGCGCCCTGGATACGGGGCTCTTCGCCCACCCTGTCGCGGAGGGCCTTGTCGGCGATGTCCTGTATGTCTATGTCAAGAGTGGTCCTCACGTCCATTCCGTCGACAGCCTTCACCGAGGTGCTGTCGTAGTTGTGGATCATCTTCCGGTCATCGGTGACCTTGAGCCATTCGTACCCTTCCTTTCCGTGAAGTTCGTAGTCGAATTTCCCCTCGATGCCTATCCTGTTGTTCCCGTTGGAGCGGGAGTTGTCCTTAACGTAGCCTATCACCCTTCTGGCAAGCTGGCCGTAAGGATACTGCCGGCTGTCCCGTGTCTCCACTATTATCCCGCCCTTGTTCGGACCCTCTGAGAACAGGGGTAAAGCCTTGACTTTCTGTAGTTTGCTATGTCCGATGGGATAGCCTATCCTTACATATCGGCTGCCTTTGTCGCGCCCCTGGATGATAAGGTCGTAGTACTGCCTGGCGGTTTTGTCGCCGTAAACGGAGGCGAGCCCTTCGGCGAGCGGCAGGGCCTTTTCCCTCCACTGGGCCTCCAGGGCGGTTCCGTTCTTCTTGTCGTCGGCGTAGACCCCTTTCCTGACGGTGCAGTCCATGTAGACCTGGTAGAGGGGGGTGGAGATGGCCAGCAGCCTTCCGTCGCGCGCGAGGATCGAACCCCTGACGGGGATGTCGATCCGCTTCTCGTTCTTTGGCTTGAACAGCCAGGCTACCTTGGGGTCCACGTCCCAGACCAGCTGTATCCATACCATCTTGGCCACGATTACTACCGAAATGACCAGGAAGGCGGCATAGAAGAGGGTCAGGATCACGCTGACCCTGTCCCTGTCCTTGAGGATGGTTTCCTTTATTTCCTTCTTCCTTGCCATTTACTGCTTCTTCCTTATGACGGTAGCCGGTTTTTCGGGTACTCCCACTTCCGAGCCCAGCTTCTCAAGCGTTCCGCTGACCGTGGACACGCGGTTCAGCTTGACCAGTTCGGAGGTCTTTTCCGCATGGTATATTTCAAGGCTGCGGAGTTCCGCCTTGCCTTTTTCAAGCCTGGTGAGGGTGGTGTCGATCTTCATGCTCAGCCATATGCTCAGCCATACCAGGAGGAATGTGTAAAGTATGTGCATGAAATACTTGTCCACCCTCATCCTGAGGAGGAATTCCCCCTTGAAGATGGCCTTGAGGCTGTTTTTCAGGAAAGTCATAAACCGCTTCATTCCGCTTCCCCCTCCTTCAGGGCGATCCTGAGTTTTGCACTGCGGGCGCGGGTATTCTCTGAAATCTCCTCTTCCGACGGCAGCATGGGCTTCTTGACCAGCGGTTTGAGCGGTGCTGTCCGCATGAAATTCTTCACCATCCTGTCCTCGAGGCTGTGGTAGGTTATCACCACAAGGCGTCCGCCCTCCTTCAGGGCCTCTGCGGCCCCTTCCAGGAATTTTTCCAGGGAGCGCATCTCGGCGTTGACCTCTATGCGGAGGGCCTGGTAAATCTTGGGAAGGATCTTGTGCGAGATGTTTTCCGGAATGGCTTCGCCGATGGCGCGGCCCAGGTCTCCGGTGGTGAGGATGGGGGAGGCGAGCCTTGCCTTTACTATGAGGCGGGCTATCCTTGAAGCGCCGTCGACCTCGCCCCACATCCTGAGGATCCTTTCCAGCGACTTCTCGTCGTAGGAGTTCACGATGTCGGCGGCAGTGCGGCCGGAGGTGTTGTCCATCCTCATGTCCAGGGGAGCGTCAAAGCGGAAGGAAAATCCCCTTCCGGCAGTGTCGAACTGGTGCGAGGATACTCCGAGGTCGGCCAGGATGCCGTCGAATCCGTCCTTGATTCCAAGATAAAGGCGATAGTTCTGGATGTACCGGAAGTTGTTGTGTATGAGGGTGAGCCTCTGGTCCGGTATCCTGTTTGACAGTGCTTCGCCGTCACGATCGAAGGCGATGACGCGTCCGCCATCGTTTAAGCGTGAAAGTATATGTGCGGTGTGCCCACCGCCTCCGAAAGTGGCGTCGGCATATATTCCTGAAGGGTTTCCTACGAGGGCTGAAACGCTCTCATGGAGCATTACGGGAGTATGGTACTGAGACATTGCGGCCCTCCCGTTACTGAGAGAGGCTGTCCGCTATGGATTCGAATTCATCGTTTGAGATAAGGGCGGCTTTCCTTTGATCTTCAGCCCAGATCTCTATCTTGAACCCCATGCCGGCGAACACGACCTCCTTGGTTACACCTATTTCCTCAAGGAGTTTCTTCGGGATCGACAGCCTTCCCAGCCTTTCGTCTGGTACTACTTCTACGCAGCCGTCCGTGTACTTTCTCCAGAGGGCAGCGTGAGATTTGTTCAATGGGTTCAACTTGCTCCTGATCTCCTCGCTCTGACGCTCCCATTCGGCATAGGTGTATACCTCCAGGCAGTTGGTGTAGATGTCTTTCTTGACGAGGAGCCTCATGTCGGTCACCCCGGCAGCATACATGGCATTCTTGAAGACGGCAGGGAACACTATCCGTCCCTTGTCGTCCACCTTGCTGTATGCCTTTCCGAGGAAGTTGACCATCTTCTGTTATTTTTCTTTCACGCTTGGGTACAAAGGTAAGAATAATTTTCCACTTTCACCCACAATTTACCAAAATTTTCCACAATTTTTTCAACAGGGCCCAAAGTGCCCCTCCTCAATCCCGGGCCAAGCACGGTCGGCCTCGATTTCGGGGCAAAGCGGGCCCGTTCGTGCACAACCCCCAGGGGGCTAAGAGATGTGCTCTCCGATTTGGATGTAGGGATGGATAATCAAAACCTCACCGCACCGTGGCAGCCAATCGTCTGATTTAGAGGTACTTCGCATAAATCGGGGTAGTGTGTGAGCCTACCCCGATTTATGTGATTTCTCTGATTTACAAGCACTTACGTGCCACCGGTCAGTTGGGGCGGATTACCTTGATGCCGGTGCAGGATTTACGGGAGGCGGCGTAGGCGGCGATGGAAAGGGGGTCGATGACGACCTGACGGGCCTTGGAGGATGCATGTATGAAGCCCGCCACCCGCTCGTGGGAAGACAGGTTGCCGCCCTGGAAAGAGTCGTAGATGAAGGCTATCGCGATATGGGATATGTCCAGCCCGTCTGTTGAGGTGACAAAACAGATGATGTCGCCGGGAAGGATTTTCTCGGAAATCTCCTGGATCCTGTCTTTGGGAATGTATGTAAACGGCTCTTTTTCAATCGTTTCCTCAATAGCTCTCATATGGACGGCCTGCTCTGGTGACATGCCGTAGAGGTCGGGATGGGAACTCATGAAAGTGAACGGCCGGCTGCAGGACACGCCGCCAAGTTCAAGGGAGAGGTCCCTTCCCAGGCCAAGCGCTTCCAGGTTGCGGACCCACTCGGTTGCATAATGCAGCCTTCCCATGAATGAAACCGGATATCCGGCGCGGTATCTTGTCTTACCGAGGTTCTCCATGAAGGCCGGCCAGGCAGGACTTCCCATAGGTGTGGCCTTTACGCTGACAGCCAGGTCCAGGCAGGTCTCGGCGAACAGCATGCAGTCGGTGGAAGACACGGTGGCCATGAGGCTTTCCTCGCCGTCGGCCTTTGGAAGGAGCCCGGCCACATAGGGCGTCCCCAACTGGATCCTGGCAGCGATTGCAACCAGTTCCGAGGCAGGACGGTAAGATGCGCGGGAGAGCCTCTTCGCGAGCCTTTCGACGACCAGTGAATCGGGATTGGCGCCTTTCAGCGGCGTGTAAAACATGGATACGGCCGCTGCGGCAAGAATTATTCCCCTTGAGAAGTGCTTCATGGCAAGCTTGTCCATCAAAAACCGCGCCTGCGGCAAGACGGCCTTGGAACATTGAAGGTTATTTTGAAAGATTATAGAATAGTGTTATTTTTGCAGAGTTAATCCCGCAGCAGGACCGACCGATGATAAACCAGACCATAAAGGCTCCTTCCATAGAGGATTTCAAGGCCCTCCTCAAGCGCCACGAACTTAAGGCAACCCGCCAGAGGCTCGCGGTTCATGAGGCCATGATGGCCCTGGGGCACGCTTCGGCCGACATGGTCGGAGACCATATCGGCTCCGCCTCGCACGTGAGGATAACAACGGCGTCGGTATACAACATACTTTCGCAGCTGGCCGACCTGAAGGTATATTCAAGGCGCATGAGCTCCAACAACAAGATGTACTTCGACGTTGTTGCGGAAAGGCACATCCACCTGTACGACCGGGACAACAACAGTTTCCGGGATGTGCAGGACGAGGAGTTGATGGACCTTGTGAGGAGCCACCTGAAAAAGCGCCGCTTCAAGGGGTTCACCGTGGAGGACATCGACATCCAGCTGGTGGCGCGTCCAACCAAGAAAACCAGATCATGAGAATTCGCAGAACCATAATCGCGGCGCTGGCCCTTTTGGCCGCAGCCGCCTGCTCCAAAGACAACGTCATCCTTTACGGTGACACGGAGATCGGCAATGTCGTCGACGGCCGCTTCCACAGCGATGCCGGGTTGGTATATACGGTTACCGAGCAGACATGTGACGGTAAACTGGAGGACGATACCCGGGTGTTGATAATTTGCGACGTCCTGAAGCGTACGGGCGACAAGTCCTACGACATCCGTCTCCGCAGCTTTATACTGCCCCTGTGCAAGCAGCCCGTGGCCGAAGGAGTATTGTCGGAAGAGGATTCCAGGGAGGATCCCGTGTCCGTTGCAAGTGCTTGGTTCGGAGGAGGTTATCTCAATATCAACATGGGTGTGTACGTCCTTCCCGAGTCTGAGACCAAGCATGTGTTCAACCTCGTCCACTATACGAAGGCGGGTTCGGATACCTTGTATCTGGACCTGAAGCACAACGCCAACGGGGAGTATTTTGGCGCCCCCGACATCAAGGATTCCGACCTTCAGTCAGGAGGTCTATGGGCATGTTTCCCCATGGAGGGAGTGGTCCCTGACGGCGTCAAGTCGGTCCCCGTGAAGTTGTCATGGATGTGGCACAGGCTGGAGGACGGCAATATGGTTGAAGATACGGAACGTCATTCCCTGAAGGGAGTTTTTGAACGATAATTGAAGATGGAAAAGACAAGATGCCTTATCCTGGGTGGCGGCCCTGCAGGTTACACGGCTGCGATATATGCTTCCAGAGCCGGACTTTCACCGGTTCTTTATGAGGGAATGGAGCCCGGAGGCCAGCTCACCACCACAACCGTAGTGGAAAACTTCCCCGGATTTCCGGAAGGAGTTGATGCAGTGATACTTATGGATTCCATGAGGAAGCAGGCAGCAGCATTCGGGGCCGACATACGCAGGGGAACCGCCATATCGGCCGACCTGGGAAGCCGTCCGTTCAGGATAGGCTTCGACACCGGAGATGAAATCCTCGCCTCGGCGCTGATAATCGCCACCGGCGCCACTGCACGCTACCTGGGCATCCCTTCGGAAACCCGGTTCCGGGGGATGGGGGTTTCGGCATGCGCCACCTGTGACGGATTCTTCTACCGCCGCAAGGATGTGGCAGTGGTTGGCGGCGGAGATACCGCCTGCGCCGAAGCACTTTATCTTTCCGGGCTCTGCAGGAAGGTCTACATGGTGGTCCGCCGCGATGTTTTCAGGGCTTCCAAGGCCATGCAGGAGAAGGTCCTGGCTGCGCCGAACATCGAGATCCTGTGGAACTGTAACACGCGGGAGGTCCTTGGCGACGATTCCGGAGTCACGGGAGTCAGGCTTGAAAGAAAGGATGGCGAGGTTTTTGATATACCCATACACGGCTTTTTCCTGGCCATCGGCCACCATCCCAATTCGGAACTTTTCTCCAAGTGGGTGGAAACCGACGGAAACGGCTACATAGTCACAGCAGACAAGACCTCGGCCACTTCGGTGGAAGGTGTCTTTGCCGCCGGTGACGTTCAGGACCCGCTTTACAGGCAGGCGGTGACTGCCGCTGCCTCGGGTTGCCGGGCCGCAATCGATGCAGAGAGATATCTGCTCGACAATGAATGATTTGTATATGAAGAGAATTGAGTTAACGATTGTCCTGCTGGCCGCCGCCGTGGTGGCGTTTTCGTGCAAGTCCCAGTACGAGGCTCTTCTGAACAGCAACGATGTGGATGCCAAGTACGATGCCGCGATGGACTATTTCAACCAGGGCAAGTTCAACAAGGCGGCCCAGTTGTTCGAGTCCCTTTCCGTACTTACAAACGGAACGGAGCGGGATGACACGGTCCAGTATTACTGGGGGCTGAGCAATTACAGGTACAAGGATTATTATACCGCGGAAACCAATTTCACGAAATTCCTGGAGAACTTCCCCAGGAGTCCGTTCTCCGAGGAGGCCAGGTTCCTTCGCATAGACTGCCTCTACAGGGCCACCCTCCGATGGGAACTGGACCAGGCTCCCACCAGGGCCGCAATGGCTTCCATACAGCAATACATGACGGAGTATCCCGCCAACAATCCCCGCATGGAGGCCTGCCTTAAGATGATGGCCGACCTGGACGAAAGGCTGGACCGCAAGGCATTTGAAAACGCCAAGCTGTATTACAGGATGGAGGATTACAAGGCCTCCCGCGTGGCCTTCCGCAATGTGCTCAAGGATGATTCCGACAACATTTACCGGGAGGACATCCTCTATTATACCGCAATGTCTTCATACCGTTTCGCCCACATGAGCGTTGCCGCCAAGCAGAAGGAGCGCTATCTCACATTCGTGGACGACTATTTCAACTTTGTGGGAGAGTACCCCGAGTCGGCGTACAAGAGGGAACTGGACGTGATGTACAAGAGGTCGCAGAAGGCCCTGGGGCGCTGGTCCGGTTCCGACGACGACCTTGACATCAAGGACAAGGAATTCGAGAAGGAGCGCAAGCAGCTGGACAAGGCCGCAAAGAAGATGAAGAAGGCCGAATCGAAAAAAAATGAAACAGCTGCCGGAAAAGGGAAGTAATTATAAAGGAACAAATTTAATCTAGATAATGGAAACAAAGAAGAAAGTCCCTACAAACACAATTACGAGGGACGTGAAGTATCTTGCCGAGCCCACTGGAAATATCTATGAATCAGTGGTTGTGCTCTACAAGAGGGCAAACCAGATCGCCCTGGCGGAGAAGAAGGAACTCATGCGCAAGCTCGAGGATTTCCGCAACGACCGTGACACCATGGAGGAAGTTTTCGAGAACAAGGAACAGATAGAGATATCCAAGTACTACGAGAGGCAGCCCTAGCCGGACCTCGTGGCAATCTCCGAGTTTGAGAACGGAGAACTCTATTTCAGGATGGCAAAGGGCGGCGAGGAATAGAGCCCATGCTCTCGTCCCTTCATGTCAGGAACTACGTGCTGATCGACTCCCTGGACATCTCTTTTCCAGGGGGTCTGATTATTATTACGGGGCAGACAGGAGCCGGAAAGTCTATCCTGTTGGGGGCTCTGTCGCTCGTACTTGGGTCAAAGACAGATGCTTCCGTCATCGGTCCAAAGGGCGATTCCTGCGTGGTGGAGGCGGAATTCAAGGTGGATGGGGACAATTCCCTGCGAGCCCTTGTAGAAGGCGGGGAACTTGACTGGGACGGCGGGAACCTGGTGATAAGGCGTACCTTGTCCCGTACCGGAAGGTCGCGCTGTTTTGTGAACGACGAACCGGTTACCGTGGGCTTCCTGGGGGAATTGTCGGCCCGCCTGCTGGACATACATTCACAGCACCAGACCCTTCTGCTTTCAAGGAGTTCCTTCCAGATGGAGGCGTTGGACCGTCGTGCGGGAAACGGGGAACTGCTTGAGCGTTGTTCTTCATTATGGAATACCCTGTCGGACGACCGCAAGCGTCTGGAGGAAGTTTCCTCCACCCTTGCCGCAATGCAGGCCCAGCGGGACTACGACGAGGCGGTTTTCCGCCAGCTCTCCGACGCCAAACTGGAGGAAGGGGAGTTGGAAACGCTTGAAAATGAGCAGAAAGTACTCTCAAATGCGGAGGATATCAAGGAAACTCTCTGGGCTGCCCAGGAGTTGCTATCGCCATCGGGCGAGGGCCGTTCAGTGGTTTCTTCGCTGAAAGAGGCAGGCCGGCTTCTGGAAAAGGTTTCGTCATGGGTCGGTGCCGCCGGAGAACTTTCGGAGCGGATTTCTTCATCGAGGATAGAGATTGACGACATAGTTTCATCGCTCGAGGAAGCAAACGCAGCGGTGGAGGTGTCCCCGCAGAGGCTCGCGGAGGTTGAGGAGAGGATTTCCATGCTGTATTCCCTCATGAAACGGCATGGCTGTTCCGGCATCGGGGAACTCATTGCAGTGAGGGACGCCCTCGACGGAAAACTGCACGACTCTTCCAGGGTGGAGGAGGAGAGGGATGCCCTCGTGAATGAAATATCGCGCCTGGAAAAAGAGCATTCCGCCATTTGTGACAGGCTTCATGAAAAGAGGATATCGTTTGCCGGTATCCTGGCTTCCGAGACAGGGGAGTCGCTGAAGTTCCTGGAACTTGAAAAATCGGTTTTCAGGGTTGATGTCACGCCCGCACCGGCCGGTCCGTCGGGTGCGGACCAGGTTACCTTCTTCTTCTCTGCGTCAGGAAAGGCGCCGGTTGAACTCTCAAAATGTGCCTCGGGAGGGGAACTGTCCCGCATCATGCTGAGTCTCAAGGCCATGATGGCCCGCTACAGCGCAATGCCCACCCTTTTCTTCGACGAGATCGATACCGGAGTTTCCGGCAGCGCAGCCGACAGGATGGGCTCCATGATATGCTCCATGGGGGAGACGATGCAGGTCTTTGCAATCACCCATCTCCCGCAGGTTGCCGCAAAGGGCAGTGCCCATTATCTTGTGGAAAAGGACCTTTCCGGGGGCGATGCCGTAACTTCCATCCGCCCCGTTTCCGGCGAGGACCGCGTCATGGAAATCGCCCGCATGCTCAGCGGCGCATCCATCACTCCCGCCGCCGTGGAAAATGCCCGTTCGCTGATGGCGGTCAGGCCTTAGGTTTGTAGCGTTTTGTACGCTCGTCCGAGATAACGCCCTTCCAGTTCAGACCAAATGCAAAGTCGTACGTGTTGCCGTCTGCGTCCTTGTAGCAGCGCATGTCGTGCGGGGTGTCCTCGAACTGCTCTTCAACGGTGCGCATGTCGGCGGGGAGCTGGCACGGAAGGAGGCCACATGGCTGGAATTTGCCGCTGATTACATCCAGAATGGCATTGTTGCAAACGCCGAATCCCAGTATTATGGCGTCTGCATAAGGTTCTATCTCTGCCGGGACAAAGGGACGGTCCACGTGGACTACCAGGATGACCGGCTTGGCTCCCATTGCCCGGCGGGTCTCCTGTACCATATACATATCCGGCTCATTGGACGAAGTCTCGGTGCGGCCCTTGTAGCTTCTGTTGGCCGATGCCTCCGTGGGGTCCCCGCCGGCCAGGCTCACTTCCCTGGCATATTCTGCGGTGTACGGCCCCCATTGCAGGCTTATGGGGTTGTAGTGGCCTTCAACCTCGCCTACCCCGGGCATGCTGTATCCCCAGTGCCCGTATGGCGTTTTCACGGAAACCAGGGCAAAATCCGCATCGCCGGGATTGTCCACCACGTCGAAGTACTGGGAGAGGAGTTCGTGTGAGAAAGGATACTCGTCATAGGCCTGGGTGGGTTTCATCCAGTGCGTGAGTCCGGCCGGAACATGCCGGAGAGGCTCGTAAACCTTCAGGCGGCCGGTGACTGGAAGGACTGCGCCGTGGTTCTTTATCATGGTGACTGATTTGAGCTGGGCACGGTAGCCGGCGGCCACAAACTCCCTGCAGCCAACAATGCGGTCAGCTTCTGAAGGGCTCACGTAGGGATTCTCGAACAGGCCCACGCGGAACATGTTGAGAAGCAGACGCCTGGCGCTGGCCTCAAACCGTTCGCGTGCGCTTTCCTTCCCATATTTCTCCTCCCACAGCCGGTATGCCTCCAGGCTGGGGCCGTTGTCGTAAACTCCGCCAAGCTGGTCTACCCCGGCTTCGAATACTTTCAGCCGTTTCTGGGCGGCAGACGCGGTTTCCATTCCCCATGGGGTACCCGAGTGCTGCCATGCAACATCATAGTCTTTTACGATTCCCCAGTCGGTACAGACCACGCCGTCATATCCGTTGTTGTCCCGGAGAAGTTCCTGGATTATGTAATGGCTGAAACCGTTGCCGACGTTCTCTCCCGACGGGTCCTGCCCGAAGGGAATCGTATAATAAGGCATGACCGCCGATGCCATCCCGGTCTTCCCGCGAAGTTTGAAGGCCCCGTCCTGGAAAGGGATAAGGCCAAGTTTGAAATTGCCTCCTGGATAAACTGCATATTTCCCCATGCCGAAGTGGGCGTCCCTGCCGCCCTCTCCCGCGCCTCCGCCAGGCCAGTGCTTGACCATGCAGTTGACGGAATTGGTTCCCCAGCCGGTCTTGCTTCCCTCCGTGGTCTGGAAAGCGTCGCAATACTCCCTGGCGATGTCCCTGTTCAGATATGGATCCTCACTGAAAGTGCCGTAGAAGCGCCTCCAGCGCGGGTCTGAGGCTATGTCTATCTGAGGGGAAAGGGCAGTCGTGATTCCAAGGGCGCGGTACTCTGTGGACACCACTTTCCCATGTTCGCGGATTACGTCCATGTCGAAGGTGGCGGCGAGGCCGATTTCCCTGGGCCATCTGGAAATACTGCTTGTGCCGTCGGGGTCGAATTCCCCGTCTGGCTCATGGTTATAGGTGCTTGTGTTGGCTTTCCCGTTGGTATAGTTGCGGGGGTCAGTGGAGTTGTTGGCCGGGATGCCAAGGGGCTCCGACTCACAGAAAGCCTGTACTGCGTTGGCCCAGTGTGCACCGGTCCCGGGGGTGGCTATCCCAGCCACCAGGATATGCCGTACATGGTCGTCACGAAGGAACTGCATTTGCTTCCCGGTAAGTACCGGGGTGTCCACGGTCTGCGCGGAAGAATAAATCATCAGGCCGCAGATCTGCTCCACGTCCATGCGGGAGGCAAGGTCTTTTGCCCTGTCTTCCGGGGCGAGGCGCCAGTCCTCATAGGGCGTGATCTGCCCGTCCCTGTCCAGGTCCTTGAAAAGGAACCCGCCCACTGTGATTGTGGGCGCTGAAGCATATCCGATTGCCGGTCCCCTGCTCTGCAGAGCCAGTGTATAGCCTTCATGGTTTTCGATTGTGATCCGGTTCTTCCCGCAGGCAGCGGCCAGCAGCACGATGGCTGCAAACAGTATTATCCTTTTCATGGAAGCAAAGGTACATAAATAATGGAATAAAGGATTTGTTCGTTTCAGAAACCGGTACAATAGTTGACCGTATGAAAACAGACCAGTTCTTTCCGCCTCAAAAAACACTATCTTTGTAAGGATAACCCGGTTAGTGACATGAAAAGAATCATTTTAATAGCTGCTGTGCTGACCATGTCGGCCACCCTCCAGGCTAAGGTGGAACTCCCTTCCATTATCAGCGACAACATGGTGCTCCAGCAGAAAGGGAATGTTGCCCTGTGGGGAAAGGGCGATGGGAAAAAGCTTACGATCACCACATCATGGTCTAGGAAAAAGACGGTTGTAACACCTGATTCTGACGGAAAATGGTTTGTCCGGATTGCAACTCCTGAAGCCGGTGGCCCCTATGAGATAACGTTCAACGACGGGGAGAAACTCACCTTGAAGAACGTTCTCATCGGCGAGGTATGGTATTGCGGCGGCCAGTCCAATATGGATATGCCCGTAAAAGGGTTCGAAGCCCAGCCGGTGGAGCACAGCATGGATTATATCCTGGGTGCAAAGCCTTCAGTCCCCATCCGCATCTGCAAGGTGCCCAACGTGAAGGCAAAGGCACCGCTTCCGGAGGTGAAGGCTTATTGGGTGGAGAACCGGCCCGAAGAAGTGATGAACGCCAGTGCCACGGGGTATTTTTTCGCCCAAAAGCTGTATGAGATGCTGGAGGTGCCCATCGGCATCATTACCGTGGATTGGGGCGGGTCGTCGATTGAGTCCTGGATCAGCCGGGAAGTGATTGAGCGCGATTTTGCAGGGGAATTGGATACCGGCGTGCTGGATACCGTCCCGCTGGAGGACCTGAAGGGCTCGCTCCACCCATGCATACTTTATAATGGTATGGTGCAGGGGCTGGCTCCTTACACCTTCAAAGGAATGATTTGGTATCAGGGGGAGACCAACCGCGGCCGTCCGGAGCAGTATTCGCGCCTGCAGCCTGCGTATGTGAAAATGATGCGGGAACTGTTCCAGAACCCGGATGCTCCGTTCTACTTCGTCCAGATTGCCCCGTACCCTTATCAGCCTCAATATAAAGACCTTTTCACTTCAGGATATTTCTGTGAGGCGCAGCAGAAGACGCTCGCCCGGATTCCGCACAGCGGGATGGTGACCACGGGCGATATAGGCTCATACTCTACCATCCATCCACCCAAGAAGATGGAAGTGGGCAACCGCCTTGCGTACCTGGCCCTGGTGAACGACTATGGCTTCAAGGGTATCAATCCGGTGGCTCCCACCTGCAAGGAAGTGGAGTTCGACGGTCAGGAGGCAATCGTTGCGTTCGAGGCGGACAGACTGGGTGTTGGGCCGATGAATACGGACCTTGGCGGTTTTGAACTGGCCGGGGAGGACCGCGTTTTCCATGCAGCCACGGGTCGTTTGAAGGACAGGAAGGTCGTTGTGACCTCGCCCGAAGTACCGGTTCCGGTGGCGCTGCGCTATTGCTTCCGCAACTGGTGCGAGGCATCAGTTTTCAGCGCCTGGGGAATACCGGCTGCACCTTTCCGTACCGATAACTGGGACGATCTGAGGCAGTAGTTTTTATATAGACTGCCGGGGGAGGAACACCCATGGGTTGCGGAGCGTGGGAACGTTGACGGGCTTGTTGGTATCCAGAAGCAGGGAGGCCATTGTACGGCCCATCTGGTGGAAGTCGGTGGACAGGGCCGCAATACCGCCGCAGAGTACTTCCTTCAGGGGCATGTCGTTAAATGAGAGCAAACCGATGTCCGAGCCTATGGACAGTTTCTGCGCGGAGGCCTTTTTGATAATGGTCACCAATTCACGGTCGCTGGGGGTGAGGTAGAGAGTGCCTTTGTGCAGGGTATCATCGGCGATGGTGGGAAGCAGGAGGCAGCCGAATCCGAATTCTTCGCTGAAGCGTTTGATGCCTGAGTAGCGTTCTTCCGGCTCCTTGTCATCGTGCTGTACCAACACTAAGGTATTGTATTTCCGAATGGCGTTCAGGCCCTGGATAAGAGCGTCATATGTGTCCTGTTCAAAGTCCTGCCCTACACCCGGGAAATGCCCCCGTATGTCATCCTGGAAGTGGTCCAGCAGGAATACCCGGCCGGGGAGACGGTCCAGCAGGGGAGAGAGCCCGCGGAACTTGCCTGGCATGAGGACGTAAGAGGTGAAGCGGCCCTCGGCATCCTTGAGCAGGGTTTCAAAGACGCGGCGGTCATAGTGATGGAACATGATTTCCACCGAAGCTTTGTCGCCAATTCCCTCCAGGATGGAACGGTAGAGTTCCTCCTTGAAGGCGGTAAGCTCATTGAACAGCAGCAGGATCTTCTCCTTGACGGCCACGT
Source organism: Bacteroidales bacterium (assembly GCA_017437755.1). Taxonomy (GTDB): domain Bacteria; phylum Bacteroidota; class Bacteroidia; order Bacteroidales; family UBA932; genus Cryptobacteroides. Next base: position 121,018 of record JAFRXI010000008.1, read on the forward strand.
TGGTGCTCTGGACGTAATAGCCTACCGCGGGCTCGGCCTCAATGATGCCGCGTGACTTGAGATCCTGCATGGCAAGGAAAATTGAACTGCGTGAAAGCGAAAAACGGATACGGAAAGCGTTGACGGAGGGAATGCGGTCTCCCACCTTGAGCTCTCCGCTGCGGATCCGGTCCTCTACGAACCGGACAACCACTTTATATTTGGGATCTCTTTGCATAAACCGGTTTGCAAATATAAGTAAAAAAATCAGACCAGGGCAAACCGGTTTTGAATTATAATATATATTTGTCCGGAAAACACATGGCCACATAGTTATGATCCGGTCCAGCCGCCATATACTCTTGTTGATGGTTCTTCTGCTTTCCTTCTCCTGTAAGAAGGAAGGTGGGGATGAGGACGAACGTGGCCTTTCGGTCAGTTTTGAAGCAATCAATTCCGGGAATCAGTGGAAGGCCGGGGATAAGTTGTCTTTCATTGCCTTCAGGGAACCCGCGTCGGCAGGAAGCATGTCCTCCCGGAATGTGGTCAATTTCAGTTCCAACCGTTTTACCGCCCAATCGGACGGGCCTAAAGTCAAGTTTTCCGGCCATGTGCCCGCTCTCGACGGAACGCTTCCGGGAGGCGAAGCCACGCTCTATGGCGTTTTCCCCGCTTCGAATCTCACCGTCTCGTCCGTTTCTCAGTCCGCCAACTATGAGGGCAGGAACTATATCTATTATACGATTTCCGGCCCCAACATCTCTTCACGGCAGGATGGTACGGGCTGGCGCTATTGCTATTTTGCTTCCATGGACGGGCGTGTCTCGGTGCCGGGGAGAAGTATCACGTCCCCATCCTTTTCGCTGGCCAACGCCCTGGTTAAATTCCGCTTTTTCTCCGGAAAGCCCATCGCGCAGATTGATATCCAGCAAGAGAACAAATCCGTACCCGGCATGGCGGGGCCCTTTACCTTGTATACTTGCGCAACGGTCCTTACCGGGGGCTGCGAAGGACAGTCCATCACCATCAGCAAGGGAGGAGAGGCACTTCCCGAGGAAATCTATTTTGCCTGCGGCACGCTCAACACTGACGCGTTGCTCACCTTCAAATTCACCACCCAGGATGGCAGCCACGTTTCCCGCGCCGTGAAAATCACGGAGGCCTGCAATCCCGGAAAGGTGAGCGGGCTTCCTGACTTTGACCTGAGCGAGTGGACATCGGCTGAACTGGCTGCCCAGGCGGCCAAGAACATGGGGATGGGTATCAACGTGGGCGGCATGGAGTCGGTTACTCCCACTACGGAGGCACTGGCCGACCGGGCAGATGCAAACGGGATGCACATCATGGACCGCACACGTCCGGTTACCTATGAGACCAACAGTGCGCATGACCCGATAACGCAAACCACGATGAACGCGCTTAAGGCGGCGGGTTTCAGCAGCATCCGCCTTCCCATTACATGGTTCAACCACATGGGGCCGCCGGTCAGCCCTGAGGGCGTGATCGACCAGGTGTGGCTGGAGCATGTCAAGGAAGTTATTGACATGGCCCGGAACGCGGACTTGTATGTAGTGATCAACATTCACCATGACGCCGGCACCTATGACTACTGCTGGCTCAAGGCGGACTGGGGCAATTACGCATCCATCAGCGTGCAATTGAAGAACATCTGGACGCAGATCGCAAACTTCTTCAAGGATTACGACTACCATCTGCTGTTCGAAGGTTTCAACGAGATTTGCGACGAGAACAAGAGTTGGTGGGCGCCCAGCGGTCCCGATGGTTTCAAGGCAGCCAATGCCCTGAACCAGGATTTTGTAAACGCCGTGCGCGCTACTGGAGGCAACAATGCTGTGCGCAACCTCGTCGTCTCAACCTATACGTCCAGCGAGTGGGAAAACGGTCTGGTTGGCTTTGTCCTTCCGGAGGATGTGAAGGATGGTCATCTGATTGTACAGGTCCACTCTTACCGGCCAAACGAATTCATCACCGCCCGCACTGTGGGCGACCGCAGCCGACTGGAGTTCTATGAGAGCGAGAAGCCGGAGATTGACGAGATGTTCGAGCGCGTGCAGCGTCATATCCTGGATAAAGGCTGGCCTTGTATTTTGGGAGAATACGGAGCTTTCGCCAAGAAGGACGCAAACGGCAACCGCAATGAGCTGGGCCGTGCGGAACATGCCTATTATTATACCACGCGTGCCCTGCAGCGGGGAATCATCCCCATGTACTGGTACAACCCAAGCAGCTACCGGGACCGTGATGAAGGCCGGTGGACCTATCCCGTCACGGCCCAGGGCCTTATGGATGCCTGGAAAGACTTCAAGGCCGGTACCGTGGTTTACAAGAAATATGACCACGATGCTGCGTATCCTATAGGACAATGATTTTATAACTAAAATATCATATTATGAAAAAAAGAGTTTTTTATGTATCTCCCAAGAGCCAGTCGATATGGCTCAGGGTAGAGAGCGTGGTTTGTGCCAGTACAATCACGGCGCCTTATGAGGTTAATGATTTCTCAACCATAACTGAGGAAGATGTCAGTAGTCTTTGGAATTAGAACCAGGAGGATAATCATGAAAACAGTTAATAGAATCCTTGTGGCTGCCATAGTATTGGGTTTTGTATCCTGCAGCAAGGAGAATGTGAAAGAAAACGGAATCAAGGTGATTACGGATTTCCCTCTGATGGAGGTGGAGTGTGAGGTGGATGCGCCCGTGGTGGAAAGTGGTGCAGCCCTTTCTTCCTCTCCCTCGCTTACCAAGGTTTATGGATACGAGGCTGATCCTGATAATGCTCCGGGCGTACATACTGTAAAGTGGAAAGCCGGGGATCAGATTTCCCAGTTCAGCATTGTCTACTCAAACACTTCAGCCGCTGCATTTGGAACGCTCCTGAACTTCTCCCACCTTCGCTCAACACTGCAAAATGGAGATGGGACCAAGCAGTTTATGATGACCGTTCCTAACCTGCAGGAACTGTATGGGAAAGATAGTGGAGTGTCGACCTATCTCTGTGCAATTTATCCGGCAACCACATTCAGCGATATTTCCGTAACGCTAGACGGCAGCAAGATCCATGCGGTTGCGACTCCCGAGAAACTGACCATTCCGGCTGAGCAGGATGGTACTGGCTGGAAATACAGCGTATTCATTGCCAGGAGTGCAACTTTCTCGGCGCAATATAACAATCCCGCCGGTGGGGGTAAAAGTACTTTTCACCTTATGAATGTTCTCCTCAGATTGAAACTCAATTCGAGCAAGGACATCACAAAAGTGGTTCTGACCAACACTACAGGTTTCATGACAGGAGATGTCGGCACCATCAATATGGGATATTACCATTATCCGGCAGACGTGGCCAAGAACTTTACACTGGCTACGGGTTGCCCCGGCAAGACTTTGACAGTGGAAAATGGTGGTGAAGTCCTTCCCAATGACCTGTACTTTGCCATAAGGGAAATGCGCGAAGGGACCACCTTCACCTTCACCTTCACTGCGGAGGACGGAACTACGGCCACGCGTTCGCTGGAGAATCCGGCGGGCTATGCGAACCGTAAGATGAAGAAGGTCCTGTCACTGGGTACGGTTACCCTTGCCGACAGTGATTTCAATTAGGATTATCCCCGGCTCAGGTCGGGGATAATTCGTAATTGTTTCTCCGACAAACTGGTTTGTTGCAGTCGGTAAAAAAACAGACCAGTGCAAACCAGTTTGGCGCTTCTTTATTACATTTGCGGAAGAATAACATTAAAAATAATGGCCCTTCGTATGAAAAAGGAATTCTTTTATTCTCTTTGCATGCTGTTGGCTGCAGGCTCGTTGTCTGCCTGTCATACAGAAGATGTAACGTCCGGCCCCGCCCAATTAACCGTTCCCGCTTCCAGCGTTTCTGTGCCCGCAGACAATTCGCTCATCAGCGATCCCTTCGCAGAGGCTCTGCTTCCTGTGACCGATACGGTATGGGTGAGCGCCAACCGTTCGTGGACGGCCGCACTTGAGACCGCTGATGGCGGGGACTGGGTACACGCCAATGTCGCTGAACGCATAAACGTTACGGGTCAGGGGGAAAAATACCCGCTGATCATCAGCTTTGACCGTTACCGCGGTGCGCAACCCCGTACGGCTAAACTTTCACTCTATGGCGTGGACATTGAGGATCCAGTGGTGGTCAATTACACCCAGGAAGCATTCGTCCCCAGCCTTACCCTGTCCACCCCGGACGGCGAAAATGTGGTCACTGCCTCTAACGGAGAGTGCTACGCTCTGGTAAAAAGCAACACCACCTGGACGGTGCGGGTAGATGTGGGCGCTTCCACCGTGATTCCCGGCTTGTCGGTTACCGCCGGCCAGGACAGCGGCGCCATCCTGGTAACCTTCCCGGAGAATGCCGATGATGAACGTGCACGCATCGCCCGGCTGGTAGTTACGGCCCAAGGCTGCACGCCTCAGACCCTGGACCTGATACAGTCCCAGAGCGAGCGCTATTTCATGCTGGCCTCCGAGATCCCGGAGGTGATTCCTCCCTATGAGCCTGAGATTGAGATTCCTCTCCGCTCCAATGGGCCCTGGACTGCAGAGTTGACTGATTGCACATTTGAGGACGCAAAGATTGTTCCTTCAAGCGGGCAGACTGCCTTGAACGGTATAGTCCTGACTGCCAAACACGGCGACGACCCCGCAGTTATGGACAAACATGCGACCGTTACCATCCGCAGGGACGGTTTTGATCCCATTGAGGTCACCCTTCACCAGAGAGGATCCATTCACCTGAAGGTCTTGGCCTACAATCCTGAATACGAATGGACGGGAACCGACCCTTACGGTTACGATAATCCTTACCGTCCGTACACTTTTCTTGGCGTTCCTTTTTCATATCCCACATCCTTCCCCAATTCCTTCAGTTCCGGGTCCAACAAAGGCGTGGAACTTGAATGCGAGACTCCCGGAGGTTCTGTGTTCACCCTTTATGGCCGTGATTGCGGCGCCTGGATCAGCACTACCGAATTCGGTCTTTGCGTGGGCAAGATGAAAGGGGATTACGTAAAGTTCCCTGGAATTGATGGCTTCCGCCTGGCCGCCATGTATTATGAGGCTTCCTGTAAGGGAGGCAATCCTTATACCGTACGTGACGAAGAAGGCGCAATTATCAAAGGCGGCGAATACACCGTTACCCGTCAGGTGGTTCCCCTCACAGAAGAACACCACGACGTACACGTGCATCTGTTCCCTGACACTCTGCCGGGAGAGCGTTACAGCCTCACCCTGGAGGAGGACTACCATTTCATCAGTATAAAAGATTTGTGTCTTGTCTATGAAAACTAACGTATTCATCACGGGCCTGGCGGCCCTGTTGTTCGGCGTCGCTGCCAGCGCGCAGAATATTGTCCAGGATACGCTGGAAGTAAGCAAGGCTATGGCGCAGACGCCCGCTGCCCTGGTGGCCGGGCAGGTGTCAGGCGTCCGGGTCTCGGCCCAGGACGGCGGCCCCAACGGAGCCATCAATACCAATATCCGAGGCATCAACACCCTTCGCGGTCATTCCGAGCCGCTTTGGATCGTGAACGGAGTCATGCTCTCCAATGCCCTTTCCCAGAACCTTAACGCTTTCTGGCAGAAGGGTGGTTACACTACCAAGGGAGATGCCATTCCAGATTACTCTGAATTGAGCTACAGCGCCGTCCTCAATGGTACTGCCTTCCTGAATCCCTATGATGTGGAGAAGATCGAGGTGCTCAAGGACATGGCTGCAACCGCCATCTACGGAGCCCAGGGTGCAAACGGAGTCATAATCGTGGAAACCCGCCTGCCCAAGGTGGAGAGCGAACTCAACTGGCATTCCAATGTATCCCTGGATATGTCCAACCGCACCGGCGAGGCTTTCCGTACCGGGTTCACTCACAACCACACGCTCTCTTACAGCGGTAATGCCAACAATACATATTATCACTTGTCGGGTTACATGCGTCATAATAACGGTGTGGTCCGTCGCACTGGCAATCTTTTCGGTGGCATGAATGCCAGCCTGGAGACCCGTGCCAACCCTTATCTGTGGTTCGGCCTGAACACCACCCTGTCAGCCGGAGCACAGCATAATGCTGCCGGAAGCGCATATCTGGGCAAGCCATCCACGATGATCCTGGCCCGTTATCCGGCTCGCTTTGCAGGCAACACCATGAAAGGTTGGGAAGAGGATTACGACGACGACGTGGAAGATTACCGGGCTCTCACTTCGGTGTGGCTTCAGGTGAATCCGCTGCCCTCACTCTATTTACGTGCTGCCGTTGGCGCCGACTTCCAGAGCAATACCCGTCGCATCTGGTACGGTAACGGTACTTCTTTCGGTCTGGCCAACAAGGGTGCGGCATCGGCCCTTTCCTCCACGCTGTTCAATTACAACGGCAAGGTGGAACTGGGTTACTCCTTATATTTAAAACCTTATCATCACCTTCAGTTCAAAGTCGGCGGAGAGGCGGTTGGCAGCAACAATCGGTTCGGCGTCATGAACGGCACCACTTTCGACCTGCCGTATCTGCGGGCCCGTGGCCTGGCTTCCATCGGCAGCCGCCCTGTTCCCTACAGATTCACCCGCGACTACATCATCTGGGGTGCCTTTGGACAGATTTCGTACGACTATAACCAGTACGCCGGCTTCCAGGCTACCTGGCGTTCGGATTTCTCTACCAAATATACTCCCAAGAAGCCCATCAATTCACCGGGGGCAGAGGCGTGGGTTGACCTGCACCGCATCTTCCTGAAGGATTCCGGCGTCATCACCGCCCTACGGCTGGAAGGCGGCTATGGCATGGCGGCCAGGGAGGAATACATACCTTACGAACTGCTGGGGAACTACCTCAGGACCTATCCGGAAGTGGAAGTGGGATCCGAGGTTTACTATGACGGCTTGAACCGCCTTATGAGCAGGGAGTGGAACGTAGGCATTATCCTGGGTATCGCAGACAGGGCCAGCCTGTCTGTCAAGTACTATGACAAGAATACCACGGACAACATGGATATCTGGCACTTCGGCAAGATGAACGGCGTCTATTTCGACTGGGCACGTTCCGGCAGGAAGGTCTTCTCCACTGAAGGAATGCTTCGCAACAACGGTATAGAGGTGGACCTGGAGGCAACCCTTCTGAAGAAGTCCGACTGGAAATGGACGGCCTATGTCAACGGAGCCTGGAATGCAGGCCGCGTCACCAAGGTGGGCTATGAGGATATGGCCGGCCGGAACATCGGCAAGAACATCTGGGTGAACGTAATGGCCGAGAATCAGCCCATGGGCGCCCTCTTTGGTTACCTGGATAATCCTGAAGGCGGTTTCATGGACCTGAATAATGACGGTGAGATTAGCGATGCAGACAAGAAGATTCTGGGCTACACCGTTCCCGTCTTCAACGGTGCGCTTGGTACAGCCCTTAGTTTCAAGGGATTCACCCTGGATGTGCAGCTGACCGGAGCCGCCGGTCATCAGGTTGCCAATCTGAATAAGGTGATAGCTGAAGGCCGTACCAAACTTTCTTCCCGTTACGTGGAAAAGGCTGATTACCTTCGTCTTTCCCGCGTGTCATTTGTGTATGACATCCCTGTCCGTTGGAGGAGGCTGCACGATGTCAAAGTTTTTGTCAGCGGGCTCAACCTTCTCACCTTTACAGGCTACAGCGGGTGGAATCCGGACGTGAATTGCTTTGGCGGTTCCATCATGTCCTACGGCGTAGACTATGGTTCCTATCCCACAGTCCGGAGCTTGATATTGGGAGTGAGTGCCAAATTTTAAGAGAAGAAGACTATGAAGAGATTTATATTCATTGCCCTTTTGTTCGCCCAGGTGCTCGCATTCGCCCAGGGTACACGCAGTGTGAAAGGCACTGTAAAGGACTCCAACGGTGACCCTGTCATAGGGGCCGCCGTAATCCTGGAAGGCAGTCCTTCCACGGGAGCCGTCACGGACATGAACGGCAACTGGTCATTGAACTTTACCCCTGCCGGGAGCAGGCGGGCCCGCCTGATGGTAACCTGTCTGGGATATGCGGACCAAACCGTCGAAATCGGCAATCAGGCGGTTATCAGCATTGTTTTGGAAGAGGATTCTGAAGTCCTGGGAGACGCCGTGGTCGTGGGTTACGGCTCCATGCGTCGCTCGGACCTTACAGGTTCGGTGACGTCTGTGCGTATCGATGAGACGGAAGCAGGCCACAGTGCCAGCCTGAGTTCCCTGCTTCAGGGCAGGGCCGCCGGCGTACAGGTAACCAACAACAGCGCATCCCCTGATGCCGGCGTAACCATCCAGATCCGTGGTGCCAGTTCCTTCAACAGCGGCTCCGAGCCGTTGTATGTGGTGGACGGTATCATCATCAATGCCAACGGCGATTCCAACCTTGGAACCAAACTGGGCGACACCGACGGCGGTACCAATGAAGCCACCAACGGCCTCATGGGTATCAACCCGATGGATATCGCATCGGTGGAAATCCTCAAGGATGCATCGGCTACTGCCATCTACGGCAGCCAGGGCGCCAACGGCGTCATTCTCATTACCACCAAGACGGCAAGCCGTGAAAAACCCACCGTTACCGCATCTTTCGGCCTGGATATCAATACGCCCTACAAGAAGCAGCCCATGCTGGACTTCTACGAATACGGCGAGTATTTGCGCGCCATAGTGGACAGCCCGCTGGTGGCACAGTACAACTCCGGCATGGTAAACACGGCCAAGAGCCGCCTGAACGCCATGCGCGGAGACTATTTCTGGAACCGTTACCAGCCCATCGACTGGCAGGACTACCTGATGCGTACTGCATGGAACCGTCGCTACTATGTTTCGGTGGCCGGTAAGCCAAAGAACAGCAACTACCTGTTCTCCGTGGGTTACAACAATACGCAGGGTATTATCAAGACCACCGGGTTCAAGAATCTCACGGTGCGTCTGAACATGGAACACAACCTGAACAAAAAGCTCCTCATAGGCATGCGCTCAGGTGTTTCCTACCTGTCCTCCCACCTCACGCAGGGTGCATCCATCGGTACGCTTACCGCCGCCACGTCACTCATGCGCAGTATGATTACCACGGCTCCGTTTGCCAAGATTCTGGAATATGACGATGAAGGAGACGTGATTGATTGGGGCGACGATGAGAATCAGCAGTACGGCCCGAACCGCTGGATGGACGGATTCGTGAACAACAGGGTTGAATACCGTATCAATCCCAGCATCTATGCCCAGTACAGGATTCTGCCCTGGCTCTCCTTCAGGACTACGCTGGGTGGTGACTACCGCGTAACGGAGCAGAGCCGTTTCAAGAGCCGCCTTCTGACGTCGGCCTCCACGGGCTCCACTGCTGCCGTGGGCCATACTGACCGTCTGGCATGGAACTGGGATAATATGCTGAACGTCTACAAACGTCTGAACAAGAAGCACTTGATTCAGGGAACCCTGGGTATGTCCATGTCCCGGAACCAGACCATTGTCCAGACCACGGAAGGCAAGAACATAGACCAGTGGAAAGCCAAGGAACTCTCGCTCAACTCTGCGGCCTATGCCTATTATACCTATACCGAGGCATCCTCATCGCTGATGTCCTTCTTCGCCCGTGCCATCTACAGCTACGCGGACCGTTATGTGCTTACCACGACAATCCGCGCCGACGGTTCCAGCCGGTTCGCCGGAAAGAACAAGTGGGGATACTTCCCGTCTGCTGCCTTTGCCTGGCGTATCAACCAGGAACCGTGGTTCCGCGTTCCGGCCGTATCCATGGCAAAGCTCCGTCTGGGCTGGGGCCAGGTAGGTAATCAGAATATAGCGTCGTACGCTACAATATATAATTACGGCACGAGTTACTATTCGGACCATGGCAACGACTCCCAGACCGTCCTTATCACCACAACAAGCAATCTGCCCAACCGTGACCTCAAGTGGGAAACGACTGAACAGACCAACGTGGGCTTGGATCTGGGACTGTTCCAGGGTCGCTTCACCCTAAGTGCCGATGCCTATTACAAGTTGACCAAGGATCTGCTGCAAACCAAGAGACTGGCTCCTTCGGCCGGAATGGATAACCCTTGGGTGAATATGGGCTCCATTGAGAACAAGGGTCTGGAATTCACGCTGGACGCCGTTCCCGTAAAGGTTGGCGACTTCGAGTGGAGTTTGGGAGGCAACATCTCCTTTAACCGCAACAAGATATTGTCCATCAACCCCGACGGCCTGGAGAATGATTACATCTACCTGACCGCTGATCCGGCCAGCCAGCAGTACGTATCCCGCTTCCCTGGCGACCAGATAGGCTGGGGTAATGTCATGCGCACCTACCTGAACATCTTTGTGGAAGGTCAGCCAATGTCGCTGTTCTACGGTCTTCCGACCAACGGACTGGTTCAGGAAGGGGAGCAGGGATGTCCTTATTCCGCATCTGATTCCGGCTATCACGGCCCAGGCTCCATCAACTACATTGACGTTGACGGCGACGGCTACATAACTGACATGGACCGCACTGTCATCGGCGACCCGAATCCCAAATTTACCTATGGCTTCAATACCAGCCTGCGTTGGAAGAGCCTCACCCTTACTGCCAACTTCGTGGGCTGTTACGGCAACGACCTGTACAACGTGAACAAGATGATGGACAGCAACACCTCATACGTGATGACCAACGTCACCAAGGATACGTTCTATAAGCAATGGACACCCGAAACGCCGGATAACTGGTATCCTACCATCGGCGCCCTAAATGCTGACGACGTAAAGTGGGCAGTGGACCGCTATGTGGAAGACGGCTCCTACCTGCGCCTGTCCAACCTGTCCCTGTCCTGGGATTTGCCCATCAAGAAGAAGGACTTCTTCATCAGGGGTGTAAACCTCACCGCCACCGGCGGCAATCTCTGGGTATGGACCAAGTATTCCAGCTGGGATCCCGACGTGAACAGCTATGGCGGTATCAAGCGTAAAGGAGCCGATATGGGTTCATACCCCGGTGCCCGCAGTTTCATGCTGGATGTTAAATTCACATTCTAAGAGGAGGAGCGCATCATGAAAAAGATATTTGCTATTATTTCAGTTTCCGTCCTGGCCTGTGGGTGTCACTTCCTGGACGAGAATATGAATACCCACTACTCCGGCGAAGATATCTTTGGTTCGGAGGCGGCGCTTGAGGCCTATGTGACCGGTTGTTACCAGGCCTATGCCACCAGCGGCTTCTACGGCGGCAATAACAACGAATGGTTTTCTCCAGGAAGTACACTTACTCACTGGGGCCTTACGGGGAGCCAGCTCTCCGACGGACAGAAACGTTATATCAGCAGCCTGAATCTTACCCAATACAGCCGTCATCCCAACAACATCGACGTATTCAAGTTTAAGTATGCTGCCATCTACAAGTGCAACAAACTGATCGCCGAACTGCCGGCCAGCCCGGTGGACCAGAAGTACAAGAACGAGATCGAGGCCGAAGGCCGTTTCATCCGGGCGATGAACTATTTCGACATCGTCCGGCGATGGGGTAACGCGCCGCTGCACCTGGATCCTCCCACCACCATCGGCGGTACCAGCCTGCCCCGGGAGAACTTCTGGGTCATCTACAAACAGATTCTGGAGGACCTTACCTATGCCGAAAACAACGGCCGTGACTATGACAGGCAGCGTGGTATCGCCGGCCTGGGAAGCGGTCGAGTCTGCAAGAATGCCGCCACGGCGCAGAAAGCCCTGGTTTACCTGACCATCGGCACGCTGCTGGCCCACGACGGTCCGAACGACAACTTCTGGGTTTGCTCCAACGATGAAGTCTACGCAGGTTTTGCTGAGGCCGGAATCACATCGGCCAAGGACGCCTTTGAGAAAGCACTCTCCTGCGCCAAGCAGGTGATGCCGGAAACCGCTCCTGATTCACCCTACAGGCTGGCTTCTACGTATGCCCAGCTCTTCCGGTGGACAGATCCCGAGGACTGGCAGTTGCGCGAACGAATCTTCGTAATCACTTCCACCAATGAAAACGGTTATTCCCAGCTTGCAACCTGGAGCCTTCCGAGCGCTTACAACAATACTACCTCCAATGTGAACAACAGTCGCATCCGTCCTTCCCGCTGGCTTTTCCAGAAATGGTGCGATGCGTACGGCGGTGAACGTGGATCCGGTACTACGGCCAACATCTACATCAAGTGTGGCGACCCGCGTATGGATGCTGCGCTCATCTATAACAACTTCATCGGTGCCAACGGGGCCACCAGGACCTGTTATCCCGCTTCAGACTGCATTACAGTTTACGACCGCACCAAGTCCATGCCGTACTTCAAGAAGTACTACGATCCTGCCTTTGACGGTTCGGTGGCAGGTTATGCAGACTTCTACGAGATGCGTCTGGGAGAAGTCTACCTCATCGCCGCAGAGGCGGCTGCCAACCTGTGCTCAACGCCAGGCGACTCCTACGGGCAGGAAGCCATCGGTTATGTGAACATCCTTTTGGCACGCGCCCGTCACGCGGCCGACGGCACTCCCACGGTGGAACCCCAGGACTGGGAAGTAGCAGCTATTCCGGACAAGGATGCCCTCATCGAGAAAATATTCTGGGAGCGTGCCTTTGAAATGGTAGGCGAGCAGCACGACTGGTTCGACACCCACCGCATGGGAGCCACCTGGCTGGCCCGGTATGTGACCATCCCGGCAAACGCCTTCCTCGCCCTTCCGGAGCAGATTACCAAAAGTTCCAACGGAAACAACAGTTTCCGCAGCGGATATTATGGGGAACCCACTCACGGGGATGACAATATCTACCCGGTAGATCCCGCCGAGGTCCGCAAGGGCCTTATCTGCGCTTTCCCCAACGATGAGCTGGTTTACAATCCATCCCTCACGCTGGCCGACCAGAATCCTTCGGAAATTTTCTGGGAATAATTTGAAAACGAAAAGGATATGAAATACAGATACTTTTTTCTGATACTTGCCGCCGCGGCCATGGGTGCCTGCGGCACTCCAGAAGAACCTGCTGAGCCAGTGACCCCGCCGGTACAGATAACCGTGTCGGAAAAGACGCTCTCAATCCTTCCCGAAGAAGGCAGTACCGTAAGCGTGGACGTGACCACGGAAGGGGACTGGGTCCTCTCAGGCATGACCGACGGAGTGAAGGAGTGGCTCCGGGCCAGTACCACGGAGGGCCACGGTAACGCTACCGTCACCTTCACCTGCCTTGAGACCAATCCTTATGATGATTCCCGTATGGCAGTCCTCATCTTCAAGAACGACGAGATAGAAGTCCCTGTGGTAATCCATCAGGATGGTGATCCCACACGCACTGTGTCGCTTTCTGCCGATGCCCTGTCTTTCTCCGGGCCGGAGAACGAGGAAATCACCCTGGACGTGATTACCTCCAAGCCTTGGACGCTGGAAGGGTATACGGATGAGGTAAAGACTTGGATGACGGCCAGTCCACTGTCCGGTGAGGGGAACGCTACCGTTACCCTCAAGTCCCTGTCCCGCAACATGTCACTGAACGACCGCCTGGCCACCCTGGGCTTCCGCATCGACCGCGTACACTGCGCGCAGTTGGCTGTTTCACAGAAAACCGGGGTTACACTTACGCCTAGCGTAAATGAGTTGGAGTTTGTATGGGATAAGGCGGAGAGCAAGACTGTGACCATCACCGCCAATTCGTCCCAGTATCCTTGGCATTTGGAAAGCGCACCCAGTTGGATTTCCGTTGACACGGAATCCTACACCGGACTGGAAAAGGAGGTCATTATCAGCACCAAGGGTGAGAACGAGACGGCGAGTGCCCGTTCGGGCGAGGTCGTTTTCGCCATCTCCGAGGATGTGAAGTGCATTATTACCGTAACGCAGCAGTCCCCGGTCCTGAAGACCATCGTCCTCAGCTGGAAGGGCTCCGGCAGCTACAACAAGCTCATCAAGGGCGGCCCCGACTCGCCGCACGCAAATTTCCCTTGGCTGGAGAGTTCCACAACATTGAGCTCCTTCCCTCCTTTCCTGGACGGAAAGGGTGGTTCGGTTGTGGAAGACAACCTGGGTAACTATACCAAGACGGGCACCTGGCTGTTCAAAGATAAGAATACCGCCGAATTCTTCCCGCTGGAAATGGGCCCTGCAACCACAAAGACTGCCAGCAAGACGGTTCGCATCTATTACCACAACCACGGCAACGACAACCTTCGCTGGAACAATACCTACATCAGGATTCCCGCCAAGGCCGGTTACAAGCTAACCCACGTCTATATCAACTCCTTCAACGGAGCTTCATCCAAGTGCCTCTCGCTATCCTCGGACAAGTATGCCCAGCAAATCGTCGAGGGCTATAGCAAGGTGAATTTCGGTAAGAACGACGTATTTGACGTGGAACTCACCACAACCGAGCCCAACACGGACTACTATCTTAGCTCCATTGCCGACCGTTGGATGGACAGCTTTGAATTCACTTACACAGAGGTCCGATAAAACGAAAAGAGTTATGAAACGAATCTCCATTATATTATTTGCCTCATTTGCTTCCCTGTGGGCTTGCGACGTCAAGCCCGCAGAGGAGGAAATCGCCAACACCGGTGCCGCAGGCTTTTCGGCTTCCTTCCAGATGCCCTCCGGCAGCGGCGTCGCCCTTTGGGAAAGCGGTGACAAACTGGTTGTGGTGGATACCAGGAACGGTCTGCATCGCTTTGATATGGACGCAGGCATATCCAAGCCGGAGGGAGAATTCTCCGGCACTCTCTCGGAAAACAGCCAGGTAAAGTACGTGATCTATTCCCATGATCCTGGCGCAGTGACCTACGATCCCGCAACGGAGACTTTCACCCTCAACGTTCCTGAAACATATAACGCCAAGGAAGCAGGGACACTTGTCAAGGCCAACGCCGCCGCAATCGGAATTCCGCAGGGCGGTGATATTGCCTTGCAGTCGGTGTGCGGCTTCATCAAGTTCACGCTGCCTTCTAACGGGAAAACCCTGGAACAGGGAGGCAAGACCTTCAGTCTGACGGACATCAAGAAGGTGACGATTATGGATAACGACGGTAAGTCATTTGCCGGTACGGTTCATGCTTCCTGGCCGGAAGGTACTCCTTCGCCCGCTTTCGTATCCGTGGAGGAAGGATCTGCCACCATTACGTTCCGCACACATGCCCTCTCAACCGCCAATGGTGATACCTTCTATGAGGCTGGGGATTACTATCTCCCCGTGGTCCCTCAGAACTACGAGCATGTGCGCATAGACGTGGAGGATACGGATGGCAATGAGGCGGTAGCAGTGGCCGAGCGTGCAATTGACGTGCAGGCGGCAGCCCTGTCCAACCTGCATGAGGTGTCCTGGCCGACCGTGGTTATCGAGGCGAATTTCGAATCCAACACCAAAGCTGAATCCGACTCGCATACGGGCATTAACAGTAATTTTGTGTCGGCCAACCTTTCCTGCGACCGGGCGGAAATAGGTAATCCTACCAATATCGTGGAAGGTGGCACCAAGAAGAAGTACGAATACACCGTTCCCGAGAATGGCTATGATTACATCTTCTGGACCACTAACGGCATCGGCCGAAACACCAAGAGCCTTGGCAACAATACTTATGGGCTCATCGACGTGGTTTTCAACGCTTACGTGGCCAGTTGGGCCAGGGATGGGAAAAACTGGATAGTTGGTTCGCAGCAGGAGGTTGCATGGATCAAATTCCCGTCCTACGACGGCGTTCTCACCCGCGTGGAAATGTATTACTACGACAACGCCTGCGGCCCCTGGAGCGTTTCCTCTGAAGTGGATCCGGATACGGGGCTTGGCACGGTGAACATGGCCTCGGGACAGATTTCCACCAAGTCCGGAACATTCAAATGGCTGGATATCCTGGTTCCGGATGCCGAGCGCGGAAAGCCTTATTATTTTGTGATGGGACCGGGCGGCCAGTATCGTATCCGCGGCTGGAAACTCACATACAAAGTCTTTAACTAGTCATGCGAAGGACATGTTGCATGCTGGCTGTCTGCGCCCTGCTCCTTGCAGGGTGCAGGGAGGCTGGTTTCCAGGTGTCCGATACGCCGGATCTGGAGGTGAAAGCGTTCAATTCAGCCAGCATTACACTCGACGACAAGGGCGGCGTGGAGGTGATGGGTACCTATGAATACGGCACCGGCGGTGTCAGCTTCAAGGGTCACTGGGATCTCACCGGCTACAACCGCCTGCGTTTCACTGTGGCTAATCTGGATTCGCTGGAGCATCTGATACTGGTGGTTTCTGTCTGCAATGCGGAGCAGGAGAAGATTCCCTGGAGGGGAACGCCTTATGCAGGCGAAGCCAACCGCCGCTTCCACGTGAAGCCGCTTGAGAAGGTTACGCTTACCTGGTGGTTCCCCGGGCCCGTTGCCCATCCGGAGATTGACCGGCAGTTCACCACTATGCAGAGCACCCCCTATTCAGCCGGTGACTTTACTTACAACGTAGACTGGTCCGACGTATCCGAAATCCGTTTTAACCAGCGCTGGAACAAGCTGGGCATGCGGTATTGCATCTCGGACGTGGAACTGTTGGAGGGGCCCCGCAGGAAGGGCCCCGATTATCTGGCTTACGGCGAGGATGAGTTCTTCCCCTTCATCGACAGATACGGGCAGTTCAAGCACAAGGACTGGCCCGGGAAGATTCATTCTGATAAGGAACTCGCCGCCGCCCGTGAGGCGGAGGAAGCTGACATTGCAGCACATCCCGCTCCGGCGGACTGGGACGAGTACGGCGGCTGGGCCGCCGGCCCCCAACTCGAGGCCACCGGCCGTTTCCGTACGGAGAAGATTGATGGAAAATGGTGGCTGGTGGATCCGAAAGGGCACCTGTTCTGGAGCCACGGCGTGCTGCGCATCTCGCCCGGCAATGCCGTGACGCCGCTCAGCGCTCCAGGTCTGGCGGACCGCCGCAAGTGGTTTGAAGAACTTCCGGAAAAGGACGACCCGGAGTACGGGAAGTTCTACACCACCTTCGACCCGCTCCTTGGTAGCTACTATGCTGCCCGAGGCATCGACGACCACTATGACTTCAGTTCAGCCAACTGCTATCGCAAATACGGTCCTGACTATATGGCCGTTTACAACGACCTGTGCCACCGCCGGCTGCGCAGCTGGTGCATGAACACCATGGCCAACGCCACGGAACCGTCCATGACCGCCCTTCACCGCACACCCTGGTGCGACCGCATCGAGATTGTCTCCACGCCGATGTCTGAGAACGCAAAAATCCTCTGGTGGAAACTGCCGGACCCGTTTGACCCCTCCTTCAAAGAGGAGATAGACCGTCAGCTGACCGCCCGGGCGGAGGAACTCTCCGACCCCTGGTGCATCGGCCTGTTCGTGGATAACGAGCATGCCTGGGGTGATGCCACGCACGTGACGGAGTGTGCGCTTGACGCACCGGACGGTGCTGCCGTGAAAAAGGCTCTCCGTGTATGGCTGAGAGCACGTTACGGAAAGGATGTGCCGTTCGCGGCGATGACCATTGAGGACAAGGAAGCTTTCAACGACGTGGTGATTGATAAGTACTACAGCACGATACGTGAGGAATTCAACCGGCTTGCTCCGGGCTTGCTGTATCTGGGCTGCCGCTTCGGGGGGCATCCGGGCAATCCCCGCGTGATTGAGATCGGAGCACGGTACTGCGACCTTCTCAGCTACAACATCTACAAGTACAACCTGGATTGCTTCAAACTTCCGGAAGGGATAGACAAGCCAGTGCTGATCGGCGAGTTCCATTTTGGGTCTACCGACCGCGGCCCGTTCCATCCCAGCCAGGTCTGGACGGAGAACCAGGAAGACAGGGGAGTCTGCTACAAGGACTACGTCCGTTCGGCCCTGGAGCATCCCAACTTCGTGGGGACGCACTGGCACCAGTTCGGCGACCAGGCAACCACCGGACGTTTCGACGGCGAAGATTTCCAGGTGGGCTTCACCGATGTCTGCGATACGCCTTACAAGGAGACAGTGGAGGCAGCCCGCGAGATAGGAAGCCGGATGTATCAGCTTCGATGGGATGCAAGATGACGGACGGGATTGTATTCAGTATCGAGGAGTTCGCCATCAATGACGGCCCTGGCATCCGCACAACGGTTTTCCTGAAGGGATGTCCGCTGCGCTGCGCCTGGTGTCACAATCCGGAAGGGTGGAGCCCTCTGCCGGAGAAGATGGTGAAAAGGGGCAGGGAAGAAACCTGCGGCTATCGGATCTCTTCAGGGGAACTGGCGGAGAGGCTGGGCCGGGACAGGGACCTGTTCCGTGACAGCGGGGGAGGCGTCACTTTCACTGGCGGGGAACCGCTGATGCAGAGCCCTTTCCTTTGCGAAGTGATGGATGGCCTGAAGGATATGCACAAGGCTGTGGAAACCAGTGGATATGCTCGGGAAGATGCCTTCCGCAGCGTTATGGAGAGGGCCGACAGCCTGCTCTTTGATATCAAACTGGTGGATTCCGCGCTGCACAGGAAGTATACTGGTGCTGGTAATGAGCTCATCCTCAGAAACCTGAAGACGCTCATCGCTTCCGGAAAACCCTTTGTGGCAAGGATTCCCCTGATTCCCGGCGTGAATGACACGCGGGAGAATATGGAAGCCACGGCATCCCTCCTCCAGGGCGCCGTCGGTCTACAAAGGGTGGAACTGCTACGTTACAACCGGGTAGCGGGTGCCAAATACCCGATGGTGGGCCTTTCCTACCGGCCACCTTTCGACGAAGAAAAAGAACCGGCCGTTTACGATGCTTTCACCGGCCTGGGTATGAAATTATTGGTTTTGTAAAATGAACAAGAGAATAGAGACTTTACGGGCATTCATCCGAAGCGGTAAGCACTTCGCTTTCCGGCATGCTCCCGAAGATTATGGTCTGGACCGTTTGGCCCATCGTTTTGCCGATATCGCCTTGCCTCCAGTGCAGCGCAGTTCACGTATGCTGCGTGCCCTTCTGAATGCGGAAAAGCCCGTTATCCTGGAAGGGGAGAAGATAGTTGGTACCCGCACTATCAGCCGCATCCCCTCCATTTTTACGGAAGCGGAGTGGGCGGAGATCCGGAAAACACATACCCTGCACGAGCGTGGTACCGTTTCAAATATATCCCCAGATTATGAAGGTATCCTTCGAGACGGTTTGGGAGGACGGAAATCGCAGGTCCTTGAAAGGGCCAAGGATCCTACCCTGACTGAGGAACAGCGACTGTTCCTCTCTGCTGCTGTCGAGAGCATAGAGGCTGTACAGGATTTTATCCAAAAGTACCGCGTTTGTGCACGCAGCGCCGGTTTGGAGGACATAGCCAGCATACTCGACAACATTCATTCTGTGGGGGCGACTACCCTCCGGGAGGCTCTCCAGCTGCTTAGAATGGTTCATTTCGCCCTTTGGGAGAGCGACTGTTACCACAACACCCTGGGTCGGTTCGACCAATATATCTATCCTTATTATCGTGCCGACAAAGCCGCCGGACGCATTACCGACCAGGAAGCCTTCGACCTCATCGAGGAGTTCTTCCTGACTTGTAACAAGGACAGTGACCTTTACGTGGGGATGCAGCAGGGAGACAATGGCCAGAGCATCGTTCTGGGAGGCCGCAACCAAAAGGGCGAGTACCTTTTCAACGAGGTGTCCAGGATGTGCCTCAAGGCCAGCTACGAACTCAATCTGATCGATCCCAAAATCAATCTTCGCTGCGATGCCGATACGCCCCTGGATGTGTTTATCCAGGGTGCCCATCTCACCAAACGTGGCTTGGGCTTTCCGCAGTACGACAACGACGACGTGGTAATTCCCGGCCTGGAAAAACTGGGGTACAGCCCCGAAGACGCCCGGAATTATGTGGTGGCGGCCTGCTGGGAGTTCATCATCCCCAAGAACGGGATGGAGATTGTTAACATCGACGCCCTGTCCTTTGCGGGGGTGGTGAGTGACGCACTGGAACACTTGGAAGAATACGCCAGTTATGAGGCTTTCTACGCCTATGTGGACAACTGCATCAAGGCCGAGTGCGAGCGCATAACACAGGCGCACAATAACCTTTATATCGTTCCGGCTCCCTTCATGTCCATGTTGATGGGCGGCACCATAGAAAAGGCCCGGGATATTTCACTGGGCGGCAATTCCAACAATTACGGCGTTCACGGCACGGGCCTTTCCACGGCTGCCGATTCCCTGGCGGTGATCAAGAAGTACTACTTTGAGGAAAAAACCCTATCTTTGGAAGAACTGATGGATGCTCTCCACCATAACTTCAAAGGCCATGAGGCCCTTCAGGAGCACCTGCGGAACGACGCTCCCAAGATGGGCCTGGACCTGGAAGAACCGGATTCCATCGGCTCAGCGCTCCTCAAATCCTTCGCCGAAGGGCTAAGGGGGAAACGGAATGAACGTGGCGGCATATGGCGCGCCGGTACGGGCACGGCCATGTACTATATTTTCCATGCCAAGGACCTTCCGGCAACACCGGACGGCCGATATGCCGGCGAGGTGATACCAGCCAACTTCACGCCCAGCATGTTCTTGAGACAGAAGGGCCCCGTGTCGGTGATGCGCTCTTTCTCCAAACAGAAACTGGAAGATGCAATCAACGGCGGTCCTCTCACCATAGAACTGGACGAGAGTATCTTCCGCAACGATGAAAGCGTGGAGAAACTGGCCATGCTCATCCGTTCCTACATCCGTATGGGCGGGCACCAGTTGCAGTTGAACACACTGAACCGTGAGACCCTCCTGGATGCCAAGAAACATCCTGAACAGCATCGCGACCTGATTGTGCGCGTATGGGGCTGGAGCGGATATTTCGTGGAACTTGACGAGTGCTATCAGGATCATATTATCGAACGGATCAAATACAAGATATGAAAAACGGATTGAAGGCTTTTATGTTCTGGGTGGCCTTTGTGGCTTCCCTGGGCGGACTGCTTTTCGGCTTTGACACTGCGGTCATTTCCGGTGCTGAGAAGCAGATTCAGGCAGTTTACGGCCTGTCGGACTTTTCCCATGGCTTCACCATGGCCACGGCCCTGATAGGCACCATCATCGGCGCCCTGTTCTGTGGCAAGCCCGCGGAACGGTACGGACGCAAGAAGTCCCTGATAGTGATAGGCATCCTGTACCTGGTTTCCGCAGTGTTCAGCGGAGCGATCGTGAACTGGTACAGTTTCATGTTCTTCCGCTTCCTGGGTGGCCTTGCCGTGGGAGCGTCTTCCGTGGTGGGACCGATGTTCATCGCGGAGATTTCCCCGGCGGCATGGAGGGGCCGTTTCGTTTGCTTCTTCCAGTTCAACATTGTACTGGGTATTGTCCTGGCCTATTTTTCAAATTACTGGATTGCCGGCGTGCCCAACGACTGGCAGTGGATGATCATGGCTGAGTCCATCCCGGCATTGCTTTTCAGCGTGCTGATGTTCACCATGCCGGAGAGTCCCCGCTGGCTGGTAAAGCAGGGGAGGGAGGCCGATGCCGTGGCAGTCTTCGAGAAGACCGGTGAAAAGGATGTTCCCGCCGAACTCGAGGCCATCCGCCAGTCCCTGGCCGATGCTTCCCGCAAGGGCGGAAAACTCTTCCAGAAGAAGTACTGGAAGCCCATCCTCATCGCATTCCTCATTGCCACCATCAATCAGCTCAGCGGCATAAACGCCATCCTGTACTACGCCCCCCGTCTTCTGGAGATGTCCGGCGTATTCCGCGAGGGAGCCATGCTGCAGAGCATAATAATCGGCCTGACAAACCTCACTTTCTCCATGCTGGGCATGATCCTCATCGACAAGGTCGGGCGAAAGACGCTGATAGGCATAGGTGCCATAGGCATGGTGATATGCCAGGCGATGGTGGCCCGCGGCTTTGCCCTGGAGGCCTTCCACGGCTACTACATGCTCATCTTCCTGGTGGGCTACGTAGCTTTCTTCGCCCTTTCGCTGGGAGCCACCATCTGGGTGGTCATCGCTGAGGTCTTCCCGAACGATGTCCGCGCCGGCGGGCAGGTGTTCGGCAGCATGACGCACTGGGTGTGGAGCGCCCTCCTCACCTGGTTCTTCCCGCTGTTCCTCTCAATTGGCGGGCAGTACATCTTTACCTTCTTCTCCGTCATCGCCGCCCTTGCGCTGCTCTTTGCATGGTGGATGCCGGAGACAAAGGGAAAATCTTTGGAACAAATTCAGAAAGAACTAGTTAAAGAATAAAGCCATGAAGAGAATCCTTCTGGCCGCCATGGCCGCCCTTTTAGTAGTCTCCGCTGCGGGACAGGAACTGAAGAAATCCGTCACCTGGGATAAGATCCGCCATCATCCGGCGCCGCTCAAGGTAATCGGCGAACTGGAGACCGTTCCGTCCAGCCTGGACCGTCCGTCCCTCTGGAGCGTGGGCTGTGAAACAATGGACCGCGACTATGCCTACTTCGACAAATTCTCCAAGTATATGCCCGAAACGGGCGTGGGTTATGCCCGCCTGCAGAGCGGTTGGGCCAAGTGCGAGCCCAAGAAGAAGGGGAAGTACGACTTTGCCTGGCTGGACGCCCATGTGGACGGCCTCATTGGATTGGGAATTCACCCCTGGCTTTGCCTGTGCTATGGCAACCCTCTTTACACCGATGGCGGCAAGGACCTGAACGCCCGTCTGTTCGGCGACGGTCCCGTGATGGATGGCTGGCTTAAGTATGTCAAACAGGTTGTCAAACGCTACAAGGGCAAAGTGACGATGTACGAGGTGTGGAACGAGCCGGACGGTGCCCGTGATGCCAACGGCAAGTGGGCTCCCGCTGCCAACTGGGCCGAGTATGCCCTCCTGTTCGCCCGTACGGCCAAGGCAATCAGGGAAGAGGATCCGGAGGCCAAGATTGCGGCTTTCGGCGCCTTCTCCATCCGCACCGATTATTTCAAAAGCGGGATGCAGCGCATCGCCGAACTGGGCGCCGCAGAGGATGTGGACTATGTGACCTACCACGCCTACTGGCCTCAGCCCGAGCGGATTATCCCGCTCATCAAGCAGCTGAAAGAGGATATCCGGGCCGTGAATCCCAAGACCATCCTGCTGCAAGGCGAAAGCGGCTGCCCGTCCCGCTTGGACTACGGCCACGCCATGTGCTTCCGTGAGTGGACTGAGTACAGCCAGGTCAAATGGGACCTGCGCCACTGCCTGGTCAATTTCTCGATGGGGATTCCTTCTTCCATCTTCACCTTTGCAGACCTGCACTACAAGGATTACATGATCCAGTCCTTTGGCCTTATGTGCACCAACCTCGTGAGCGTGCCGCAGTATAAGCGTCCGAAATTCTATGGCGTCCAGCACCTGACCAGCGTCATTACTGCCGACTGCAAGGCCTCCGACGATTACCGGATTACCGGTGCCAGCGTCACCGACGACATCATGCTGCTTGGCGTGCGGAAAGAGGGGAAGCCGGTGGGATTCCTCCTGTGGCTCTCCGGTGAGGAACCCACCAGCAGCCTGGACCGCAAACTGGTTGATTTCACCGTGAGCGGACCGCTCCTCAGCGACCCCGTGTATGTGGATATGGTAACGGGTTATGTGCACGAGATGAAGGATCTGGAGAAACGCTTTGACAACACCACGCGTTTTACCGCCTTCCCCATCTGGGATGCTCCGATTTTCGTTTGTGAAAGAAGCACAGTGAGTTTAAAATAGCGTTCAAGATATGCTTACAGCCATCCTTGTCGCCGGCCTCCTGCAGGCACTGCCCGGAATGTTCCCGTATGTCCCCACGCACAATGCGCCGGAGAATATCACCAACGTATCTACCTGGCCTTCATGGGAGAAAGATATGGCTGGAGATGAGGGCTTCATCCAGTCCTCTGGTGACCATTTTGTGGACGGGACCGGTTCACAGCGCCGTTTTCTTGGAACCAACATCTGTTTTACGGGATGTTTCCCTTCGCATGAGGACGCCGACAAGGTGGCGGCTGAACTCTCGCGCTACGGCATCAATCTGGTGCGGCTCCACTATGTCCATCACAGGCCTCCCCAGGGAAAAGCCTACCCCAAACCGAACTCTGTATTGGAACCGGTGCAGTTGGAACGCTTCGATTATCTTTTCGCCAAACTCAAGGAGCGGGGCATCTACATTTATTTCCAGTTGAACATTTCCCGAAAGTTCGGGGAGGAGAACGGCATTGTCAATGCCAAGCAACTGCCATATTTCTATCATGGCATCGATAATATCGACGAGCGGTTCATCTACCTCCAGAAGAATTACATCAGTGAGATTCTTTCCCATGTGAACCCGTATACCGGCCTTGCATATAAAGATGAACCGGCAATCGGGATGCTGGAGCCCGCCAACGAGAACACCATAACTTATGCGTGGTTTACGCCCCGTTACAGGTTCCCGAATCTGATCGAGCCCTATATGTCTGAGTTTAAGGCCACATGGAATGCCTGGCTGAAGTACATGTACGACAGTACCGAGGATCTCAAGGAATCCTGGATGTCGGGATTCGAAGGGGATGGTAGCGAATTCTTCCAGGACGGAGTTCTCACGGAAAACTACGATAAAACCAATTGGGTGCTGCAGCTGGACGGAAAGGCCGAGGGAACCATGACCCTGGAGCCGGCTGCGGCGAAGGATAAACTTAAGGGAACGCACTTCATGCGTGTCAAGGTGGACAAGCGCGGCGCTACGCCCAATATGCCCCAATTCTGCAAAGGGCCGATAGCCGTAAAGAGCATGGCTCCCTACACATTGAAGATAAAGATGCGCTCCGACAGAAACATCCAGGTGGATATGCGCCTGAGCCAGGCGCATGCTCCCTGGAGGGTGGCCGGCCTTACTGTTACGGGTATTCAGCTCACAAGGAAATGGCAGGAATTCACCTTCCCGTTTGTGGCGAACATGGACGATGACGGCGTCCGTCTGGTTGTCTGCGGTTTTGAACCCGGCACTTATGAATTCGCCGACCTGTCCCTCACCTCGGGGGCTTCGGTGGACTGGCCCAAAGACTGGAATCTGGATGAGGGGAACATCCCCATACCAACCCGGGAGGAATGGTCCATGCCGCCGCAACGGGCCGTGGATTTTACGGCTTTCCTCAGTCACTTGGAGGATGTATACTTTGGCCAGATGTATGCCCACGTCAAGGTGCATGCGAAAGCCAGGCAGCCCGTGACGGGCACCCAGATTCTCTGGGGCTTCTCCCAGCCGCATTCCCGCACCGACTACGTGGACATTCACAGCTATTATAACCATCCAATTTTCCCCAACACATTGAAGGACTACAACAACTGGAGCATGGGCTCCGGTTCGCTGGTAAATGAAATGGGGAAGAACAATGATAACAAACTCTCTGCCGTGGCGCGTGCACGCATCCTGGGACGCCCGCTTACCATAAGTGAATACGATCATCCAAACCTGAGCTATTGGGCCGCTGAAGGCAATGTGATGGGGGCGGCAGTGGGAGCCTTCCAGAACTGGTCTGGCATCATTCAGTTCGCCTGGAGCCATTCCGACAATTTCTTCCGTGATGTGATGGATATACGTTTCGACATGTGCAGTGCGCCTCAGAAACTGGCGCACCTGCCTGCATGTTACGCGATGTTCGTGCGCGGAGATGTCCGGACAGGTCCGGCCGATACCGTGGTGGCCCGCCTTGCCCGCATCGAGGACGATATCAAGACGGTGGCTATCACCCAGGGCCCTTCCGCCCATAACCGCGCCGCGTCGCCCGGCCTGATGGAGACGCTTCCGGTGATGCTCCGGTCCGGTACCGTGATAACGGAGAATACGGGGCAGTTCCCGCTGGAAGGCCGCACCGTCATCACCAGCGAAGAAGAGGTCCCGCAGTACCTTAAAGATGCCTACGAAGCCAGGGAAATGACAACATCCACCGGTGAAATCACCTGGAACTGGAAGGAAAAGGGCGCCGGGTTCTTTAAAGTGGACACAGACTATACCAAGGCCTTTACCGGTTTTGTCCGCGGCCGCAGTTTTGACTTTAAGGGGATCAGGCTTACTCCCGGCGAAACTGAGAAGGACTGGCTTACTCTCACCCTTACCTGCAAGGTGCCCGGCAAGGCGCAGCCGGACGGAAGACTGTCCAAGGGCAGCTGGCTGCTGGCAGTAACCGGCCAGTGCCGCAACACCGATGAAGTGATTGTGACGCTGGCGCAGGGAAAACGCATCTCCGCCTGCGAGGCCGACGGCGGCAAGGTGGGTGTTGCACCCATCCTGTGCGAGGGCGTTCCTGCTCAGTTGCGCCTCAAAGGCCTTGCCGGCCACGTGCAGTTCTTCGCCCTGGATGTGGACGGATTCCGCAAAGCCATGATTCCCGTCACGGCCGACGGCGGAGACGCCCTGCTCCAGACGGGACCGGATTATCAGACTTTCTGGTATGAAATCGTAGTAAAATGAGAAAAATCGTCGTACTGTGCACTTTTGTCGTGCTGCTTGCCTCCTGCGGGAACGGCAAGGAGGACGCCGGGAGTCTGGTTCAGCGGAACTTCATGTTATCCCAGGATCCGTACAGCATGACGTACCTTGGGATGGGATCGGCTATTCCCATGGATATTCCTTGGAAGGCTGGAGATAAGTTGCTTGCTGTTTCCGGCATCAAAAGTGCCACGGAGGTCACAGTTTCCGGAGGCCATGCGGCGGCCCGGGTGGACGTATCGGCCAACAGTATTTCTTTCGTTCGCGGAAAAGCATCCTTCTCGGGCGGTGTCGTCGTTGTTAATCCGGCCTACGACGGATCGGCGTCCGATGCCGCCCTTGCCGTAGGTCGGGGGAAGCCGGATGGCGGTTCAGTCCTGCTGAACCCCATAGGAGCCGTGCTCCGCTTCTCGGTGGGCAATCAGTCCATCAGCAAAGTCTCCTTCTTCATCGGTGACGCGGTATTCCCCGGTAAAATCACCCTGGACCCGGCCCGCCAGAACATTGATATTACGTCCCGGAAACAGTCGGCAACGGTCCCGATTAGCCGGACAGGGGAATTCTTTATTCCAGTGATTCCGGGCTTTACGGCCGTGAATCTTACATTGGAATTGAGGGACGCCTCCGGTACCGTACTGGGCACAAAAAGCGGCATCGTAGAATGGGAATGCAATGTGGGCTCCATGCTCAACCTTGGGGACGTGGAAACCTGTGAGCTGGGAACGTCGGACATTCCGCTCCCGGAACCGGGTGTTCCACAGGCCGAGGGGGCTCTCCTGGCCGTGGAAGGAATGGGCGTGGGTATGAACCTGACCGGTCTGGAACATTGCTGGGAAAGCCTCATGAACAAACCCCAACGGGACAATCCCGCCTATTATGAGCAGGCTGGCGGTTATGGCCTTATCACGGCAAAGACCATGCAGACCATTGCCGATGCCGGCTACAAATGTGTCCGCGTCCCCGTCACCTGGCATCTGCATATGGACAGCATCACCGGAACAATCGATAAAGTGTGGCTGGACAGGGTAGAGGAAGTGGTGGACCTGGCCATCGACGCAGGTCTCTACGTCATTATCAACGTGCACCACGATGCCGGCACCATCCTTGGGGTCTGGTGCATCTCCGATATGGAACATTACGAGACCACAAGCGCCGGATTGGTGAATATCTGGACGCAGATTGCCAATCGTTTCAAGAATCACGATTACAAGCTCCTGTTTGAAGGATATAACGAGATGCTGGACGGGGACAATACCTGGACTTATCCTAAAAAGCAGTCCTCAATGGATGTCTGTAATCAGCTCGGCCAGGACTTTGTGAATGCGGTGCGCCGAACAGGCGGGAAAAACTCTACCCGCAACCTCATCGTAAGTACCTATGCCACTACGGCCACCACGCGTGCGGTTGAGGCATTCCGTATGCCCAAGGATGTTGTGGCGGGCCATATTTTCGTACAGGTCCATTCATATGTCCCCAGTGAGTTCACCTCGCAGGTGGCTACTGGCCGCAATAATCTTGTGGAGGGCGACTTGGCTGCAATGGAAGGGGTATTCGAGCCCCTGGACCGGGTGCTCCTGTCCAAAGGTTATCCCGTGGTCCTGGGTGAATTCGGCGCCTATCCCCGTGAAGGCCGCAGTGAAGACGACCGTGCCACCCACGCCGGCTACATGACCAAACTGTGCCTTCAGCACAAAGTGGTCCCCATCATCTGGTACAACCCCCTGAACAACGCCCAGCGTTCGGAGGGCGTCTGGAAATACCCGAACATCAGGGATGCCATGATTGACGCGTATAACGATTATCTCTCCGGAAAATGAAAAAGTTATTGGTTATTCCGGCACTCGCCTCGCTGTTTGTCGCCTGTCAGGGCGAGAAAGGCCCCGCCGCAACTTTTGACGACCTCAAGGTCCAGGTCAAGATGGCCGCCATTGGCGGTCGCAACATTACCTGGGCGGCAGACGACATGGTCTATTTCAGCGACGACGCCTCCACCAAGCCCGGCTTCCAGTTCAAGGCCTCGGCTGGAGATATTTCTGCCGACGGGAAAACGCTCAGCGCCACGTATAAATCAGCCTCTCCTTCTACCAAGGTCATTTATGCGTTCCACGCACCTATGGGCCGCATCCGCATGAAAAAGACGGAAACGATTACCGTGGACTATGACGGCACGCTGGGCGGGGCGGCCATGCCCGCCGGTTCGGCTGCCAAAGGAGCCGTGCTGACGCTGTCTCCAACCGTGGGCGTGGGGGAATTCTCCCTTGGCCGCGGATATGTGGAGAAAGTGCGTATCTCTTCCAGCAAGGCCGTCTTTCCGAAGACTCTCACCTATGATTTCGGCGGGGCCGGGCTGAACATTACCAAGACAACTGACCTGATCGAGGTGACTACCTCCGGTAACGGACCTTTCTATATTCCGCTTGTGCCTGGCAGCGAGACCGTAACTTTCGACGTGGACTTTATGAACGAGGACGGGCAGACGGTCGCCGCAGGGAACTTCTCCGGAACGATTGCTGCGGCAGCCGGGACCCTGACTTCCCTTGGTAAACTGGATACGGATGCCATTGATATCCTGGATCCTTCCGTCGAGGAATTCGAACCGGCTACCCAGGCCATTAAAAATATGGGCGTGGGAGTAAACCTCTCAGGCAGTTTCGAGGTCCTTTGGAAGGAATACGCGGCCCAGGCCGACCGCAGCAATCCCACCTTCTATGAGCGGCAGAACGGTTGCGGTCCCACCGCGCAGGCGACTATGGACTCCTTCGCTACAGCCGGTTTCAAGAGCGTGCGCATCCCCATCACCTGGTGGATGCATATGGATGACGTCTATACGGCCAACACCATCGACAAGGTGTGGCTGGACCGCATTGAGGAGGTCGTGAATTACTGCCAGAAGGCCAACCTGTACTGCATCATCAATATGCATCACGACGCCCATGCCCACGAGGCTCAGGGAGGGCAATGGATCTTTGCCGATATCAAGAATTACGACAAGATCTCCAAGGCTTACAAGGAAATCTGGCAGCAGATTGCCGCCCGTTTCAAGGATTATGACCAGCGGCTGCTCTTCGAGGGGTATAATGAAATAACGGACGCTGCAGGCACCTGGACTTTCCCGCGGGACGCCAATGACATCAACGCGGCCAACAAACTGAACCAGGACTTCGTGAACACCGTGCGCAAGACCGGCGGGAAGAACAGCACCCGCAATCTGGTGGTGAGTTCGTATTCCTGCTCAGTCTCGGACAAGCCGCTCAATGCGTTTGAGATGCCATCGGACCTGCGGCCGGGCCACCTCATTTTGCAGGTGCATAACTATGCGCCCACCTCTTTCTGTGGGTTCTCCTCCGCAGACCACGAGACCTTTGGCACGGAACAGGATTATACCGATATCCAGAATGCCATGTCCACGATGAAACGTTTGATCGTGAATAAGGGCTACCCTTGTGTTCTTGGAGAATACGGCGCACCGAGTGAGCATATGGCCAAGGTCCAGCAGCCGAACGGAACCTGGCGCATCAAGATCCCGGCAGAGGAACGGGCGAAACACGCCTACTATTATACGCTGGAAGTGCTCAAGCTGGGCATCTGCCCGATCTTCTGGTACACGCCCCAGGAGGGGAACCACCGGACGAAGGGCACCTGGACTTATCCGGAGATAAAAGATGCCCTCATCAAAGCCTGGAACGATTATCAAGCTCTGCAATGAAAAAGATCCTATTAACAATGGCAGCCTGCGCTGCAGCCGTTCTGGCTGCGGCGCAGCCCGTGCTCCGGACGGACAATATTGACGAAGTGCTCGCCGCTATGACTCTGGAAGAGAAGGCGGCCCTCTTGGTGGGCGGTGGAAAGGAATTCCCCGGAAGGGCCAAAGGCCTCCCTGCCGGCAGTACCCGGGCTTTCGAACGCTACGGCATTCCGCTGACCAATCTGGCCGACGGCCCCGCCGGCGTCCGCGTGAACCATCCCTGCACCGGTTTCCCGATCGGCACGCTGCTGGCCTCGTCCTGGGATACATCCCTGGTGGAGGAGGTGGCATCGGCCATGGGAGAAGAGGCGCGTGCCTACGACGTAGGGCTGCTGCTGGCGCCCGGCCTGAATATCCACCGGAACCCGCTTTGCGGTCGGAATTTCGAGTATTTTTCGGAGGATCCGCTGCTCAGTGGCAAGATGGCATCGGCCTATGTGAAAGGCGTGCAGTCCCATGGTGTTGGCGCCACCGTCAAGCATTTCGCCGTCAATAATCAGGAGTCGCTCCGCACCACCCTGGACGTCCGGATAGGGGAGCGCGCTCTCCGGGAAATCTATCTCAAAGGCTTTGAAATTGCCGTCAGGGAGGCTTCTCCCTGGGCGGTGATGGCCTCATACAACCAGCTCAACGGGGACTATACCCAGCAGAAAAAGGAGTTGCTCACCGGCATCCTTCGGGATGAATGGGGCTTTGACGGCCTGGTGATGACCGACTGGGGCTTCAAGGCCGGCACCGTGAAGGCGGTCCAGGCCGGGAATGACCTGATGGAGCCGGGCTACGACGGAGAAATCCGGAACATCCTGACGGCCGTGAAGTACGGGAAACTGGATGTGGCCGATATAGACCGCAACGCCCGCCGTGTTCTGGAATACATCGTGAAGACGCCCGCATTTCTTGGGCAGCCCGGATCCGGTGCTCCGGATCTGGAGGGCCATGCAAAACTCTCCATCCGTGCCGCCGCGGATGGAATAATCCTGCTGAAAAACGATGGAATCCTTCCCCTTAGGGCTGGCGCTAAAATCGCCGTCCTGGACCTTTCTGAGAAGGGTTTTGTGGCAGGAGGCACTGGCTCCGGAAGCATCGGGAAGGGTGGGGTAACAAGCCTCGAAACGGCCCTGAAAAAGGCCGGTCTCGAAATTGCGGAGCAGGCCGATGTGGCCGTTGTAAGCATAGGCCGTCAGGCCGGGGAAGCGAAAGACCGCGTGATTCCGGACGATTTTTGCCTCACGGAAAAGGAACGCTCTCTGCTGGAGCAGGCCTGTGCCACTTACCGGAAAGTAGTTGTTGTTCTCAATATCTGTGGCGTGGTAGAGACCGCCTCCTGGAAGGATCTTCCCGCCGCCATCCTCCTTCCGTGGGCCCCTGGCCGCGACGGCGCCTTCGCCGTGGCCGATGTCCTCTCCGGCAAGGTGAATCCTTCCGGTAAACTGCCCATGACTTTCCCGGTGGATTATTGGGACGATCCTTCATCGGCCAATTTCCCATCCGACAGTGCATCTGTCAAGCCCTTTGTCGACTATGAGGAAGGGATTTACGTGGGCTACCGTTATTACTCCACGGTTGGGAAAGCCGTTTCCTATCCCTTCGGCTATGGGCTCAGCTATACCTCGTTTGACTATTCCAAACCCAAGGTAAAGCTCCGCTCCGGGGTCATCGAGGCGCGGATTACTGTGAAGAATACTGGATCCGTGGCAGGCCGCGAGGTGGTACAGATCTACGTGAGCGCACCTTCCGGAGGTCTGGAAAAACCCGCCCGGGAGCTCAAGGCCTTTGCAAAGACGCGTCTGCTCGCACCGGGGGAGAAAGAGACCCTGGTCATGCGTTTGACCCCGTATGACCTGGCTTCCTATAACGAGGCAACATCGGCCTGGGAAAGCCCGGCGGGCGATTATCAGTGCCTTTTCGGTGCCAGTTCGGAGGACATCCGCGCAAGCGCTGTGGCCCGTCTGAAGAAGCCGCAGTCCTGGCCGGTGAAGCGCCGCTGCGCCCCGGTCATTGATCTGAAGGAAATCCGATTATGAGGCGTTTTTTTCTGCTTTTAACCTTGACGCTTTGCTTCCTGCCGGCGAATGCCCAGTATGGCCGGAGGCAAGGGCCCGAGCCCGCGCAGAACAGTGATTTTGCGGCCTTCGAGGGGCAAAGCAGGATGCTTTTCAACTTCGACTGGAAGTTCCGCCTTGGAGCCTGTGAAGGGGCTCAGGACCCCGCTTTGGACGACAGCTCCTGGAGGCAGCTGGACCTCCCGCACGACTTCCGCTTTGAACTGCCCTGGGACGGCACGCTGCGTTCATCGGCCAACGACTTCAAACCCTCCTGCGAAGGCTGGTACCGGAAGGAATTCAGGGCCGATCCCTGCTGGTATGGGAAGAGGGTGTACCTGGACTTCGACGGCATTATGTACGTGAGCGATGTCTATGTGAACGGGCATAAGGTAGGCTCCGGCGAGTATGGTTACATCGGCTATGCTCCGGAAATCAGCCGCTATCTGGACTACGACAAGCCCAATGTGGTGGCCGTTTACGCTTCCACGGGTGCAGCCGTGAAGTCTTCCCGCTGGTACACCGGCGCAGGCATCTTCCGGGACGTATACCTTGTGGTTAAAAACCCCACCCATGTCGTCCGTGACGGCGTTTTCATAACTACCCCACAGGTGAGCCCTTCCCGTGCGACAATTGCCGTTCAGGTGGAACTGGAGGGCCATTTCGGCCACGACATCGACCTCAAGGCTCGCTTTATATCCCCCGAAGGGCTGGTGGTAGGAGAATCCCGCACCCACAGTGACAAGATATCCAAAGCCGTCGCCATCGAGGTTCCGCTGCCGGAGGTCGCCCTTGCGAATCCGGCCCTCTGGTCGCTGGAGAACCCGTTCCTCTATGAGGCGGAAGTAGAAGTCTGGGCCGACGGCCTCCTGGTGGACCGCGTTCGCGAAAACTTCGGCATTCGCAAAATCGAGTTCACGAAGGAGCAGGGCTTCCTGCTCAACGGGGAGAAGATTTTCCTCAAGGGAGTGGCCAACCATCATGATATGGGCGCTCTGGGAGCCGCCGCCTTCGACACGGGCATAGAGCGGCTGTTCCGTACGCTCAAGGAATTCGGCTACAATTCGGTGCGCTGTTCGCACAACCCTTACAGCCGGAGTTTTACCCGCATCGCCGACAGGATGGGCATCCTGATCGTGGATGAACTGATAGACAAATGGGCCGACGACATCTTCTGGGGCGGACGCGTTCCCTTCTCCGATTACTGGCCCAAGATGATTCCCGCCTGGGTCAAGCGCGACCGCAACTGCCCCTCCGTGATTCTTTGGAGCCTGGGCAATGAACTGCAAGTGCGCGAGAATATGTGCGGTTATCCCACCGGGGACTGGGGCGTGACCACATATCGTATCTTCGACGTGATGGTCAAGCGCTACGACCCTACGCGTGTGACTACGGTGGCCCTTTCTCCCGGCAAGGCCGGCGGCCTGGTGTTCTGGGACAAGGAAGCCGATCTGGTCAAGGAGCCCCCGGAGCTTTCCGCCGCAACAGGAATCGCTTCCTTCAACTATTACTGGCGTTACTACAAGGAGTTTCTGGAGTGCAATCCGGATCTGATTATCTACCAGAGCGAGGCCACCGTCCGCGAGTTCCTCTCGCCATATTTCGGGATGGACCGGGACAAGATGGTGGGTATCGCCTATTGGGGCGCCGTGGAATACTGGGGCGAGTCCAACGGCTGGCCCAAGAAAGGTTGGGACTACAGTTACTTCAGTCATACCTTGGAGCCCTACCCCCAGGCCTGGCTCATCAAGAGCGGATTCTGCCCGGAGGAACCCATCGTGCGTATCGGCGTGGTAGACGGCGCTCCCGAGGCTGAGGAATGGAACGACATCATCGTGGGAAACCAGCGCTACAGTGCCAGCTGGAACCATCCCAAAGGCTCCAAACAGGCAGTGGCGGTCTTCTCCAACGCCGACGAAGTGGAACTGCTCGTCAACGGCAGGAGTCTGGGTCGCAAGCCCAATAATGAGTTAGCCCTTGGCCGTCCGAACGTGGTCCTGTGGGCTGATGTGCCCTACATCCCCGGGAAAGTGGAGGCCGTGGGCTACAAGAACGGAAAGGAATGGGCCCGGCACAACATCGAGACGGCCGGCAAGGCCGTGAAACTGCAGGTGGTTCCTGAAACGCCGGATTCCTGGCGGGCCGACGGAATGGACCTGCAATACCTGAAAGTGTACGCGGTGGACTGCAAAGGACGTGTTGTTCCCGCTTTCGACGAAACCCTGAGCCTGTTCATGGAAGGTCCCGCGACGTTCGTGGCGCTGGATAACGGCGACCACTATACCGACGAACTGTTCTACAACGTGACCGCCAAGAAAATGAAGGGCGGATTCATGCAGGTGATCCTGCGCAGCCAGCGCGGCGTGGCCGGAGCGGTGCGCGTGAAACTGACCACCCCTTCCCTGAAAACGACTGTAAATCTTGTAACCAAATGAAGCATCTTTGGATCATAGCCGCCATCCTGCTGCCGATTTCCCTGATGGCGCAGCCGTATTCCTCTACAGTGGAACCTCTTCCCGGGGAATACTGGTGGGGCGCCGTCATCGAGAAGGGCTACGTGCAGCCGTACTTCAACTTTGACAGCAACCAGCAGCGGCTGCCTTGGCAGGAGATCGAAACAGGCGTTCGTAACGCCACGCTCGGGAAAGGGGAGCCCTATGACCTGGGCCTTCATGGCTCCAAGGGATTCACGGCTCCGCTGCTGCTTTCCAACAAGGGCCGCTATGTCTGGAGCGACCGTCCTTTTGCCTTCGAATTCCAGGAAGGCGTGCTGCATCTGGTATCCAAATATGAGCAGCTCGCTCCAGTGTCTGCTGGAAAGACGCTGAAGGAGGCATATCTGGTGGCCTGCCGGAAGCATTTCCCCTTTGATGGTAGGGAGCCGGCTGAACTGATGTTCACCAAACCCCAGTTCAACAACTGGATCGAGACGGTGGTGCTGGGTATCAATCAGGAGAATGCGGAAAAATTCGTAGATGCCCTGCACGAGAGCGGCTTCCCTTGCGGTGTGGTGATGATAGACGGCGGCTGGCAGCGCTATCACGGCTGCCGGGACTTCAATCCGGATACCTTCCCGGATGCCGTGAGGCTCTTCGACAAGATTCACGACTATGGCTATAAGGGTATCCTCTGGTGCTCCTATTTCCTTACGCCCGACAGC
The DNA here is from genome assembly GCA_017437755.1 of Bacteroidales bacterium. Lineage (GTDB taxonomy): Bacteria > Bacteroidota > Bacteroidia > Bacteroidales > UBA932 > Cryptobacteroides. Next base: position 156,282 of record JAFRXI010000008.1, read on the forward strand.
CGTCCCGAATATGTGAACTACCGCCCCGGCGGCCAGAACATCCTGGTGCGCCGCAAGGACAAGCCCAACGAGGCGGCCTTGGTATGGTGGTGGAGCGGAATCAGCGTCACCATGGACCTCACAGCTCCCGCCGTACGCAAAAAGTTCACGGATGAACTGAAAGTTATGGCCGAGCGCTTCCACTTCGACGGCTTCAAGTTCGATGGCGGCGACCCGGAGTATTTCCGGGAGAATGCCCTTTTCAGCGAGCCGTGGATGGAACCGGCCGATTTCGGCCACGCCTTCAACCTGGTGGGTCTGGAGTTTCCATACAATGAGTACCGGGCGGGGTTCAAGGCTGGTGGCCTGCCGCTGGTGCTGCGGCTGCACGACGTGGGACACAGTTGGGAGGAGCTCGGGACCATCGTTCCTGACATGCTGGTTGCGGGCCTCTGCGGCCAGCCCTATGTGTTCGCCGATATGATTGGCGGCGGACTCTCCTCCTGCTTCTATCCGGGGAAGAGCTTTTCACACAAGCTGTTCATCCGTTCGTGCCAGATCCAGGCGCTTACGCCCATGATGCAGTTCAGCGCAGCCCCCTGGCGGGTCCTTACGCCCGAGGAATGCGAGATATGCCGGAAGTTTGCCAATCTGCATGTGGACTTCGGCCCGTACATTATGGAGCAGGTGCACCATGCATCGGCAACGGGCGAACCCATCATGCGCAGCATGGAATACGAGTTTCCGGGGTGTGGTTACGAAAAAGTGGATACCCAGTTCATGCTGGGCACGGAATACCTGGTGGCGCCGGTGGTCCGGGAGGATGATTCCGTGACCGTGTACCTTCCTGCGGGCCAATGGAAGGATGACCAGGGTAAAAAGTGGCGCGGCCCTAAAGTGTTGAACCTGACCGACGTTCCTCTGGAACGCTTACCTTATTTTGAGAGAGTGAAATGAAAGCTTCTGTCTATGCTTTGAAAGGCGGCCGCCTGGAGATGACGGTGACCGATTATGGCGCCCGTGTGTTGTCCCTTCGGGTGCCTGACAAAAGTGGCGAATTGGCCGATGTGGTTGTTGGATATGCCACTTTGGAAGATTATTTGAAATGCCCAGGTGAACGATTTTTCGGGGCTGCCGTAGGAAGGGTCGCAAACCGTATTGGAGGAGCCCGCTTTACCTTGGACGGGAAGGAATATATTCTTTCCGCAAACGATAACGGCAATACTCTCCACGGCGGTTTTATAGGGATAGACAGGGTGTTGTGGAATGTGGTTGAAGTACGGCCCTCCTCCATAAAGTTTTCACTCCTGGATCCTTCCGGAGCCGAAGGCTGGCCGGGAAACCTTGACATCGAGCTTATTTACAGCCTTACGGAAGACGACGCCTTCAAAGTTGACTACCGGGCGGTTACGGATTCGCCTACGCTGTGCAACCTTTCGCACCATACTTTTTTCAACCTGACCGGAGACGCATCCCAAAGCATCCTGGAGCATTCGTTGCAAATATCGGCCGGCAGCTATGTCCCTGTGGACGGGGAGCTGATCCCTACCGGTGAAATCCGGCCTGTGGAAGGAACAGCATTCGATTTCCGCAGCGCCAAGGCCATCGGAAGGGATATTGAGGCTGCCGGAGGTTACGACCATAACTGGTGCCTGGACGACAAGGGCCTCCGCCGCGTCGCCAGACTCAGCGAACCGGTTTCCGGCAGGGTGATGGATATCCTGACCGACCAGCCCGGCCTGCAGTTCTACAGCGGCAATTTCTTTGACGGAAGCTATTCCGGCAAGCAGGGGCGCCTGATCGGCCATCGCTGCGCCCTTGCCCTTGAAACACAGGCCTGGCCTGACGCTATCCATCACCAGGGCTTCCCGAATACGGTTTTACGCCCCGGAGAAACCTATACCCATACCTGCATCTACAGATTCAGTACAGAAAAATAAGTATCTTTGGGAAAACTGACAACGACATGAGTAGAAATCGCTTTGCCATACTCGTTACCCTGCTGCTTACGTGGAGTGTTGCCGGTGCGGCACAGACTTACAGGCTTTCTTGCGGGGCTTCCCTGAAGGTGGAGGCCTGCGCACCGGAAATAATCCGGGTACGCATCAGCCCCACCGGAGAGTTCCCGCAGTCGCTCATGGAACGTTACGGCATAATCAAGACGGACTGGCCTGAGTTTGAAGGCGGCGGTGCGCTTCTCTTCGATCCCGCCACCGAGACGCTGACGCTCAAGGGGCCGGGCGGCAAGGTGTTGGCGGAGGGAATCTCATTCCACGGGGCGGGAAGCAAGCTTTGCCTTGATTTAAGGGAGGCCGTCCAGGAGGAATTCGGCAGCATCAGGACCCAGCGCAACAGTCCCATAATCGGGGATGATGACGGCACCCTCTCGGCCATGGACAAGACTGAAGGCGGTGACCCCGCCAAAAGTTGTGTCCTGCGCATCCCCATCCGGTCCTGTGAACGTTTCTACGGCGGCGGAAGCACCTCCCGCGAGCATATACAGCACCGGGGTGAGCGACTTCGCATGTGGGCCACTTACCAGCGTACGGAGATTCCCATGCCCTTCATGATGAGTTCGGAAGGTTGGGGCGTCTACTCGAATTCCACCTGCAAGAGCTACTTCGACATCGGCAAATACGAGCCCGACGCCTTTGACATCTACACCACGGAGCCATCGGCCGATTTCTATTTCTTTGCGGGAGAAGGCATGCCGGACATCCTGAACTCATACACGGAACTCTCCGGCCGGAATTACCTCCTGCCCAAATGGGCCTACGGCTTCTGCTTCGGTCCGCATATGCAGGAAGACCAGTGGCAGATCCTGAATGATGCGCGCACCTTCCGGGAGATGGGCGTGCCCTGCGACGTCTTCTGGCTGGAGCCGCAGTGGATGAAAAAGCACTACGATTTTTCCACCGCCAAGGACTGGAACTACAGCAAGTTCTCGCCGGAGTATTCCTGGCGGGAGAAGAGTCCCGTCAAGCGGTACAATCCCACGCTCTTCATCGGCCGGATGCGCGACATGGGCCTCCATCTGGGCCTCTGGGTGTGCGAGGATTACGACCTTTCCGTCACCGAGGAGGATGCCCTTCCGGGAGCCACCCCATCCGGTCAGGAACACTGGATGGATCACCTGAAGAAGTTTATCATCCAGGGGGCCGAGGGCTTCAAGATGGATCCGGCCCGCACCCTGGACGAGCAGATGTACCGCAAGTACTACAACAGCCGCTCGGACAAGGAGATGCACAACCTGAACCAGGTGCTGCTTCCCAAGCAGATGAACCTGATGTACCGGGAGCAGGCGGGCAAACGCGGCTGGTACCATTACTGCGGCGGGTGGAGCGGAACCCAGCACTGGGGCGCATCCACCAGCGGGGACAACGGCGGCGGCAAAACAGCACTCTTCGACCAGCTGAACCTGGGGAACAGCGGCTATATGAACACGTCCTGCGATGTGATGCAGGTGGACCGGGAACTGGAGATGCAGAGCCTTCACTTCGGGACCTTCCTGCCCTGGCTGCAGGTGAACAGCTTCGCCAACATGATGCATCCGTTCTACTTCGTGGGTAAGGAAAGGGAAACCTATCTGAATTGCATCAAGCTGCGTTACGAGCTGGTTCCGTATATCTATTCAGCGGCCATCGAGGGCGTTCTCACCGGGATGCCCATGGTGCGCAGCATGCCGCTCGTGTTCCCTGATGACCGTGCCGTGGACGACCTCTGGACGGAATACATGTTCGGGGAGAACCTCCTGGTGGGCATTTTTACCGATGAAATCTATCTCCCGGCAGGGGAGTGGACTGACGCATGGACCGGGGCTAAGGTCACCAGTCGGGGCGAATGGGTGAAACGGCCGTATCCGGAAGGACGGGCGGGCTTGCTGTTCATCCGCGGCGGCGCCATCCTCCCCACGATGGAAGAGACTGACCACATCGGCACTGAGCCGCTGAATTCACTGATTATCAAGGTCTACCCCTGCGGCGAGTCTTCCTATACCCTGTACGACTGCGACGCCGAGAGTTTCGGCTATGAGAAGGGACTCATCGCAGCCACGCGTTTCCATTGCTCGCAGAGCGGCCGCGACGTCACCGTCATCGTCGATCCCGTGGAGGGACGCTTTGAAAATATGCCGGCCACCCGCACCATTACCTTTGAGGTATTCCTGGAGCGCAAGCCCTCAAAAGTGACCTTGAACGGAGCAAAAATCAAAGGCTGGACATGGCAGGAAGGCGTTTTGCGCATCGGGACGGGGGAGTGGGCCGTCACAGAAAAACTTGAAATCTCAATCCGATGACCATGCGTAAACTTGTCCTCGTTTTGTCGGCGCTTTTAGTGTCGCTGTCCTTATCGGCCCAGAAGCAGGTAATCATTCAGTTTGTATCCGAAGACCCGTCTGCAATCCTTGAAGCTGTGGATGCTTTTGAGGAGGCCGACCTTCTCTTCACCATGGCGCGCAGCGTAAGGAGGGACGATACACCCGAAATGAAGGGTGCCCTGTCCCGCGTGCAGTGGAAGAACAACGAACTGGTGGGCCGCGTGCCCGCATTGCCGTCGGTGGAAGTGGTGGAGGCAACCCCGGAGAACATGGCGTCCGTAATTGCCCGGGCGAAAAAAGAAGGCTGGGTGGTCAACGTTTCAGGCGATTGGATAAGGATTCTCCGCAGTGGGATACGCAGCTACGGCGGCCGTAATTTCTATGTGTCCGAGGCAGGTGACGACGAGGCCGACGGTCTCAGCCCGGAGACGGCCTGGCGTAACCTGCAGAAAGTGAACGACGTCATGCTGGGTTATGCCGATACCGTGCGTTTCCGCTGCGGTGACGTCTTCCGCGGCTGGCTCATTCCACAGTCCGGCAGGCCTGGGGAGGCAGTGGTCTATACTAACTACGGCGAGGGCGTGAAACCCGTACTGGAACCCTCGTGGGATGCATCGGCCATGGAAGACTGGGTGAAGGAGGGCTGCAGGCTCTGGAAGTGCGAAAAACCCTCGGAATACGAACTGGGGAACATCATCTTCAACCATGGCGACAAGGGCTGCGCCTGGAAGGTGGACAACAGGGATTTGCTGAAGGGGAAGGACCTTCACTACTGCTGGGTGGAAGCGGAAAAGGCTGTTTACCTGGTTAGCCGCCGCAATCCCGCCAAGCGTTTCAAGTCCATAGAACTGGCGGAAAAGCACCACATCATCGCCGAGCATAACACCCACGATGTGGTTTACGACGGCCTGTGGCTGCGTTACGGCGCCGCCCACGGCATCGGCGGAGCCAATGTGGACAATATCGTGGTGCGGAACTGCGACATCTCCTGGATCGGCGGCAGTACCCTGTATTACGACGAAGGAGGACGCGGTGTGCGCTATGGAAACGGAATCGAATTCTGGGGGAATGCAACCAATATCCTGGTAGAGAACTGCAAGATATGGGAGTGCTGGGATGCGGCCCTTACCAACCAGTCCAATGTGGTGGGCGCCGTTCAGGAGAACATTACCTGGCGCGGTAATGAGATCTGGAACAGCGAGTATTCCTATGAGTACTGGCAGCAGGGAGACGGATGCAGCACCAGGAACGTAGTGTTTGAGAACAATGTCTGCCGAAAGGCCGGATATGGATGGGGACACGTGCAGCGCTGGAACCCTAACGCGGGCCATCTGATGTTCTACGATACCACGGCCCAGACGGAGGGCTTCGTCATCCGCGGCAACCGGTTTGAAAAGACAAAAGACTGTGGAATCCGCCTGTTCAATGCCTGGTATCACGGCATTACGGCAGAGGATAATGTCTGGAAGATTCCCCGTCACTGGCTTATCCGCTACCACGGCAGGCCTACAAGCGACCTTATCTTCAAGTATCCGGACCACCTGGACAAGATTCACGTTGACAGCGAGGAAGAAATACAGTCACAGACCGTCGAGCAACCTCTCAAACTCCGCGGCGGAAAGCGAGGCCTCCGCATCTTCAAGGAAAAATTCGGCTTATGAACCGGAAAAGCTGAAAAACAGTTCTCTTCTGTATCGAGGCAGTAACTCCGTTTTCGGGAATTAATGGTATATTTGCCCGCATATTATTAATTCTGAATCAAATGATTAAGAGTCTCCGGTTTATCCGTTCAGCAGGGATTGCCTTTCTGCTGATAGCCGTACAGGTTTCCTGCAACAGGGAGGACCCGCATTGGACAATGCCTTCAGGGATATGCTGGCCACGTTGGACTGGGGAAATGATGTCTGCCATGTTTACGGCCACAAAACGCCCGATTCCGATGCCGTGTGCTCTTCGCTTGCGTATGCCGGACTGTTGCGGGCGCTTGGCTACAACTGCGAAGCATTCGTAAGCAGCCGGACGAATAATGAGACGAATTACATCAGCAGCTATTTCGGATTCGACCTTTCGGAAATCAAACCGTCCGTATCGACCGGAACCAGACTGATCGTCACCGATCATGAGGAGTACTCACAAAGTGTGACCGGGGCGTGTGACGGTCTTGTCCTGCAGATTATCGACCATCATCAGGCCGGTGATATGGTTGCCCCCTAAAACAAAGCAACCCTCGGATTCCTCCGAGAGTTGCAGCAGGGGTCCTTGGTGCAAGGAGGACTTGAACCGCCTGATGCCTTGGATAGACAAGATTTGGGCCCTGCATCCGTACTTTCCCGAACTGATGGGCAAGAAGAATACAATTCAAGATGCGGAGTTGTTGCAATGAATCTTCTTAAGAGTTTGTGTTGAAGAGCATCTTTGCCTATTTGAACTTCTGAAGATACCACGAAACATTGTTCCATTTGGCATCATATTCCATCTTGTAGTCAAACTCTCTTGGGTATGTTTCACTTTCGATGATGCCCTTCAGGAACTCGTTCACGGGCTCGGGATTATTGACCTGCCATATCACCTCGCAGGTTCCATTCCAAGTCACACGGGCCAAGTATAATGCGTTTGGGTGAGAGGGGTCACCGATAATTTGCTTCGATAGTCCTTCGAGGTACTGATACACAAACTCTGATTCTTCGGATGTCGGCATTCCGTTTTCCGCAAGGTCCTTGTAATTCATCACAAGAGAGCAGGACCATCCGAATATATCCTTGGGCTTGAACTTTCTCAAACTTGTATTCACGACGATTACGGCAGGGGTCCCGTCGTATGTGCTATGTACCACCGCGAATTTGTCCTCGGGGATGATGACTTTCTTTGTGTTGTTCTGCCCGCAGGCAAGCAAACTTGATAATAATCCCATCAGCAATAATACTATTTTCATTATCGTATCGGTTATGGCAATAAAGGTAGTAATTATTTCGGTAATACTCTGTTGGAAGTGATGATTATGCCAGTGTATGAGACCCATAAAACAAAGCAACCCTCGGAATCCTCCGAGAGTTGCAGTGAGGGGTCCTTGGTGCAAGGAGGACTTGAACCGATTGTGGCCTTGGGTGGAGAAGATTTGGTCCCTGCATCCGTACTTCCCCGAACTGATGGGTAAGAAGAATACTATTCAAGATGCGGAGTTGTTGCAATGAATCTTCTTAAGAGTTTGTATTAAACGGATTCGTTGATTCGTTATAAGAGACTCTTCAGGAAATCAACCTTTTGTTGCTCGGTCCATTTGTCCGTTGCATTGATTGAGAAGTTGCTGACAAATCCATTCTTTTCGCAAATCAAGAAA
>JAFRXI010000054.1 GCA_017437755.1 Bacteroidales bacterium
CAAAGGCGGAGGGAGCCTCCGCAGGCCGAGGTGGGATTCCCGGCTCTGACCGGGAATCTCGCCGAGAGCCGAGGACCAGCGACCGGAACCTTTGCCTCCGCCGCTGTCTCGTATCTATCTTACCCTGACTTTTTTCCGTAGGGATTTGTCGGCGGCGTCGCGGGCTGCGATAAAGGTATACCGGCCTTTTTCTACCTGCCAGGATGAGGTCTTTTCGTTGAACGATGCGAGCTGGTCCCTGTTCAGGGAAATCTCAACCTCGCAGCTCTCGCCCGGGGCCAGGAGGGGAGTCTTGGCAAAGCCGCGCAGTTCCCTTGCAGGTTTGTCCATGTCCTTTCCCGGGGCCTTTACGTAAAGTTCCACCACGTCCTTGCCGGCCGCTTTGCCGGTATTGGCAACATCCACCCGTACCGTCCACCCATCAGGGGTTTGGTCCACCTTCATACCTGACCACGAGAAGGAAGTGTAGCTCATCCCGTAGCCGAAAGGATATAGTACGCCCTTGGGGTCGAAGGTGCAGAAGTGTCTGTAACCCACGTAGATACCTTCGTCGTAAAGGGTGTAGTCGATATCCTTCACAGTGTGGTAGGGGTGCCCCTTGATCTGGCGGTAGAATGAGTAGTTGAAAGGCTTGTCGGCAAAAACCTGCGGGAAATTTCCGGCCGAAGGTTCCCTGTCGTATGAGACGGAAACCGTCATGGGGAGGCGTCCGCTGGGGTTGACTTGGCCGCTGAGTACCGAGGCTACGGTGTTGCCTCCCTCCTCGCCGGGCTGCCAGCAGAGCAGGACCGCATCGGCAAGGTCTTTCCAGGAAGCCATTTCCACCAGTCCGCCGATGTTCAGGATCACGGTGACCTGCTTCCCCTGGGCATGGAAGGCCTTGGATACTCTCTGGAGAAGTTCCTGTTCGCGGGCGGAAAGGAGATAGCTGTGATAATAGTCGCGGTCCTTCCCCTCGCCGAATACGCGGCCGAAGGTGATGACGGCGGCGTCGGCGGTAAGTGCCGACCTATCAATCAGTTCCACCGGCACTGCCTCGATGGCCCTCTCCCTGTCTATGTACCAGGGACTGTCTGCATTGATGCGTTTGCACCGCATCTTCTCCAGTGCCATGAATACGGTGTAGAAACTGTCCACGGGGCTGTCCAGTGTGAATCCGGCGTTGGCGAGTCCTTCCTTGAGGTCCACCACATAGGGACGGTGGACGTCGCCGCTCCCGGTGCCTCCGGCGATGAAGTCATAGGAAGTTACCCCGAACAGGGCTATCTTCGTGTCGGCCGGGATGGGGAGGGCGCGATGGTTTTCAAGGAGTATGACCCCTTCGTCGGCCGCCTGCTTGCAGATCTTTGCATGTGCCTGGAGATCAGGCGCTTCCGAGGGCTGGTATCCGCGGAATTTGGGGCTTTTCACTATCAGTTTCAGGACCCTTTCCACGCAGGCGTCAAGGTCTTCCATGCTGAGGGTGCCATCTTTTACCGATTCAAGCAGGATAGTGTACCTGGACTCGCTTCCCGGCTGGATCATGTCGTTTCCGGCATGTATCATGCCCGGGACGTCGTAGCCTCCGCCCCAGTCGGTCATTACGGCCCCTTCAAAGCCCCACTCGCCGCGAAGCATGTCCGTGAGTATATCGTGGTTTTCAGCCGCATGGACTCCGTTTATGTAATTGTACGAAGTCATTATGGTCCAGGGCTGGGCTTTGCGGACCGCAATCTCGAAGTTGCGAAGGTAGATTTCACGGAGGGCCCGCTCGGAAACTATGGCATTGTTCGCCAGGCGGTTGAGTTCCTGGTTGTTGAGCGCAAAGTGCTTGAGAGATGTGCCCACTCCGTTGCTCTGGACCCCGTTTATCATCGCGGCGGCCATGCTCCCCGACAGGAGCGGATCCTCGGAATAATACTCGAAGTTCCTGCCGCAGAGCGGATTGCGGTGGATGTTCGCCCCGGGGGCGAGCAGTACGTCCACCCCGTATTCCAGCACCTCGTTCCCCATGGCCCGGCCCACCTGTTCCACCAGCTCCGGATTCCATGTGGAGGCCAGCATCGTTGCGATGGGAAAGCCGGTGCAGTAGTAGGTGCGGCTCTCTGGTTCCCGGACGGGGGATATCCTCAGTCCCGCAGGTCCGTCGGCGAGGACGATCTGCGGTATGCCCAGCCGCGGTATGCCGTTTACCGTACCTGCTGCGCCAGGCACCCCTTTTTCCGTGAGGCCTATTCCGTTGAACGCCTTGGCGGCTCGGCCGCCCACCAGCAGTATGCATTTCTCCTGGGGAGTCATTGCCGCTATCACTTCCTTGATATTGTCTTCCCTGAGCTGGGGCGTACCCGCCGATGCACTGAGCCCAGGCAGTAGCAGGACGGCGACAAGGGCGGCAATCCATTTGAGCCCCAGGAAGTCTATCAGCCTGGAAGGCAGCATGGCGACCAGAGGCGGCAGCCATGTGTTCATGAAGGCGGGACTCAGAACCCTGCGGCCGTGGAGCATGGCCCTCAGCGCCCTTCTCACAACGTACTGGGGGCTCTTTATGAAGCCGAAGGCCTTGAGGAACTTGCGCCAGCGGGGGCTGATGGGGTAAAGGGGGGTGTCGACCGCGGCGGGGCATACCGTGGTGACGGTGACCCCGAACGGACGCATTTCATACGAAAAAGACTTCCCGAAGCTTTTGAGGTAGGCTTTGGTGGCGGAGTAGATGGCGATTCCCGGTGCGGGGATGCGTGCGGTCATGGACGACACGTTGAGAATCCTGCCGCTTCCCCTTTCCTTCATCCGGGACCCGAACAGGATGCACAGGTCGGTGATGACTCCCATGTGCAGGGCTTCCATGGTCCTCACTTTAGGAAGTATCTCCGGGGAAAGGTATTTCATGAAAAACATCCCAGCGTTGTTGACCAGTACGTCCACGGTGATCCCACGGCCGTCGCACCAGTCCAGCAGTCCTTCTGCGGCTCCGGGGGCGGAAAGATCCATGAAACAGGTGTTTACGGAAATCTTCCCGTCAAGTGACAGTTCCTTTGCTGCGGTTTCAAGTTCGTCGGGACGGTTGCTTACGAGCACGAGGTCATAGCCCCTCGCGCCAAGTTGTCTGGCGTATTCCAGCCCCATCCCGGAGCTGCCGCCTGTAACAAGTGCTGTCATGGCTTACGGAAAGGATTGGGGTGGTCCCCGGTCCAGATTAGTTTACGTACGATGCAGGTCTGTCCGCCCTTGGCCTTTGTCTTTACCGGTGAAGAGTTGAACCATACCCCGCCTCCTACAGTGCAGAATCCGGTGGATGCCTTGGGAAAGTCCCATCCGGGAATGAAACCTTCCTTTTGGCCATCGAGCTGCAGGAGAAGGTGTGCGCCGTCGTTTTCCAGGCCCTTAAGTACCTTTTTTACGGGCTTCTGAAGGACCGGAACGGCAAAGAGGGTGTGATTGGGAAACTGGGGTTTCCTGCCCTTGTAGCATGCCAGGAAAAGGTTTCCGGTGAGCGGATCATAGGCCATGTTCTGCACCCCGTAATAGGTGTTCCCGGTGTATACAAAGTATTTTGCCTTGGGTTTGGCAAGATTCCGGAGGGAATAGCGCAGGATTATCTGGTGGTCGTTGTCGTTCCTGTCCACGTCGTTATATACACCATACGACACATACAGGCAGGGCTTGCCGCCTTTCCTGCCAATCCTGGGGGCCAGTGCCATCCCGTCGATTCCGGAGCAGCCGTAGCGGACCTTGTAGTCCTTTGCCGCTTCCTCCACGCGGAAGGTTTCCATGACCTTCTGGGCCGGGGTGCCCGGAGCGGTCATTTCATCGACATTGAAAACGGCGATGTTGAACCCGATGTCTTCCCGGCTGTGTGCGGCCACACCAAGATTCCTGGAAATCAGTTTTCCTATCTCGTCGTCCTTATACTCCAGCGATGCGTATACCCTTCGCGAGACCGGGTCGAAAACCATTGCTCCGAGGTGGCCGTTGAGGGAGTCCACGCTGGCGATGACATTCCCCTCCATATCCACTTTCTTGAAGCTGGTGGTGAAAGACATGTAATAGCAGCGGGAGAGGGTGTCCACGGCCATTCCCTGCACGTGTTCCCTGCTGAAAGTCTTGATTACCACGGAGTCGGGAAATGCTTTTCCGGGTTGTGCGAAAAGGGCGGAGGGGAAGGAAAGGGCGGTTGCCAAGGCTGCCGCAAGGATAATACGGAATCGGGGTGTCATAATCAAAGGTTATACTTACAACAAAGATAATACATTTTACAGAATGCCCGCGTGTAGCACCCTATCGAAAAAAAGCCTATATTTGCGGCCGCTTTAATTAGGGCATTGATAATGAATGGATTCTTGACAGTCTTGATGCTCGTGTTTTCGAACATCTTCATGACGTTTGCATGGTATGGCCACCTCAAGCTTTCCGAGATGAAGATCTCCAACGGCTGGCCGCTGATACTGGTGATCCTGTTTTCATGGGGAATCGCCTTTTTCGAGTACTGCCTTACCGTCCCGGCCAACCGGATTGGGTTCCAGGGCAACGGCGGACCGTTCAACCTGCTTCAGCTCAAGGTGATACAGGAGGTGATCTCCCTGACAGTATTCACGGTTGTCATCTTGTTCGTATTCAAGGGCCAGACGATTCAGTGGAACCATCTGGCCGCATTCGTGTGCCTCGTACTGGCAGTTTTCTTCGTATTCCTCAAGTAGGAGGCCCTACCGCCTGCGATAGGTGAAGGTGTCTATGACCTCCCCTTTCAGGAGGTTGTGGATCCTTATGGTAAGGCGGCCGTCGGTTACCTCGCCTTCAACCACGGTGGGGAACTTGACCGGATTAGGGGTGGGATCGCGCTTGCTGTTCACTCCCATTTCGGGACCTCCTCCAACTATCTCGGCCCAGGGACGGCCGGGTTCCGGAGCAAAATACTTGTAGTGGTGCTGGTGCCCCGTTATGATCACCTGACATCCGGCCTTCTCCAGGAGGGGACACCACATCCGGGCGCAGGTCCTCTGCCATGAGGCATAGTCGGTGGTGTAGCGGGGATCGCTGTCGTCTGGGTAGATGTCGCCGGGGTTATGGGTGGGGTCGGGATCGAACAGGGGAATATGGCAGAATGCCACAAGATACGGCGCCGAGGATATCTCCTTGCGTTTCAGGGCGTCCTTGAGCCAGACGGTCTGGGCCTCGCGATAGACCTTGCTGGTGAACAGTCCTGCGAATCTGGGGTTTGTGTCCACCTTGTCCTCGGCCGTATCCAGTCCGATCATGGCGATATCTCCCATCCTTACGGCAAAGTTGCGGCCGAGGTCCCAGTCGCGCGAGGACCTCTCCTCGCCCTGGCGGAACATCCAGACCTTTTCCAGATGGCGGTTGGCCATTCCGCGGTTGTCGTGGTTCCCGGGGGCCAGGAGGTAGGGGATTTCCGAAGCGTAGTCCTTCTTCTTTATGTCGGGTGTAAGGAATATCCTCATCTGGGCCTCGATGGTCTCCTCCACGTTGGAGGCGTCGCCGTTCCAGATTACGCATGAAGGATTCAGTTCGGCGATCTTTTCGATGGCCAGACCGAACGGAACCATCTGGACATGGGTATCGTTGATTACGCAGAAATGGGCCCTGGCCTTTTTGCCGGCGGTCACGAAGCTGTAGATGCGGGAATCCTCCTCATTGCCGAGGATTTTCATCTTGTAGCCGCCCAGGTAGCTGATCCTGTCGGCCCCTATGCGGTAATAATACCTGGTGGCCGGCTTCAGGCCGGTAAGCCTGACCAGGATCACCTTGTCGGAGATGTCGGTGACGCGGTAGCCGCCGCACAGGACCTTGCGGCCGTCGGAGAGGTCTTCCTTCTCACCTACGATGACATAGCCGTTTGCCATGTCGCTTACCGCAAAAGCCACTCCCATGGATGTTTCCGCATAGTTCTGGAGCATCGGGGCCGAGATTATCAGCTTCCCTCCCGTCTCCAGCGGAGGCAGTTCGTCCGATATGGCCGAAGCTTCGGGATCATCAACCGCTTCCATCCCCATAGCAGTCTGTGCGGCCTTCATGATGTCCATGCTGCCGGCTGCCGCTGCCAGTATGGCGGTACTCTTCAAAAACGCTCTTCTTTTCATATCATATCACGTTGACAGTTATTCGGTTATCATTCCGCTTTCTTGCGCTTCCAGATCAGGATGGGGAGGAGGAAGGAGATGACTGCGGCACCCAGCCAGAACCAGCTGGCGTAGGTGTAGTCGTGGATTCCCGCCTCCGTTACGTTGTTGTCGAGCAGCACTCCCGTCACCACGTTCTGGATGCCGGCGGCGGCGTAGGACGCTATACCGGTGATCCCCACGGCCGCGCCGCTGGCCTCCCTTGGCACGAGGTCCACCGCCATCAGTCCGGGAAGGAAGCTGATAAGCACTCCGATGGCTATTCCAAAGAGCACCATCGCAGTGATATTCAGCCACTTGGCCGATCCGCCAAAGAGGAACATGGCAAGGGCCACGGCCTCGAGTATCCCGGCCACGAAAGCGGTGTACTTGCGGTCGCCCTTGAAAGCGGTGTCGGTGAGCCAGCCGGAAACCACCGTCCCGATCACCCCGAAAATGGGGTTGATGGCGATTATCGCCGCCGCTCCGGCCAGGTCGTATCCCTTGGCTTCCTGGAGGAAGATGGTTCCCCACTCGTTTATGGCGTAGCGGCTCATGTACATGAAGGCGCTGGCAATGGCCAGTACCCAGATTCCGAAATTCCTGATGACGGCCTTCTGCATTTTGGCGGTCTGGGCGCGTTTCTCCTCTGAATCAAGCGTTTCTTTCTTCTCCGATTCGCCGGAAAGGACCTCGATGGGAGGAAGGCCCTTGCTTTCCGGAGTATCGTGGAGGAAGAACAGGATCAGCAGTATTCCCAGCGCTCCGGCCAGGGCGGCGCCAAAGAATCCCCATTTCCAGCCGGCCTGAGCCACCAGCATTCCCACAAACAGGAACGACAGGGCCTCGCCTATGTTGTGCGAGGCGCTGAAAAAGCCGTAGAAGGTTCCCCTTATCCTCAGCGGAAACCATCTGGAGAGTCCCACTATCGAGGGAGGGGCACCCATGGACTGGCCCCAGCCGTTTATTGCCCAGCAGACCGCAAAGGCCGGGAACAGGATGTAATTGCCTATGTTCCCGTCAACCGCGCTTACGCCCAGGATTCCCATGCAGAGATTCATCGCCACAGAGATGATCAGGCCGGTGGCCATGAAGCGCTTGATGTTGGCCCCGTCGGCCAGGAAGCCGTTAACCAGCTTTCCGACGGCATAGGACCAGTACAGGCAGGCGCCGATTATACCCAGCTGGGTGGCGCTTAGAAGCCCCGCGTCTATCAGCGGCTGCTTCATCACGCCTATCGACAGGCGGCATACATAATACAGCGCGTATCCAAAGGTGATGGCCAGGAAGCTCTGCATCCTCCAGCGCTTGTAGGACCTGTCCTGCTTTTCAGGGGGAAGTTTTGCCGCAGAAGGGTCGCTGACCCGGAAGAATCTGAAAACACCCATACCCTACTTTACTCCGACCTCTTTTATTATCCTGTCCATGCCGGCGTACTTCCCGAGGGTCCAGAGGACGAAGCGGATGTCTACGCAGACGCACTTGTTATATCCGGGAGTGTAATATACGTCGCTGGCAAGCGATTCCTTGTTGCCGTCGAAGGCCAGGCCTATGAGTTCGCCCCTGGCGTTGAGGACCGGGCTGCCGGAGTTCCCTCCGGTGATGTCGTTGTCGGAGATGAAATCCACGGCCATGGATGGCTTCTCCTTTTCCAGCAGGGCTTTCCAGGAATCCTTGAGGCAGAAGTCGTAGTTCTTGGGATCGTGCTTTTCCAAGAGGCCCCGCGGCAAGCTCCGCCACGCGCAGAGTATGCCGTCACGGGGCTCGTAACCACCGATGGTTCCGTAAGTTATCCTCATGGTGCTGTTCGCATCGGGGTACTGTGGCTCCCCAAGGTCCTTCCTCATGGCATACAGGGCCCTTACATAGTCCCTTCCCAGGGCGGAGACGTTCTTGCCCTTGTCGGCCTTGGACACTGCTTCGTTGAATGTCTGCATCTTGTTCTCGGTAAGGAAAAGGAAGAGGGTGTCTTCCTTCATCCGGGCGGTGGGAAGGTCGGCCGTTGAGAGGAACTTGCCCATGAAGTCATTGTCACAGAGCCAGCTGCCGTTCCAGAGGTTGTCGCAGAGGGCATCATAGTCGGTGCCGTATTTCTCCTTTACGGCTTTCTGCATCGGGCCCCAGAAGGCGGGGTCGACGTTCTCCAGGAATACCTCGGCGCCGTATCTCCAGAGTTCCTTTTCCACCCTCGGGTCCGATTCTTCAACTATTTCGGCGATGGATTTCTTCTCTTTGAGGATGGCTTCGGGGCGGTTCCGTTCCTTGTCGCGGCTGCTGCCGAGGTTGGCGACCCTTACCGCCAGGAGGCGGGGACGGATTCCCCGGACGATGGTTTCACGGTAATAGGTGAGGCTCCTCTCGGCGGGGACTATGGCCTTGTAGGTGGTTTCCAGGTCGTCAAGCAGGGTGCCCAGGGTATCTTTCCTGGACTTTTCCGAGGCGATCCAACGGCGGAGCCCCTTTTCCTGTTCCAGCTTTGCATCCACCACCTTGAACCGGTTGCAGCATTGTACCTCGCCGGACTGGAGTTCCTGTACGTTGCTCAGGGAGAAGAACCGGTTGGAATACTTCAGCCTTACCCCGGGGTCGGCATTCATCCATTTGGAAATGATCTCAATCTGGCGGCCTCGGATTTCGTTGGTGATTGGAAGGGCTTCTTCAACCTGGAACCTGGTTTTGGCGGCGGAACTGTATCGGGCGGTCCTTCCCGGGAAGCCGATCACCATTGTGAAATCGCCCTCGGAAATGCCTGACCTTGAGATATTCAGCTTGCGGGACGGCTTGAGGGGAACGTTTTCGGGGGAGTAAGTTGCGGGCTTGCCGTCGGGTGCGGTGTAGATCCGGTACATGGCAAAATCGCACTTGTGCTGGGGCCATTCCCAGTTGTCAACGTCACCGCCGAAGGCGGCGATGCTTACTGGCGGCGCGGCCACCAGGCGGATGTCGGAATACTCCTCGTACAGGGCCATGTAATACTTTGATCCGCCCCACATCGACGACAGGGAAGCCTGAAGGCCGGTTTCCTCGGAGTATTTCTTCTCCATGAGGAAACTCAGCTTCCGGAGCCCCATAGCCCGGTTGACGATACCTTTTTCCTTCATGGTGGCGAGGGCTTCGTCCGTGACGTCCACGACCCGTTTCAGGAACTGGATCTTCTTGCCCTTTATCGGGACTTCGTCGGCGTCGGTAAAGGCCCAGAACCCGTCTTCAAGGTAGTTGTGCTCCGGGGTGCTCATGGCGTGGACGTCGCTGTAGGCGCAGTGGTGGTTGGTTATCACCAGGCCCCTGTCGGAGATGATGCTTCCGGTGCAGCCAAAGTCCAGCGACACCACTGCGTCGGCGAGGGCGGTGCCGGGGGCGTCGGCGTCATAAATCTGGTTTGCGGTCAACAGGAGCCCCCTTTCCTGCATCTTCAGTTCGAGGGCCCTGTTTATGGAATTGATCATCCACATGCCCTCGTCGGCCATGAGGCTGTGGCACAGGAATACCGCCGCTGCGGCGCAAATAATCCGTTTAATCATTTGATTGAATATTAGTGAATTACCTGCCTCGGTCAGAAGACCGTCAGCACCCTCGCTGCGTTAGAGGGAGGGGCCCGAAACCTAAGGTTTTGGGAGGGATAGGACCGAAGGTCCGTAGTCTGATGACCGAGGGCAGGTAATTCATTATTCTTCTTCTACATATGGATATACCGTTCCGGGAGCGCTGAAGCTCAGGCGGGGATCCTCCTCGCGGACATCGTCCTCGGCATAGGTTATGGTCCACTTGTCCATGGTGATCAGCGACCATATCTCATCGGCGGTGAGGGGCTCCGCAAAGCGTATCTGGATTGAGGGCACAAGGGCATCGTTGAGGCCCAGGTACAGGCCTATGAAGCCTTCGTGTGTGGAGAGGTGGTTGCTCAGGAAAGGAAGGCCCCTGCGGACGATGGGCTTCTCGTAGTTCTGGTCAGCGATCTCGTAGATGAACTGGGGCTTGCCGGCATAGTGGTCCCGGCGCTTCTCTATCACTGTATTGCCTTCGGCGTCGGTATACTTGCCGTTGACCTCGGCCTTGAAGCCGTCGAACATCATCTGCAGGTATTCCCTGATGGGAATCGTGCCCTCTTCCTTGTCCATCCTCACGAACTCGAAGTCCACGGGGATTTCCCTGGTACCGCCTCCGTGGAGAGGCATCTCCAGGACCTTCCTGCTTACGATTTCCTTGAACCAGGCTTCGTCCACGTTCTCATCCGGGGACATGTACGCACGGATGATGATGGGGCAGTTGTACTCCGACACGAGCCCGTAGATGTCCTTCCCGGTATTCCTGATCTGGAGTCCAAGGTAGTTGAGGTCCATCTTGTCATACATGCCCTCGGTGCGGATGGTCACCCATTTGAGTTCGGGGACCGTCTCCGGGTCGGGAGAATTGATGCGGAAATGCGACGGGACGAATACCTCCTGGCGAATCTTCTCCTCGTTGGTAACGGAAGGATCGTAGGAGAGGACCACGGAGTGGCTTCCAACGTAGGTCTTGACCCCGTGGACACCGGCCACCTTCTCCATCCTGGCCTTGAAAGCCATGGAACTGCCGTAGCATTTGACGGACTTAAGGTTCTCTATCTTAAGCGTTTCCAGCTTCATTCCTTCCTCTATGCCCCAGGTTTCGCTGATGGTAGGAAGTTCAAACTTGCTGCCCGCTACCCATGCTGCCGCAAGGAGGATTACGGTGAGGATGGCAGGGAGGAACCTGGTCCAGGAGCACTTGGAAGCGGCCTTGGACTTGCAGGAACCCACACGGATTGCCTTGAGATTGCAGTTTGCGACGCATTCGCCGCAGAGGGTGCAGTCCACGTGGTCCACGGCGCCCTTGGCGGAGGCTATGTCTATGCCGTAGGGGCAGGCCTTGGTGCAGAGCCCGCAGCCGGTGCATTTGTCATCGTCCTTCACTATCCTGAGGGCCTGGAGCCTGGGCTTGCCCGAAATGATTTCAAAGGCATAACCCGCCACGCAGAAAGTACCGAGGATCCACACCCAGCTGAAATTTACGCCGAGCAGGCTGATGACCCACCAGAGGAGTGCGAGGCCGAGCAGCGGCAGCCAGAACTTGAAGGCGTTGGAAGCGGCTCCAAGCGGGCAGACGTACTTGCACCAGAACCTGTCGATGAAGAGGCCGCAGAGGATCACGATGCTCACGGTAATGATTGACATCCAGAGGGTTATCTCGCCCTTGAAACCGGTTGCCGCGGCATAGTACGGGTCCAGGTTCTTGCAGAAGAGCTCGCTCTTTGTGACCGTCATGTACACTATCCAGAAAAGGAGGACGTATTTGACTGCCCTGAGTATCTTGTCAAGGACCTTGCCGACTTTTATGGTCTTGACCTTCATTGTCTTGCGGGCCCTGATGAGCAGGTCTTCCACCGTTCCAACGGGGCAGAGGTAGCCGCAGAAGAGCTTGCTGAAAAAGACCACGGCGGCGGCCAGGGCGATCCCCATCATTATCTGGAGGGAACTCATCGAGCAGGGGAGCGACCCTCTCTGGAAGTAGGTCGCAAGGGCCTGGAGACCTCCGAAGGGGCAGAGTTTCTCAGGGTCGGCATTAGCGGCGGAAGGGAAAATCTTGCCGGCGAGACCGGTCAGGAAAAATACGATTAAGGCCAGCGTACCCCACTGGAGCACGTTTTTGGGCCAATTGCAAGCTGACTTTTTCACGGTTGGTTATGTTATTTTTACAAAAATAATCAATACTTGGTATTTTCCATTAGAAAATTGTTGCCTATTTTTGCAAACGTGGTGATTTGCCCATAAAGACAATTGGTAGTGAAAAGACTTATTCTCATATCGTTGTTCCTTTTTGTGGTGTTCCAGACAGGGGCGTTTGCCCAGAAGTTCACACTGTCCGGGAAGGTAACTGACAAGTCGACCGGCAAGCCGGTGGACTTTGCCACGGTGGTGGTCGAGGGTACCGGCCAGTGGGCTATCGCGGACATCGATGGAGTGTTCAGCATAAAGAATGTTCCGGCTTCCAAGACCAGGGTCACCATTTCCTGCCTGGGATACGTGGACTGGTCCAGGGAGATTTCGATTCAGAAAGACATCCCCAACCTGCAGGTGGCCCTTGACCCTGACAACCTTACACTGGAGAGTGCAGTGGTCACCGCCAAGGACGACAGCAACTCCGCTACCACTTCCCGCACCATAGACCGGACGGCCCTCGACCACGTGCAGATAATGAACGTGGCGGATATTTCCGGCCTTCTTCCCGGCGGTGCAACCGTCGATCCCTCACTTACTTCCGAGAAGCAGTTCAATATCCGCGCCGGCTCCGGCGAGAGCGGGAACGCTTCGTTCGGCACGGTGGTGGAAGTTGACGGGGTGAGGCTGTCCAACAACGCATCCTTTGCCGAGGCCTCCACTTCCAATACCCTCAAGGGCGTTGCCACCAACAATATAGCATCCACCAACGTGGAGTCGGTGGAGGTAATCACAGGTGTGCCCTCGGTGGAGTACGGCGACATGTCGTCCGGCGTAGTGAAAGTCAACCTGAAAAAGGGCAGGACCCCCTGGATGCTCACCCTTTCCACCAGTCCCAACACAAAGCAGGCTTCGGCTTCCAAGGGCTTCGGACTTGGAGTGGGCAAAAACGGCGTGCCCAAGGGCGTCATCAACGCCAGCGCCGAATACACCCAGTCCATCTCCAAGCAGATGTCGCCGTATACGGCCTACCGGCGCGAGCAGATGTCGCTCTCTTACATGAATTTCTTCAACACCGGCGTGTTTGCATCGGTCCCGCTGAGGTTCAACCTGGGCGTTACCGGAAACCTCGGCGGAATGGATACAAAGGCCGACCCGGACGCAGTCCAGGGAACCTGGGCAAAGGCCCGCGACAACGCCCTGAGGGCCAATTTCTCGCTGAACTGGCTGCTCAGCAAGCCGTGGATCACCAGCGTTGATTTGAGCGGGTCCATCTCATATTCCGACAAGAACAGCAGGGAAAGGACTCATAATTCGTCGTCCATAAACAAGACGGTGCTGCATGGCAGGGAGACCGGATACTACATGGCCATGCCATATTCGGAGGATGTTCCCGACGTGATGTATATTCCGGCCGGTTACTGGTACAACATCATGTGCAACGACGACCGTCCCATGACCACCAAACTGTCTTTCAAGGCCAACCTGTCGCGTTTCATAAAGGCGGTGAACAACAAGCTGAAGGTAGGAGCCGACTGGACCACCGACCGGAATTTCGGTATAGGACAGTTCTCCGACGAGATGGCCACCGCGCCCACTTTCAGGGAGTACCGTTACTGCGACGTCCCCACCATGCACAACGCGGCCGTATATCTGGAAGACAACGTGATGATTCCGGTGGGCATGGGCAGGATCAACCTCATCGCCGGCCTCCGCAACGACAACACCATCGTAAGGGGTTCAGCCTACGGCACCACTTCCAGCCTGTCGCCACGTTTCAACGCCAAGTATACGATACTTCAGCGTCAGGGAAGGGAACGCCGCAAGGTCAAGGAACTTTCCCTACGCGCCAGTTGGGGCGAGGCGGTGAAACTTCCCTCGTTCTCGATCCTCTTCCCCATGCCCACGTACAGGGACGTGAGGGTTTTCACGTCAACCACCAATTCCTCCAACGAGTCGTTCCAGGCGTATTTCATAGAGCCCAGGAGCATTGTCTACAATCCGGACCTCAAGTGGCAGCGGAACCGGATGCTGGAAGCCGGGGTTGAAACCGACATCTTCGGCAACAAGATATCCCTTACCGGTTTCTGGACCAGGACGCTCAACTCTTACAGGATTTCCACCCATTACGACAGGACGTCCTATAGCTATACCCCTGACGCATACCTGTCTTCAGTGACAATCCCGGCTGATGACAGGGTCTTCTCCATCGACCGTTCCAGCGGAGTGGTGACAGTCTCGGACAAGACGGGATCACTTGGCCAGCAGCAGCTCGACTATATCACTTACAAGGAGCTTGCTCCAAGCTATTTCCCTGACAATGAGACGAATCCGATTGACCGGTACGGCATTGAATGGGTGATAGACTTTGCCAGGATCAAACCGATCAATACGGATATCCGTCTGGACGGTACCTGGTACTCTTACAAGTCCATCGGGGCTAACATGGTTGAGTACTGCCCTTATACCCAGCGTTCCGCCGCCGATAATATGCCTTATCCTTATATAGGTTATTATTATGGCAACAACGCCGTATCCAACGGTTCCGAGTCCAGGACGCTGAGGATGAACCTCACCGTTACCACCCATATCCCCAAGGTTAGGATGATCCTTTCGGCAAAGCTTGAGGCATGCCTTCTGCGGTATTCCCGTACCTTGAGTGAAACTTCTGATGGGGAGGAGCTGGCGAAGGTTGTGTCCAGTATTTCCGACATCCTCTCCACTACCGGTGAATCCATCTATGCCGGAGATAATTATGCTGTCAGGTATCCCCTCTACTACAGCAGTTACGACGACCCTGTACAGCGCGATTATCTCTCTGCCCTCAAGGAGGCCCGGGAGTCGGGGAACATGGACCTCTACAACGATCTCTGGCAACTTACTTACAAGACCAATTACCTGTATATTTTCAACAAAGATTATTTTTCCCCCTTCTTCAGCGCCAATTTCAGCATCACGAAAGAGATAGGTGACCTGGCTTCCATATCGTTCTACGCCAACAACTTCTTTGTGAACAGGTCCCAGATATGGTCTTCCAAGTCGAGGACCTTCTTGTCGGCGTCGAGTTATGTCCCCAAGTTCTACTATGGGCTTACATTGAGATTAAAGTTTTAGTAATTAGTGTATTATGAAAAAGATTTGTGCGATTATCGCAGCGGTTCTGGCCATAGTGGCCGTATCCTGCAACAAAGACAAGGGACCAAAGGTCTTTGAGGTCCCGGTGCAGCTTACCGACGAGAAGGGCGATCCCATCGCCGAGGAAGGTATTTCCGTTATACTGGCTTCCAATGACGCTTCCTTTGAGCAGCTGACAGGCCCCGACGGTTCTGTGACCTTCAAGGTACCCGTGGGCGTTTATACCGTCAGCGTTTCTTACAGGAAGGTAGTTGACGATGTCTTTTTCAACTACAACGGCAACGCCAGTATCACCGTGAATGACCCCTTTGAAGGTACCGTGTCGGTCCCCATGGTTTATTCCAAGACCAGCAAGCTCATAATCAAGGAAGTCTATAATGGCGGCTGCGTGGACAATGCCGGAACCGGGTCCTTCACCAATGACAAGTACTTGATTGTCTATAACAACTCCGACACGGAGGTGGACGCAAGTAAGATGTGCCTTGCCATGGCACAGATAAGCAATGCCATATCCTCTAACAATTATGCCATCACCGACGGAGTAATCGAGTATGACACTGCCGGATGGACCCCTGCTTCATTCGGTATCTGGTGGTTCCAGGACGGGACCCAGGTAAAGATCGCTCCCTATTCCCAGATACTGATCTCTATCCAGGGAGCCGTCGACCATACTAAAACTTATACCAATTCTGTGGACCTGAGTAATGCCGATTACTGCTTGTATGACCTGGAGTCCGGTTTCAATATGGCATCTCACTATCCGGCACCATCTTCCAATATCCCGCAGAGTCATTATATGAAGACATACCGCTTTGGCCTGGGTACAGCATGGTCGTTCCCCATGCAGACCGCCGCTCCTTTCATCTTTATGGATGAAAATAATATCAAGGAAGCAGTCAAGGATGCTAAGAATTTTGACAAACGTACCACCAACCTTTCCGGAAATTATTTCAAGGTTCCTAACGAATGGATCCTCGATGCCGTGGATATCTGGTCGGCTGCCGATGAAACCAAGTTTTTCCTCCGCTTCCCCCAGAGCGTGAATGTCGGCTATGAGGCTTTCCCCGTCAACAAGAAGGGCTATTCCATCTACCGCAACGTTGACAAGGCGGCCACCGAAGCCATTCCCGAGAATGAAGGCAAACTGGTTTACAATTATTCCGGAGCCGTGTATGAGGAAGATACCGATCCTTCCGGAATCGACGCAGAGGCTTCTATCGCCGCCGGTGCCAAGATCGTATATAGCGACACCAATAATTCGGACACTGATTTCCATGTCCGTAAAGTGGCGTCTATCAAGAAGTAATATCCTGTAAACCATGCGTTTCCGGTATCCTTTAATCTGCACTGTGATGCTCTGTCTCGCGGCCGGTGCCGCGGGACAGGGCCAGGTGCGGGATTTCCGCTATGCCTCAGGGGAGAATCCGCTGCAGGGAATGGGAAACGCGGCTTTTCTGGCCACCCTGCCGGAAGGTGGTTTTTCGGACGCCAGGGTGTTTTTTTCCAAGGAGAACGGTGCCCTGATATCTTTGGAGGAATCCCCTGACAGCTGGAGCGCCGGAGCCGGAACAGAGTCATTCAGAAGGATTTCGGACAGGATCGTCTTCTCCGGGAAGCTCTCGTATTCATATTTCAGGGGATTGAAGATGGGCGGCCCCATACTCATAAATCCCCGCACCAGCGCAATAAATTTCCTGGAGGAGGACCTTTCCACTGTCGGGACAAAGAAGAGGGAGACCTACTCGCTGGAGGGCGGTATATCCTACTCGTTCAGTCCCAGGGTAAGTGCCGGTATAAAGCTGGATTACACCTCGGCCGACCAGACCAAGTTCAAGGATCCCCGGTTCCTCAATACCCTTATGGATCTTGGGGTTGCGCCGGGGGTGATGGTCAAATGCTCCGATAAGTTCTCGATAGGGACAAACCTGATTTATCGCCATTCCATTGAACAGCTCAGTTCCGGAACCTTCGGAACCATTGACCGTCAGTATTTCGTTCTTGTTGACCAGGGAGGGTTCTTTGGCAGCAGGGAAGAGTTTGTCGGTGACATGGGCTATGTTTCATTGTCCAACATCCGTCCCCTTCCGGACGACCGGTACGGACTCTCCGTCCAGGTCGCTGCCGGGAGCGGGGTTAAGTTTGCCGGCGAGATTACCGGCATGTGGCGCCGGGGATCGTTCGGCAACCGTACCTCCACCTCCGTGGTTTTCTGCGAATTCCGCGGCCCGGAGGCCCTTTTAAAGAGCTATCTGTCAATTCCTTCCGGGAATAATCTGCATAGGCTGGAATTGGGCGCCGGTATGCACATGCTCTCCAATTTCACAAACTCCTATACCTATAAGGCGGAAATGGGACAGGCTACGGTCATAGAGTATCAGGGCCAGAAGGAAACCCTCAGCCGTATGGATGTGGACGCTCGCCTCGGGTACACCTTGGAGATGGGAGTTGGCGGTTTCCGGCCAAAATGGATATTCGGAGCGTCGGCCGATGCCTTCATGAGGAATCAGACCACCACCATCTATCCCGATTACCGGAACCATAATGTACTGAATGTGGCGGCTTTACTGAATGCCGAGCGCAATTTTGCCATCCGGTCAAGCAACCTCGGAATCGTGGCCCAGGCGACATTCGCTCTCGGCGGAGGAACTGCTGCCGACGACGGTTCCTATACCGGAGGTTCCTCCAAGGTCAAGTCCTTCGACCTCTGGCTGAACCGCCAGTTTGAATATGACACGGCCATGAAGGCCGGGGCCTCCCTGAGCGTTTGCTGGACCCTGCTGCGCTTTGAGAAACTGGCTCCTTACATCAAGGTCTCGGACAGCTTCCTCTCGATGCTTTCGGCGCCTGAATACATGGACGGCCGCTTCAGAAACGTAGCCAGCGTGAGCATAGGCTGTAACTTTTAACAACTTCTTGATA
>JAFRXI010000055.1 GCA_017437755.1 Bacteroidales bacterium
CCAGCAGCACGCCGAAAACGATGAGGGCGGTGATCTTCTTCGCATAGAACACCGGCCCGCCGGGACGGTTGCTGTCATCGACAAGCCCCAGCTGGCGGCAGCGCTCGATAATGGCCGGGGGATAGTTGAAGACCGTCTTCACCGGGTCCCTGGACATCAGGAAGACGAACAGGGAGAAGAGGGCGCATGAGATGAGGGATTCGAGAAGTAAGGTCATGGCTCAATCTGTTTAGGGCCCCAGACAAAAAGCCCCTCGGCCCCGGCGCACTGACGAACCAGCTCCAGCAGCTCTTCGTCCGGATTGTAAAGGGTCATGTAATGGTCGTCGCCGCTGAAGGTGAGAAGCGCCTCATCAGAACCAACAAGGATGGAAAGAGGGGAGTGGGAAGCAATGCTCTCTTCGAAAAGGTGTGCAAGGTCCTCAGGGGATTCGTTCAGGATCCAGGTCTCCCCGTCAGTGCTCACCTGCAGGTCATAATAGCAGTTCAGCCTGATGAGGATCAGGGCGAACTTCCTGCTGATCTCATCAAGCCGGGACAGGAAATACCGCTCCGCCTTGAAGTACTGGCCGGGGGATCCGGCCGGGACTTGCTTCGGCAGGATGTCAATAATCCAGTATGAGCTGTTTTCAGTATCAATCATAGCGCATTATCCAGCGCTTTGTCAAGGTCTTGTTTGTTAAAGGTGAAAATATGTCCGAACACACCCACGGATACCTGCTGGTATTCTCCGTCAAAGTTCCGGAATTCTCCCGTGGACCAGAGAAAGTGATTCTTAACAACGAGTCTGTTGTCCACGACACTGCCTGCGATACCGCTGCCAAGGGAGCCAAATAACGCCGATAGGCCTTGATACTCTTCGTCATCTGTCTGAAGTTCATCATTTATCTTCTCGTTCACAACGGACATGATGGCATCTTTATGAGCCTGCTTATCAGGGCAGGTCATAATGGCGGCAGCGCCTACGACTAGAAGGACTGAGATGATTGCTATGAGGGCTTTTTTCATATCGTTCTATGATCTAACATTCTCTCCTAAGATTCACAAGCTATATTGTTTGAATATGCTCTATATCATATTCTTGAATGTATTTTCTCAACTGTTCTCCCTCAATGATTTTAATATCGGCAGCAAGCCCGATAACGAATCGGCCAACGCCTTCGAGGCAGGTGACGGTTGTATCGAGGATCCAGTCTTTTCCGTCTTTCTTGAGGTCTTTATCGGCCATTGGATACTCCTCCACAAGAAGCGCCTTAGCGCGACTGTTGAGCTGGAGTTTGACGGGGATGGCATACTCGCCGGACATCCGGAACACATCGACCTGTAGACGGCTGTGGTCTGATTCATGCTGCCACGGATCAGGAAGAATCTCAACTTCGTCGATGCGGGCTACCTTGAATACGCGGTTCTGTCCTGCCTCAACATCCCAGGCCCAGACATCTATCATTTCAGAAGTGAAGTCGAAAGGCTCTACGATGCGGTCACGGGTGACATTGCTGTGGCCGGAAGTATAATTCCGGAGTACTACCTGGCGCTTCAAATCCTTAGCAGAGACCAGCGCCTCAATATTGGGGGCATTGTTGCATCGCTCCGTGTAATTGGCAATGCTGGTGCAGTCATAGACGCTGTAGAGTTTCCGCTTGAGGTCCTTCTTGAGCGTATTGGTGACTGACAGGTTCTCAATCATATTATTGAGAATATAGGCCTCCTCCTCGGTGAAATAGATGAACTTGGCAAGGTTCGGAAATCCCGTGGACATCTTCCCCATCTGGTACACATTGCCATAGAGCTTGTTCACCACCAGACCAGCGTCGCGCATCGTGTCGATGTAGCGGTACACCGTGCGCGTCGTGGTCCCCATCTTCGTCGCCAAATCCTCAATGGACA
>JAFRXI010000056.1 GCA_017437755.1 Bacteroidales bacterium
CGCCAACGGCATCCTGAACGTTTCCGCAAAGGACAAGGCCACCGGCAAGGAGCAGAACATCCGCATCGAGGCATCGTCCGGCCTTTCAGAGGCCGAGATCCAAAGGATGAGGGACGAGGCCAAGGCCAACGAGGCTGCCGACAAGGCCGAGAAGGATCGCATCGACAAGATCAACAACGCCGACGCCCTCTGCTTCCAGGCCGAGAAGTTCCTCCGCGAGAACGGAGACAAGGTTCCCGCCGACGTCAAGGGCGAGGTCGAGAGCAACGTCAACCTTCTCAAGGAAGCTGTCAAGGCGCAGAACATCGCCGATATCGACAGGTATTCCGAGGCCCTCAATAAGGCTTTTGAGAAGATGTACCAGCAGAGCCAGCAGGCAGGGCCTCAGCAGGGCGGTCCCCAGGGACCTTTCCAGGGCGGCCCCCAGGGCCCCCAGAATGGCCCTGAAGCACCTGACGAGCAGTAATGCGGCCATCAAAATGCATCTGCGGAGTCCGGAGTTTTCCGGACTCCGTTTTTTTTACTAACTTTGAAGGTTTGAAAACCAACCTGCTTCTGTATGAAGACCGTCTGCACCCACGCAGCGTAAGTGGGAGGGGCCCGGTGGGTGGTTTAACAACCGGTCCTCAGACCGGTCGGCGGTGCGGGTATTTTGCACAAGCAAAATACGGGAGCAAGGAGCCGCAGGGGTTTGGGGCGGAGCCCCATCTTGAAATTCGAGGGATAGGCCGAAGGCCGTAGTCTGAAAACAGAAGCAGGTTGGTTTTAAAAAAAGGTATGTAATATTATGGGAAAAGTTATTCTTACTGGCGACCGTCCGACCGGGAAACTGCATCTTGGACATTATGTGGGGTCGCTGAGGGGCAGGGTAGAGCTTCAGAATGCCGGCGGCTATGACAGGATGTTCGTGTTCATAGCCGACGTCCAGGCACTTACCGACAATGCGGCGAATCCGGAAAAGGTGCGCCAGAACGTGCTGGAAGTGGCCCTTGACTACCTTTCGGTGGGCCTTGATCCTGATAAGGTCACCATCTTCATACAGTCCATGGTACCTCAGCTCCATGAAATCACCCAGTATTTCTCAAACCTCGTGACTGTTGCCCGTCTGCAGCGGAATCCCACCGTCAAGACGGAGATCAAGATGCGCGGCTTTGGGGAAGAGGGGCAGGAACTGTCGTTCGGCAGCGGCGTACCGGTGGGGTTCTTCACCTATCCCATAAGCCAGGCCGCCGACATCTGTTTCTGCAAGGCCACCACCGTACCGGTGGGCGAGGACCAGGAGCCGATGCTGGAACAGTGCCGCGAGATTGTCCGTTCCTTCAATTCCACATACGGACCGGTACTCGTTGAGCCTGAGATACTTCTGCCGTCCAATACCGCATGTCGCCGCCTGCCGGGAACCGACGGGAAGGCCAAGATGTCAAAGTCGCTCGGGAACTGCATCTATCTGAGCGACGACCCCTCCGAGGTGAAGAAGAAGGTAATGTCCATGTTCACCGATCCGGGGCACCTCAGGGTGGAGGATCCTGGAAAAGTGGAGGGAAATCCCGTTTTTGTCTATCTTGACGCTTTCTGCGAGGCTTCCGACTTTGAACGGTTCTGGCCTGACTATGCCAGCCTCGACGAGGTGAAGGACCATTACCGCAGGGGAGGCCTCGGCGACGTGAAGTGCAAGAAATTCCTGCTCAATGTGCTGAATGACCGCCTGGAGCCCATAAGGGCCCGCCGTCACCAGTGGGAGCAGGACATCCCCGGAGTGTATGATATCCTCAGAAAGGGCAGCGCCGAGGCCGAAAAGGTGGCGGCGCAGACCCTTTATGAAATGCGGGAGGCTATGAAGATCAATTACTTCAACGATGCAGCCCTTATTGCTGAACAGGCAGAAAAATATCGCAGATAACATGGTAACAGTCAGGAGAAACTTTCCCGTAAAGGGGATGGGATGCGCAGCCTGTGTGGCGCGCGTCCAGGGAGCTATCCGCTCGCATGAAGGAGTGTCGTCGGCGAACGTGAGCCTTGCCTCCGGCATTGCTCAGGTGGATTACGATCCTTCCGTATGTTCCGCCGGAAGTATCCGCAAGGCCGTCCAGGATGCCGGATACGACCTTGATGTGGAGGGCAGCGGGGAAGACGCCGATTCCGACGCCGACCGGTTGCGGGAGGATGGGATGAGGAAGCTGGGGAGAAGGGCTTTGGCGGCCCTTGTCCTTACCGCCCTGGTGATGCTTCTCTCCATGGGTTTCAGGGATTTCCCCGGGAAAGGATATGTTCTGCTGGCACTTTCGGCCGTTTCAGTGGCCTGGTGCGGCAGGGATTTCTTTGTGAACGCCTGGAAGCAGGCCCGTCACGGAAGTTCAAACATGGATACCCTCGTGGCCCTTTCGGTCACCATCTCATTCCTCCTGAGCACTTTCAACCTGCTGTTTCCGGGCGTATGGACCTCCAGGGGGCTTCCGGCCGACCTATACTTCGAGTCTTCTACGATGATAGTGGCCTTTGTGCTCCTGGGACGTTACCTGGAGGAAAAGGCCAAGATGGGGACCACCTCCGCCATACGCAGGCTCCGGGGGCTGCAGCCATCGACAGTAACCGTCAGGAAGGTGTCGGTGCAGGAGGGAATGCCGGTGGTAAGCGAGGTTGACGTCCCCGTCTCGGAGGTGTGCCCGGGCGATATCGTAATAGTCCGTCCCGGAGATTCCATCCCGGTGGACGGTACCGTGACCCAGGGCAGTTCCTATGTTGACGAGAGCATGCTTACCGGGGAACCGGTGCCCGTATCCAAGACTGAAGGTTCAAGGGTTTATGCGGGGACCGTGAACTCCAACGGGTCGTTTTATGTAAAAGCCTCAGGCATAGGCTCTGACACGGTTCTTTCCGGTATCATCTCCCTTGTCCGGGACGCCCAGGGCAGCCGCGCCCCGGTGCAGGACCTGGTGGACAGGGTCGCCGCAGTATTCGTTCCGGTAATAATAGGGTTGTCAGTGCTGACCTTTATCCTTTGGGCGGTATTCGGCGGAGAGGGATCGGTGGCGTCGGGCCTTCTTGCGATGGTGTCGGTGCTGGTGATAGCCTGCCCCTGCTCGCTCGGCCTTGCCACTCCCACGGCGATAATTGCGGGGATTGGGAAGGGAGCCTCCATGGGAGTGCTGATAAAGGATGCCGCGGCCCTTCAGGGAGCTGCCGCTGTCGACGTGGTGGTTCTGGACAAGACCGGAACCCTCACCGAGGGGCATCCGGTTGTGACCGGCATGGACCTGGACCGCTGCTTCCCCGGTGCAAGGGCTGCGCTTCATGCCCTGGAAAGAAGGTCGTCACATCCCCTTTCCGAGGCGCTGGTCAGTGCCACAAGCCCCTGCGACGAACTGGAAGTATTTGATTTTGAGAATATTGTAGGAAAAGGGGTGAAGGGGACAATCCAGGGTACAACCTGGTATGCCGGAAGTCCGTCATTTGCCAGGGAAGTCCTGGGTAAGAATGTGGAGTATTCCGGTGAGGGTACCGCGATCATCCTTTTCAACGATTCGGGCGTGGCCGGCATAGTCTCGCTTGACGACCCGTTGAAGTCCTCTTCGGCAAAGGCCGTAAGGGATATCCGTTCGCTGGGGGCAGAGGTGCACATGCTCACCGGCGACAACATGGCGGCGGCCAGGAGGATCGCTTCCGCAGCCGGGATCGGCAAGGTTGAGGCTGACGTGTTGCCCGGAGACAAGGCTGAATATGTCAGGTCGCTTCAGGCAAAAGGCCGCAAGGTGGCTATGGTGGGCGACGGAATCAACGACAGCGCCGCGCTGGCACTGTCCGACCTCAGCATAGCAATGGGGAAGGGAAGCGGGATAGCCATGGATTCGGCGATGGTGACGATGGTCCGGTCCGACCTGGGACAGGTCCCCGGCTTGATCCGCCTTTCACGGAAGACCGTCCGCATCATACGGGAAAACCTTTTCTGGGCGTTTTTCTACAATATACTCGCAGTGCCGGTGGCGGCCGGAGTGCTGTATCCTTTCACCGGATTCATGCTGAATCCGGGGATTGCGGCCGCATGCATGGCATGCTCGAGTATTTGCGTTGTACTTAATTCGTTGAGGCTCAGAAGGTAAGCCTACATCAGCCATTTGGTCATATCCTGGCCTTGGGACAGGCCGTTGCGGATTTCAGTGGAGGAAATCGTTACCAGGGGAGCCTTGAGCAGTTCAATCCGGTAGGACGGATCCTCCATGAGGAGGCGTGCCTTCAGACGGCCCCGGTGATACCCCTTCCTCGGGAAAACCGCTATCCCGAATTCCTTAAGGATCGCGTCATGTTCCCTCCACCGCGGAAAACTTTCCAGATTGTCGGCCCCGACTACCAGGGTGAAGGTGTTCCCCGGCTCCCTCTGTGCAAGGGCCCTGAGCGTACGTATCGTATAATGAGGCGGTTCCATTCCAAGTTCGATGTCCTCGACCTTCACTTTCCCCTTGAGCTCCGGATGCCTTGCCACCGCTTGGACTGCGGCGAGGTATCTTGCCTTGCCGGAGTCGTTTGAGGAAGGGTCCTTGAAAGGGTTCTGCGGGCTCACCACCAGATAGACCAGGTCGAATCTCAGGGAGAGCAGCCTCAGGATGGCAAGGTGACCCTTATGGAGTGGGTTGAAGGACCCGGAATAGACCGCCACCCTCATTTTCCCAGGAATCCGGATACCATCTGTTCCGCCTCGGCAAAGGCAGTCTGCAGGTCGTCGTTGACCAGGATGCGGTCGAAGAGGGGAGCGTACTCCATTTCCTCGGCAGCCTTTGCGACCCTTTTCTCTATGGCTTCGGGCGAGTCGGTGCCCCTGCCTTCCAGCCGGTGGCGCAGTTCTTCGATGGAAGGGGCCTGGATAAAGACCGACAGGGCGTTGTCGCCGAAATATTTCTTGAGGTTGACGCCGCCCTTTACGTCCACGTCGAATATGATGACGTGTCCCTTTGACCATATCCGTTCCACCTCGCTCTTGAGGGTGCCGTAGAACGAACCGGCGTAAACCTGCTCGTATTCAACGAATTGGTCGGCGTCGATCCGGGCGCGGAATTCCTCCTCAGTCAGGAAGTAGTAGTCAACGCCGTCCTGCTCCTGTCCGCGGGGAGGACGGGAGGTCGCCGATACTGAAAACTCCATGTCCGGCCACAACTCGAGGATATGTCTTACTATGGTTGTCTTGCCGGATCCGGACGGTGCCGAAAAAATCAGGGTTTTACCTTCCATATAACCATATGTTATGTTATAATCATACAAACATACAAAAATTTCTTGTAGCGAGGAAAACAATCGGAAACGATACGCCAAGTGTGCTATGTAATCTCAGAAGCATCAGCACGTTAGGCGAGTATTACCGGGTTTCCTATGATTGCTGCAATATCGGATTTTTTCATTCATTTTTGCTGGTTCTGTCTCGTTTTTGTCCCGTTTGTATTATATTTGCGCATGTGATTTAACTACTTGATACACAATATATTAACATCGGCAACGATACGAAAACAAAGGTTAGGAAATGGCAAAAACGAAAAAGGAAATCAAAGTTAAGGAACCCGTCCGGATCCGGGAGAAAGTCCTCGACGGCGGGACCATCAGTCTCTATCTTGACATGTACTACAAGGGAAACCGCAAGA
>JAFRXI010000057.1 GCA_017437755.1 Bacteroidales bacterium
GCCGGTGATGAGTATCCTATTCCCTTCCAGCTGCGAAGCGATCCGCTTCATGTCGATCTCGATGGGCTCCCTCATCAGCAGGTCCTCGATCTTCACCGGCTTGATCTGCTCCATGGTCTTCTTGCCGTCGTCCAGGCCCTCGATCAGGGCCGGTGCCGAGAAGAGCTGGATCCCGGCCTTGAGCATGCGGTCGGCGAAATCGCTCTCGCGGATGAGGGGTATCTTGTTGGGCGGGATGATGATGCCCTTGATCCGTTTTTCAGACAGGATGTCCACCACGTCGGGTGTGTTGGCATATACCGGGCAGCCCATGGTGGTCTTTCCCACCATGTCGGGGTCATCGGTAATGAAACCCTTTAGGTTAAAACGATCGAATCCACTGAGCCTCAGGGATTTAGCCACATTGACACCGCCCTCCCTTGTGCCATATACGAACACCGGCATGGCCGTCTTCTTGTGGGACGAGAACTCGTCGTAGACCGTCTTGACGCCCATCCTGAAGGTCACCATCATCACAAAGCAGACCACATAGCTGATAATCAGGACTGACGACGGGATTATGGGATATTTCACCACATACAGGAAGATCAGGCAGATAGCCAGGGAAACGATGAAGGAACATGCCTGCGCCGCGAAAATGTTCATCAGGTCCACGAATGACGAAAGGCGGATGACGTTCCTGTATGTCCTGAAAATCCTGAAAAAGACCAGGTCGACTGCAAGTACCAGTATAACCGAAGACCAGATCAGGGACGGATTTGAAAAAGCGGCCGGGATCCCGGAGCGGAGGATGAAAGCCACCACCACGGAGAACACGGCAATAATCATGTCCAGGAAAAGGATTGTCCAGGATGGGAGGACTTTGGTCGAGAATATTCTCTGAAGGAATTGCATATCAAGATAAGGGAACTAACGTTTATTGTATGCTTCAAGTGCACGGGAAAGGACTTCCAGGGCAGAACCGAGGTCCTTGCGGTTGAGGACATAGGCCATCCTGACCTGCCTGCGGCCTTCCGAAGGATCGGTATAGAAACCCGAGCCGGGGGCCATCATGACGGTGGCGCCCTTGTACTCGAAGTCGGTGAGGCACCAGCGGCAGAAATCGTCGGTATCATCCACGGGAAGCTCGGCCATGACGTAGAAAGCACCCGTCGGGACAGGGGCTTTCACACCAGGGATACGGTTAAGGCCGTCAAGCAGGAAATCGCGGCGTGAACGGTATTCATCGTGAACCGCCGACATGTACTCCTGCGGGGTGGAAATGGAGGCCTCGGCGATTATCTGCCCCACAAGAGGGGGGCTCAGCCTGGCCTGGCAGAATTTCATGACAGCTTCACGGACGGCTGCGTTGCGGGTGATAAGCGCCCCTACCCTGATACCGCATTCGCTGTAGCGTTTTGAAACAGAATCGATCAGTATCACATTCTCCTCGATGCCTTCCAGATGGAAAGCCGAGATATAAGGCTCGCCGGTATAGATGAATTCACGGTAAACCTCATCGGAAAAGAGGTAGAGTCCGTGCTTCTTGACGATGTCCCTTATCCTGCGCATCTCCGACGCCGTATAAAGATAACCGGTGGGATTATTGGGGTTGCAGATAAGGATGGCCTTGGTCCTCGGGGTTATCTGCTCCTCGAATTTCTCAACGGATGGCAGGCGGAAGCCGTCATCGATGGAAGTACGGACGCTCTTCACCACCGCCCCGCAGCTTATGGCGAAGGCCATGTAGTTTGCGTAGGAAGGATCGGTCACTATTATCTCGTCGCCCGGGTCGAGGCATGCCATATAGGCGAACATGACGGCCTCCGAGCCTCCCGAGGTGATTATGATCTCGTCCGGATTCAGGTTGATTCCGTAGTTGGCGTAATACGATACAAGTTTGGCCCGGAGCGAGGAGAAGCCCTGGGACGGGCTGTATTCAAGCACCTCACGGTCAACATGTTTGATAGCCTCAAGGGCGCACTCCGGAGTCTTTATGTCCGGCTGGCCGATATTCAGGTGATATACCCGGATTCCCCTGCGCTTGGCTTTCTCGGCATATCCGGCCAGTTTCCGTATAGGGGAAGACGGCATGGCCGTTGCCCGTTGCGATATCTTCATGTCAGGATCATTTAAGGGTCAGCAATGCGGTGCGGGCAGGTTCAGCGTCAGGATCGGAAACCACCACCGAGATACTGAGCTCCTCCCCGCCCTGCGAAGAGGCCACCACGTTGATCCCGGCCGAGCCCAGGACCGAATAGACCTTTGCCGATATGCCGGGGACATGCCTCATCCCCTGGCCGAAGACCGATACTATCCGGACATCGCGCATATCGAAGGAAAGGTCGTTGAAATTGGCCTGGGCGGTTTCTCCGACAAGTTCCGCCAGGGCCTCGGACGCCATCCTGGACGCATCCCTGAGGACGGCGAAGCTGATGCTGTACTCCGACAGCGACTGGGAAATGAAATGGATGTTCACGCCCCTGTGCGCCAATGCGCCGAAAATGGCCGAGGAAATACCCACGCTGCCCAGCAGGCCGGTACCGTAGACGGTGAAAAGGGTCATGGGACCGGAAACCACCACTCCGGTTATCTTTCCGGAAGGGGTATCCGAGAGCGGCCTGCCTATCTCCAGCACCACGGCGCAGTCTTGCGACAGGTCGCATATTTCCACGGGGACGCCAGCCTTCCTTGCCGGAATCAACGATGGAGGATACACGGGGACTCCACCGGAAAAGAGCTGTGCGGCCTCGTCGTAAGTGATCCTGCCGGCCTCCGCAGAAGGCATGCCGCCTACGATGAACCGTACGGCATCGGCTCCAAGGACCGCCCCGATTATGCTGGCGGTCAGTTCGGAGCCCCTGGCGCCAAGGTCCACGGTCTCACCGGTAACCTTCCGTCCGTAGGAGCCTGACACCACGGTGAGGCCTTTTCCGGAAAGTCCGGAAATCTTTTCACCGGTTAGTTCCCAGTCCACCACCGGGATGCCCTTATTGCTCTCACATACGATTATCTCACGCCCGTCCACAACGCCCGCAGCGCCGGTCATGGCGCCAACCGCCTGGCCGGAAAGGCTCACCAGCATGGCCTTGAGGTATGAGGTGAGGCTGCTGTCGCGGAATGACAGCGACATCGCCTGGCAGAGCAGGGAATGGATGCGGTCGACTGAGGAATCCACGACCTGATGGTATGCGGGATCGTCATGCAGCGACTTGAACTCATCGGCAAGGGCTGCAAGCCGGGCCGAGGAGTCGGCCTTCCGGACCAGCTGGCACTCGAGGATGTCTTCGAAACGCGATACGAGTTCAGTGCCCGGAGCAACCACTATGATATTCCCCGACAGCGCCGGAATGGCCTTTTTTGTCAGGGAATCCAAAAGTATGTGATAAACTGTCATATTTTCTCTAATAAACATGCAAATATATATAATATCCCTGAAAGCCGGAAAAAATAGTTACCTTTGCGCATATGAAGACCTTGATATTCGACTACGGGGGCGTACTGGTGGACTGGAACCCCCATTACATGCTGGACAAATACTTTGGCAGCGTAGAAAAGGCGGAATGGTTCATACAGAACATCTGCAACTCCGAATGGAATAATGAAACTGATGCCGGCAAGCCGTACGACCAGGCCGTCGCGGAACTCTCCGCCAGATATCCGGAATGGAAAGAGGCGATCGAGGCTTACCGGGACCACTGGATAGATATGATGAACGGTGAGGTCCCCGGCATGTACGACCTCCTCAAAGAGCTGAAAGACAATGGTTACCGCATCCTCGGACTTACAAACTTCTCAAGTGAGACATTTTCCCAGATCCGGTATACCTACCGTATCTTCAGCCTGATCGAGGGCATGGTGGTATCCGCCGAGGAATTCCTGATAAAACCCGACCCGGAGCTCTACCGCGTGCTTATCCGGAGATTCGGTCTCGACGTCAGGGAGTGCATTTTCATAGACGACAAACTTCCCAACGTCCTGGCCGCCGAGGCCCTGGGTATCAAGGGAATACAATTCAAAGGCCCCGAAGCCCTCAGGAAAAGCCTCAACGCTGAAGGCATAACCGTCAGGCTATGATCACATTCACGGCACTGATCAAGAAATGGACCGGTACCAGCCTGGTGCTGCGCATCCTGTGCGGCCTTGTCATCGGTGCCGTCCTTGGCCTGGCCGTTCCCGGCCAGCAATGGATCGGGATACTCGGAAAGGTCTTTGTCAGCGCACTCAAGGCAATTGCTCCGGTACTGGTTGCGGTACTCGTGATGTCGGCCATCTCAAAGGCCGGCGGCGGGCTGGGGCCGCGTTTCAGGACCGTCATTTCGCTGTATCTGATGACCACCTTCTCGGCCGCGCTTACGGCCGTGGCCGCCAGTTTCATCTTCCCCGTGACGATGAGGCTCCAGGACCTTCCCCCAGGAGACAGCCCGGGGGGCCTTTCCGACGTGTTTTCCGGCCTGTTCATCAATATGGTGACCAATCCCCTGGCGTCGGTTTCCACCGGCAACTATATAGGCATCCTGTTCTGGTCGGTCCTGGTTGGTTTCGCACTCAAGCTGACAGCATCCCAGACCACCATAAAGGTGGTGTCGGACTTTGCAGGAGTGGTTTCCAAGATAGTCACCTGGGTCATCCAGTTCGCCCCCTTCGGTATCCTCGGCCTGGTGTTCTCATCCGTCTCCGAGGGCGGCCTGGGCATATTCGCGGACTACGGGAAACTGCTTTCCCTGCTTGTGGGCTGCATGCTGTTCGTCTCCCTGGTGGTGAATCCGCTGATCAGTTTCCTGCATACCCGCAGGAACCCATATCCGCTGCTCTGGGAATGCCTTAAGGAAAGCGGCCTGAACGCGTTCTTCACCAGGTCGTCGGCTGCCAACATCCCCATAAACATGGCCCTTTGCCAGAAACTCGGACTGGACAGGGAATTCTACTCGGTCAGCATCCCGCTCGGTTCCATAATCAACATGAACGGAGCGGCGGTGACCATAACCGTCCTCTCCCTGTCGGTTGCCAACACCATGGGAATCCACGTGGGATTCGCCTCGGCCCTGCTTCTGAGCATAATCTCCACGCTGGGTGCCTGCGGCGCCTCAGGGGTGGCAGGAGGGTCACTTCTGCTGGTTCCCATGGCCTGTTCCCTCTTTGGGATACCTGCCGACGTGGCCATGCAGGCGGTGGGCGTGGGCTTCATCATCGGAGTGGTCCAGGATTCCGTGGAAACCGCCCTCAACTCCAGCGGGGACGTCTTTTTCACGGCGACAGCCGAATATTGCGACCGGAGGAAGAAAAAATAATTATTTGCCGCTCCGATGGTTTCATGTGTTTCTCCGATAAAAAACATAAATAAGCACCGCCAAACTTAAAATTCGGCGGTTTTTTCTTTATCTCGGTTGGAGCGGGGCTGCCCCTCCCGGTAATTTTGCATCGGTCGGAATCCATCCGGCCGGATAAATTATCGGACTATGACGGACTTAATCACCATCCTCGCTGCCGCTTCCTTCATCCTGGAGCCGCTACCGCCCGGACCGCCGGACACCACAATCTGCAAATGCTGCCAAATCTGCCCGAATGGGGCGGCTGTAATCACCGGACAGCCGAACGTAAGGACCATAGACCGGTCAAACATAAGGTTCATCGACCAGGGGACGCTGGAATACGACCTGGGAGAATACAGGTATACGGTAAGCGGCAGGAAGAAAACTGTTCCGGACAGGCGGGAACCGGTCATCGCCATCGGCACAAACGCCCTGTACGACATTCTCATATCGCCCGACGTGAACATCGAGATTCCAATCGGAGACCGCTGGAGCATCTATCTCGACCATGTTTTCCCATGGTGGGTAGCAAGGGACAATTCGGCGGCGCTGCAGATTTTCAGGCCGGAGGCCGGATTCCGATACTGGTACGGGGACCGGCAGTCCAGGCCGGTACTGTCCGGATGGTGGACCGGCGCAGCCGCAGGAGCTGGATACGGAGACCTGGAAACAGGGGGCCGCGGCGTCCAGTGGGACAGCATTTTCCTCTCGGCATGCGGAGGTTATTCCTTTGACGTTGGGCGCGGGTGGAGAATCGGCCTCGGGGCCTCGGCGGGCTTTGTCCTGTCACGGTATGCCAAATACTCGGGATACAACGGAAACACCTTGCTGATAAAGACTTCCCAAGGCAGAAGCCTTTGGTTCGGCCCTACCGGAGCCATGCTGGAAGTACAAAAGATAATTTTCAAACGAAACAGTTCCAGAAGGCCATGAAGGGAAGATTATTGACAATCACGGCAGCGGCTTGCCTTGCCATGCTGTCGTGCCAGAGAAGGGACCTTACCGATTTCGACACCGTTACGGCAAGGGTAAGGATTGAAGCCGACTGGTCGGCATGCATGAATACCCCGGAAGGGATGACGGTGGTGGTTTATTCAGAAAACGGACGGGAGTATCTCAGAAGGGTCTGTCCCAATAACGACGGTGTGTTCCTGGACCTGCCCGAAGGCCGCTACAAGGCCCTTGCATTCTCATATGCCGAGAGTGACTGGAAAAGCCTTAAACTGGTGAATACCAACCTTCTGCCAAGGGCTGAAGCCCGCCTTACACCGCTCGATCCGTCAGTACTCTCGGCCGGCGTAACGGAAGAGCCGGTGGTTGTTACACCCCATGAGGTAGCCCGGTGGCAGGAATCCCACAGCGTCTTTCCGGTATATACCGTCCCGGCCAGGGACCTGGTGTTGAGGCTGGAGGCCAGGATAAGGTTCAAGGGGGCCGGGAACCTGCGTTCCATCAGCCTGGATATCAGCGGAATGGCGGCGGGGGTGATGATGGCGGAAGGCGTGACTTCGGCAGGCACCCAGGTCCAGACCCTCTCGGACAACTGGACCCTGAAGACTTCCTGGAGCGATGCTACAGTCGGGACCGCAACCACATCCATCAGGACGCTTGGACTGCCGTCGGGATGCACGCCCGGGCAGATTCCGGACAGGGATCCGGCGCTCAACAGGGCCAGGCTCCGCCTCCTGCTTCGGGACGGGGTAACGGTCGTCGACACGACGCTGCTGGTCGGGAACAAGTTCAGGATGGAGGAAACCCCGTACCGTTTCGACTTCCGTAAAACGGAAAGGACACTGGTTCTTGAAATTGGCGGCGACTCCCCCATCGTCCTGCCTGAAGTGGCGCCCGAAAACGGGGTCCAATCCGGATTCCAGGCAGAGGTATCGGAATGGCAAACGTCTGATCCTGTTGAAATTGACATATTCTGACTTTACCTTTTGTTTAACCATTTAACAATCAAAGACAAATGAAAAGAACAATCTGTTTACTGGCTTTCGCAGCCATCCTCCTGTCCTCCTGCTCAATAAAGGGGGAAAGCCCGTGCATCAATTCCCGCCAGGCGGTAGGGTTCGGAACCTATGTCGGGACCACCAGGACAACGGCGATCACAACAGCCAACATCACTTCATTCGGGGTGTACGGCTATTATTCCGACGGAGCCCCGTGGTCTTCCAACCTCGTTCCCAACTTCATGTTCAACCAGAAAGTCGAGGGTTCCAATGCATCCGGATTCACCTATTCGCCTGTCAAGTACTGGCCCAACGAACAGGATGACAAGCTGTCTTTCTTTGCCTATGCCCCATACATGAACGGCACCAACGGCATATCCGAGAACAGCCTCAACATCACCCCGGGA
Source organism: Bacteroidales bacterium (assembly GCA_017437755.1). Taxonomy (GTDB): domain Bacteria; phylum Bacteroidota; class Bacteroidia; order Bacteroidales; family UBA932; genus Cryptobacteroides. The sequence continues at coordinate 7,648 of JAFRXI010000057.1, forward strand.
GCCCCATCCATCAAGTATGAGATGCCGTCGTCGGAAGACAGCCAGGCCGATATCCTCTGGGCGACCCCGGTGCTGAACTTGGCCGGCAGGGACCAGGGCGCGTCAAAGGTGCTCCTGAAATTCAACCATTCGCTTTCGGCCCTGGGCATGAAAATCCGCTATCTAGCTGAGCTCCAGGACCTTGGAGGAACAGTAGGAGACGCCCTTGCATCGGGGAGCAAGGTGTATCTCAACTCGGTTACCTTCTCATCGGACTTCCCTTCCTCGGGTGTGCTCAACCTGCAGGACGGATCGTGGAGCGACGTCCGCAGCAGCGCCTCCAGGAGTTACACCCGTTCCTTCGGCGAAGCGGCCCAGGGCCTGGAAGTAGGTAAGGAGAACAGCGACATCCTCTCCGGCGATGACCTGGTTCTGATGATTCCTCGCGGCTCCATGGAAATCGCCGTATCCGTAACGTATACCGTAATTACTGACGACGCAAGTTTGAAAGATGGTAAATCGGTGATTGTGAATACTATATCAAAATCCACAACAATCAACGCTACAAACGGTTCAAAGACCGATCTCGTCCTTGTCCTGGGACTGACTTCCGTCAAGTTCGACGCCCCGGAGGTGAGTGTCTGGGAATTCTCAAGTTCGCTTGAAACAGAAATCGACCTTCCTCAAAACAATGCATAAAGAAGTTATCCGGATGGCGGTCGCATTGGCCGCCATCCTGTTATCCGCATCATGCCGACAGGAATACCCCTATGACCCGGGAGTGGCCATAAGATTCTCCACAGGAAGCGTCAAAGCCGATTCTCCCGGAGATGAATTATCCAGCATGGGAATCTATGCCACAGCAAATTACGGGACCTTGTCTTCAGAATTGATGAAGGACCAGGGAGTGTTCCTCGGCGATGACGGTTGGACATATTCTCCAATAAAATACTGGCCCACGTCCTGCCTGGTAGATTTCCTCGGATACTCGCCTTACGGGGTTGCCTCGCTGGACCGGACGGAATGGCCGCTTTGCTCCTTCACCTGTCCCGGCGACGCCGCAGATGACATCATGATGGCCGCCTCCTATTCCCTGACAGCTGAAGGAGGCCCGGTAAAACTGGTTTTCCGCCATATTCTCAGCCGCCTTTCGATAAAGGCTGCGGTAACCGGCAAGCCCAGGGACGGCGCCGCAGTAAGGATCCGTTCCGTAACCATCTCGGACTATTGTGCATCAGGCTCTTACGACTGCACCGACAGGGTATGGACCTCGGTGTCGGACCTCACAAGGAGTTTCACCCAGGAAGGACCTTTCCCGGTGGACGTAACGCGTCCCGGCATAGTCACGTCGTTTTTCCTGATTCCCGGCACAGTTCCTGACAACGCAACGGTAAGCCTCCGCTGGGAGGTGTACAGCACCTCCACCGGTGCGGCCACAAAGGGAGGCGACCTTGAGATAGACGTATCGGGCAAAGACATGCGGGAGAATACCTCCATCCAGTTCAACCTCAACATCGATGCATCCGGCGATATAATAGAATTCGCCGACCCGGCCGCAAAGCAGGTCTGCCTGGACAACTGGGATACCGACGGAGACGGGGAGCTCAGCCTGCTTGAGGCCGAGGCGGTTACAAGCCTGGGAAATGCCTTCGTGAACAACCGGAGCGTGGAATACTTCGACGAACTGAGGTATTTCACATCGCTCATTTCCCTTCCGGGATACTCCAACGGTCCATTTGCCGGTATGACAGCCCTCAAGGGCATCACCCTTCCGGCCAACGTAAGGGATCCAGGTGACTGGATATGCATCAGGTGTCCTTCCCTGGAACGCATTTCGGTGGTGGAACAGAACCAGTTCCTTACGGACATCGACGGGGTGCTATACACCAAGGACATGAAGAATATCTACCGGCTTCCGGACAATTACGGAATCACTTCGTTCAGCGTCCCCTATGGTGTGGAGAGGGTAAGGTACGGCTGTTTCTCGGCCAATACCACGCTCAAGGAGATACATCTTCCGCCGACTGTCAGGACCATCAACGGAGAGGCGTTCAGCGGCAAGCCCCTGGAGAGGATATACGTGGATGTGGACAACCAGTGGTTCTGCGATTCAGAAGGCATCCTCTACAACAAGGCGGTCACGGAACTGTGGAGAATCCCCATCAGTTGGCCCGGCAACACTTACGACATGCCTTCAACCATAAGGACCATGATGGCCTACTGCGCCAACAGCATCAGCGTGGTGAGGTACTTCAACATGTGCGACAACCTCGAGGAAATACGCTCCGACGCACTTTTCGGGGCAAGCGAACCGGGAAGTTTCACCATTCCGGCATCGGTGAGGTCAATAGGTTCCGGAGCATTCAACATGTGCACGAATGCCCAAAGGATAATTTTCATCGGGACCGACCCTCCAACGATAGGGAACAATGCTTTCAGGGCCGACTATGCCTCCATGCGGGTCAGGAACTATCCCCTGCTGGTTCCCCCCGGCGCTGCGGACAGTTACAGGAATGCTCCCGGATGGGAACAGGTGGCCGACAGGGTGGCCGAACTGGAGCCATGATCGCAAGAAGCTGTTTTATTTTTCAAAACAGCTTCTTATCTTTGTATGTTCAACACATACTAAAGACATGTCCACTGGTAAAAAAATCATCGGATGGCTCTCGTTCATCCTCGTACTGGCCCTGGCCGCATTCATCTACATACGTTTCTACTATGTATTCAGCGACGGATACAAAACCGGGGAACTGAACCAGATCTCCCACAAGGGATACGTTTTCAAGACATACGAGGGTGTGATCATCCTCACCGGATACGGAAAGAGCGGCACGTCTTCGCAGGCAGTCCAGTCCAAGGAATTCGTTTTTTCCGTCAAGGACAAGGAAGTGGCCGAGCAGTTGTCCGGAATGACCGGTATGAGGGTTACCGTCCATTATAAGAAATACCTTGGTGCACTTCCATGGAGGGGGTATCAGGCCAGCATCGTGGATTCGGTTGCGGTTGAGGAGAACTACGACAATCACCAGCCCGCACCGGACAACTCCCTGTTCCTCTAGTATTTCCCGCCATGACAAGGAAACTATTCCTGGCCGCATGTCTTATTACGGCCACTTTTTCCATGGGCGCCCAGGAGGGCATCCTTTCTGTCCGGAATGAGAATCTTTCCGGGAAAGACCTCACTATGGAAGATGTAATACTGAACCGGGAGATATATCCAGTAAAGAGGTATTACAGCTGGGATAATGACGGTGTTTACCGGTATTGGGACAAGGAATGGAAAGCCGAGGGCGTCGACGGCAGTCCCGCCTCTCCCCTTCCGAGGCCTGCTCCGGAAGCATTCTCAAGGGACGGAAGCCTGTTCCTTTCCCGTGGCGGCGACACCCTGGCCATTGCTGTGGCCTCCGGTGCACTCCGGTTCGGCGAGAGCGTCAGCAGGAACGAGTTCGGGATAAACGGAGGCATCTTTCCATCGCCCGGAGGCAGCCGGATCGCGTTTTACCGAAAGGACGAGTCGCGCGTTTCTAAGTTCCCCCTTCTGGACATCACCACCAGGACCGGGTCGCTGAAGGAAATCCGGTACCCCATGAACGGCATGGATTCAGAGAGGATATCCCTCGGGATATACGACAAATCCTCAGGGAAGACAGTCTACGTCAAGGTCAGCGACTTCACCCCGGAGCGGTACCTCACCAACGTAAGCTGGTCACCTGACGACAGATACGTATTCATCCAGGTGGTGGACCGCAGCCAGCACCACTGCCGTCTCAACCAGTACTCGGCATCGAACGGTTCATTTGTCCGCACGCTGCTCACGGAAGAGGACCCGGCCTGGACCGAGCCCCTTGATCCTGTCAGGTTCCTCAAGGGCAGGACCGACCTGTTCATCTACCGTACCGACAACCGCGACGGATACCGTAACCTGTACCTTGCCGACACCCTCGGGAACATAAGGCGTCTCACCGGTGTCGATGCCGATGTAAGTTATATCGCCGACGACGGCCGTTCGGTATGGTATACTTCGGCCGAAGTGTCCCCCGTAGAAAACCATCTGTTCCGGATCGACCTCAGGATACCTTCGCGCAAGCCTTCAGGGAAAACCCTCCTGCAGGCGGTCCGGTTCGGGAACCCCTCAAGGCTGACCTTCACGGAGGGTTGGCATGAGATAAGCATGAACCCGTCGTGCACATGGTTCCTGGACACCTGGAGCAGCGTCTGCGACCCGGGAGGAACCGACCTGTCGAGTTCCGACGGCAAAATCCGCAAGCCCCTGTACAGGGCCGGGGACCCGCTTGAAGGGTACCGCTCCTGCGAGATGGATTTTGGCACCGTACAGAGCGCCGACGGTGAATTCCGGAACTATTACCGCCTGTTCAAGCCCCTGGGTTTCGATCCCTCAAAGAAGTATCCCGTAATTGTTTACGTATATGGGGGGCCGCATTCCCAGATGGTCCGGAACAGCTGGCTGGGCGGTGTCAGGATGTGGGAGATGTACATGGCCCAGAAAGGCTATCTGGTATATGTACAGGACAACCGCGGCACCGAAAACCGTGGCGAGCGCTTTGAAAAGGCCATCAACCGCAGATGCGGAGCAGTGGAGACCGAAGACCAGATGGAAGGGATTGCCATGCTGAAGAAGTTCCCCTTCGTCGACGGGGAAAGGATTGGCGTCCACGGATGGAGTTACGGCGGCTTCATGACAATCACCATGATGACGTCCCATCCCGATGTCTTCAAGGTCGGGGTCGCCGGCGGACCGGTCATCGATTGGAAATGGTATGAGATAATGTACGGAGAAAGGTACATGGACACCATGGAGACCAACCCCGAAGGGTTTGCCCAAACCAGCCTCATCGGCAAGGCAGGACAGCTGGAAGGCAAGCTCCTGATATGCCAGGGGGCCATCGACAACACCGTCGTATGGGAGCACAGCCTGAGCTTTGTCAGTGAATGCATCGGCAAGAATATCCAGCTCGACTATTTCCCATACCCCTGTGCCGAGCACAATGTCCGGGGTAAGGACCGTGTCCACCTGATGGACAAGGTGACGATGTATTTTGACGACTACCTTTGAAAATTAAAAATATTGTTGTAAGTTTGCAGCCCAATCCGGTGAGTTGTCCGAGTGGTTGAAGGAGCCTGCCTCGAAAACAGGTGTACGGGAGACCGTATCGGGGGTTCGAATCCCTCACTCACCGCAATTTTTACTCAAAACCCCTTTCCAAGCATACTGGAAGGGGGTTTTCAGTATCCGGGGGTTTGGATTTCTGCGACCAAATGTGTATATTCGTACCCGTATTTGCGACCGATTTTGGATAGTGCGACCACTTTTTTCAGTTGCCCCACATGAAAAGTATAAACAATTAAAAATCAGCGAATTATGACTACGAGACAAACGTTCTCACCCCGGTTCTACTGCAGGAAGTCAAAGGCAGACAAAAATGGATTTGCTCCAGTTGAACTCTCCATCATCATAAATGGGGAACGTACGTACCTACGTCTCCCACGCAAGGAACGCCCGGAGGAGTTTGCGAAAGCCCGTGATAGCAAGCGAGATAACGCAATAAAACTTTATTGTGAGGGGCAGAGGGTCCTTTTGAATAAGGTTGTTGAGGATATGCAGTTCGCAGGCGTAGAGATTACGGCAATGAACTTGAAGGAGTGCTACAAGCGTGGGGGTATTGCTCCGTTTTACACGCTTGGACAACTCTGGCACGACATCATTGACAACAAGACCATTGAAAAAGCGAACGGAGACCTTGACGAAGACACATATCACCGATACCTCTTGGCAAGGGATACTTTCTACGAGGCAACCGGATACGATGAGAATACTCCGGCTCAAAATGTTGAACTCCAAGACCTACATCGTTTGCAACAAC